>NZ_JBSGDR010000010.1:0-37175 GCF_053602455.1 Amycolatopsis sp. NPDC004378
GAGGAGATCCCTTGCATCTGCGGGACCGACTTCGTTGTCGTGGCCAGCGTCCGGGCCGCGGCCCGGCCCAGGCTCAACGGCGCCTGCTCGGTCTCGGTCTCCACCGGGTCGGTGACAGTCACAGCGAGAACCACCCAATCAATTCGGAAGCCGGGATTGCCCAAGGCAACGAAGAATCAACATAGCAACGGCGCCCGGGCCCACAATGACACGATCGTGTCAGGAAGATAAGTAACAGCCCATTTCGGGCGCGTTCTCCTGGACGCTCGACCGCTGGCGGTCACCGGGGGTTCCCGGCCGTCACCCGGTCGAGAAGATTCGCTTCTCGTAAGGGGAAATCCGGCCGTCGCGGGACGGGAACAGACGGCCCCCGCCTGCGGTGAACTGCGCCGAATCGGCGATAATCGCGGCCCGGGTGAGGCCACCCGGATGAATCGAACAATTCCCGGTTGTCCGCCCGGAAATGGGTGGCTAACTTGAGCGTTCCGGCGGTCCTGCGCCGGGTGCGGAAAGGACGTGGATGAACATCTTCGTGGCCGGCGGGCTGTGGGTGGCCGGCGCGGCCGTCGTCGCGGGCGTGATCGCCTACCTGGTCCGGCGGTTCGGCTGGGACGAGGGCCGCCCCGACAACAACGACGCGGCGGGCCAGGTGTTCACCATCGTCGGCGGGCTGCACGCGGTGCTCGTCGCGTTCGTGCTCATCTCGCTGTTCGACTCCGTCGGCTCGGCGACCCAGGACGCGCAGACCGAGGCCGACAGCCTGGTCGCGGCCACCTGGGCGGCCGACGCGCTGCCGGGCGACACGAAGGACCGGGTGCACCAGCTGGCCGTCGCCTACGCGCAGACCGTCGAGCAGCAGGAGTGGCCGCGCCTGACCGACGGCGGGGAGATCCCCGCCACCGGCTGGACCGAGCTCGACCAGATGCGCCAGGCCGTCGCGGCCGTCGACGTCGACGGTGACTGGCTGGTCGACCGCAAGACCGAGGCCAGCAACCAGCTCTGGTCGGTCTACCAGGCGCGCACCCAGCGGCTGAACAACGCGGGCGGCGGCGGGGTCGGCGCGGTCGTCTGGTTCGCGCTCATCCTCGGCAGCGTGATCACGGCGATCCTGCTGCCGAACCTGTTCGGCGGCACGCGGCTCGCCGCGCACATCATCATCGTCTCCACCCTGGCCGGCACGATCACGTTGCTGCTGTTCGCGATCTACCAGCTGCAGAACCCGTTCAGCGGCGGGGCGAAGATCCCGTCGGAGGCGTTCACCAGCGCGCTCGAAAGGCTGGCTTGACCGGCTCGCGGGCCCGCTGGGCGGCGATGCTCGGCGTGGCCGCGGCCGTCTCGGCGCTGCTGGCGGCGACGGGCTGGCTCGCGCCCGCGTCGTCGACGCGCCCGGCGGCCCAGGACCCGGACGCCTGCACGATCCTGCAGGCGCAGAACGAACGCGACGGCGCGCCGACGACGCTCCGGCTCCTGTCGTTGCCCGGCGGCGCCACGAAACGCCTGACGCAGGCCGGGTACTGGATCAACGCGATGGGGTACTCCGCGGCGCAGGACGTCGTGTACGGCGTCGCCGACGGCACCCGCAGCGGCCGCTACGACCACGGCGCGCACGCGGTGCGGATCGACGCCTCGGGCGCGGTGACCGACCTCGGCGTGATCGGCCGGGCGGGCGCGCCGCGTCCGGTGTGGAGCCTGGTCACCGGCGCCACGGCCGGCGCGATCGCCGGGAACCGCTGGTACGTGCGGCAGAACAGCGATCTGTACACAGTGGACGTCGACCCGGTGTCGGACGGCTACCTGCGGGTGGTGCACCGGACGGCCCTCCGGCCGGTGACGCTCGCGGCGGGCGTGGACGACTTCGCGTACGACCCGTCGGACGGGCTGCTGTACGGCGTGTCGACGACCACCCGGGGCCACGGCGCGGTCGTCACGCTCGATCCGGCGACCGGGAAGGTCGCCGTGGTGCCCGGGCTGTCGTTCCCGCCCGGCGGCGCGTACGGGTCGGTGGTGCTCGGGCCGGGAGCCGTCTACGCCACGGCCAACCGGGACGGCCACCGGAGCGTCACGTACCGGCTGCCGCGCGACGGCTCGGGTGCCGCGGTCGAGGTCGCGACCGGGCCCGCGCTGGTGAGCGGGGACGCCGCCGGGTGCCTCGCCGAGGCACCGCCGCCGCCGTCCACCACTTCGGCGTCGCCGACCCCCACGCCGACCCCGACCCCGACGACCACCCCGCCGCCTGAGCCGCCCCCGCCGTCCCAGCCACCACCGGTGGAGCAGCCGGCCGCGGTGACGCCCACGCCGACCCTGACCCCGACCCCGACCCCCGCACCCACCCCGGCCCCGACGCCGGGCGCGCGGGCGGCACCGCCGCCGAAGACGTCGGCACCACACGCGCGGCCGACCAAGCAAGCCGAGCCGGTCGTGCGGGACACCGCTGCACGGACCGAGGAGAAACGCCGGTGGGGGGTGACGGCGCTGATCCTGGTGCTGGGCGGCGGCGCGGCGGCCGGCCACGTCCGCCGGCACCGTTAACGCCCCGGTCTTCTCGAAGACGGCCGACGTCCACTTCGGCCACCCAGACTCCTCCTCCGGTGCGGTCCACGCGCCGGAGGAGGAGAAACGGGATGAAGCGGGTAAGAATCGCCCTGGTCGCCGGGGTGCTGGCAGTGCCGCTCGCGGCCGCGGGCCCGGCCGCCGCGCACGGCCACGGGCCGCGGGCCGGCGACGACCACTACCGCGTGCGGGCCGGGCGGACGCTGACCGGTGGCGTGCTCGGCAACGACCGCTCGGCCACCGCCGTCGTCCGGCACACCGCCGCGGCGCACGGGACCGTGTCGATCGGGGCGGACGGGACGTTCCACTACACGCCCGCACCCGGGTTCACCGGCCGGGACTCCTTCACCTACACCGTTTCCGACGCGGTGAAGCTGTTCCCGACGAACCTCCCGCCGCTGGCCACCCTCGGCGGCGTGCCGATCACGGGCGGCGCGTACGGCTCGGCGCTGACCCCGGTCCCCGGCGAGCGCGACGGGGTCTACGGCCTCACCGACCGCGGCCCCAACGTCGACGCGCCCGACGGCGGCAAGATCGAGCCGCTGCCCGCGTTCACACCCGCGATCGGGAAGTTCCGGCTCCGCGACGGGAAAGCCGTGCTGGAGCGGAAGATCCCGCTGCGCGCGGCCGACGGCACCCCGTACAACGGCCAGGTCAGCCCGCTCGCCGACACCGGCGAGAAGATCGTCGACCTGAACGGCACCGTGCTCCCGAAGTCGGTGAACGGCTACGACTCCGAAGGCCTGGTCGCGCAGAAGGACGGCACCTTCTGGGTGTCCGACGAGTACGGCCCGTTCATCACTCACTTCGGCCGCGACGGCCGCGCGCTCGAACGCCTTTCGCCGTACGACGGCTCGCTGCCCGGCGAGCTCAAGTACCGCGTGCCCAACAAGGGCATGGAAGGCCTCGCGCTCACCCCGGACGGCCGGACGCTCGTCGGCATCATGCAGTCGGCGCTGCAGCAGCCCGACCTCACGAAGAAGCCGGGCAACGTCACGACGCTGCGGATCGTCACCGTCGACCTGCGCACCCGCGCCACCCACGAGTACCTCTACCTGCTCGACGACCCGGACACGACGAGCACCGCGGTCAGCGAGATCACCGCGCTCTCGGCGACACGCTTCCTCGTCGACGAGCGCGACGGCAAGAAGGAACCGGGCGCCTACAAGAAGCTCTTCGAGATCGACCTGACCGGGGCCACCGACGTCGGCCCGCGGGCCGCGGGGTACGACGCCGTCAAGGGCGGCGTGCTCGTCGGCGGCAAGAGCATCGACGCCTACGTCGGCAAGGACACCACGGCCGACGCGACGAAGGCCCTCGCCGCCGCCGGCATCACGCCGGTGTCGAAGAAGCTGTTCCTGGACGTCGGCGCGCTCGTCACGGGCCTCGACCCGAGCGGCGGCTTCTTCGGCCACGACAAGGTCGAGGGCGTCGCGACGACCGACGGCGGCCGGACCGTCGTGCTCAGCAACGACAACGACTTCGGCATCGACGGCATCACCAACGCGGCACCGCCGTACGCGCTGCACGCGAAGACGCTGCCGGACGGGCGCCAGGACGACGGCGAGTACCTCGCGGTCGACACGACGCGGCTCCCGGCGGCGACGAGCACCGCGACGGTGACGATCGACGTGCGCTAGTACTTGAACTGGTCGACGTTGTCGGCGGTGATGAGCAGCGGATCGCCCAGCAGGACGGTCTTCGACGCGGCGTCGTACTTCACCGCCGGCAACTCCAGGCTCACCTTGTTGACCGGGCCCAGCGGCTTGCCGTCCGCGACCTGCTTGGCCGTCCACGCGGTCAGGTAGCCCAGCGACTCGACGTTCCACAGGACCGACTGGGAGCACGAGCCGTCGAGCAGGAACGGCTTGATCGCCTGCGGCGTCCCGACGCCGACGGTGAAGACCTGGCCGATCTTCTGCTCCTCGCGCACGGCCTGCGCGACACCGGGGGCGGACGTCGTGCACTCGCCGACCAGGCCGGTGAGGTCCGGGTGGCGGGCCATCAGCTCCTTGGCCAGGTTCGTCGCGTTCTCCTGGTCTTCGCCCGCGTACACGGTTTCGACGAGCTGGGCCTGCGGGTAGTGCGTCGCCGCGTACGCCTTCTGGACCGAGATCCACGTGTTGAGGTTCGCGGCGGCCGGGCCGCACGAGACGATCGCGTACTTGCCGGTGCCGCCAGTCCGCTTCATCAGGGCGTCGGTGAGCGCGGTGCCGATGCCGTCGGCGCTGGCCTGGTTGACGAACACCTCGCGCTGCGTGCCCGGCGCGTCGGTGTCCGACGTGAGCACGTGGATGCCCTTGCCGCGGGCCTCGGCGATCACCGGCGCGAGCGCGGCCGGGTCGTTGGGGGCGACGACGATGACGTCGACCTTCTTCGCGATCAGCTCACGCAGGATCGTCACCTGCGCGTCCGGGTCGACGGTCTTCGGGCCGGTCGACGACCACTCGACGCCCAGCTGCTTCGCCGCCTCGAGGCCGCCGGTGTCCATCGCCTCGAAGTACGGGATGCCGGCGACCTTGGGCACGAACGCGATCCGGGTCGGCGTCAGCGCGGAAGAGCCGGCCAGCTCGCCCGCGCAGCCGCCGAGCGCGAGCGCCGCGGTCAGCAGCAGCGTCGCGACCAGCCCGAACGTCTTCGTCGGCCCTCGCATCCCCACCCATTCCTCAGGACTGTCGAACGGTCTGCGCACGGTGGAGACCAAGGGGGAAGGTAGGGCCCCGCGTAACTGTGGTCAACGGGATGTGCGCAAAGGGTTACGGAAGCGAGTTCTATCTCGTGGGTTTCTGGCGAGGATTCGCCTGCCCGGCGGTGTCGGCTACGCTGGGCGACGATGACTCGCCATTCCGTGCCCGCGCGCTGGTTGCTGCTGTGCGCGCTCGCGCTCGGGGTGGTGGCGATGCACCACGTGCCCGCCGAGCACGGATCCATGGCCCCGATGCCGGTTTCCGCCGCCGCGCACGAGAGTCCGTCGATGCCGGGGCCTCAGGAGCCCGACCGGCTGTCGCCGCCCGGGCACTCGCCGCTGCACGAGTGCCTGGCCGTGCTGACCGCGGTCGTGGTTCTCCTGCTGGTCACGGTGCTCCTGCGGCGCCGGCCACGGCCGGTCGCGCTCGTCCGGCGGCCGGCGGGCGGGCGCCGGACCGCGCGGCCGCCCCCGACGGCGCCAGCCGGTCGTCTCCTGCTCGCCGCCCACTGCGTGCTGCGGATCTGATCGGCGCGGCTTCGCCGTGCCCATCCGCAGAACTCCAGTGAGGAAGAGAAATGTCCAGGAAGTTCCTGGCGGGCTTCGTGCTGCCCGCCGTCACCGCGCTCGCGTTGTCCGGGTGCGCCACGCAGTCCGACCACAACGACGCCGACGTCACCTTCGCGCAGGCGATGGTCCCGCACCACCGGCAGGCGGTCGAGATGGCGGCACCCGTGCCGCAGCACACGAAGAACCCGCAGGTCATCGCCCTGGCCGACGGGATCGCCAAGGCCCAGCAGCCGGAGATCGACCAGCTGACGGCGTGGCTGAAGCAGTGGGGCGCGCCGGAGCACGGCTCGATGCCGGGCATGGGTTCGATGCCGGGCATGGTCGACACCGGTGACCTCGGCACCCTGCGCGACGCCGCCTACGACCGGAAGTGGCTGACGCTGATGACCGAGCACCACCGCGGCGCGATCGACATGGCCCGCACCGAGCTGGCCCAGGGCGGCAGTGCCGACGCCAAGGCGATGGCCCAGCGGATCGTCGACACCCAGCAGGCCGAGGTGGCCAAGATGACCGCCCTCCTCGCCGCGTGATCCCGGCGTGGTCCCCGGCGAAGCGGCCGGGGACCACGCTGTGGCGCACGAGACACGCGCTTCGGTACCCCTGGGGGGTATAGTCCGATGCATGAGCGAACAGCACGGAGCTTCGTGGGCGACAGCGATCCAGGCGACCCTGCACTGCCTGACCGGCTGTGCGATCGGTGAGATCCTCGGCATGGTCCTCGGCACGGCGTTCGGCCTGCACAACGCGGCCACCGTCGTCCTGTCGATCGTGCTCGCGTTCGTCTTCGGCTACGGCCTGACCATGCGGGGCGTGCTGAAGTCGGGGCTGCCGCTCGCCGCCGCGTTCAAGGTCGCGCTGGCCGCGGACACCGTCTCGATCGCCGTGATGGAGCTGATCGACAACACCGTCGTCGTCGCGATCCCCGGGGCGATGGACGCCGGGCTCGTCAGCTTCCTCTTCTGGCTGGCGCTGGTGCTTTCGCTGGCGATCGCCTTCGTGGTCACCGTGCCGGTGAACAAGTGGATGATCGGGCGCGGCCTCGGCCACGCGAAGGCGCACGCGCACCACCACTGACGGGGAGGTGGCGGCCTCCCCGGAAGGGCTCAGACGCTGGACAGGTCGACCGCGCGGTCGACCTTCCGGCGGTCGAGCACCCGCAGGATGCCTTCCAGCAGGTAGTAGTCGGCGTAGGGGAGCGACACCTCGACGCCGTCCTCGGCCGGCCGGTTGCGGGTGCAGCGCGCGACGCTCGCCTCGGCCCGCGTGGACTTCGTCGTCAGGCAGGTCTGCGAGACCGCTGAAAGGATCCGCAGCGCGCTGTCCCGGTACTGCGCGCGGTGGGTGAGTTCCGCGAGGTCCAGCAGGCCGCACGCCATGATCACGCCGGCCGAGGCGTCCTTGACGTCGTTCGGGGCCTGCGGGGCCAGGTAGTCCCACACCGGCACGTGGTCGGACGTGAGGTGCGACAACGCGAAGTCCGCCAGGCGCTTGGCCGTGGTCAGGAACGACTGGTCGCCGCTGCGCCGGTAGATCGTCGTGAAGCCGTAGACGCCCCACGCCTGTCCGCGCGACCAGCACGACGTCGGGCTGTAGCCCTGCACCGTGCCGGGCCCGATCGGCGCGCCGGTGACCGGGTCGAAGTCGAAGACGTGCGGGGTCGAACCGTCCGGGCGGACGAAGTTGGCCTGCGCGGTTTTCGCGTGTGCCACGGCGATTTCGAGGTACTTCGGGTCACCGGTCTGCTTGCTCGCGAAGGCCAGCAGGTCCAGGTTCATCATCGTGTCCATGATGACGCGGCCCGCGTCCTTCGGGTCGGTCAGCGCGCCCCAGGCGCGGATGAACTTCCCGGCCGGGTTGTAGCGCTTGCTGAGCGACGCCGCGGCCTGCACGGCACCAGCGCGCCACTTGTCGTCCCCGGTGAGCCGCCACGCGGTCACCCAGGACGGGGAGAAGAGGAATCCCAGGTCGTGCGTGCCCGTGTCGTTCTGGCGCGGCGCGAGTTTGTCCGCGGACGCCAGCGCGAGGGTCTTGAATTGTTCTTCCCCGCTGTGCAGCCAGGCCAGCCACAACTGGCCGGGCCAGAATCCGCCGACCCAGTCGCCATTCTGCGAATAGGTCCATTTTTCGAACTTCGTGCCGACCGGAAACGCGGTGACGCCGGGGGCGACCGCGCGCAGCTTCGCCACCGCGTAATCGGCCGCTTGGCGGAGCGTCCGGGTGACGGATGCCTGGTCGGAGGCATCGAGGGAGGCCGCCGAGGCGGCCGGGGAGGTGCTGGCGCCGACCGCCACCGCGGCACCGGCCGCGGTGGTCAGCAGGGTTCTCCGGGTAACGCTCACAGGTGCCCGCCATTCCGTGTGGGGAAATGCTCCAGGTGTCCGAAGTTTTACACAATGGACACGAGGTTGTACAGCGGGCGGGCTATTGTTCACGGTTGTGAATTCATGTTCCGCTGGGCGGGATGTTCGCATTGTGGTGGAACACGTTCCGCGGGTCGTAGGCGGCCTTGACCCGCCGCAACCGCGCGAACTTCCCGGCGCCGTAGGAGGCGCGGACGCGGTCTTCTTCGTACTCCGCCATGAAGTTGACGTACCCGCCGACGTTGCCGGAATGGGGCACGAGCGCCGACCAGAACGCCCGCGTCCACGCCGGTCCGCGGCGTGCAGCTCCGGCGTCGGCGCGACCGTCGCGATGCCGATGACGTAACCCTCTTCGCGGGCCCCGCCGAACGCGGTCGCGTCGTCGGGTACCGCCGTGAACGCGCCTGTCAACGGGAACACTGGCATCAGCGACAGGGGAGAAGTCTTGCCGGGCAGGTGGGTGGCGATGACGTCGAGCACGTCGTCGGAGAGTTCGCCCACGTACGACGACTTTTCGTACGCGAGGAGCCCGCGCGGCGCACCGTCGTCGAGCATCCGCTGAAGCTCGGTGTACGGGATCGGCGTGACGAGTTCGAAGCGCGCGGGCAGCCCGGCCCGGATCCGCGAGACGACCTCGGCGTGCCGGTCCGGCCCGTCGAACCCGGCGACGATCAGCGCGACCCCGGGAGCGCCGTGGTGCTCGGGCGGGACGAACGGCGCCGGCGGCGCGTTCAGCCCGGCGAGCATCGCGCCCGTGCCCGCCGGCAGCGACTCCAGGACGTCGCGGGCGAAGCGCAGGGCCGCGGGTGCTTCGGCGAGGCTCCAGAAGAACATCCCGAGCTCGACCAGCGGCCCGACCGGGTGCAGCCGGAACTCGAACTCCGTGACGACGCCGAAGTTGCCGCCCCCGCCGCGCAGCGCCCAGAACAGGTCCGGGTGCTCGGTTTCCGACGCGCGCAGGACGCGCCCGTCCGCCGTGACGACCTCGGCCGAGAGCAGGTTGTCGACCGAAAGCCCGTGCCGCGCGGTCAGCCAGCCGAAGCCACCGCCGAGGGTGAGCCCGCCGACGCCGGTGTCGCTGATCGTGCCGCCCGGCGTGGCCAGGCCGTGGTCCTGGGTCGCCGCGTCGAGCTCGGCCCAGGTCGCGCCGCCGCCGACGCGCGCGGTGCGAGCACCGGTGTCGACCTCGATCGTGCGGAGCCCGCCGAGGTCGACGAGCAGGGCGCCGTCGGCCACGGCCGCACCACCGAAGTTGTGCCCGCCGCCGCGGACGGTGACGTCCAGGCCGGTTTCGCGGGCGTGGGCCAGGGCGGCCGCGACGTCGTCGGGGCCGGCGACGCGCACGACCAGCGCCGGCCGCCGGTCGATCTCCCCGTTCCAGACCTGGCGCGCGTCGTCGTAGCCGTCGTCGCCTTCGGCCAGCACGGTGCCCCGGACGCGCCGGCGGAAGGTGTCGCTGAACGTCGTCATCGGCCCAGTTTCACCGGGTGCCGCGCTGATCGGCGGGGACGGCCGCGCGGCCTTCGGGGCAGGACCGGCCGCGCGAACGGGCGAAGGCCCGGCGCGGACGCCGGGCCTTCGCTTCTATCGCGGGGGTGAGGGCAGTCAACCACGCGACGCTCGGGGCTCCCTGGAGCCGCGGTTCAGCAGTGGGGCGCGACCGGGAGGTCGGAGCCCGTCTGCAGGTAGGTGTCGGACACGTAGTTGCCCGGGCCGATCCGGTCCCAGATGTTGCCGGTGCCGAACTTGCCGGTGACCGTGTCGCCCTCGACGTAGCACTCGATGTTCACCTTGGCGTAGTTCGCCGCGAGACCCTTCACGGCGGCCGAAGTGCTGGCGCCGGCCCGGACGTTCATCGGGTCGCCCGCGGTGCTGACGACGCCGGTCGGGCCGGAGCCGGTCCACAGGTAGGTGACGTTCACGTTGCCGTTGTCGGACATGCCGAGGCCGTCCCAGAAGACGCCGTCGGCGAGGTCGATGCCCGCCGGGTTGCCGACCTTGTAGCCGAGGTCGTCCTTACCGCCGTTGTAGCCGTTGTGGTAGGCGGCGTACGCCTCGGGCGTGCCCTGCGCCAGGTCCTTGTACTCGGCTCGCACGGAGGACGGGTTCCAGTAGTCGTCCTTGGTGTTCCACGGGCCGACGTCCCACACCGGCGCGTACTCGCAGCGGCTGTTGTCGGTCTTGCAGACGCGGACGCTGTAGTTCCCGGTGCCCTTCGGTGCCAGGCCGCGCCCGGACGGCAGCGCCACGAAGTGGTCGCGGCTGGTGATGACGTGGCCGTTGGCGGTCGTCCCGCCGGGCAGGCCTTCGCGGGTGGCGTAGATCTTGTAGGTCAGCGCGGCCGTGGCGGCGAGCGCGTTCACCTGCGGCACGCTGTCGGCGCTCAGCGCCAGGCCCGTGACGGCCGGGCGGACGCCGTCGGTGTCGCTGCGCAGGCTGATCCGCGCCTGCACGGCGCTGACGGAGGTCTTGAACGCGGTCCCGGCGGGCGTCCACTCGGTCCAGTCGTTCACCCCGGTGCGACCCCGGACGTCGACCTCGACGGTGGTGCCCTTCGGGGTGTCGGCGGAAAGCTGCGCGCTGACGCGGTTCGCCGCGGAGCCGAGCGCGTGCTCGGCGGTGATGAAGCTGCCTTCGCTGCCGGCGAAGACCTGCGCGGTTCTGTGCCACGCGGCGTCGGCCAGGGTCAGGGTTCCGCCCGCGCCGGTGACGTTGACGTCGTCGTAGTCCACAGTGGACAGTTTCTCGGTCCAGCTCGCGCCGTTCGCGGTCGCGGCCTGGGCGGGGGCTCCGGCCAGCGCCGTCACCGCCCCCGCGGCCAGAACCGCCGCGGTCACGCGGCCGGCCATCGTGATCCGGATCATCCCCGGTTCTCCTCTCGCACCTGTTCACTCGAACGTGGCGAAAGACTGCCGGGGTGGCGTACATGATCCGTACAAGCAGGTTGTGCGTCAGGCCGAGACGATGTGCGGCGCCTCCCGGACGGGCTCCACCGGCTCCGGCGGCCGCGTCGAAAGCTCCCGCCAGATCGCCAGCGCGCGCTCGGAGTAGTCCCGGGACCGCTCCGGCTGCGAAAGCGCCCGGTGCAGTTCCCCGAGCAACTGCGAAACCTCGGCCTCCGACCGCCGGTCGCCGTTGCGGCGGTGCACCGACAGCGAGTTCACCAGCAACAGCTGCGCGTGCGCGAAATCGCCGCTGTGCAGGCACAGCTCGCCGAGGTTCTGGTTCGCGTACCCGACGCAGTGGTCGTCGCCCAGCTCGGTGAAGATCGCGATCGCGCGGTCGACGTGCTCGCGGGCCGCCGCCAGGTTGCCCTGGTGCTGGAACAGCAGGCCCAGCCGTTTGAACGCGTGCGCCTCGCGGTGGCGGTCGCCGATCGCCGCCGACAGCTCCAGGGCGTCGGTGAACCAGCGCTTCGCCGCCGCGTAGCAGCCTCGCGACATCCAGACCGCGCCCGCGCCCAGCCGGGCCACGGCCTCGCCGTGCGGGTCGCCTTCCTCCGCGAACAGCTTCAGCGCCTCGTGGCAGTGGTCGAGCGCGGGGCCGTCCTCGCCGTCGATGCGCAGGATCGTGGCCAGCCCGGTCAGCGCGATCGCCACGCCCTGGGCGTCGCCGACCTGCTCGAACAGCGCCTTCGACTCCTCGAACGCCACCCGCGACCCGGCGTACTCGTCCTGGTAGAGCAGGTACTGGCCGAGGTTGCGCTGCACGATCGCCTCGGCGCGCAGCGAGCCCGTCCGGCGGGCTGCGGCCAGGGCGATCGTGTGGGTGCTGTGCCAGTCGTCCTGGTGCCCGCGCAGGTCGAAGTACGGCGTCAACGCCGACGCCAGCTGCCAGGCCAGGTCGTCGAAGCCGTGCTCGGCGGCCAGCGAGACCGCCGCGACGCTCGTGTGCCGCTCGGCGGCGAACCACGCGGCCGGGTCGGCGGGCACGACGTCGGCGGGCACGGCCGGGCGCGGCAGCTCCTCGTCGGAGTACATGCCGAAGAAGTGCAACGGCATCCGGCGCGCGGCTTCCAGCGCCAGCGCGAGATAGCCGGAGAGAACGCGGTGAAGCGCGGCACGCGTCTTCGCCGCGTCACTCTGCTCCGCCAGCTCCACCGCGTACACGCGCAGAAGGTCGTGAAGCCGGTACCGCGGCTGCCCGGCCGAGTCGGAGCCGACGAGCTCGACCAGGTGCCCGTCGACCAGGACGTCGAGGACGTCTTCGGCGTCGCGGCGGCCCAGCACCGCCGCCACCGCCCACGCCGGGAACTGCACCGGCCCGAGCAGCCCGAGCCCGCGGAACGCCGTCGCGGCCGACATCGGCAGCAGGTCGTAGGACAGCGTCACGCTCGCGCGCACGGCGAGGTCGCCGACCCGCAGCTCGTCGAGCCGCCGGTGTTCGTCGCGCAGCCGGTCGGCCAGCAGGCGCAGCGTCCAGCCCGGCCGGTGCGTCAGCTTCGCGCCGGCCACCCGGATCGCCAGCGGCAGGTGCCCGCACTGGCGCAGGATCGCCGCGGCGCTCTCCGGCTCGGCGGCCACTCGCTCGGCGCCGACGATGCCCTGCAGCAGCCGCGCGGCCTCGGCTTCGGGCAGCAGGTCGACGTCGACGGCCGTCGCCCCGGCGAGCCCGGGCAGCCGGATCCGGCTGGTGACCAGCACCGCGCACGCGCCCGCGCCGGGCAGCAGCGGCCGCACCTGGGCGGCGCTCCCGGCGTCGTCGAGCACGACGCACATCCGCCGCCCGGCCAGCCGGGACCGCAGCAGCGCCGAGCGTTCGGCCGGTTCGCGCGGCAGGCCCGCGTCCGGGATGCCCAATGCGCGCAGCAGTTCGGCGAGCACGCCCATCGGCGCCCGCGGCGACGACGACGTGCCGGCGAGGTCGACGTGCAGCTGGCCGTCGGGGAAGGCGTCGCGGACGGCGTGCGCGACCCGGACGGCGACCGCCGACTTGCCGACGCCGGGCGCGCCGGACAGCACGATCACGGCGGGCGCGCCGGACTCCGCGCGCTCGCGCATCAGGGCGACGACCTCGCGGATCACGTCGTCGCGGCCGGTGAAGTCCGGCAGGTCGAGCGGCAGCTGGCAGACCGGGACGACGTCGGCGGGGCGCGCGGCGAGCACGCTCTCCGGCACCAGCGTCGCGCGCAGTTCTCGCAGCCGGGCGCCGGGTTCGGCGCCGAGCTCTTCACGCAGAACGCGTTCCGCGGATTCGTACGCCTCGATGGCGTCGGTGGTCCGGCCCGCGGCCCGGAGCGCGACGATCAGCTGCGCCCAGAGCTCTTCGCGCAGCGGGTGTTCGGTGACCAGGCCGCGCAGCTCGGCGACCGCTTCGCCGCAGCGGCCGAGGTCGATCCGCGCCCGCAGGCGCTGTTCCTGCACGGAAAGCCGGAGCTCGGCCAGCCGGGCGACGGTCGCGCCCCAGCTGTGGTCGTGGGGGAGTCCTTCGAGGACTTCGCCGCGCCACAACGCATCGGCGCGGTCGAGGAGCTTGAGAGCGCTCTCGGCGTCGCCGCGATCGAGCGCTTCCTGCGCTTCCGCGGCCAAGGCCGTGAACGCGACGTGGTCCAGTTCGCCGGGCGCCGCGGTCAGCAGGTAGCCGGAGGCCCGGCTGCTGATCCGCTCGCCGAGGCCGGGGTCGATCTCGGCGAACCGTCTTCGCAGCGAATGGACGTACGTCCGGATGTTGGCCGCGGCCGACCGCGGTGCCGAATCCGGCCACAGCACCTCGACCAGCACGTCCGCGGACACGACGACGTTCGGCTGCAGGGCCAGGGCGGCCAGCAGCAGCCGGGGCTTCGGCCCGCCGAGCGGGAGCACCTGCCCGGCGGCGGTGACCTCCAGCGGACCGAGGACGCGGATCTTAAGCGAGGTGGCCTCAACCTGCCCGATGAGTTCCCCCATGAGCCGGATGCTATGGCCCGTTCGACCGCGGGGATAGATCCATTCGGAGTGTCCGTGCCGTTTGTACGGGACGTGTACGGCCCCGGGTCACGCTCCCGCCATGAATCGTTCGAACCTCCGGCGCATGGCCGGGCTAGGGGTCGTCCTCGCGACGGTGGGCGTGCTGGCGGTCGGCGGCGCGCTCGAGGCATCGGCCGCGTCGACCGGCACCGTCAAGACCGCGGGCGACCCGCTCAACGTCCGACGCGCGCCCACCGCGAGCGCGACGGCCGTCAAGACCGTCGCGAACGGCGCGTCCGTGGCCATCGACTGCCAGGTCACCGGCTCCTCGGTGACCGGGACCTACGGCACGGGCACGTTGTGGGACTACGTGCCCGCACTGGGCGGGTACATCTCGGACACCTACGTCTACACCGGCTCCGACCAGCGGATCGCGCCCGACTGCGGGGTCGGCTCGGGCAGCGGCCAGTGTGCCGACGCGTGCGCGGGCGAAGGGCAGTACCGCTCGTCCGACTCGCACTTCCTGGTCTACGACACGAAGGCCGACGGCTATTCGGCCGTCGTCGCCTACTGGCTCAAGGGCGGCGCGGGCCCGTTCTACGTCTGGAACTCCGGCGGTGAGGGCACGAAGGTCGACAAGGCCGTGACCGTCCCGGCCGGGGGCTGGGTCTTCTACAAGGTCTGCGTCGCGAACTACACCACCGCCAAGCCGGACCTGAAGTCCTGCAGCGACGGCCTCACCGACTTCGCGGCCTGACCGCGTCTCCCCTCCCCGAAAGGCATTCCGACATGGTTCAGGTCAACCGGCGCAAGGTGCTCCTCGGCGGGCTCGCCGCGGTCACCGCCACCGCGGCTTCGGCGGCGCTGCCGTCCTGGGCGAACGCCCGCACGACGGTGGCCGCCCCGGCGATCCACGACCCCTTCCAGCTCGGCGTCGCGTCCGGCGATCCGCTGCCCGACAGCGTGGTGCTGTGGACGAGACTCGCGCCGGCGCCGCTCAACGCCGACGGGTACGGCGGCATGCCGGACGCCACCTACGCGGTCGACTGGGAGATCGCGAACGACGAGGCGTTCACCTCGATCGTGCAGCGCGGCACGGCGAACGCGGTCCGCGCGTCCGCGCACAGCGTCCACATCGAACCGACGGGCCTCGAGCCGGCGCGCGAATACTTCTACCGCTTCAAGAGTTCCGGCTACCTCTCGCCGGTCGGCCGGACGCGCACCGCGCCCGCCGCGGGCGCCGCGGTCAACCAGCTCAAGTACTGCTTCACGTCCTGCCAGCACTGGGAGGAGGGCTACTACCACGCGTACAAGGGCGTCGTGGCCGACGACCCGGACCTGGTGCTGTTCCTCGGCGACTACATCTACGAGAAGAAGTCCGGCCGCGCCGCGCAGGACCGCAACCCGCGCAGCCTCGCCGTCCCCGACGACGCGACCACCCTCGCCCTCTACCGCGCCCGCCACGGCCAGCACAAGACGGACGCCGACCTGCAGGCCGCGCACGCGATCGCGCCCTGGCTGGTGGTCTTCGACGACCACGAGGTCCAGAACAACTGGAACGGCACGACGTCGCCGGCCCCGGCCGCGCGCAAGGCCGCCGGGTTCCAGGCGTTCTACGAGCACACGCCGATCCGCTCCACCGCGAAGCCGAACGGCGCGTCGATCCAGCTGTACCGCCAGTTCGTCTGGGGCAACCTGGCCCGGTTCCACATGCTCGACACGCGCCAGTACCGCAACGCGCAAGTGCCCGACCCCTCCGGCTCGGCGGGCCCGGCCTGCACGGACATGCGCAACACCTCGCGCAGCATCCTCGGCAGCACCGAAGAGGCGTGGCTGCTCAAGCAGTTCGAGTCGCACCCGGCCACCTGGGACTTCCTCGGCCAGCAGGTCTTCTTCGCCACGCGGGACGGCGACGGCGACAGGGCCACCTGCGAGAGCCCGGACTCGTGGCAGGGCTACGAGGCCTCGCGCGACCGGATCGCGAAGGGCTGGGTCGACCGGAAGGTCGCCAACCCGGTCGTCCTCACCGGCGACGTCCACCGGCACTGGGCCGCCGACCTGCGGCTCGACTACTTCGACCACAGCGACCCGCTGATCGGCTCGGAGCTGGTCACGACGTCGGTGACGAGCAACAGCGACGACGCCACCCCGCCCAGCGCGGCCTGGCTCGCCAACAACCCGCACATCAAGTACTGCAAGGGCGAGCGCGGCTACGTCCGCGTCACGACCACGCCGTCGCAGATGCGAGCGGATTTCATGACGACGTCCGACACCAGTGTCTACGACCCGGCGAAAGTGGTGATCAAGAACGATATCAGTTACGTAGTGCAAGCAGGCACGCCTGGCCTGCACAAAGTCTGAGACTGTTCGCTACGCTCAGTGACATGACCGACGAACTGGGCCTGCGGGAGCGCAAGAAGCTCCGCACGCGCGCGGCGATCTCGGCGGCGGCGATCGGGCTCTTCCTCGAGCGCGGGTTCGACGCCGTCGGGGTCGCCGAGGTGGCGAAGGCGGCGGGAGTGTCCAAGCGGACGCTCTTCGCCTACTTCCCCTCCAAGGAGGACCTGGTGCTGCACCGGTTCGCCGACCACGAGACCGGCGCGGCGGACGTCGTCCGCGCGCGCCGGCCCGGGCAGGGCCCGCTGGCCGCGCTGCGGGAGGCGTTCCTGCGGGGGCTCGAGGAACGTTCGCCGGTGACGGGCCTGTGCGACGAGCCCGCGGTGCTCGTGGTGTTCCGGCTGGTCACCGGCACACCGGCGCTGGTCGCGCGGCTGGCGCAGGCCGCCTCCGCGGGGGAGTCGGCGCTGGCCGCCGCGCTCGCCGAGGCCGGGGTCCCGTCGCCCGACGCCGGGCTGGCCGCCGCGCAGATCGCGGCCGTCCGCCGGACGCTGGCCGCGGCGAACATGGCCGCGGTCGCGGCCGGCGTCCCCGCGGCCCGGCGGCACCCGGACGCCGTCGCGGCCGCCGAACGGGCGTTCCACCTGCTGACATCCGGAGCAGGGTTCGCCTGAGCGGTCCGGGCGATGCGGGATTCATGGTCCGGACCATGACGAATGCACGTTTTTCGCGGGCCCGGCGACGGTAGACTGCGAAAATCCTGATAGGACACCGCCCCGGTGTCCCCGCCGCGGCGGTCCCCGCGGTTTCCGGTCACAGCGAGCAACCGGGGGACCCGCGTCCCGACTGGGGGTGGCGCGGGTCCCCCCGGACGCCGTGAAGAATCGTTTTCCCGCCTTTTCGCGGCGATCTTGACACCCCGCTCGCGGCGCTCGTAGGCTGAGTGCTCCGCCGTCATGCCGAGCTTTTCCCGAAACATGACAAGGCGGTCTCACGGTGAAAAGGTTTTTGCTGGTCTCCTTCGCGGTGGCAGGGCTGGTGGTGGCCGGAGCAGGGGTCACCACGGCCGCGCCCGGCGGCGTTTACGACGTCAAGGACTACGGCGCCAAGGGAAACGGGTCGGCCAACGATTCCGGAGCCATCGACAAGGCGATCACGGCGGCCAACGCGGCCGGCGGCGGCACCGTCCGGTTCACTTCCGGCACGTACAAGTCGGCCAACACGGTCCACCTGAAGAGCAACGTGACGATCCAGCTGGACGCCGGCGCGACGATCACCGGGTCGAGCGCGGACAGTTACGACAAGCCCGAGCCGAACCAGTGGGACGCCTACCAGGACTACGGTCACAGCCACTTCCACAACGCGATGTTCTCCGGCGACAAGCTCACGAACATCGGGTTCACCGGCGCCGGCACCATCGACGGCGGCGGCAACCTCATCACCGGCAACCCGAAGTCCGGCCAGGCCGACAAGATCCTGTCGCTCACCCGCTGTGACGGTCTTACGCTGTCCGGGATCAAGCTGCGCCGCGGCGGGCACTTCGGGGCGCTGATCAACGGCTGCACGAACGTCGTTTCGGACAAGCTGACGATCGACACGGCGAGCGACCGCGACGGCTGGAACATCATCAGCACGACGAACGTGACGATCACCAATGCGAACATCGCGGCGAACGACGACGCGCTGGTGTTCAAGAGCGACTACGCACTGGGTGCGAAACTGCCGAACGGCAACGTCACGGTGAACAATGCGAAACTGTCGGCGCAGTGCTGCAACGCGCTGATGTTCGGCTCCGAGACGTGCGGTGACTTCACCGGTTACCAGTTCTCGGACATCACGATCACCAGCGCGCACAAATCCGGGATCGGGATCGTTTCGATGGACGGCGCGAAGATCTCCGACGTCCATTACCGCAACATCACGATGTCCGGTACCTACTCGCCGATCATGATGAAGATCGGCACGCGCAAGCGGTGCGGGAACAAGCCCGGCGTCGGCTCGATCAGCGGCATCACGTTCGACAACGTCACTGGCACGCACACAGGCACCAACTTCAGCCCGACGATCTGGGGCGCGGACGGCAGCCACCGCGTCTCGGACGTCACCTTCACCGGCGTGCACCTGACCGTCCCGGGCGGCAGCGGCACGATGGGCACGGGCGTCCCGAGCAACGACGCGAACGACTACAACCCGAAGTCGATCGGCACGCGCCCCTCGTACGGCTGGTACCTGCACTACGCGTCGGGCATCAAGTTCGTGGACAGCTCGGTCGATTTCGGCAAGGACGACGGCCGCCCGGCGAGCATCGTCAACAACAGCTCGGACATCACGTTCGACCACTTCACGGCGGAGAAGGGTTCGAACAGCCCGTTCGACGTCGGCTTCCAGACGGTGACGGGCTACTGCGTCAAGAACTCGGCGACGACGTCGGGCTCCGCCCTCCGCCTGAACGCCTCCGGCTCCACCAGCACCTGCTGACCAGCCCGGCCGAGGCCCCTTCCCCCGCACGGGAAGGGGCCTCACCCGTGTGCCAAGAGGCATCACGCGTGATTGCAGGGGCATCATGCGTGATCAGCGGGGCATCACCCCGATGCCCGTCCAATCACGCATGATGCCTCTCCAATCACGCATGATGCCCGTCTGATCACGTGTGATGCCTCTTTACGCACGGACGAAGGGGCCCCGGCTTGGTGAGCCGGGGCCCCTTCTGCGGCGCGCCTTCGTGGTCAGTGCGAGTACTGCTCGTTCATGATGAGGAACGCGCCCAGGCCGTGGAAGTCGTTCGTCTTGCGGGCGCGGCCGTAGTAGTAGGACAGGTCGCCGACGTTGGTGCCTTCGCAGATGTCCGTGATGTTCGTCAGGCCGTCCGAGCCCACCGAGACCTTCTTGAGGACGCCGGCGTAGCCGCGGTCCGCGACCGCCTGGTACGACGCCGGCAGGTAGCCGCGCTGGACGCCGCGGGCCAGCGTGAACGTGTACATCGACGACGCCGACGTCTCCAGCCAGTTCTTCGCGTCGCTGCCGCGGTCGACGATCTGGTACCACCGGCCGGTCGCCGCGTCCTGGTAGCGCTGGTAGCCCGCGGCCAGGAAGCCGACCATGTCGATCAGCGCCGGCCGACGCGGGTGGTTCGCCGGGAGCACCTCGAGGATGTCGATGGCGGCCATGCCGAACCAGCCGATCGCGCGGGCCCAGTGGAACTTCGAGTGGTGCCCGGCCCCGGACGCCCACGACTCGGAGCCGTCCTCGTCGTAGGCGTGGTACAGCAGGCCCTTCGCCGGTTCGCGCAGGTGGCTGAAGTAGACGACGAGGTTCTTGGCCGACTCTTCGAAGCAGTAGTCGCCGTCGCCGAACGCCGCGCCGTAGAGCGCGAGGAACGGCTGGGCCATGTAGGCGCCGTCGCCCCACAGCTGGCCGACCTTGCTGGTGGCGTGGAACATGCCGCCGTCGGACGTGCGGGGGTAGGCCGGGAACCGCTTGCGCAGCTGGTCGGCCGCCGTCTTGTACTTCTTGCGGCCGGTCTCGGCGAACAGCAGCGGCAGCATCTGGCACGAGCGCATCGAGTCGAGGTTGGTGAAGCTGTTCGAGATCCCGCTGTCGGTGATGAAGCGGTCGTACCACGCGACGATGTAGTCCAGGTACTTCTTCTCGCCGGTGCGTTTGTAGAAGAGGTACTGGCCGTAGAGGTACAGGCCGAGGGTGTAGCCCCAGCCGCCGATGTTCGCGGGTGTGTAGCGCTTCATCGTCGAGTCGATGACGGCGCGGGACCAGTCCGCCGGCGGCGCCGCGCCGCCGATCGGGGGCAGCCGGTCCGCCGCCCGGGCGACGGGTCCCGCCGCGGCGAGGGCGCCCAGCGCGCCCAGGGTGCCGGCCAGGACCGCGCGCCGGGTCGGGCGAAGGGGGTGCTCGGACATTCGTTGTCCTTTCGTGCACGGGCCCCGGTGGAGCGGGCAGTCCGGGCGGGGCACCGTCGCGGAAAGGACGGTGCCCCGCACCGGACGGGTGGCCGGGATGCCGATCCGCCGTCCGTCGGCATCCCGACCAGCTCTGGGGGCGCGGCGTGCTGCCCGTTTCGCCGGAGCGGTGGGTGAGGGCGAAAGCGCTCTCTGGGGAGAACATCTACTCGCCTCCGGGACGCCCAGTCAAGAGAGATCGGATCTGTCGTGTCATATATCAGATATTTAACCCGAACGGCCCTCACGGGATGTGCCGGTCAGCGAAACGTGCCCCAAAGGTCGGACCTCAGCCTTGACCAGGCCCGTCGGCCGGGAGTACACCACCGACTGGACCAGACCACTGGAGGTCGCTCATGTCAGTCAGGTTCCTGCGCCGCGTCTTCGTCGCGTGCGCCTCGATGCTGATGGTCGCCGGGCTCGTCGCCGCGCCGGCGTCGGCCGACCTGCAGAAGCCGTCCCAGCAGTGGCTGCGCGACAGCCAGGCGGGCCTGTTCCTGCACTGGGGTATGCGCACCTCGCCCGGCTACACCAGTTGCAGCGCCTGGGAGAAGGCGATCACCGACGGCGGGTGGACGCCCACGTACTGGGTCAACGAAGCCAAGAAGCTGCACGCCTCCTACCTCGTGCTGGCGTCGTTCCACAGCCGGCTCGGCTACTCGCGGGCCTGGCCGTCGAAGATCCCCGGCAGCTGTTCCACCAAGCGGGACTTCCTCGGCGAGCTGATCGCCGCGGCGAAGTCCCAGGGCCTCAAGGTCATCCTCTACATGACCAACGACGCCCAGTGGCACGACGAAGGCGGCCACGAGTGGCTCGACTCCGCCGGCTACTCGAAGTACAAGGGCAAGACCGTGAACCTCGACACCCAGGACGGCTTCGGCCAGTTCAGCTACGACAACTTCTTCGAGGTCATGAAGAACTACCCGGACCTCGGCGGCTTCTGGATCGACAACGACAGCGACTACTGGCTGTCGCACAACCTCTACCAGCAGATCTACCAGCAGCGCCCGGACTACCTGCTGAGCAACAACAACGAAGACACGCCGATCATGGACACGATCAGCAACGAGCAGAAGACCGGCATGACGCCGGCCTACGACTACCCGCAGGCCACCTACACGGCGATGCCGCGGCTCACCGAGGCGTGCTTCAAGCTGCCCGACACCGGCTCGTGGTGGTACGGCGGGTCGAACTCGGCGGTGAACAAGCAGCTGAACATCGGACGTCTGGTGACGAACTCGGGTTCGTCGATCAAGTCGCTGATGGCCGAGACGGCGATGGTGAACGGCAAGTTCCCGTCCAACCAGGAGGCGTTCAACAACTTCGCGAACACCTACCTGAGCGCGATCTGGGAGTCGCTCGGCGGCACCGAAGGCGCCGGGTACATGTACGGCGGCATGCAGCCCGGCTTCTGGAACGACGGCGCGCACGGCGTCATCACGATCAAGGGCGGCACGCAGTACGTGCACGTCCTGACCAAGCCGTCGGGTAGCACGCTGAAGATCCGCGACAACGGCTACCGCGTCTCCGGGGTGACGGACCTGCGCACCGGCGCGCCGATCTCGTTCAGCCAGGGCGGCGGCAGCCTGACCCTGACGGGACTGTCCGGCTGGGACACCTACGACACGGTGTTCAAGGTCGAGACGGCCGGCCGCACCGGCATGTACGACCCGAAGACCGTGACGCTCAAGGCGAGCGCCTCGGCGAGCGGCCACAGTGGACAGGCGGCGAGCGACGGCGACTACCTGACCTACTTCGACAACAACAAGACCCTGCCGGTCAACCTGGACTACGACCTCGGGTCGGCGAAGAAGGTCCAGTACGTCGGCATCAACCAGCGGGAGGACTCGGTCAGCTACGCCCGGTCGGACTCGGAGCAGTCGGCGCGCATCAAGGCGTACCAGGTCTTCGTCTCCAGCGACGGCAAGAACTGGGGCAGCGCGGTGAAGTCCGGGACCCTCCCGAGCCACCGCGGCGTCCAGTTCGTCGACCTGACCGCGGTGACGGCGCGGTACGTCCGCCTGCAGGTGACGAGCACGTACGCGGCCTCGAGCGACAGCACGCGCTACAAGCGGCTGCGGATCGACGAGACCTGGCTGGGCTCGGACTACGCGACTTCGGCGGGTTGAGCCAGCAGGTCGAGGGTCAGGGCCGCGGTCCAGCCGAACGTCCGGGTGCCGTGGCCGGCGCCGGTGAGCGGGTTGCAGTACTCCGCGAAGTCCGTGTCGGCCGCGGTGCGCACCAGGTCGTCGCGCAGCCGGGCGGCGAGGGGGTGCTCGCCGTGGTGGCGGAGGCCGCGGTGGAGCAGCCAGCCGACGTTGGCCCACGACGGGCCTCGCCAGTAGCGGGCCGGGTCGAACTCCGGCGCGGTCAGGTCGTGGCTCGGGACGCCGCGCACCCGGCCGAGCCGGAACCGCGGGCCGGTGGCCGTCGCCAGCAGCGCCGGGGCGACGGCCAGGTCCGGTAGCAGCAGCGGGAGCAGGCCCGCGCAGGTGTACGTGCGGATCAGGGCGCCGGTGCGGACGTCGCGGGCGAAGAAGAAGTCGTGGTCCCACAAGGCTTCTTGCATCGCCTTCGCGACGCGCGCCGCGGACTCGCGGTGCCCGGCGGCGGCCGCGGGGAGGCCCAGGACCTCGGCGATCTCGGCCAGGGCCAGTTCGGCGTCGGCCAGGATCGCGTTGAAGCCCGGGTCCTCGACGACGAAGTCGCCGAAGTCGCGGTAGCCGCTGTCCCGGTAGTCGGCGGCGAGCCGGACGTACCGGCCGTAGTCGTCGTCGCTCGGACGGTCGGCGGCCGTGCCGTGCTGCAGGTCGCGGCGGACGAACCCGCCCGACGGCGTGACGCGCGAGAGCGGGCTGTCCCAGGCCGGGCTGTTGTCCATCCCCGACTCCCACGGGTGCACGATCGCGGCGAGCCCGCGCCCGCCGGCGTCCCGCGAAACCCGCAGGTATTCGTGCCAGGCCCGCAGCTTCGGGTAGAGCGTGGCGAGGAATGTGGGGTCGGGCTCGGCCTCGTGCACCGCGAGCACCGCCCGCGCGTGCACCGGCGGCTGGATCAGCCCCGACGTCCGCCCGGCCCGCCAGAAAGACGGCCCCGGGAAGTACGCCTCGGGTGGGGTGTCCGGGTCGAAGAGGATGTGCGGGACGCGGCCGTCGCGCCACTGCGCGGAGAACAGCGTCAGCAGCTCACGCCGCGCGCGGGCGGGGGAGAGGTGGCGCAGGCCGATGGCGATGAACGCGGAGTCCCAGCTCCACTGGTGCGGGTAGAGCCCGCGTGACGGCACGGTCGACGAGCCGAGCCAGTTGCCGTCCAGGACCGCCGCGGCCCGCCCCCATGTTACGTCCATATGTCCAATCTATCTCCGACTTGTGTATTGTCAATGGACAAAAGTCCGAGGGAGGGCGATGACGACCAGCGCCGGCGAGCTGTTGCAGCTGGTCAGGACCGGGCAGGCGACCACGCGCAAGGCCCTGCTCACGCGCAGCGGGCTGTCCCGTACGACGCTGACCGCGCGCTTGGACCGGCTCCAGGCGCTCGGCCTGCTGGCCGAAGGTGCCCTGGAGGACTCGACCGGCGGCCGTCCCGCGCGGCGGCTGCGCTTCGACGACCGGCACGCCGTCGTCCTCGCCGCGAGCATCGACACCATGCACGCCGAGGCCGCGCTCACCGACCTGGCCGGACGGCGGCTGGCGCACCGCGCGGGGCCGCTGCGCGTCGCCGACGGCCCGGAGCCCGTGCTCGGCCGGATCGCGGGGTGGTTCGACGAGATGCTGGCCGCGGCCGGCCGGCCGGTGTGCGGCATCGGCGTTTCCGTGCCGGGTCCCGTCGAGCCCGGCCGCGGCCGGGTCACGCAGCCGCCGATCATGCCCGGCTGGGACGGCTTCCCGATCGACGCGCACCTCGGGGCGCGGTTCGGGGCCCCGGTGCTGGTCGACAACGACGCGAACCTGATGGCGCTGGGCGAGCACCGCGCCCGCTACCCGGACGAAGCCGCGCTCGTCGTCGTGAAGGCGTCCACCGGGATCGGGGCCGGGCTGGTGATCGGCGGCGAGGTGTACCGCGGCGTCGACGGCGGGGCGGGCGACATCGGGCACATCCGGCTGCCCGGCCACGAGGACGCGCGCTGCGCGTGCGGCTCGTTCGGTTGCCTGGCCGCGGTCGCCGGCGGCGGTGCGCTCGCCGCGCGCTTGACGGAACTGGGCCTGCCGACGACGTCGGGATCGGGCGTCCGCGAGCGGCTCGTGGCCGGCGAACCCGAGGCGGTGCGCCTGGCCGAGGCCGCCGGGCGGCAAGTCGGCGAAGTCCTCGCGACGCTGGTCTGCGTGGTCAACCCGGGCGTGCTGGTCATCGCCGGCGACCTGGCCGAACCGCATTTCGTCGCCGGGGTCCGCGAAGTGCTCTACCGGCGGGCGCTGCCGCGGGCGACGCGGAACCTGCGCGTCGAAATCGGCGGCCGCGGCGAAGCACTCGGCGGGGCGGTCGCGATGGTCGTCGAGGCGGTGTTCGCCCCGGCCGCGGTGGACCGCCGCCTGGCGGCGGAAGCCTGACGGCGGCCGAAATACCGCCACCCGGCGACTGTCCCGAGTGGACGGAGCATCCGACTTTCGTAGGTGGTGGGTGACCCGCGCTCGTGATCCGCAATACGGGAACGAACCGGACTTAATGCGCATCGGGGAGCAATCACTGCGACAAATCGGATTTCCGTACCACGTTCCGGGGTGCGTGAATTCGCGACCAGATAACGGTTCCGCAAGCACTTCCCCGGGAGTGGAAGGCCGATCTAGTCTCGTCCGGTGTTCCAGGCCCATTTCCCGGGGGCCGCTTTCGAGAGGGAGATTTCTGTGCGAAGAAGCTCCACCCTGCTCCTTTCGCTCGCGGTGGTGGGTGGTCTCACCGCGAGCCTGCCGGCGACGGCGTCGGCGCAGGGGCGTTCCGACATTCCGCAGTCGCACCCGTTGTGGGCGAACGCGCAGGCGAAGGTCGCCGACACGGCGCCGGCGTCCAAGCTGAGCTTCCGGGTCTACCTGAACCAGCGCGACAACGCGGGTGCCGAGGCCCTGGCCCAGGCCGTGTCCGATCCGGACAGCAGGACCTACCGCCAGTACCTCAGCCCCGACCAGGTGCGCGACCAGTTCGCCGCCACCGACGCGACGGTGAACGCCGTCAAGGCGTGGCTGACCGGCAGCGGGTTCAGCATCGGCGACGTGCCTTCGAACCGCGCGTACGTCGAGGCGACCGGCACCGCCGACCAGACCCAGAAGGCGTTCGACGTCAAGCTGGCCAAGTACAACGTCAAGGGCCAGACCCTCCGCGCCGCCGACAAGAACCTGTCGGTGCCCGCGAACCTGGCGAACGACGTGCTCGGCGTCGTCGGCGTGGACCAGGCGACCAACCTGTTCAAGCCGGACCACGCCACCGGTTCCGCGACGCCGGCCGACGTCCCGCCCGGCCCCGGGTTCCGCAACGCGCGGCCGTGCAGCGCCTACTACGGCGAGAAGATCGACACCACCGATCCCGCCTACAACGGCCAGCACCTGCCCTACGCCCCCTGCGGGTACACCCCGGCGCAGCTGCGCTCGGCCTACGGCGTCGACCAGGCCCGCTCGGACGGCAAGGGCACCACGATCGCCATCGTGGACGCGTTCGCCTCGCCGACGATCTACTCCGACGCGAGCACGTACGCCAAGAAGAACGACCCGCAGCACCCGCTGAAGCAGAGCCAGTTCAAGCAGCACGTGTTCCCGGCGAACCCGGTTCTCGAGCCGCCGGACCAGTGCGACGCGGCGGGCTGGTACGGCGAGGAGACCCTCGACGTCGAGGCCGCCCACGGTCTCGCGCCGGGCGCCGACATCCTGTACGTCGGCGGCGAGTCCTGCGAGGACAACGCCCTCGACGTGGCGCTGAACTACGTGATCGCCGGCCACAAGGCCGACATCGTGTCGAACTCCTACGGCGACACCGGCGAGGACATCCCGGCCGACGAGGTCAAGGTGTTCAACCAGATCTCGCTGCAGGCGGTGCTCGAGGGCATCGGCGTCTACTTCTCCTCGGGCGACAACGGTGACGAGGTCGCGCGCCTCGGCACGCCGTCGCCGGACTTCTCCGCCTCGGCGCCGTGGATCACCGCGGTCGGCGGCACGTCCATCGCGATCGGCAAGGACGGCAAGCGGATCTTCGAGACCGGCTGGGAGACCAGCAAGTCCTCGCTGACCAACGGCGTCTACGGCCCGGCGAACTACACCAGCGGTTCCGGTGGTGGCACGAGCCGGCTGTTCCCGCAGCCCTTCTACCAGAAGGGTGTCGTGCCGGACGCGCTGGCGAAGAAGAACCAGACCGGCGACAACAAGGGCCGGGTCGTCCCCGACATCTCGGCGATCGGTGACCCGAACACCGGCTTCCTGGTCGGCCAGACGCAGACCTTCCCGGACGGCGCCTACTACGACCAGTACCGGATCGGCGGCACGAGCCTCGCGTCGCCGGTGTTCGCCGGCATCATGGCGGTGGCCGACAGCTCCGACCACTTCCACCACGGCTTCATCAACCCCGTGATCTACAAGCTGACCTCCCGGACCCCGGCGATCAGCGACGTGAAGCACGTGGACGCCGCGGTGGAGCGCGTGGACTACGCGAACTCGGTCGACGCCTCGAAGGGCCTGCTCACCTCGGTGCGCACGCTCGACTACCAGGGCCTGACCATCCACACCACGCCCGGCTACGACGACGTGACGGGTCTCGGCACGCCCAACGGGCTGCTGTTCCTGCTGCTCGTCTGATTCACTGAGGGTCCGTGAAGGGCACTCTCATGACCGCGAGGTCACGGGGGTGCCCTTCACGGCGTTCCGGGCGCCTCGCCGAGCGGGATGACCGCCGAGACGGTCGTCCCGCCGACGCCGCTCGCCACGTCCAGCTCGCCGCCCAGCGCCTGCACCCGGTCGCGCAGGCCCGCCAGGCCGGTGCCGCCGTCGACGTCCGCGCCGCCGACGCCGCGGTCGGTCACCGAGACCCGCAGCTCGGTCCCTTCGACCTCGATCCGCACGTCGACCGACTCGGTTCGGGCGTGTTTCAAGGCGTTCGTCAGCGCTTCCGACGTCACGAAGTAGGCCGTCGCCTCGACCGCCGAGTCCAGCCGGGGCACCTCGCCGACCGACAGGGCCACCGCCATCGGGACGCGGTCGGCCAGCGACCGGACGGCCGCGACCAGGCCCGCCTCGGTGAGGATCGCCGGGCGGATGCCGCGGGCCAGCTCGCGCAGCTCCGTGATCGCCGTCTGCAGTTCGTCGACCGTGCCGGACAGGAGCGCGCGGACCTCCGGCGGCAGCGAACCGCCGTACCGGCGGCCGGCCATCCGCACCAGCAGCACCACGCTGACCAGCCGCTGCTGCGCGCCGTCGTGGAGGTCGCGCTCCAGGCGGCGGCGCTCCTCGTCGCCCGCCGCGACGAGCCGGGCCCGCGATGCCCGCACTTCGGCCAGCCGCTGCTCCAGCTCGGCCGTCAGCCGCTGGTTGTCCAGCACCAGCCCGGCCGCCGCGTTGAGCGCGTCGATCGACCGGCTGTCCTTCCACACCTCGTCGTCCTGCACCAGCGCGGCCAGCCCGGTGCCGTCGCGCTCCAGCAGCAGCCGGATCATCTCGGCGTTGCCGACGCGCGCCCGCAGCACCCCGGTCAGGAACGCCAGCGGCCACAGGCAGAACAGGACCCGGTACGCCTGCAGGAGCGGCTCCGACAGCGGCTGCCCGTCACCGAGGGCGGTGCCCGCGCCCGACGCGAGCGCGCCGAACAGCGCGATGACGATGACCGGCGAGAGCAGCCGCCGCTGCGGCAGCCGGCCCGCGAGCCACCGGTAGAGCAGCACGACGACCACCCCGGCGCTGATCGCCGTCGCCGCGAGCTCGAGCACGCGGTCGGCGAGGCCACGGCCGTCGTGGTCGGCGGAGATCGCCAGCAGGTCGCGGGGGTCGTCGTTGAACAGCAGCCCGAGCACGCCCAGCCCGAGCACCACCAGGTAGGCCGCGCTCACGAGCAGCCGCTCCCACCGCGACCGCAGCCTGCCGTGCGGGAAGGCGAGCACGAGGTGCGCGATCACCGGGCTGGACGCGGCGCGCAGCGGCACGGCGATCGTGTACAGCACCGGGTTCCGCGTGAACTGCAGGTCTTCGAGGAACACCGCGACCCCGGCGAGCGCGATCAGCACGCCGATCGGGTTCGCCGGGCGCCGGACGTGCGCGACCGCGCCCGCGAGGAGGAACAGGAACCCGGTCGCGGTGCTGAGGGTGGTGTCGAGGGCGGAGTGGCCGCCGTCGGCCACCTTGAGCGTCAACGCGGTGACGCCGAGCGCGAAACCGGCGGCCAGCAGGCCGGTCATCGCCAGCGTCCGCGGATGCTGCACCACGCGACCCTCCCGGGGGTGCCTCGCCGGGACAAGCCTGGCGGGTGTGTGAAGCGGTCCGGTACCGGCTAACCGTGATTCGCCCGTTCGGGCCGTCGCGTTACACCACGCGGGCGCGCTTTAGGGTGAACGCGACAGGAGGCAGCACATGAGCGGACTGAGTGCCGAGGTCTTCGGCGGGCGCATGCCCACCGGCGGCAGCGACCTGGCGATCGAGACCCACGGCATCACGCCGATCCCGCCGGGCAACCGCTTCGGGCGGCCGTGGCGGCTGTTCAGCGTGTGGTTCGCGCCGAACCTGACCATGACCGCGGTGTTCACCGGCACCCTCGCGGCGTCGCTGGGCCTCGGCTTCTGGACGGGCCTGGCCGCGATGCTCGCCGGCACCGTCCTGGGATCGCTGCCCCCGGCGTACCTGTCGACGTGGGGGCCGCGCACCGGCACCGGCCAGCTGCCGCTCGCCCGGCTGCCCTTCGGCGGCGGCGTGGTGCTGCCGGGGCTCGTCCAGTGGCTCGGCTCGATCGCCTGGGACGCCCTGGTCGGGCTGTTCGGCGGCGAGGCCCTCGCCGAACTGACCGGGCTGCCGTTCTGGGCCGCGGTGCTGATCGTGCTGGTGCTGCAGTGCACCCTCGGCGTCTTCGGCTACGCCCTGATCCACCGCGTCCAGACGGTGATGACCGTGCTGCTGGTGCTCGCGTTCGCGGCGCTGGCCGTGAAGGTCCTTTCCGGACACCCGATCGCCACCGCGAACACCGCGTCAGGCGCCGACCTCGCCGGCGGCGTCGTCCTGTTCACGACGATCACGTTGTCCCTGGCCATCTCCTGGGCGCCGTACGCGTCGGACTTCAGCCGCTACCTGCCCGTCGAGACGTCGTCGCGCGCGGTCTTCTGGGCGACGCTGCTCGGTCTCACGGCGTCGTACGCGATCGGTGAAGGCCTCGGCCTCGCGCTGGGGTCGTCGCTGGGCGACCAGACGGCCGCGGGCGTCGCGCACCTGCTCGGCGGCGGGTTCCTGGGCGCGCTCGCGCTGGCGGTCATCGCGCTCGCGGCGGTGTCGTCGAACGCGATGAACGACTACAGCGGCTCGCTGGCCCTGCAGACGGTCGGCGTCCGGCTGCGGCGGCCCGTGTCGGCGGTGGTCGTCACGGTGCTCGCGTTCGCGCTGATCCTCTGGATGCACAGCGGTGACCTGGCGGCCAAGTTCGAGAACGTCCTGTTGTTCGTCAGCTACTGGATCCCGCCGTTCCTCGGTGTCGTCGTCCCGGACTGGCTCGCGCGGACCCGCGGCGGGCGGAGCGTGGACGTCCTGGCTTCGGTCCCGGTGCGTCCGTGGGCCGCGCTCGTGGCCTTCGTCGTGGGCTTCGCGGCCGCGGTGCCGTTCATGAACACGTCCCTCTACACCGGACCGGTCGCGGCGGCCCTGCACGGCGCGGACCTCGCCTACTACGTCGGCCTGATCGTTTCGCTGGCAGCGTATTACGCGCTTCGCGGCCGTCCCGCGGTTGACCTCAAGTAATGTAGAGGTTTCACGATGGTGTGGTACCCCTCGAAGGAGGAACCATGCCAACCGCACTCGTCACCGGTGCTTCCGCCGGCCTGGGCCGGGCCCTCGCCGCGGCCCTGGTGAGTCGCAAGTGGACGGTCGTCGGCGACGGCCGGGACGCGGCCGCGCTGGCGTCGGCGGCCCGGGAGACCGGCTTCACGGCCGTCCCCGGCGACGTCGCCGACCCGGCCCACCGCGCGTCGCTGGCCGACGCCTGCCCGTCGCTCGACCTGCTCGTCAACAACGCCAGCTCGCTCGGCGTGAGCCCGCTGCCGCCGCTGGGGAGCTATCCCTTGGCGGAGCTGGAAAACGTCTACCGCGTCAACGTCTTCGCGCCGCTCGCCCTGACGCAGCTGCTGCTGCCGGCGCTGACGGCGGCGCGCGGCACGATCGTCGACATCAGCTCGGACGCCGCCGTCGAAGCGTACGAAGGCTGGGGCGGCTACGGCTCCGCGAAAGCCGCGCTCGACCAGGTCACGGCCGTGCTCGGCGCGGAGAACCCGGAGCTGGCCGTGTACGCGGTCGACCCGGGCGACCTGCGCACGGCGATGCACCAGCGCGCGTTCCCGGGCGAGGACATCTCGGACCGCCCGCTGCCGGAGACGGCCGTCCCGGCGTTCCTGAGGCTGCTCGACGAACGCCCGCCCAGCGGCCGCTACCGCGCCGCCGACCTGCTGGTGACCGCATGAACATCCGCTTCGACCTGCCGGACGAGCTGTCGGCGTCGGCCCCGCCGGAAGCTCGTGGCCTGGCGCGTGACGAGGTCCGCCTGCTGGTCGCGTCGCCCGCGGGTGTCCACCACACGGTGTTCTCTTCGCTGGGGGAGCACCTGAGGCCGGGTGACCTGCTGGTGGTCAACACGTCCGGCACGCTGCCCGCGGCGGTCGACGCCGTCCGCGGCGGACGTCCGGTCGTCGTCCACTTCGCGACGGAACTGGACGACGGCGCCTGGGTGGTCGAGCTGCGCGCGCCCAGCGGTCCACTGCTCGACGGGCAGGCGGGGGAGCGGCTGGAGCTGCCCGGGGGAGCGTCGCTGACGCTGCTGGCCGGTGGGCCACGGCTGTGGCGGGCGACGATCTCGGTCGAAGGGACGGTGCCGGGGTTCCTGGCGGCGGTCGGCCGCCCGATCCGCTACGGGTACGTCCCGCGCGCATGGCCGTTGTCGGACTACCAGACGGTGTTCGCCCGCGAGCCGGGCAGCGCGGAGATGCCGTCGGCGGCCCGGCCGTTCTCCGACGCGCTGGTGACCCGCCTGGTGACGGACGGCGTCCTGTTCGCGCCGCTGCTGCTGCATACGGGCGTGTCGTCGCCGGAGGCGGGCGAGCCACCCCAGGCCGAGCGGTTCCGCGTCCCGGCGACGACGGCAGCGCTGGTCCAGTGGGTCCGCGGCCGCGGCGGCCGGGTGATCGCGGTGGGCACGACGGCGGCGCGCGCTCTGGAGTCGGCGGACCTGCCCGGCGGCTCCGAAGGCTGGACGGAGCTGGTCCTCGGCCCGGACCGCCCGGCCCGGGTGGTGGACGGCATCGTCACGGGCCTGCACGCCCCGGACGCGTCCCACCTGCTGCTCCTGGCGGCGGTGGCGGGCCGCGACCTGGTCCAGCGCGCGTACGACGCGGCGGTCGAGCGCCGCTACCTCTGGCACGAGTTCGGCGACGTCTCCCTGCTCCTGCGCCGCTGACGCGCTAGTGGCGGGCTTCGGCGTTCTGCCGGCGCGAGCGCAGCAGGCCCGCGATCGCCACCACCGCGATGCCGAACCCGATCCCCGTCACGATCGACGCCACCAGGCTCGCCGTCGCGGTGGCGAGCCCGAACGCCCCGCCCAGGTAGACCGGGATGCTGACCGCCACCGGCAGCCAGTTCCGCAGCGTGAACGCGCGGTCCGACGCCAGCCACAGCACCAGCGTCACCGCGGCCGCCGTGACGACCGGGATCCCCCAGACCACCAGGCTCGTCACGGCGTCCATGCCGAGCGACCTGAACCACTCGAACGTCGCCTGGCCCATCCCGATGAACAGCACGACCAGCGCCACGCGGACACCGGTGGCTCCCTGGCCCCGTCGGCTCGTCATGTCTTCCCTCCCGTTTCCGTCGTCACCCGTACCACGTTCGGGTGACCCGGGAGGTTGTCCACGCCGGGCGGAAAGTCCAGATGCCGGGAACATCTCGCGTTCACCGGCGACGCCCCGCATGCTCTGGCGGCACCGAGAGCGAGGACAGTCGCCCCGTAGGCGCGCCGCCGGCCGATGTCAAGGAATCTCACACGATTTCCCGTCATGCGGATGGCTATGCGCCCCAGTGGGTGACCGTGCGAACCTCGCCACGACACCGACCCCGGAAAGGCGACGCCGACGTGCGCACCCACCACAGAACCCGCTTCCTGGCCTCGGCGCTGGCCGCGCTGACCGCCGTGGGGCTGCTCGCGGGCTGCTCCCGCGCGGCCGACACCACCGCGCCGGCCGCCAACCAGGGGGCCGCCGGGGAGGTGCGGCTCGGGTTCTTCCCGAACGTCACCCACGCGCCCGCGCTGATCGGGGTCAAGAAGGACTTCTTCAAGCAGGAGCTGGGCTCGACCAAGCTCACCACCCAGACGTTCAACGCGGGTCCCGACGAGGTCAACGCGCTGCTGGGCGGCTCGCTCGACATCGCCTACATCGGCTCCGGCCCGGCCATCAACGCCTTCACCAAGTCCAAGGGCAGCATCCAGCTGATCTCGGGCGCGGTCTCGGGCGGCGCGCAGCTGGTCGTCAAGCCGGACATCACCAGCGTCGACGGGCTCAAGGGCAAGACGATCGCCACCCCGCAGCTGGCCAACACCCAGGACGTCGCGCTCAAGAAGTTCCTGGCCGGCAAGCAGCTGACCGGCCAGGTCAAGATCACCAACCTGGACAACTCCAAGACGCTCGACGCCTTCAAGAAGGGCGAGGTCGACGGCGGCTGGCTGCCCGAGCCGTGGGCGTCGCGGCTGGTCCTCGACGCCGGCGCGAAGGTCCTGGTCGACGAGAAGGACCTGTGGCCCGGCGGCCGCTTCCCGACGACGGTCATCATCGTGCGCAGCGAGTTCCTGCAGCAGCACCCGGACACCGTCCGCGCGGTGCTGAAGGGCCAGCTGGCCGCGATCGACTGGGCGAAGGCCAACCCGGCGGACGCGAAGACCGTGGTCAACGGCGCGCTCAAGGAGTTCGCCGGCAGTAGCCTGAGCCCCGCGGTGATCGACCGGGCGTTCTCGGGGATCGAGCTGACCAGCGACCCGATCCCGGCCGAGTTCCCGCAGCTCGCGCAGGACTCGGTGACCGCCGGCGTGGTGAAGTCCGCGGTCGCGCTGAAGGGCTTCGCCGACTTCGGCCCGCTGAACGACGTGCTCAAGGCGAAGAACCAGCCCGCCGTCAACGCCCCCGAACTGGCCAAGTGATCCGGAGAGGCAGCCCGCGATGACCACCACCCTCCCCAGCGGCCGCACCAGCTACACCGGTGCGACGGCGGTCCGGCTCGACGGCGTCCGCAAGGCGTTCGGCCCGGCCGGCCGCGCGGTCATCGCGCTCGACGGCGTGGACCTCACGGTCGCGCCCGGCGAGTTCGTCTGCCTGCTCGGCGCGTCCGGCTGCGGCAAGAGCACGCTGCTGAACCTGGTCGCGGGGCTGGACGCGCCGTCGGCGGGGGAGATCACGCTCAACACGTCGCGGCCCGCGGTCATGTTCCAGGAAGCCGCGCTGATGCCGTGGCTGACCGCGGCCCGCAACGTCGAGCTGCCGCTGCGGCTGGCCGGCTTCGGGCGCGCCGAGCGCCGTGAAAAGGCCGCCGAGCTGCTGGAGCTCGTCCGGCTGGAGGGCGCGGGCGGCAAGCGGCCGCACGAGCTGTCCGGCGGGATGCGGCAGCGGGTCGCGCTGGCCCGCGCGCTGGCCGCGACCCTGCGCGTCGGCGGTGACCCGCAGCAGGCGCTGCTGCTGATGGACGAGCCGTTCGCCGCGCTCGACGCCATCACCCGCGACGTCCTGCAGGGCGAACTGCTGCGCGTCTACCGCAGCACCGGCACGTCGGTGCTGTTCGTGACCCACGACGTCCGCGAGGCCGTCCGGCTCGGGCAGCGCGTCGTGCTCCTGTCGTCCCGGCCCGGGAAGGTCGTCCGCGAGTGGACGGACGTCCCGCTGGCCGACGCCGAGGAGCTCACCGAAGAGATCACCGGGCACCTGCGAGAGGTGATCAGCACCCATGCCGCAGCTTGACCGGTCCGAAACCGACCTGGACGCGGTCGGCGCCGGACTGGATTCGCTCGACGCCCCGGTCGGCGATCGCCGTCCGAGCTTCTGGAAGCGCTTCGCCTGGGGTTTCCTGCCACCCGTGCTCGCCCTGGTCCTGCTGGTCGTCATCTGGCAGGTCCTCTGGGCGGCGGCGTTCTGGTCGGAGGCGCAGCTGCCCGCGCCGATCGCGGTGTGGGACGAGTTCTGGAGCCGCGTCGTCGACGGCGAGGTCTTCGGCTTCGTCTGGACGTCGGTCCACCGCGCCGCGCTCGGCTTCCTGGCCGGCGTGGTCATCGGCACGCCGCTGGGGCTGGTCGTGGCGAAGGTCCGCGTGGTGCGGGCGGCGATCGGGCCGTTGCTGACCGGGCTGCAGAGCCTGCCGTCGGTGGCCTGGGTGCCGGCCGCGATCCTGTGGTTCGGGATCAACGACGGCGCGATCTACTTCGTCGTCCTGCTGGGCTCGGTGCCCTCGATCGCGAACGGCCTGGTGTCGGGCATCGACCAGATCCCGCCGATCCTGCCGCGCGTGGGCCAGGTGATGGGCGCGAACCGGCTCTCGTCGGCCCGGCACATCCTGCTGCCCGCGGCGCTGCCGGGCTTCCTCGCCGGGCTCAAGCAGGGCTGGGCGTTCTCGTGGCGCTCGCTGATGGCGGCCGAGCTCATCGCGCTGTCCCCGCAGCTCGGCGTGGGTCTCGGCGCGTACCTGAACCAGGGCTCGTCGCTCAACAGCATCGAGACGGTCATCGCGGCGATCTTCCTGATCCTGCTGGTCGGCATCGGGATCGAGCTGCTGGTGTTCCGCCCGCTGGAGCGCGCGGTGCTGCGGGCCCGCGGACTGACTTCTTCACTTTGACCCGCCGCTGATGTCGAAGCCGGGATTCCGGCGTCGACGTCCCCTTCGCAAGTCGACGAAGGGAGCAGGCGATGGTTGTCCCGGTGCTGGTGGCGTCGGTGGCCGCGTTCGTGGCGAGCGCGGTCTGGTACACGGTGTTCGGCCGGGTGTGGGCCGAGCTGAGCGCCGCGGGCGCGGCGGCGCGGCCGTCCCCGTGGCGGATGGGCGCGGAGTTCGGCCGGACGGTGGTGCTGGTCGTGGTCTTCGCGGTGCTGGCGACGGCGACGTCGTGGCCGGTCTTCGGCCTGGCGGCGCTGGTGTGGGCGGGGTTCCCGGTGGTGATCCTGGCGGGCTCGGTGCTGCACGAGCGCGTGCCGGTCCGGCTGGCCGCGTTGCACGCGGGCGACTGGCTGGTCAAGATCGTGGTCGTGGCGCTGGTGCTGGCGGTGTGGCGATGACCGGGGTGCTGCTGGACGGGATCGCGTTCGGCGAGTCCCCGCGCTGGCACGACGGCCGCCTGTGGTTCGCCGACTGGCTGGCGCACGAGATCGTGGCGGTCACCCCGGCCGGGGCGCGCGAGGTGGTGTTCCGCGCGGACTTCCCGACGATGCCGATGTGCTTCGACTTCGCCGGCGGGCAGCCGCTGATCATCTCGTCGTCGGACGGCCTGCTGCTGCGGCTGACCCCGGAGGGCCTGGTCACCCACGCCGAGCTGGGCGGGCGCGGGTTCAACGAGATCGTGGTGGCACGCGACGGCGGCTGCTACGTCAACGGCGGCGGCTTCGACCTGATGGCCGGGGAGCCCTACCGGCCCGGGGTGCTGCTCCACGTGAGCCCGTCGGGCGTGGTCCGCGAGGTCGCGGCCGACATCGCGTTCGGCAACGGCATGGCCCTGACCCCGGACGGCGCGACGCTGATCGTGGCGGAGTCGTACGCCAACCGGCTGACGGCGTTCACGGTCGGCCCGGACGGCGCCCTGACGGACCGCCGGGTGTGGGCCGACCTCGGGAAGGGCGTCCCGGACGGCATCGCGCTGGACGCTTCGGGCGCGGTCTGGGTGTCGGACGTCCCGGGCCGGTCGTGCACCCGGGTCCGCGAGGGCGGCGAGGTCGTCGAACGGCTGGCGTTCGACCACGGGTGTTTCGCGTGCGCGCTGAGCAACGACACGTTGTACCTGGTCACGCAGGAGTGGCAGGGCCTCGACGGCGTCGGCGCGGGAGCCCGGACGGGCCGGATCCTGACCCACCCGGTGTCCGTGGGCCGTGCTCAGTCCTCCGGCGGATCCGTCGCCACCTCGAGGGAGAGCTGCTGAAGGATCTGCAGGACGTCGGGCCCGGGACACTCGTCCTCGAAGGTCTCGACGACCTTGACGAACCCCATCAGCAGCCCGCGCATGAGCGCTTCCTGCCGGCGAGCCAGCTCGTCGACGGCCTGCTTGACGACGTCCTGCAGTTCGGCGAGGTATTCGGGCGGGACGGCGGAGTCGGCCGTCATGGTGAATTCGAGCGCGCCCTCGAGCAGTTCGGGATAGCCGCTCGCGCCGGCTTCGCCCCCGGTTTCCAGGTTCTGGCGAAGCCGGTAGACCGACGCCAGCAGGCCGATGCCGGTCTGCACCAGATCCGTGTCCTCCATGCCGGAAGCATGGCACGCGAACCGCGGCCCCGCCTCGACGCGAGCCTTTTGATCCGTGGCCGGCGGGTGGTGTTTCGCGGCTCCGGCGCGGGTGCGGGCGGGAACGTGGTCGCTGGATGCCGCAGTCGGCCGTGCCCGGGGGAGGGGGTGGCTGGCTGAGTTTGCGGCCTCGGCGCGGGTGCGGGCGGGAACGCGGTCGCTGGACG
>NZ_JBSGDR010000010.1:37270-287089 GCF_053602455.1 Amycolatopsis sp. NPDC004378
CGGTCGCTGGATGCCGCAGTCGGCCGTGCCCGGGGGAGGGGGTGGCTGGCTGAGTTTGCGGCCTCGGCGCGGGTGCGGGCGGGAACGCGGTCGCTGAACGCCGCAGCCGGCCGCGCCCGGGGGAGGGCGTGGCCGGCTGCGTGGTGTCTAGCGGCCTCGACGAGCTCCAGCGCGGGTGCCGGCCGAGAACGCGGCCGCGCCGCCGCTCCGGCGGTTGCCCGCCGTGCCGCCGCCCGAAGCCGCGGCTCCGCCGGACCGGCGGGCACCCGAGGCGGTGGCCCCGTCGGACCGGCGGGCGGCACCCGCGGCCCCGCCGGAACGCCGGGCGCCGCCGGATGCGGGCTCGCCGGACCGGCGGCCGCCCCCGGAAGCAGCCGCGCCGGCGCGGCGCGACGCTGCCGTGCCGCGGCCGGAGTTCTGCTGGTCCTCGCGCCGCGCCTGGCCGTTCGCCCGGGAGCGCTGGCCGCCGCGGTTCTCCTTCGGCGTCGCCGGGGCGCCTCGGCGTCCGCGGCCCGTGCCCGGCGCCGCGCCGGATGCCGTGACCTTCTTCGGCCGGTTGTCCACCGGCGGTCGCTTCGGGGAGGCCGTGAACGACCGCTCGCCCGGGGCCAGCTCCGCCAGCAGCGGGTGACCCGGGCCGAGCTGGGTCGTCGTCGGCTTGATGCCCGCCTTGCGGGTCAGGTCGCGGACGTCGCGGACCTGCGCGTCCGTCATCAGCGTCACGACCGTGCCCGAGGCCCCGGCGCGAGCCGTGCGGCCGGAGCGGTGCAGGTACGCCTTGTGCTCGACCGGCGGGTCGGCGTGGATGACCAGGCGGACGTCGTCGACGTGGATGCCGCGCGCCGCGATGTCCGTGGCCACGAGCGTGCGAGCCGTCCCCGACGAGAACGCCTCGAGGTTGCGCGTGCGGGCGTTCTGGCCCAGGTTGCCGTGCAGCTCCACCGCCGGCACGCCCGCCGCCAGCAGCTTCCGCGTCAGCGCCTTCGCGCGGCTCTTCGTCCGCGTGAACACCAGGGTGCGGCCCGGCGCCGCGGTCAGGTCGACCAGCACCGGCAGCCGGTGGGTCTCCTCGAGGTGCAGGACGTGGTGCTCCATCGTCGTCACCGGCGACTGCGCCGAGTCGACGCTGTGCAGCACCGGGTCGTCCATGAACCGCTTGACCAGCACGTCGACGCCGTTGTCCAGGGTCGCGGAGAACAGCAGCCGCTGCCCGCGCGAGGGCGTCGCGTCCATGATCCGCCGGACCTCGGGCAGGAAGCCCAGGTCGGCCATGTGGTCGGCCTCGTCCAGCACGGTGATCTCGACGGCGTCGAGCTTCACGTGCCCGGAGCGCATGTGGTCGGCGAGCCGGCCGGGGCAGGCGACGACGATGTCGACGCCGTCACGCAGCCGCGTGATCTGCGGGTTCGCGCTGACGCCGCCGAAGATCGTGGTCGCCTTGAGGCCCAGCGGCTTCGCCAGCGGCAGGATCGACGCCTCGATCTGCGTCGCGAGCTCGCGGGTCGGCGCCAGGATCAGCGCACGCGGACGGCCCGGCTTGCGGCGCGTCGGGCCCGCGGCGAGGCGGGCCAGCACGGGCAGGACGAAGCCGTAGGTCTTGCCGGAGCCGGTCCGGCCGCGGCCGAGCACGTCACGCCCGGCGAGGGTGTGCGGCAGGGTCGCCGCCTGGATCGGGAAGGGCTCGGTGACGCCCTGGGCGGCCAGCGCGTCCACCAGGGTGGCGGGCAGGCCGAGTTCAGCAAAAGTGCTCATAAGTCAGTGCGGGCGCGCTAAACGCCCTGGTCTCCATAACCTGAGAAGGGTTGTCCTGCCCGGCGCAGACCGGTCAACGGCCGCGGCGCGTGGTAGTCGACAACAGCAGCGGGCCGAGGCAGAACTGAGCGGCCCGCATGATCAGTGTACCGAACGAAGGTGACATACCCCCAGTGAGATTGCCCGCACTCTGGGAGCCTTGCTAAGTTACCGGTCGGTAATCGAGGAGGACGACCATGCTGCTGAACCCGCACGAGTACGACCCGGCCCACTTCGACGCGGAAACGCGCCGGTTGCTCCGGGCCACCATCGACTGGTTCGAGCAGCGTGGCAAGGCGAAGCTGACCGAGGACTACCACAACCGCACCTTCTACGCGGACTTCCTCGAGTTCGCGGGCAAGGAAGGCCTCTTCTCGACCTTCCTGACGCCCGCCGCGAACGCCGACGGCAACCCGGACAAGCGCTGGGACACCGCCCGCGTCGCCGCCCTCTCGGAAATCCTCGGTTTCTACGGGCTGAACTACTGGTACCCGTGGCAGGTCACGATCCTCGGCCTCGGCCCGGTGTGGCAGAGCGCCAACGCGGACGCCCGCAAGCGCGCGGCGGACGCCCTCGACGCGGGCGGGGTCGGCGCGTTCGGACTGTCCGAAAAGGATCACGGCGCCGACATCTACTCCTCGGACCTGGTCCTCACCCAGGACGGCGACGGCTACCGCGCCACCGGCTCGAAGTACTACATCGGCAACGGCAACTGTGCGCGCACGGTGTCGGTCTTCGGCCGCATCGACGGCGTCGAAGGCCCCGACCAGTACGTCTTCTTCTACGCCGACTCCGAGCACCCGAACTACCACGTGGTGAAGAACGTGGTGCCGTCGCAGATGTACGTCGCCGAGTTCCGGCTCGAGGACTACCCGGTGCGCGCCGAGGACATCCTGCACGTCGGTGCCGAAGCGTTCAGCGCCGCGCTGAACACCGTCAACATCGGCAAGTTCAACCTCTGCTTCGGCGGCATCGGCATGGCGACGCACTCGCTGTACGAGGCCGTCACCCACGCGCACAACCGCGTCCTCTACGGCAACCCCGTCACGGACTTCCCGCACGTGCGCCGCGAGTTCGTCGAGGCGTACGCGCGGCTGACGGCGATGAAGCTGTTCTCCGACCGCGCTGTCGACTACTTCCGCAGTGCGAACCCGGACGACCGCCGCTACCTGCTCTTCAACCCGATCACCAAGATGAAGGTGACGACCGAGGCGCAGAAGGTGATCGGCCTGCTCGCCGACGTCGTGGCGGCCAAGGGCTTCGAAGCGGACACCTACCTCGCGATGTCCAAGAACGACATCGACGGCCTGCCGAAGCTCGAAGGCACGGTGGCGGTGAACCTCGCGCTCATCGCGAAGTTCATGCCCGCCTACCTGTTCGCTCCGCAGGAGTACGCGCCGGTCGGCACGCGCACCGACGCCGCGGACGACGAGTTCCTCTTCCGCCAGGGCCCGGCGCGCGGCCTGTCGAAGGTCCGGTTCCACGACTGGAAGACCGCCTACGCCGAGGCTGCGCACATCCCGAACGTCGCGCTGTTCACCGAGCAGGCCGGCTACCTCGTCAAGCTGCTCACCGAGGCCGCGCCCGGCGAGGACCAGCAGAAGGACCTCGACTTCGGGCTCGCGCTGACCGAGCTGTTCACGCTGATCGTGTACGGCCAGCTGATCCTGGAGCAGGCGCGGATCACCGGTCTGGACGCCGAGGTCGTCGACCAGATCTTCGCCGTGCTGGTGCAGGACTTCAGCGCCGCGGCGGTGGACCTCAACGGCAAGGCGAGCTCGACCGACGCCCAGCAGGCGATCGCCTTGGCCGCGGTGCGCAAGCCGGTCGTCGACGCGGAGCGCTTCGAGAACGTCTGGGCGCGCGTTCGCGAGCTTTCCGGGACCTACGCGATGAACCCGTAAGCCGATCGACACCCGGTCTTCCGGTTGGCAAGATCACCTGGGTGAACCCTGAGCGGGCAGCGGAGCTGATCTGGGACGCCTGGCAGACCGGAGAACGGCTCGACGGCCTGCCCGCCGACGCCCGCCCGTGCGACCTCGCCGAGGGCATGGCTGCGCAGGCAGCGCTCGCCGAGCTGGCCGGGCCGGTGTCCGGCTGGAAGATCGCCGCGACCACCGTTTACGCCCGGCAGTACCTCGACGTTCCGGGTCCGCTGCCGGGCGTGATGTTCGAGCGGTTCCGGCACGCCGAGGGCGAGCCGGTGCCGGCCGACACCCTGACCATGGGCGTCGCCGAGCCCGAGTTCGCCTTCCGGCTCAAGGCCGATCCCGGCCCGTCGCCGTCGCTGACGGCGTTGCTCGACGCGGTCGACACGATGTTCCTCGCCGTCGAACTGCCGGACAGCCGCTACACGGACCACCAGCACGCGGGCGGTCCGCAACTGCTCGCGGACGTGGCGTGCGCGGGCCGGTTCGTCGAAGGCCGGGCGGTGCCGGGCTGGCGCGACCTCGACCTGCCGCGGCAGCCGGTCGTCCTGCACGCCGACGGCGCGGAGTTCTCGCGCGGCAGCGGCAGCCTGGTGCTCGGCGACCCGCGCCTGGCGCTGCACTGGCTGGCGATGGACCTGCCGCGGCACGGCCGGTCGCTGCGCCCGGGCGACGTCGTGACGACCGGGACGGCCACCCCGCCGTGCCCGATCCGCGCCGGCGGGCACGTGGTCGCCGACTTCGGGCCGCTGGGCTGCGTGGAGGTGCGGTTCGCGGGGGGAGGGTAATTCGGCGGTTCCGGGGCTATCGTCGGCGCGTGGGCGAGCGCGGCAGGCCACGGCACCCGGACCGGCTGACCCCCGCCGAGTGGCGGGTGGTCGACGCGGTCCGGCACGGCCTGACCAACCGCGAGATCGCGCGGCGGCGCGGCACCAGCCAGGACGCCGTGAAGTTCCACGTCGGCAACGCCGTCCGCAAGCTCGGCCTGACCGGGCGCGCGGAGCTGCGCGCGTGGCGTGGCGCCCCGGTGGACAGCGCACTGGGCCGGGCTTCCGGGGAGGAACCGATGCTGGGACCGATCGGGCAGGTTTCGCGGACCGTCGCGGACCTCGGCCGGGCGAAGGCGTTCTACGGGGACGTGCTCGGCCTGGACCACCTCTACACGTTCGGGGACTTGGCGTTCTTCGACTGCGACGGCGTCCGGTTGTTCCTGACGGCCGGGGAGCCGAACGGCCCGGAATCGGTGCTGTACTTCAAGGTCCCGGACATCGACGCGGCGTACGACACCCTGCGCGAGCGCGGGGTCGAGTTCCTCGGCGCGCCGCACCGGATCTTCCGGCACGAGTCCGGGGTGGAGGAGTGGATGGCGTTCTTCACCGATCCCGACGGCCATCCGACGGCGCTCATGAGCCAGCTCCCTGGCTAGAGTGACCGGGTGCTGACGTTCCGTGCCGGGTTCTTCGCGCTCGCCGCGGTCGTGCTGCTGCTCGACGCCGGGCTCTGGTGGTTCGGCCGCAGCCAGCACCAGACGACCGCCCGGATCGGGTTCCTCGTCGCGTTCGTGCTGCTGCTGGCCCTGCTCGCGCTGGCCGCCGGGCTGGTGCGCTGGGAGGTCGCGGCCCCGCTGGGCGCGGCGTCGACGTCGGGCCTGTTCTTCGTCGGCGCGGCGGCGATCTTCAGCGTGGGCTTCGGGTTCCTGCTGGCCGCGGTGGTCGAGGCGGCCCTCGTGCGCCGCCTGGTGCTCGACGCCTCTCCGGTCGGCTGGCGCGGCGGGACCTGGCTGATCAGCTCGTCGGCCGCCGTGGTGCCGGCGGTGCTGTTCGCGGTCGGTCTGGCGACGCTCCGCTGATCCGGGCCGCCACACGAAAGGCGGGCCACCCGAGGATGACCCGCCTTCCGCCGTTGTCCTACTTGCCGAACCCGGCCCGCCGCAGGGCGTCGGCCATGGAGCCGCTCGCGGCGGAGTTGCCGCCGCGGTCCCGGCCGCCGCCACCGCGCTGGCCGCCGCCGGAGCCGCCGCGACGCTGACCGCCGCCGCCCCCGCCCTGGCCGCGGTCCCGGCCGCCGCGGTTGCCGGACGGCGCGCCCGGCTCGTCGTCCAGCCGCAGCGTCAGGGAAATCCGCTTCCGCGGCACGTCGACGTCGAGCACCTTGACCTTCACGATGTCCCCGGGCTTCACGACCTCCCGCGGGTCCTTCACGAAGTTTTTCGACAGCGCCGAGACGTGCGCGAGGCCGTCCTGGTGCACGCCGACGTCGATGAACGCGCCGAACGCCGCCACGTTCGTGACGACGCCTTCGAGCCGCATCCCGGGCTTCAGGTCGCCGATCTTGTCGACGCCCTCGGCGAACGTCGCCGTCTTGAACGCCGGGCGCGGGTCGCGGCCCGGCTTCTCCAGCTCGGCCAGGATGTCCGTCACCGTCGGGAGGCCGAACGTGTCGTCGACGAACTCCGCCGGCTTCAACGAGGACAGCGTCCGGGTGTTGCCGATCAGCGAGCGCAGGTCGGTGCCGGTCGTCGACAGGATGCGCCGAACCACCGGGTACGCCTCTGGGTGCACCGAGGACGAGTCGAGCGGGTCGTCGCCGTCCGGGATGCGCAGGAAGCCCGCGCACTGCTCGAACGCCTTCGGCCCGAGCCGCGCGACCTCCTTCAGCGCCACGCGGGAGCGGAACGGCCCGTTCGTGTCGCGGTGGGAAACGATGTTCTCGGCCAGCCCGGTCGTGATGCCCGAGACGCGGGTCAGCAGCGGCGCGGACGCCGTGTTGACGTCGACGCCGACCGCGTTCACGCAGTCCTCGACCACCGCGTCGAGCGAGCGCGACAGCGACACCTCGGAGAGGTCGTGCTGGTACTGCCCGACGCCGATCGACTTCGGGTCGATCTTCACCAGCTCGGCCAGGGGGTCCTGCAGCCGCCGCGCGATCGAGACCGCGCCGCGCAGTGAGACGTCCATGGTCGGCAGTTCCTGCGAAGCGAACGCCGACGCCGAGTACACCGAAGCGCCCGCCTCGGAGACCACGGCCTTCGTCAGCTTCAGCTCGGGGTGCTTCTTGATCAGCTCCTGGGCGAGCTTGTCCGTCTCGCGGGACGCCGTGCCGTTGCCGATCGAGATCAGCTCGACCTGGTGCCGCGCGCACAGCGCCGCGAGCTCGGCGATGGACTGGTCCCACTTGTTCGCCGGCTGGTGCGGGTAGATGACGTGGGTGTCGACGACCTTGCCGGTCGCGTCCACGACCGCCACCTTGACGCCGGTCCGGAAGCCGGGGTCGAGGCCCAGCGTGGCGCGGGTGCCGGCGGGGGCGGCGAGCAGCAGGTCTCGCAGGTTGGCCGCGAAGACGCGCACGGCGTCGTCCTCGGCCGCCTGGCGCAGCCGCATCCGCAGGTCGATGCCCAGGTGCAGGAGGATCTTGGTGCGCCACGCCCAGCGCACGGTGTCGCCGAGCCACTTGTCGCCCGGGCGGCCCTGCTGCGTGATGCCGAACTTCGCGGCGATGCGCTGCTCGTACTCGGTCGGCCCCACCTGCGGCTCGTCGGAGGGCTCCTCGGGCGCCATCGTCAGGTCGAGGACCTCCTCCTTCTCGCCGCGCAGCATCGCGAGGATCCGGTGCGAGGGGAGCTTGGTGTAGGGCTCGGAGAAGTCGAAGTAGTCGGAGAACTTCGCGCCTTCTTCCTCCTTGCCCGAGCGGACCTTGGCGACCAGGTGGCCCTGGCCCCACATCTTCTCGCGCAGCTCGCCGATCAGGTCGGCGTCCTCGGCGAAGCGCTCGACGAGGATCGCGCGGGCGCCGTCGAGCGCCGCCTGCGCGTCCGCGACGCCCTTGTCGGCGTCGACGAACACCGCGGCCGCGGCCTGCGGGTCGGTCGTCGGGTCGTCGAGGAGGCCGTCGGCCAGGGGCTCGAGACCCGCTTCGCGCGCGATCATGGCCTTCGTGCGGCGCTTCGGCTTGTACGGGAGGTAGATGTCCTCCAGGCGCGACTTCGTGTCCGCGGCCAGGATCGACGCCTCGAGGGCTTCGTCGAGCTTGCCCTGGCTCCGGATCGACTCCAGCACGGCGAGCCGGCGCTCGTCGAGCTCCCGCAGGTAGCGCAGCCGCTCCTCGAGCGTGCGCAGCTGCGCGTCGTCGAGCATGCCCGTGACTTCCTTGCGGTACCGCGCGATGAAGGGCACGGTCGAACCGCCGTCGAGCAGCTCGACGGCGGCCTTGACCTGTCCTTCGCGCACGCCCAGTTCTTCGGCGATCTTCTGCTCGACCGACACGCTCACTGCTACACGCTCCCGCTTCGCCTGGTTCCGATCGTCTCATTCTGCCGTTTCGGCCGCCCCGACTTTCGGATGGGGCTCCTTGACAATCAGATTGGTCTAGTCCATTTTGTGGTGACCTGCCTCACCACCGTCGTGGAGGTCGCCCGTGGTCCCCAAGGTTCGTCTAGCACTCCTGTCGTTACTTTCCGTGGTCGCGCTGAGTCTCGGCGTGACGTTCGTCCTCGCCGGCAACGCTTCGGCGGCGAACATCCTGGCCAACCCCGGCTTCGAGGCCGGTACCACGGGCTGGACGTGCACCGCGGTGCCGACCGCCGTGAGCACGCCGGTCCACAGCGGCAGCCGCGCGCTGAGCGCGACGCCGACGTCGTCGGACAACGCGCAGTGCTCGCAGACGCTGACCGTCTCCGCGAACACGGCTTACAAGCTGTCGGCTTGGGTCCAGGGCAGCTACGTCTACCTGGGTGTTTCCGGCTCGGCGACGACCAGCACGTGGACGCCGGGCACCAGCGGCTACCAGCAGCTGTCGCTGAGCTTCACGACCGGCTCGAGCACGTCGCTGACCGTGTACCTGCACGGCTGGTACGGCCAGCCGACGTACTACGCCGACGACGTCAGCCTCGACGGCCCGGGCACCCCGCCGCCGACGACGCCGACCACCCCCACCACGCCGACGACCCCGCCGACCACCACCACTCCGCCGACGACGACCACGCCGCCGCCGACGCAGAGTGACCTGCCGAAGCACGTCCTGACGGGCTACTGGCAGAACTTCTACAACGGCGCGAAGGCGCTGAAGCTGGCGGACGTCCCGACGACGTACAACATCATCGCGGTGTCCTTCGCGGACGCCACGGGCACGCCGGGCGCGGTGAGCTTCACGCTCGACTCAGGCCTGTCGTCGCAGCTCGGCGGCTACACGGACGCGCAGTTCAAGGCGGACATCAAGACGGTCCAGGCGCGCGGCCAGAAGGTCATCATCTCGGTGGGCGGCCAGAACGGCACGATCAGCGTCAGCGATTCGACGTCGGCGAACAACTTCGCCAACAGCGTCAAGACGCTGATCTCGAACTACGGCTTCGACGGCGTCGACATCGACCTCGAGAACGGCATCAACGCGACGTACATGGGCCAGGCGCTGCGCAGCATCTACAACGGCGGCGGCAAGGTCATCACGATGGCCCCGCAGACGATCGACATGCAGTCCACGCAGGGCGGCTACTTCCAGCTCGCGCTGGGTATCAAGGACATCCTGACGATCGTCAACATGCAGTACTACAACTCGGGTTCGATGAACGGCTGCAACGGCAACGTCTACTCGCAGGGCACGGTCGACTTCCTGACGGCGCTGGCCTGCATCCAGCTCCAGGGCGGCCTGCGGGCGGACCAGGTGGGCCTGGGCCTCCCGGCGTCGTCCTCGGCAGCCGGCGGCGGCTACCAGGCCCCGGCGAACACGGTGTCGGCGCTGAACTGCCTGGCCCGCGGGACGTCCTGCGGCTCGTTCAAGCCATCGGCGACGTACCCGTCGATCCGCGGCGCGATGACGTGGTCGATCAACTGGGACGCGACGTCGGGGTACGGGTTCGCCAACACGGTGTCGGCCGGCCTCGCGGGCCTGCCGTGACCGTGCGCTGAGGAAAGGCCCTCCCGGAAGCGCGGCCGGGAGGGCCTTCTTCATACTGCGCTGGTGGAGACGACCGTCTGGGTGGACGACTGGCAACTGCAGTGCTGCGGCGAACCGTTCTCGGTGGGTTCACGCGTGCGCTGGCACCTGGTGGCGTCCGATCCGGACTCCCTCGGCGAGGTGCTCGGCGAGGAGGCCGCCGCGCGCGTGCCGTACGCCGAGGAGCACCACGGTTCCGAGAGCGGCGATCCCGTCGAGGCGGTGGTGCGCAGCATCGACGCGGTGCACCACCGGCTCCGGCCGTCGCCGGAGAACCCGCAGTGGCTCGTCCACGTCGAGGATTCCACGGTCCTGCGCCCGGTTCAGCGAGCCGACGGCCGCGAGCCCGAGAGCGACGGGTTGTCCTTCCGCGGGTACCTCGTCGAAGTCGAACTCGGTCACTTCTCGGTCTCGTCGCGGCACGAGTCGTATTCGCCGTGAGCAGGGCCAAGAGGCTGGTGGCCACCGTCAGCAGACCGGAGACGACCGCGAGGACCTGGCCGATGGTCTTCCACTTCTCCTCGGACCGGCGCGGTGGTGGCCCGGACGCGTTCGGGTGGCGGGTCACGGTCACGTCGGGCCTCCGGTCTCCTCGGGAACCGGCTCGGGCCGGTTCACCTGCCCTGAGTCGCCCGGGGACGGGGAACTGCTACACCGGCATGATCGGCAGCCGCAACGCTCCGGGGGCCTCCGGCGGGACTGCCGGGTTCTTCGGGGCCACCGCCGCTACTCGCCGGTACTCCGTGCCCAACGCCGGGCGGGGGTCCGCTTCCCCGTGGTTCGGCCAGAACGCCATCGCCCGCTCCGCCTGGGCCGTGATCGTCAGTGACGGGTTCACGCCCAGGTTCGCCGTGATGGCCGAGCCGTCCACCACGTGCAGGCCCGGGTGCCCGTACAGCCGCTGGTACGGGTCGACCACGCCCGACGCGGGGGAGTCGCCGATCGTGCAGCCGCCGATGAAGTGGCCCGTGATCGGGGTGTTCAGCATGTCCGTCCACGCGCCCTGCGGGAGCCCGCCGATCTTCGAAGCGACCCGGCGGGTCACCTCGTGGCCGGCCGGGATCCACTCCGGGGACGGCGCGCCCGCGCCTTGGCGGGTCGTCATGCGGCGGCCGAACAGGCCTCTTTTCGTGTACGTCGTCACGGAGTTGTCGAGCGTCTGCATCACCAGCAGCCCGATCATCCGCTCCGACCAGTGCCGCGGGTTGTGGATGCGCAGCAGGTCGCGGCGGGAACGCCACAGCTCGCGCAACCCCAGCACCCAGCGCTTGCGGCCCGGCACGCCGTCCACGAGCACCGTCGCCATCAGGCCCATCACGTTGCTGCCGCGCCCGTACCGCACCGGCTCCACGTGCGTCACCGCGTCCGGGTGGATCGACGACGTGATCGCGACGCCTCGCGAATAGTCCGTGTCCTCGCGCAGCGACCGCGCCGCCAGAACCGCCTCGGAGTTCGTGCGGGCCAGGAGCCCGAGCCGCGGGGAGACGTGCGGAAGGGTTCCGGTGTCCCGCATGCGATGCAGCAGCCGTTGCGTCCCCAGCGAAGCCGCCGAGAACACCACTTGCGACGCCGTGAACGTCCGGCGCGAGAAGCCGCCCGTCCGGCGCGTGTCCACCGCGTAGCCGCCCGGGATCGGCCGCACCGAAACCGCGGTGGTCAACGGGTGCACGGAAGCACCGGCCTGCTCGGCCAGGTAGAGGTAGTTCTTCACCGTCGTGTTCTTCGCGCCGACCCGGCACCCGGTCATGCACTCGCCGCACAAGGTGCACGACGAACGCAGGGGGCCGGCGCCGCCGAAGAACGGGTCCACTCCGGACTGTCCGAAGTAGACGCCGACCGGCGTGCGGCGGTACGTGTGGCCGATGCCCATGTCCTCGGCCACGTCCCGGAGCACCCGGTCCGCAGCCGTCGTCGCGGGGTTCTCGACCACGCCCAGCATCCGCTTCGCCTGGTCGTAGTACGGCGCCAGCTCGGACTTCCAGTCCGTGATGTGCGCCCACTGCGGGTCTTCGTAGAACTTGTCCGGCGGCTCGTACAGCGTGTTCGCGTACACCAGCGAACCACCGCCGACGCCGGAGCCGCTCATTACGAACGTGTTCTTCAGCAGCGTCAGCCGCTGGATGCCGAAACACCGCAGCGCGGGCGCCCACAGGTACTTCCGCAGCCGCCACGACGTCTTCGCGAACTCGTCGTCGGCGAACCGGCGGCCGGTCTCCAGCACGCCGACGCGGTAGCCCTTCTCGGTCAGCCGCAACGCCGTGACGCTGCCGCCGAACCCCGAGCCGATCACCAGGACGTCGTAGTCCATCACGCCACCACCCGGTAGTCGCCCACGTCGAGCCGCCGGGTCCGGCGGTCGTACTCGGTGACCAGGCCCGGCCAGTTGGTCGTGACGCGGCCGTCGGCCTGGCGGTACCAGCTCGTGCAGGCACTCCACACGCTGTGGCCGAGCCGCCGCTGCACTTCGTCGTCGTAGCGCTGTTCGACCTCGGGCCGGACCTCCACGAAGGACACTCCCGGCCGCGCCAGCCGTTCCACGGCTTGGCGGATGTACCGCGCCTGCCGCTCGATCATGTAGATGATGGACCCGGCGCCGAGGTTGGTGTTGGGCCCGTAGACGCAGAACATGTTCGGGAACCCGGGCACGGCCATGCCCAGGTAGGCCCGCGCGCCGCCGGACCAGGTGTCCCGCAGCGAACGGCCGCCGCGGCCGGTCACCTCCATCCGGCCGAGGAACTCCGTCGCGGCGAACCCGGTGCCGTAGACCAGGACGTCCGCTTCGAGCTCGGTCCCGTCTTCGACCCGCACGCCGCGCGGCGTGATCGACGAGATCCGCCGCGTCTCGACGTCGACGTCCGGCTGGGCCAGCGCGGGCAGGTAGTCGTTGGTGAAGAGGATCCGCTTGCAGCCCAGGGGGTAGGCCGGCTTCAGCTTCGCGCGCAGCTCCGGGTCCTTGATGTGGCGGCGGCGCAGCTGCGCGGTCCGCAGCTCGAACATCTTCGCCAGCACGGGGTGACGCGTCATCGCGTACGTCGCGTACTCGGCGAGCAGGAAGATCCGCAGCCGGCCGAGCAGCTGCGTCGGCGGCAGGTGCTCGAACAGCCAGTGCTGCCACCGCCGGTAGGTCGGGTCCGACTTCGCCATCACGTAAGGCGGCGTGCGCTGGAAGACCGTGACGTGCTTCGCGTGCTTCCGCAGCTCGGGCACGAACTGGACGGCGCTGGCCCCGGTCCCGATGACCGCGACGCGCTTGCCCGCGAGGTCGACGTCGTGGTCCCAGCGCGCGGAGTGGAAGGCGTCGCCCGCGAAGCTTTCGCGGCCGGGGATGTCGGGCAGCACCGGCCGGGACAGCTGGCCGACGGCGGGGACGAAAACGTTTGCCTCGTACGTTTCGCCCGAGGTTTCGACGCGCCAGACGCCGCGCTCCTCGTCGAACGATGCCCCGGTGACCTCGGTGCCGTAGCGGATGTGGGGTTCGAGGCCGTACTTCGCGATGACGCCCCGCAGGTAGGCGAGGATGTCCGGCTGGTGCGAGAAGCGCTTCGGCCACCGCGGGTTCGGTTCGAAGGAGAACGAATAGAGCGGCGACGGGATGTCGCAGGCGGCGCCGGGGTAGGTGTTGTCCCGCCAGACCCCGCCGGGCGCGTCCGCGCTCTCCAGGATCGTGAAGCCGGTGAACCCGGCGCGCTTCAGCTCGACCGCCGTCCCGATGCCGCCGAACCCGGTGCCCACGATCAGCACCGACGGCTCCTTCGCCGAACTACTCATGCCGGAAAAGCTACGCAGCAGGGGCCTGTGACAACAGGCCACGAACGGTCACTCGATCGAGAATTCCGGCCACGTCACGCCGGCGGGTGGACGCGCACTTCCCGCGTTTCCGCAGCCGGCTCCGCCCAGTCGGCCAGCCGCGAGGCCGCGCTCTCCAACGTCACCAGGTCGCGCTTCGGCAGTTTCTCGAACGGCGAAAGGTCGACCACGGCGGCCTTGCGGGACGTCGTGATCTCCCAGAGCCCGCGAACCTGCCCGCCCACCAGCAAGGTGCCCTTGACCAGCCCGTTCTGCGTGATCACCCGCTTGCGGTACTCGTCGGAGACGATCCGTGTCCGGTCCGCGTACGACAGGATCATCTGGTCGAACGGCCCGAGCAGCCGCGGTGGCGCCGGGACGTCCTCGTCCGGGATCGTCAGCTCCGGCAGGTCCAGCAGCTCGCGCCCGTCCGGGTCGCGGTAGTGCCGCAGGTCCATCGAAGCCGCCACCTCGCCCAGCCGGGTGATGCCCGCCCACGCCTGCACGTCGGCCACCGAAGCCGGTCCGAACGCGCGCAGGTACCGCTTGATCAACGAAGACGGCGAAGGCGGCGCGAGCGGCGAGTCCACCCATGCGTCCAGGCACGCGTAGGTCGTCTGGCCCGCTTTGCCCCAGACGCCCCGGGGTGGGACCTGGACCAGCGGAAGGCGTCCCCGCGCGAGGTGCGTGAGCGACGCCTTGGCGCTGCCCGGCCACTTCTTCGCCAGTTCGGCACCCAGCGCGGTGCCCGACAGCGGCGCGTCGGCGAGCAGGTCCCGCGCCGCCGAGGCGACCTCGGCGTGGTCCAGCGAGGCGAGTTCGCGCGCGTGCAGCGTGTTCGTCTTGAGGTCGCGGTCGTAGAGCACCTGGACGACCGGCCGCCACGCCAGGGCGTCCGCCGCCGTCACGAGGTGGACCGTGCCGCGCATGAGCGCGATCCGCACCACCTGCCGGCTTTCCAGCAGCGAAGCCAGCTCGGTGGGCTGGAACCCGTGCAGCCGCGACCACAGCGCGTAGTACGGCGGGAACGGCGCCTGCGCCTGCAGCCCGGCCAGGTGTGCCACGGCGTCGTACGCGGACATCTTCACGCGGCGCAGCAGCAGCTGGCGCTCCAGCGTCGCACGGGTGAGGGCCCGCCGGCTCAACGTCTCCACGCTCGTCACCCTAACGATCACCCCGGACAGTTCCGGTCCTCGATTCGACGCCGGATCGGCCGTCATCCATACTTCCGGCCATGGCCGAGCTCGCCGCGCCCGCCGTCGGGGACTGGGACTTCCCGCGCGGTACCGCCAGCATCGAGCTGATGACCCGCTTCGCCGCCGACCGCGGGCTGCCCGACGGGAAGCTGCTCGCCGCCACGACGCTTTCGCCGGAGCTGCTCGCCGACCCGTCGGTGCAGGTCGACGCGCGCCAGGAGCTGGCCGTCGTCCGCGCGCTCGCGGAGCTGGACGGTTCGGACGCCACGGCTCTCGAACTCGGGCGCCGCTACCGCGTCAGCACCTTCGGCATCTTCGGCTTCGCCTGCATCAGCAGCCCGACCCTGCGCGACGCGATGCTGTTCGCGCTGCGCTACTTCGACCTCAGCTTCGCGTTCTGCATCCCGCACGTCGAGCTCGAACCCGGCCGGCTGACGCTGGAGCTCGACGACAGCCGCGTGCCCGGCGACGTCGCCCGGTTCCTCGTGCTGCGCGACCTGGCCGCGATCTTCTCCGTCATGCGCGACCTGCTGCCGGAGATCGCGCCGCAGGAGCTGACCTTCCGGCACGATCCGTCCACAGTGGACGCCTACGAGCGGACGTTCGGCCTGAAGCCGCGGTTCGGTGCCGACGCCTGCCGGGCGACGCTCGACCCGGCGCTGCTGACCCGGCCGCTGCCGCAGGCCAACGACCAGACGGTCGCCCTCTGCGCCGCGCAGTGCCAGGTGCTCGTCGAGCGCAGACGCCGGCGTTCGGGCATCGCGCAGCAAGTGCGCGAACGCCTGGTCCGCCTCGGCGGCGTCGACGCCGGCATGGACGAGGTCGCCCGCCAGCTGACGCTCAGCACGCGCACGCTGCGCCGGCGCCTGACCGAGGCCGGCACCAGCTACCGCGCGCTGGTCGACGAAGTCCGCCAGACGCTGGCCGAAGAGCTGCTCGACACCGGCGTGCTGTCGGTCGAGGACGTCGCGTACCGGCTCGGGTACGCCGAAGCGTCGAGCTTCATCTACGCGTTCAAGCGCTGGACCGGGATGACGCCGGCGGCGTTCGCCCGTCGCTTCCGGGCCGCTCGGCAAGCACCGCCGGGTAGGTGACCTTCAGCAGGTTGAGGATCGAGTCGGTGAGGAAGGTGCGCAGCGCCGCGCGGTCGAGCGTGCCGCGGATCAGCCATTCGCGTGACGCCGCCCGCAGCATCCCGCCGAACGACCGGATCATGGCGCGCAGCTCTTCCCGGCCTTCGGTGACGTCGCTCATCAACGCCGCTTCGAGCACGCGATCGGCGGCCACTTCGTCGGCTTCGAGCATGATTCGCTCGATTTCGGGGTCCCGGCCCGCGGATTCGGGGCCGATCACGGTCAGCCAGGCGTCGCGGTTGCGGTCCACGACGTCCATCCACCGCTCGACGCCGATCGCCAGCCGTTGCTCCATCGTGGTGTCCGGCAGCGCTTCGGTGACCGGTGCCGGCACGATCATCAGCTGCCGTACCACTTCCAGGTACAGTTCGCGCTTGCCGCCGAAGTAGTGGTTGATGAGCGGGCGCGCCACGCCGGCGGCCTCCGCTATGTCCGAAGTGGACACCGACGCGTAGCTGCCGGCGCCGAACAGGTGCCGGGCGGCGGCGAGGATTTCCGCACGCCGTTCGGCGGGTTCGAGGCGGCGGCGCCGCGGCCGGGTCCCACTGGTCACCCGCTCAGCCTCGCGGGGGATCGGCACCCTGTCAACAAGTAGTTGACCCGTTGTCAAAAGAGTGACTTCCGGTGGCGGGCAAGCGGTGTTTCGCGCCAACCTTTGTCGTTACGCAACCGGAACAACCCGCCGGTAACTTCCCGGCACCCGGATGCGACGAGACGGCAGGGACCCGCGACCGGGGGTAGGAGCAGATGACCGAAGAAGACGCGCCGATCCGGCCGGCCGGACGCTGGGTGAGCGTCCGCCTGCAGCATCGCCACGTCAGCTTCGACGACGGCTTCGAAGCGGACGAGCCGCTGCCCGACGGCGACTGCGCGGACGAAGAGTCCTTGTCCTACTCGGGAATCGTGATCACGAGCTACGACGAAGGGTCGAAAGTCTCCGAGCGCTGGATCCCGCTCGGCATCGACCCGTCCGAAGCGGACGACGAACGCCTGATCGGCCAGCTGCGCGACGCCCTCCTCTGGCAGGCGGGCCGTCCGCCACAGGCCGCGGGGGAATGACTCACGACACCGTGCGCAGGCCTTCGAACGCCACCTTGCACACCGCGTCCGCCACTTCGGTCGCGGACGACCCCCGCCGCGGCTTGTACCACTCGATCAGGGAGTTGACCATGCCGAAGACGAGCCGCGCGGTCACCGCCGGGTCGACGTCCGGGCGGAGGTCGCCCTCCGCCTCCGCCTGCTTCACCAGGTCGGTCACCAACCGGTCGAACTCGCGACGCCGCGTCAGCGCCGCCCGCTCCACCTTCGTGTTGCCGCGCACGCGAAGCAGCAGCGTGACGAACGGCAGCCGGTCGGCCAGCACCAGCACGCTGCCGCGCACCAGGTGCTCCAGCCGGTCGATCGCGCGGCCGTCCAGTTCGGTCGTCTCCGCGGCGACGGCGAACAGCCCGTCCAGCGCCCGGTCCACCGCCAGCCGCAGCAGTTCCTCCTTGCTGGGCACGTGGTGGTAGATCGCCGACTTCGTGATGCCGAGCTTGCGGGAGAGGTCCTCCATGCTCGTGCCGTCGTAGCCGCGCTCGTTGAACAGCCGCACCGCCACCTGCAGCAGCGATTCGAGGTCGTAGCCCGGACGCCCGCGCCGCGGTGTGGTCACGGCTTCTCCCGCTGGTCGACGATGCGCCGCATCTTGCCCATGGACCGTTCGAGGGTGTCCGGGTCGACGACGTCGACCGACACCGTGACGCCGACACCGTCCTTGACGCCCGAGATCAGCGAGGCGGCGGCCGCCTCCCGGTCCGCCGAAGAGGCGTCGTGCCGGGCCTCGACCAGCACGGTCAGGTGGTCGAGCCGCCCGCGCGTGGACCGGACCAGCTGGAAGTGCGGGCTGAGCCCGTCCGTGCGCAGCACGATCTCCTCGATCTGCGTCGGGAAGACGTTGACCCCGCGCAGGATGATCAGGTCGTCGGTGCGGCCGGTGACCTTGTCCATCCGCCGGAACGCCGGCCGCGCGGTGCCCGGGCGCAACGCCGTCAGGTCGCGGGTGCGGTAGCGGATGATCGGCAGCGCCTGCTTGGTCAGCGAGGTGAACAGCAGCTCGCCGGTCTCGCCGGGCTCGAGCACGTGCTCGTCGAAGGGATCGATCACCTCGGGGTAGAAGTGGTCCTCCCAGATGTGCAGGCCGTCCTTCGTCTCGACGCACTCCTGCGCGACACCCGGGCCCATCACCTCGGACAGCCCGTAGATGTCGACGGCGTCGAGCGCGAACCGCTCTTCGATCTCGGCCCGCATCTGCTCGGTCCAGGGCTCGGCGCCGAAGATGCCCACCTTGAGCGAGCTGGCCTGCGGGTCCACGCCCTGGCGCTCGAACTCGTCGAGCAGTGTCAGCATGTACGACGGCGTCACCATGATGATCTCGGGCTTGAAGTCGGTGATGAGCTGCACCTGCCGTGCCGTCATCCCGCCGGACGCCGGGATCACCGTGCAGCCCAGTTTTTCCGCGCCGTAGTGCGCGCCCAGGCCGCCGGTGAACAGGCCGTACCCGTAGGCGACGTGCACCTTGTGCCCCGGACGGCCGCCCGCGGCGTGGATCGACCGGGCCATCACCGTCGCCCAGGTGTCGATGTCCTGCTCGGTGTAGCCGACGACGGTGGCCTTGCCGGTGGTGCCGCTGGAGGCGTGGATGCGGCGCACCTGGTCCTGCGGCACCGCGAACATCCCGAACGGGTAGTTCTCGCGCAGGTCCTGCTTCGTGGTGAACGGGAACTTCGCCAGGTCGGCGAGCTCCTTGCAGTCGTCCGGGTGCACGCCGGCCGCGTCGAACTTCCGGGTGTAGGCGGGCACGTTCGCGTAGGCGTGTCTGAGCGTCCATTGCAGACGCTCGAGCTGCAGCGCGGCCAGCTCGTCCGCGCCGATGTCCGTCTCGATCATGGTCAGTCCCGTTTCGCGGAGATGGCGCGGCTGCGGCCGCGGAATTCGGCGACGACTTCGGGCCCCGCGGGGGTCTCCCGGTGCACGGTGACGTCGTAGATGCCGTTGCGGCCGTAGCGGGTGCGCTCGGTGGCCGTGGCGACGAGGTGGTCGCCGAGCCGGCCGGCCGCGACGAAGGAGATTTCGGCGCCGGCGGCGACCGTCACCGGGCCGTGGGTGTTGCACGCGCACGCGAAGGCCGTGTCGGCGAGCAGGAAGACGTAACCGCCGTGGGCGATGTCGTGGCCGTTGACCATCGCGCCCGTGATCGTCATGGTCGCGACGGCCCGGCCGTCGCCCGCTTCGACCAGTTCGATGCCCAGTGCGCGGGAGGCCTCGTCGGCGGCGAACATGGTGTGCGCGGCGTTGGTCATGCGCCCTCCGTCCTGACTGACCGAATGGACGGTCACCTGCGGTGCCGCTCAGTAAAGGCAGGGCCCGGGGGCCGTGTCAAGCGCCGCCTCTTCCGATCTCCGGGTCCAGCCGCTACCATGGAATTACTGAACGTCCGGTAGGTAATTCGGTGGAGAGGTCGGACCTGATGGCATTGCTGCGCAGCTACGTCTCCGGGGAGTGGCACACGGCGTCGGAGGCGGGCGTTCCGCTGCACGACGCGGCCACGGGCGAGGAGGTCGCGCGGATCTCCTCGGCGGGTGTCGACTTCGCGGGTGCACTGGCGTACGGCCGCCGGGTCGGCGGCCCGGCGCTGCGGGAGCTGACGTTCCACCAGCGTGCGGCGCTGCTGAAGGCCCTGGCCTCGCACCTGCGCGAACACCGCGAAGAGCTGTACGCACTCTCCGCGCGCACCGGTGCCACGCTGGGTGACTCGAAGTTCGACATCGACGGCGGCATCGGCGTGCTGTTCAGCTACGCCTCGAAGGGCAAGCGCGAGCTGCCGAACGACACCGTCTACGTCGAGGGCAACGTCGAGCCGCTGTCGCGCGAGGGCACCTTCGTCGCCCAGCACATCGCGACGCCGCTGCGCGGTGTCGCCGTCCAGATCAACGCCTTCAACTTCCCCGTGTGGGGTCCGCTGGAGAAGTTCGCGCCCGCGTTCCTCGCCGGGGTGCCGAGCCTGGTCAAGCCGGCGAGCCAGACGGCGTACCTGACCGCGCGGCTGGTCGAGCTGATCGTCGAGTCGGGGATCCTGCCCGAGGGCTCGCTGCAGTTCGTCGCGGGCAGCGTCGGCGACCTGCTGGACCACGTCACGGCGCAGGACCTGGTGTCGTTCACCGGCTCGGCGTCCACCGCGCAGAAGCTGCGCGCGCACCCGGCGATCGTGCGGAACTCGGTGCGGTTCAACGCCGAGGCCGACTCGCTGAACTGCTCGATCCTCGGACCCGACGCGGTGCGCGGGACCACCGAGTTCGACCTGTTCGTCAAGCAGCTGACCACGGAGATGACGGTCAAGGCGGGCCAGAAGTGCACCGCCATCCGCCGCGCGTTCGTCCCGGCCGCGCTGCTGGACGACGTCGCCGAGGCCGCCTCGGCGCGGCTCGCGAAGGTGACCGTCGGCAACCCGGCGGCCGAGGGCGTCCGGATGGGCGCGCTGGCCAGCCTGGAGCAGCGCGAAGAGGTCCGGCGGTCGCTGAAGGCGCTGCTGGACGCGGGCAGCGTCGTGTTCGGCGACCCGGAAAACGTCTCCGTGGTCGACGCGGACGCCGAGCGCGGCGCGTTCCTCTCGCCGGTGCTGCTCAAGGCGGACCCGGAGCGCTCCGAGCCGCACGAGGTCGAGGCGTTCGGCCCGGTCTCGACGCTCCTGCCGTACACGTCCGCCGAGCAGGTCGTCGAGCTGGCCGCGCGGGGCGGCGGCAGCCTGGCCGGATCCGTGGTCAGCGCGGACAAGGAGTTCGTCCGCGAGGTCGTCCTCGGCGCGGCGCCGTACCACGGCCGCCTGCTGGTCCTGGACGCCGACGACGCGAAGGAGTCGACGGGTCACGGCTCGCCGATGCCGCAGCTCGTCCACGGCGGCCCAGGCCGCGCGGGCGGCGGCGAGGAGATGGGCGGCATCCGCGGCGTGCTGCACCACATGCAGCGCACGGCCGTGCAGGGCTCGCCGGCGGTGCTGTCCGCGGTCACCGGCCGCTGGGTCACCGGCGCGCCGCGCACCGAAGGCGACGTCCACCCGTTCCGCAAGTCCCTGGCCGAGCTGAAGATCGGCGACTCGGTCGTCGCGGGGCCGCGCACGGTCAGCCAGGAAGACGTCGACCACTTCGCCGAGTTCACCGGCGACACGTTCTACGCCCACACCGACCCCGAGGCCGCGGCCGCGAACCCGCTGTTCGGCGGGATCGTCGCGCACGGCTACCTGGTCGTCTCGTTCGCGGCCGGGTTGTTCGTCTCGCCCGAGCCGGGCCCGGTGCTCGCCAACTACGGCCTGGAGAACCTGCGGTTCCTCACGCCGGTCAAGGTCGGCGACTCGCTGACCGTGACCCTGACCGCCAAGCAGATCACCCCGCGGATCGACCAGGAGTACGGCGAGGTCCGCTGGGACGCCGACGTCACCAACGCCGACGGCGAATCCGTCGCCAAGTACGACGTCCTGACCCTCGTCGCGAAGGAGCAGTCGTGACCGCCGTTCTGGAGGAGCAGTTCGAGGCCGTCATCGAGCGCGACCAGCGCATCGAGCCGCGCGACTGGGTGCCCGAGGGCTACCGCAAGACGATGATCCGGCAGATCGCGCAGCACGCGCACTCGGAGATCATCGGCATGCAGCCCGAGGGCAACTGGATCACGCGGGCGCCGTCGTTGCGGCGCAAGGCGATCCTGCTGGCCAAGGTGCAGGACGAAGCCGGGCACGGCCTGTACCTGTACTCGGCGGCGGCGACGCTGGGCGCGGACCGCGCGGACCTGACCGACAAGCTGATCACGGGCAAGCAGAAGTACTCGTCGATCTTCAACTACCCGACGCTGACCTTCGCCGACGTCGGCGTGATCGGCTGGCTGGTCGACGGCGCGGCGATCTGCAACCAGGTGCCGCTGTGCCGGTCGTCCTACGGGCCGTACGCGCGGGCGATGATCCGGATCTGCAAGGAGGAGTCCTTCCACCAGCGGCAGGGCTACGAGCTGCTGATGACGATGATGCGCGGGACGGACCAGCAGCGGGAGATGGTCCAGGAGGCCGTGAACCGCTGGTGGTGGCCGTCGCTGATGATGTTCGGCCCGCCGGACGCCGATTCGCCGAACACCGCGCAGTCGATGGCCTGGAAGGTCAAGCGCCACACCAACGACGAGCTGCGGCAGCGCTTCGTCGACATGTCGGTGCCGCAGGCCGAGGCGCTCGGTGTCACGTTCCCGGACCCTTCGTTGAAGTGGAACCCCGACCGCGAGCACTACGACTTCGGCGCGGTCGACTGGGACGAGTTCAAGAACGTCTTGAAGGGCAACGGCCCCTGCAACGCGTCGCGGATCGCGCACCGGCGCCGCGCGCACGAGGACGGCGCCTGGGTGCGTGAAGCCGCGGTGGCGCACGCCGAGAAGAAGGGTTCGCGATGAAGCACGACTGGCCGCTGTACGAGGTGTTCGTCCGCGGGAAGCGCGGGTTGAACCACGTGCACGTCGGTTCGCTGCACGCGGCCGACGACGAGATGGCGCTGCACCACGCGCGCGACCTCTACACGCGCCGCAACGAAGGCGTGTCGATCTGGGTGGTTCGGGCAGCGGACATCACCGCGTCGTCGCCGGACGAGAAGGACCCGTTCTTCGCGCCCAGCGGCGACAAGGTCTACCGCCACCCGACGTTCTACGACATCCCCGAGGAGGTGCCGCACATATGAGTTTCGACAACGTCTACGAGTCGCTGACCGAGGAGAACGACGCCCGCTGGGCGTTCGGCACCGGCTTCGAGTACCCGCTGTCCGGAGTGGACACTTCGGTGCCGTCCGGAGTGGACGGCGCTCGGCTCGCGGCCTACTGCCTGATGCTGGGCGACGACGCGCTGGTCTTCTCCCACCGGCTGCAGGAGTGGTGCACCAACGCGCCCGAGCTGGAGGACGAGGTCGCGATCGCGAACATCGGCCTCGACCTGCTCGGCCAGGCGCGGCTGCTGCTCGCGCGTGCCGGCAAGGCGGACGGCTCGGGGCGGTCCGAGGACTCCTACGCGTTCCAGCGCGTGGAGAACGAGTTCCGCAACGTCCGGCTCGCCGAGCTGGGCGGCGGCCACTTCGGGCACCTGATCGCGCGGCTGTTCGTCTTCTCGACGTGGCGGCTGGCGCTGTTCCAGCGGCTGGTGACGTCGGTGGACCCGGTGCTGGCGGCGATCGCGGACAAGGGCGTCAAGGAGCTGACCTACCACCGCGACTACGCGGCGCAGTGGCTGGTCCGGCTCGGGGACGGCACCGAGCTGTCCCACGAGCGGATGCAGGAAGGCCTCGACGCGGTCTGGCCGTACGTCGGCGAGCTGTTCCGCACGCACGCCGTGGAACTCGTGGACGCGGCCTCGCTGCGACCGGAGTTCGACGCGGTGCTGGACCAGGCCCTCGCGGCCGCCACGCTTTCCCGTCCCACGGTCGGTGAACTGGCGGGTGTCTCGGGCCGGACGGGCCGCGACGGCGTCCACACCGAGCAGCTGGGGTTCCTGCTGGCGGAGCTGCAGAGCGTCGCCCGGGCCATGCCGGACGCGAAGTGGTGACCGCGGCGGCGGTCGCGGCCACGGTCACCGACCCCGAGCTGCCGATGCTGACCCTGGCCGACCTGGGCGTGCTGCGTTCGGTGTCCGAAGAGGACGGCCGGGTGGTCGTCGCGATCACGCCGACGTACACCGGCTGCCCGGCGATGGACACCATGCGCGACGACCTGGAGCACGCGCTGGTTTCGGCGGGCTACGCGGACGTCGAGATCCGCACACAGCTCTCGCCGGCGTGGACGTCGGACTGGATCTCGGCTTCGGGCCGCGAAAAGCTGGCCTCGGCGGGCATCGCCCCGCCGGGCGCGGCGCCGCGGCGGTCGGGGCCGATCCCGCTGACGCTGTCGGCGCCGGTGTCGCGCGTCGTCTGCCCGCATTGCGGTTCCGCCGACACGGAAGAGCAGTCCCGTTTCGGCGCGACGGCGTGCAAGGCGCTGCGGCGCTGCCGGTCGTGCGCCGAGCCGTTCGAGCACGTCAAGGAGATTTAAGGTGGCGTTCCATCCCCTGAAGGTCGCGGGCGTCACGCGGTTGTGCGACGACGCGGTCGCCGTGACGTTCGACGTGCCCGACTCGTTGTCGGCCGAGTTCGCCTTCAAGCCGGGCCAGTCGCTGACCCTGCGGCGGGCGGTCGACGGCCGTGACGAGCGCCGTTCGTATTCGATCTGCGCGGCGGCGGGCGCGGCTCCCCGGGTGGGTGTCCGCCTGGTGCCGGACGGCCTGTTCTCGTCCTGGCTGGTCAACGAGGTCCGCGCGGGCGACACGATCGAGGTGGCCACGCCGACCGGGTCGTTCACCCCCGACCTGGCGGCCGGCGGCCACCACGTCCTGATCGCGGCCGGCTCGGGCATCACCCCGGTGCTGTCGATCGTGTCGTCGCTGTTGGCGACGCCGGACGCGACGGTGACGGTGCTGTACGGCAACCGCCGCACGGACACGGTGATGTTCGCGGACGAGCTGGCCGACCTGAAGGACCGCGCGCCGGCCCGCCTGGAACTGATCCACGTGCTCTCGCGCGAGCCGCGCGAGGCGGAACTGTTCACGGGCCGCCTGGACGTGCCGAAGCTGCGTCAGCTGTTCGACACGCTGGTGCCGGTGTCCACTGTGGACCACTTCTGGCTGTGCGGCCCGTTCGAGATGGTGACGGGCGCCCAAGAGCTGCTGGCGTCCCTGGACGTGCCGCGCGCGCGGATCCACCAGGAGCTGTTCTACGTCGACACCCCGCCGGAGCCGGTGACCCACCTCGACCCGCAGGTGGCGGGGGAGTCGTCGGAGGTCCGCGTGGTCCTGGACGGCCGTTCGTCGTCGATGACCCTGCCGCGCTCGACATCGGTCCTGGACGGCGCGCAGAAGTTCCGGCCCGACCTGCCGTTCGCGTGCAAGGGCGGGGTGTGCGGCACGTGCCGCGCCCGGGTCACGGAGGGCAAGGTCGACCTGCGGCGGAACTTCGCGCTGGAGGAGGCGGAGGTCGAGGCGGGCTTCGTGCTGACGTGCCAGTCCTACCCGGTCTCGGAGACCGTCACGGTCGACTTCGACGCCTGAGCGGCTCAGAGGATGCGGCGTCTCCGGCGACGGCGGGGACGCTCCGTCACTTCGTCCTCGGGCGCGATCTCCGGTTCCTCCACGGGCTTGGCCGTCGGATCCGTCAGCCCCAGCATCTCCGCCGCCAGCTGCTGGGAGCTCGCGAACCGTCCCGTCGGGGCCTCGCGGGCGCGTCGCAGGGCTGCCGGGCGGAGGCGGTTGTAGCCGCGGACCGTCACCGGCCGGCGGGGGCGCAGCTCGTACTCCTTCTCGTCCTTCAGCTCGGTCGCCAGCTCCTTGTCGACCAGGATCGTGCCCGGGCGGGCCACCGACGTCAGCCGGGCCGCCAGGTTGACCACCGAGCCGTAGACGTCGCCGAACCGCGACAGGATGCGGCCCGACGCCATGCCCGCGCGGACCGCCGGGAGGCTTTCGTCCGCCGACGTCCGCTCGGTCAGGGTCAGGGCGATCTCCGCCGCGTCGGCCGCCGAGTCCGCGACGAACAGGACCTCGTCGCCGATCATCTTCACCACGCGGCCGTGGTGCTCGGCGATCACCTCCGTCGCCAGCGTCTCGAACGCGTCGAGCACGCGGCTCAGCTCGTCTTCGTCGATCTGGCGGGTCAGCCTCGTGTAGCCGACCATGTCGACGAAGCCGACCACTTCGGTGCGCGCCTCGACGTTGTCGCCCGCGGCCGCGAACGCCCGGCCCGCGTACGCCGCGAGATGCCGGCGCCAGACGAAGTTCTGGACCCGTTCGAGCTCCGGCAGCAGCCGGTCGACCAGGCGCGTCACCTGACGCTCGTTGCGGCCCAGCTCCGGCTGCTCGCGGATCAGCTCCCACAGCATGTCGACCTGCCATTCGGCCAGCCGCGACAGGTGCTGGCCGAGCGCGCGCGTCACCGAGACCTCGATGCTCGGGTCGATCAGCCCCGACTGGACCAGCTGGTCCGCCGTCCGCATCGCCTCGACGTCCGCGTCGGTGAAGACGACCTCGTCGTCGCGGACCGTCGCGAAGCCCAGCGCGCGCCAAAGCCGGCGTGACCGCTCATCGGGCACGCCGGCCTTTTCGGCCACTTCGAGCCGGGTGTACTTCCGCCTGCCGCCGAGCAGGACGCGTTCGAGCCGCTGCTGAAGCTCCTCGCTCGGATCGGTCACGGCTCAGGTCGTGTGGACGATCAGCACGTCCACGCCGGACTTGCGTGCCACCTCGGACGGCACCGAGCCCAGGATCCGGCCGGCGATCGTGTTGAGCCCGCGGTTGCCGACCACCAGCAGGTCGGCCTCGCGCTCGTGCACGACCTTGCGCAGCGAGTCGACCGGGTCGCCCTTCACCGCGATCGTGTCGATCTTCGCCGCGCCGGCCTTGGTCGCCCGGTCGCGCGCCGACTGCAGCGTGTCCTCGGCCGGGGCCGAGCCGACGACCTGGTACGCCTCTTCGCCGAGGACGTCCTGGGCCTTGTCGACGTCGGACTTGCTGGCCGGGTAGTACGCACACGCGATGACGAGCGTGGCGCCCGCGTCGCCGGCCACCGCCGCCGCGCGGTCCACCGCCGCGAACGAGGACTCCGAGCCGTCCGTGCCCACCACCACGGTCCGATATGCCGCACCCATGCGCAAAACCTCCAGGTGATCCCGCGTGAGCAGGGACGATAGCCGGTCGGGACCGACCGCGCAGGCTCGTCCGCGCCCGTGTCGGGTGGAAGGTTACTCGCCAGTCGCTTTCTGCGCTCCGCTCGGCCGCGGAGCGGGCTTCGGGGCGGGCTTGGGCGCGGGCTTCGGCTTGGGGACGTCCGAGGCGCGGATCCGGATGGTCTCCTCGACGTCGGGCGTCCGGACCGTCTTCTCGGTGTCTTCGGCGGCCGCCGGCTTCTCCGCCTTCAGGTCGCTGCCCTTCAGATCGGCCGTGACGTCCGCGGGCACCTTCACGTCGTCGCCGAGGACGGTGTGCGCTTCGGCCAGCACCGCTCGCGCCGCGCGGACCTGCTCGGCCAGCCCGCCGCGGACCTTGCGCAGGGCGTCGACGCGCTCGTTGGCCTGCGTGATCCGCCGGTTCGACTCGTCGGTCGCCGTGGTCACGCGGCGCCGAGCTTCGTCGGCGGCCTCCGCGAGCCGGGCGTTCGCCTCGGTGATCGAGTCCTGCCGGCGCTTGTTCGCCTCGGCGACGGACTCCCGCTGACGGCGTTCGATGTCGGCCTTCGCGGCCTTCTCCTCTTCGAGGACCTTCGCGCGGATGTCGGCGGCGTCCTGCGTCGCCTCCTGGACGCGACGCGCGGCCTCGGCCTTGCTCGCGGCCTCCTGCTCGGCCAGCACGCGCATCGCCTCGGTGCGGCGCGAGGCCATCGCGATCTCGAAGTCCTCTTCGACCTTCGTGCGACGGTCGGACGACTCGGTGTCGAGCCGCTTGCGCTCCGCCTCGGCCTCGTCAGTGATCTTCTTGGCCTCCGCGCGAGCGTCCTCGAGGACCTTGCGGTGCTCGGCTTCCATCTCCTTGCGGCGCAGGTCGAGCTCGGTGAGCAGCTGCTCGTAGCGGGCGCGCATGGCGCTCGCGTCCGTCTCGGCCTTGGCCCGGATGTGGCCGGCCTCGGCTTCGGCGCGGGCGCGCGTGTCGGCGGATTCGTCCTGCGCGAGGCGCAGCATCCGCTGCAGCCGCTCGGACAGGCCTTCGACGCTGGTGGGCGGCTGGGCGAGCCGGTCGACCTGCCCGCGCAGGTCCGCGATCTCGCCGCGCGCGATCTCCAGCTGCCGGGCCAGGTCGCCGGCCTGCGCGATGGCCGCGTCCCGGTCGGCGGTGAGCATCTTGAGGTCGCCGTCCAGCCGCTCGAGGTGCTCGTCGACCTGCGCTCGGCTGTACCCGCGCTTCGCCACGTCGAAGCCGGCTCCCAGCGGCACAAGCTCCCGTTCATCGCCAAGGCTCATGGCCCTACCGTAGTCGCAGCCGGGTCACGGAAGGGTGAGCACCCGTGCGGTGCGCCGAACGTGCGGTGTGGTGCGGCGGGAGGAACTGGCCCGATCGGGCCGGACCCCGGCGCTTTCCGCCACCGGGGGCCGCCCGCCGGTTCAGGCGCCGCGGAAGGCGTTGATGCCTTCGATGTGCTTCGCTCGCTTCTCCTCGTCGCGGACGCCGAGGCCCTCCTGCGGGGCGAGCGCGAGCACGCCGACCTTGCCCTGGTGGGCGTTGCGGTGGACGTCCAGCGCGGCCTGCCCGGTCTCCTCGAGCGAGTACGTCTTCGACAGCGTCGGGTGGATCAGGCCCTTCGCGATCAGCCGGTTCGCCTCCCAGGACTCGCGGTAGTTCGCGAAGTGGGAGCCGATGATCCGCTTGAGGTTCATCCACAGGTACCGGTTGTCGTACTGGTGCATGTACCCCGAGGTCGACGCGCACGTGACGATCGTGCCGCCCTTGCGCGCGGCGTAGACCGACGCGCCGAACGTCTCCCGGCCCGGGTGCTCGAACACGATGTCCGGGTCCTCGCCGCCGGTCAGCTCGCGGATCTTCGCGCCGAAGCGCTGCCACTCCTTCGGGTCCTGTTCGGTCTCGGACTTCCAGAACTTGTAGCCCTCGGCGCTGCGGTCGATGATCAGCTCGGCGCCGAGCTTCCGGCAGATCGCGGCCTTCTCCGGGCTGGACACGACGCACACCGGGATGGCGCCACCGTTCAGCGCGTACTGCGTCGCGTAGGAGCCGAGGCCGCCCGAGGCGCCCCAGATCAGGACGACGTCACCCTGCTTCATGTCCGCGCCGTTGCGCGAGACGAGCTGGCGGTACGCGGTCGAGTTGACCAGGCCGGGCGAGGCGGCCTCCTCCCAGGTGAGGTGGTCGGGTTTCGGCATCAGCTGGTTGGCCTTGACCAGCGCGACCTCGGCGAGCCCGCCGAAGTTCGTCTCGAAGCCCCAGATCCGCTGCTCGGTGTCGAGCATCGTGTCGTTGTGCCCGTCCGGGCCTTCGAGCTCGACGTTCAGGCAGTGCGCGACGACCTCGTCGCCGGGCTTCCAGTTGTGCACGCCGACGCCGGTGCGCAGCACGACGCCGGACAGGTCCGAGCCGACGACGTGGTACGGCAGGTCGTGCCGCTTGGCCAGCGGCGAGAGCTTCCCGTACTTCTTCAGGAACTTGAACGTGGGGATCGGCTCGAAGATCGACGTCCACACGGTGTTGTAGTTGATGGCACTGGCCATCACCGCGACCAGGGCCTCGCCCGGGCCCAGCTCGGGGACGGGCACGTCGTCGACGTGGAGCGACTTGCGCGGGTCCTTGTCCGCGCTCTCGAGGCCTTCGAACATGTCGACTTCGTCCGCGTGCACGGTCACCCCGCGGTAGCTCTCGGGCACGGGCAACGAGCCGACCGCGGCGGATTCGCCGTTCAGGATGGCCTGCTGGATCTCGCCGAGCTGCGTCATCGGTTCCTCCGCGAAGTGGGGGTCAACGGCGTTGGCGGCAGAAATTACTCGCCGGTAACTCGCGCACACAACTGTACGAGACGGACAGCACGATTACACGTCGAACTGTGACCGATCAATCTTGACCGGCTGGCCAGTCAAGCGGATCATCGGCGGTGGGAACACCCACCCGACCAGCAGTTTCACCGACGGAGGTGAGCACGAATGAGTGAAGTCTCTACGCGCGCATGGACCCGGCCGCACGATTGGGCCGAGGTCGTCATCGGGGTGGTCGCCGCTCTTTCACCCCTTTGGCTGAGCACGGACACGACCGCGATGTGGACGATGGTCGTCCTGGGCGCCCTGATCGCACTCGACGGCCTGGTCTCGCTGGCGATGCCGGGCATGGTCTACGGCGAAGGCATCCAGATCGCGCTCGGCGTGCTGCTGTTCATCGCGCCGTGGGTGATGGGGTACACCGAGTTCAACGGCGCGTCCTGGACGTCCTGGATCGCCGGTGTGCTGACGATCGTCGCCGGCGCGGCAGCGATGCCGGTCGCGAACGCCGCGCACCGCACCGCCGGCCAGCACTGACGCCGCAGGAGGCACGCATGACCGAGGATTCGGCGAAGGAGCGCATCCTCTGCGCCGCCGAGGCGCTCTTCGCCGAGTCCGGCTTCGACGCCACCCCGACCTCCCGCATCGCCGAGCAGGCCGGGGTGCCGAAGGGGCTGGTGCACTACTACTTCCGGCACAAGGCGGACCTGCTCACCGCGCTCGTCGAGCGCCTGCCCGACGAGCGCATCGAGCCGGCCGTGGTCGTCGTCCCCGGCGACCTGGCGGGCAGCCTGCGGCGGCTGGTCCGCGAACTCGACCACCGCTTCAGCCGGTCACTCGGGCTCTCGCACCTGCTGTGGCGCGAAGCCGACACCCACCACGTAGTCCGCGACGCCCTCCACGAGCGCTTCCTGGTGCTGGTGCGGCAGGTCCGCACGGTAATCCTGGCGGCCACCGGCGGCGGCCTCCCGGCAGCCGACGTCGACCGCGCATCGGGCCTGCTGGCCCGCGCGGTCAGCCACCGCCACGCAACGGCCCGCCATTCGGACGACGACCTGCCGGCCGAGTTCGACGGCGAGCTGACGTTCATCGCCGACGCCCTCGTGTCGAAGGCTGCGTCCGCGTAGCTCGCCACCGGGCAGCGCCAGACCGCGCTCACCTGGTCCGCCCCTGGGCGGTGCCCGTCTGGTCCGCCCCTGGGCGGCGCCAGCCTGGCCCGCTGGCGTGCGCCGCCGGGTCGTGTCCGCCACCGGGCATCGCCGGGCCGCGCCCGCTTCCGGCCACCGCTGGGCGGTGCCCGCCTGGCCCGCTGGTGTGCGCCGCCGGGTCGCGCCCGCCACCTGGCATCGCCGGTCCGCGCCCGCTTTGTCCATCAGCGGGCATCGCCGGGCCGCCCGCCTGGTCCACTAACGGGCATCGCCGGGCCGAGCCCGGCTGGCCCGCTTCCGGCCACCATTGGGCCGTGCCCGCCTGGTCCGCTAGCGGGCACCGGGCGGGCGTTGTCACCGCGGACCGGTTCCGGCGCACCGGAGTTGTTGCGCCGGAACGGGTCCCGGGTCAGTGCGCCGCGCCGCCCTTGGCCGGCTCCACCAGTTCCACCAGGACGCCACCCGCGTCCTTCGGGTGGACGAAGTTCACCCGGCTGTCGGACGTGCCCCGCTTCGCCTCGGCGTACAGCAGCCGCAGGCCCTGGTCGCGCAGGGCCGCCGCCGCGGCGTCCACATCGGACACGCGGTACGCCAGCTGCTGCAGGCCCGGCCCGCTCTTGGCCAGGAACTTGCCGATCGCCGAGTCGTCGCGCAGCGGGGCCAGCAGCTGGATCTGTGTCTCGGTGCCCGCGGTGCCGGGCGCGCGCAGCATCGCCTCCCGCACTCCCTGCTCCTCGTTCACCTCCTCGTGCGCGACCTCCAGGCCGAAGTGCGTGCGGTGGAACTCGATGGCCGCGTCGAGGTCCGGGACCGCGATGCCGACGTGGTCGATGGCCGTCACGAACGGCCGCAGGGCGTCATTCATGGGGGCAGGATAGGCGGCCCGCGGGTGGCGTCGAGCCCGAATCGTCGCGTGCCCCGCCTCACACTGGCTCCATCAAGAAGCCCGCCCTCCGGGTATGGTCGGAAAAACTGCCCATGCGCCGAAGCTTGGAGGACGCCGTGTCCGGTTCCGTGATCCTGGGTGCCGCCCGTACACCGATCGGGCGCTTGCTCGGATCCCTCAAGGACTTCACGGGGGCACAGCTGGGCGGGGTCGCGATCAAGGCGGCCCTCGAACGCGCCGGGGTCGCCCCGGACGCGGTGCAGTACACGATCATGGGTCAGGTGCTCACCGCCGGCGCGGGCCAGATCCCGGCCCGCCAGGCCGCGGTCGCCGCCGGCATCCCGATGAGCGTGCCCGCCCTGACGATCAACAAGGTCTGCCTCTCCGGCCTCGACGCCATCGCGCTCGCCGACCAGCTGATCCGGGCCGGTGAGTTCGACATCGTCGTCGCCGGCGGCCAGGAGTCGATGACCCAGGCGCCGCACCTGCTGCCCAAGTCGCGCTCCGGCTTCAAGTACGGCGACACCACGCTCGTCGACCACATGGCCTACGACGGCCTCTTCTGCGCCTTCGACCAGGTCGCCATGGGCGCCTCGACGGAGAAGTACAACTCCCGCTACGGCCTCACCCGCGAGCAGCAGGACGCGTTCTCCGCCCGCTCGCACCAGCGCGCCGCCGAGGCCATCAAGAACGGGTACTTCGCCGAAGAGATCGCGCCGGTCTCGATCCCGCAGCGCAAGGGCGACCCGGTCGTCTTCGACACCGACGAGGGCGTCCGCGCCGACACCACCGCCGAAGGCCTCGCCAAGCTGCGCCCGGCCTTCGCCTCCGACGGCACCATCACCGCGGGCTCGGCCTCGCAGATCTCCGACGGCGCCGCCGCGGTGGTCGTGGCCAGCAAGGCCAAGGCCGAAGAGCTCGGCCTGACGCCGCTCGCCGAGATCGGCGCGCACGGGGTCGTCTCGGGCCCGGACGCGAGCCTGCACGAGCAGCCGTCGAACGCCATCCTCGCCGCGCTGGCGAAGGCGAAGCTCGGCGCCGACGCGCTCGACCTCGTCGAGATCAACGAGGCCTTCGCCGCGGTCGGTCTCGTCTCGACCGAGAAGCTCGGCCTCGACCCGGAGAAGGTCAACGTCAACGGCGGCGCCATCGCCCTCGGCCACCCGATCGGCGCCTCCGGTGCCCGGCTGGCCGTGCACCTGATCCACGAGCTGCGCCGCCGCGGTGGCGGGCTCGGCGCGGCCGCGCTGTGCGGTGGCGGCGGCCAGGGCGACGCCCTCCTGCTGCGGGTGCCGTCGGCGTAAGTGGCCGGTCCACTCGACCTCGACGACCTGGTCGGCCGCGCGCGGGACGGGCAACCCCGTGCCGTCGCGCGGCTGCTGTCGCTCGTCGAGGACGCCCACCCCCGCGTCGCGGAGATCGCACGGGCCCTGACTCCGCACACCGGGCGGGCCCGCGTGGTCGGGCTCACCGGCCCGCCGGGCGTCGGCAAGTCGACTTCGACGTCGGCGCTGCTCACCGCACTGCGCGCGGAGGGCAAGCGGGTCGGGGTGCTCGCGATCGACCCGTCTTCGCCGTTTTCGGGCGGGGCGCTGCTCGGCGACCGGATCCGGATGACCGAGCACGCCACCGACCCAGGGGTGTTCATCCGCTCGATGGCCACGCGCGGGCACCTCGGCGGTCTGTCGTGGGCGACCCCGCAGGCCGTGCGCGTGCTCGACGCCACGGGCTTCGACGTGATCCTGATCGAGACCGTCGGCGTCGGACAGTCCGAAGTGGACGTCGTGAAGCTGGCCGACACCACAGTGGTGCTCCTCGCGCCGGGCATGGGCGACGGGATCCAGGCGGCGAAGGCCGGGGTGCTGGAGATCGCCGACGTCTTCGTCGTCAACAAGGCCGACCGCGAAGGCGCCGACGCGACTGTGCATGACCTCAAGCAGATGATCTCGCTGGCACGCCGCGAGATCCGGGGGCCGAGCTGGCGCCAGCCGATCGTCCGGACTGTCGCCGCGAAGGGCGAGGGCGTCGACGAGGTGGTGCGGGCAATGGCCGCCCATCACGACTGGCTGGTGATGCACGACGAGCTGGCCCGGCGCCGGATTGCCCGGGCCCGCGACGAGGTCGAGGCGATCGCCGTACGGCGGTTGCGGGCCGAGCTCGCCGACCTGCGTGGCGGCGGCCGGCTGGCCGGAGTCGCCGAGCGAGTGGTGGCGCGGGAGATCGATCCGTTCGCCGCCGCCGACGAGTTGATCGCGGATCTGCGGAAGTGAGCCGAGGCCGAGGAGCGCCCGCGGAACCGAACTGCGGCGGACGACCTGATCGCGGACCCGCGGAACTGAGCCGTGGTCAGCGGGGCGGACACGGATCGGCGGAACTGTTCCGCGGCCAGTGAACCGGGCGCGGATCCGAGCGAACACCGCGCGACCGGCTCTGAGGAGCGGAGTCAGCGCGTCCACGGCCACTCCCCGGCGAGGTGCGCGCGCAGCAAGGCCGCGTGCGACAACGGTTTCGAGAGGTCCTCGATGTCGCCGTTGGTCGTGTAGTCGAGTAGGACCACGTCCCGCTCCGCGCTCGTCTCACGCAGTTCGGTGACCAGGTCGGCCAGCCGGTTCTCCAGTGTCCAGCGGTAGGACGGCAGGTAGATCCGTCTTCGTGCTTGTTCGTATGCCAGCAGTTCGGTGCCCGCCACTCCGGCGCGGTGGCCGACCACTTCGCCGTGCTTGGCGACCGTGCGTTTCAGGCCCCTCATCGACCTGATCTTCAGCTTTCGCTCGTCGATTCCCGTGCCGCGGAAGACTTTCAGCGCTTGCCAGATCCCCTCCACGGACGCGCTCTCCACACCCGGCGAGTACGGCACCGGGATGCCGCCGTGCGGGTAGAAGGGGCTGAACTGCACCCAGGGCTCCGGCCCGCGCGACGTCACGTCCGCGACCAGTGCTCCCGGATACGTTGCCGCCACACCGTTTCTCCTGCGGTTGACCACGTGCACCGTCATGTCTCCCCCTTCGCCGGGCGGCGCTCTGCCGCGTGATCACCATCGTGCTCCGGGGGTCCGACAGTTTCGGGGGTGCGGGCACCGAGGTTCACCCGACCGGCTGACATGGGCGACTTTCGCCGGTTCTGACTGTCGATGCCGCGTCCTAGACTGCGAGCGCTCCGGAACCGGGCGATCACTGGGAGGGCGTGCAGAATGAGAAAGACACTGGTCACCGCGCTGGCGGCCGGCGCGTTGTTCGTGGCGGGCAACGGCGTCGCCACGGCGGCCGACGCACCGCCGCCGAAGACGACCCACGGGCCCTGCCAGTACACCGAGACGCCGGACGAGCCACCCGCGCGACCGGTGCCGCTGCCGCCCGACCCGCGGCACACGCCGAGCCACGGCAAGGTCGACGTCGCGATCCCGACCAGTCAGGGCGAGCTGCCGCTGCGGCTCGACCGTGCGAAGGCGCCGTGCACCGTGCAGAGCTTCCTGCACCTGGCGCAGCACAGGTTCTACGACCACACGGTGTGCCACCGGCTCACGGCGTACCCGACGCTGAAGGTGCTGCAGTGCGGCGACCCGACCGCGACCGGCGAGGGCGGGCCCGGCTACAAGTACAAGGACGAGCTGCCCGTGGACCTGCCGCCGGCGCCGACGGACCCGACCGGGGCGCGGCGCGTGTACGCGCGCGGGTTGCTGGCGATGGCGAACGCCGGACCGGATACGAACGGCTCGCAGTTCTTCGTCGTGTACGGCGATTCCGCGCTGCGGCCGAACTACACGGTGTTCGGGACGGTCGGGCCAGAAGGGCTCAAGACGCTCGACAAGGTGGCCGCAGGCGGGATCGTGCCGACGGCGGACGACCCGGCACCGGTCGACGGGACACCGGCGCTGCGGACGGAACTGCTCCGCGTCCGGCCGGGCTGCTGGTTCTGACGGTGACCGCGGGCCGCTCCCGGTGGGTGCGGCCCGCGGCAACGCTCGTGCTCGGAGGGCGGAAGTCGCGCCTGGAGGGCATGAGCCGCGCCTGGAGGGCATGAGCCGCGCCTGCAGGGGCATCCCCCGTGTTTGGGGAGGCATCGCGCGTGTTTGGAGGGGCATCACGTGTGTCTGGGCGGGCGGAGCCCGTGATTGGAGTGGCATCGCGCGTGATTGGGGAGGCATCATGCGTGATTGGAGGGTCGACTCGTGTGATTGGGGGGGCGACACGGGGGGCGTGGGGAGGGTTAGGGGGTGATTTCCCAGAGGGCGTCGATCAGGGTTTGGGTTGCGCCTGCGAAGGCGTGTTTCGGGGTTGCCGCGTAGCCGACGATCAGGCCGCCCGGGCGGTTCGGGGTCATCCAGTAGCCGTTCAGGCCCTCGATGCCGATCGCGCGGCGGCGGCAGGCGGCCAGGGCCGTTGCCTCCGAGGGGCCGTCCGGGGGGAGCATCAGCAGCAGGTGCAGGCCCGCCGCGATGCCCTGCGGGCGCACGGAGTCCGGGAGCGCCGCCAGGAGGCGGGCGCGGCGGGAGCGGTACTCGGCGCGGCTGCGGCGGACGTGCTGGTCGTAAGCGCCCGAGTCGATCAGCTCGGCCAGCGCCAGCTGGTCCAGCACCGCCGGGCGCGAGCCGCTGTCGGCCATCGCCGCGCGGACCGGCTCCACCAGGCTCCGGGGTAGCACCAGCCACGCCAGGCGCAGGGCCGGAGCCAGGGTCTTGCTCGCCGTGCCCGCGTACACCACCCGCTCCGGCGCCAGGGCCTGCAGTGCCCCGACCTGCTGGCGGTCGAAGCGGAATTCGCCGTCGTAGTCGTCTTCCAGCACCCAGGCGCCTGAACGGGTCAGTGCCGCGCGGCGGTGCGGGGCCAGTGTGACGCCGGTGGGGTACTGGTGCGCCGCCGTGACGACCACCGCCGGACTGTCCAGAGTGGACACGTCGAGGCCGTGCTCGTCGACCTCGACGCCGACCACCCGCGGGCCCTGGGCAGCCGCGATCGACCGGTACATGGCCAGCGACGGGTTCTCGAACGCCAGTTCGCCGACACCCAGCCCGAAGAGGGCCCGCGACAGCACCGCGATCGCGTGCGAATACCCGTGGCACACCACGATCCGCGCCGGGTCGGCCACCACCCCGCGGCTGCGGGCCAGGTAGCTCGCGAGGGTGTCCCGCAGCTCCGGCGCGCCCAGCTCCGACTCGTAGCCGAACGCCGCGGCGGGCGTCCGGAGCAGTGCCCGCCGGGTCGCGGTGATCCACGCCTGGCGCGGAAACGCCGTCAGGTCCGGCCGGCCCGGCCGCAGGTCCCAGCGCGGTGCCGGTTCCCGGGGCGCCTGCCGGGGCGCGGACTGGGGGAGCGAGCCCGCGGTCGCCACCCGCGTCGGAGCGCCCTGGGCCGTGCGCAGGTAGCCCTCGGCGGCGAGGTCGGCGTAGACGCGGGTGACGGTGCCCCGCGCGACGCCGAGGTCGTGGGCCAGGGCCCGGGTCGAGGGCACCGCCGCGCCCGGCTGCCACCGGCCCTCGCGGATGGCCGCGCGGATCGTCACCGCGAGCCCGCCGCGGCCGGTCGACGGATCCCAGCCCAGGTGGACGTCGAGCCCGGAACTGGACCATGAATCTGCCATGTGACTGGACCATACTCGTGGGCCAGTTCGGACTAGCGTGCATAACATGACGAAGCGAATCGGCCTCGGGCGCGCGCCCGAGATCTACCAGGCGATGGCCAACCTCCAGGCCGAGGTGAACAAGGCCGCCGCCAACGCGGGTGTCGACCCGAAGCTCCTCGAACTGGTGAAGATGCGGGCTTCGCAGCTCAACGGCTGCGCGTACTGCCTCGACATGCACAGCCGCGACGCCCTCGAGCTGGGCGAGTCGGCCCGCCGGCTGTTCGTGCTCGACGGCTGGCGCGAGACCGACGTGTTCACCGAAGAGGAAGAAGCCGCCCTCGTCCTCACCGAGGCGATGACGAAGCTGTCGGCGACCCAGACCGTGCCGGACGAGGTCTACGAGCAGGCCACCAAGGTGCTGACCGAAGACCAGTACCGCGCGATCGCGTGGGAGATCATCGCGATCAACGCCTGGAACCGCATGGCCGTCACGAGCCACAGCCCGCTCCCGAAGCGCGACTCGTGACCGCCGCCGCGCTCAGGGCGCTGCACGTTCCCGGCAAGCCGCTGGTGCTGCCGAACGCGTGGGACGCCGACACCGCGAAGCTCGTCGAGGCCGCCGGGTTCCCGGTCGTGGCGACCAGTTCGGTCGCCGTGGCGTCCGCGCTCGGCTTCCCCGACGGCGAACAGGCGCCCGCCGACGAGATGTTCGCCGCGGCGAAGCGCATCGCGAACGCCGTGGGAGTTCCGGTGACCGTCGACGCCGAGTCGGGCTACGGCCTGTCCGGCGCCGAACTGGCGGCCCGGCTGCTCGACGCCGGCGCGGTCGGCTGCAACTTCGAGGACACCGACCACGCCACGGGCGACGTGCGGCCGGTCGCCCAGCAGGCGGACCGGATCGCCGCGCTGCGCGAGGCCGCGGGCGACGGCCTGGTGATCAACGCCCGCGTCGACTCCTTCCGCGGCGTCGACCCGAAGGACCACCTCGTCGAGGGCATCGCCCGGGCGAAGGCGTACCTCGAGGCGGGCGCCGACTGCGTCTACCCGATCCACCTGCGCACGCCCGAGCTGATCGCGGCGTTCGTGCAGGGGGTCGGCGGCTCCGTCAACGCGCCCGCGTGGCCGGGAAGCCCGGGCCTGGACGGCCTCGCCGAACTGGGGGTGGCGAGGATTTCGCTGGGCGGCGGGCTGTGGCAGTACGTCCGGAAGCAGTTCGAAGCGACGGTCGCCGCCGTCGCCGAGGGGAAGCTGCCGTACTGAATGGCCGAAGGCCGCCGCGAGGGTGACTCACGACGGCCTTCGTGTCTCGGGGTGTCAGTGCACGACGGCCTTCTCGGCGCCCGCTCCGGTCAGGGAACGGACCTCCATTTCGGCGTACTTCTTCTCGTCGTGCTCCTTGGACAGGACCGTGCCGAGCCAGCCGAGGATGAACGCGGCCGGGATCGAGACGATGCCCGGGTTGCTCAGCGGGAACCAGGCGAAGTCGGCGGTCTTGATCATCGACGTGCTCTTGCCGGAGACCGCCGGCGAGAACACGATCAGCACGATCGTGATGGCCAGGCCGCCGTAGATGGACCACAGCGCGCCCTGGGTGTTGAACCGCTTCCAGAACAGCGAGTAGAGGATCGTCGGCAGGTTCGCCGACGCGGCCACCGCGAAGGCCAGCGCCACGAGGAACGCGACGTTCTGCCCGTTGGCCAGGATGCCGCCGCCGATCGCGAGGGCACCGATCACCACGGCGGTGATCCGGGCGACCTTGACCTCCGAGTCCGGCGACGTCTTGCCGCGCTTGACGACGTTCGCGTACACGTCGTGGGCGAAGGACGCCGACGCCGTGATCGTCAGGCCCGCGACCACCGCGAGGATCGTCGCGAACGCGACCGCGGAGATCAGGCCCAGCAGCACGGGCCCGCCCAGTTCGAGCGCGAGCAGTGGCGCCGCGGAGTTGACGCCACCCGGGGCCTTCTTGATCGTGTCCGGCCCGACCAGGGCACCCGCGCCGTAGCCCAGCACCAGGGTGAACAGGTAGAACACGCCGATCAGGACGATCGCCCAGACCACCGAGCGCCGCGCGTCGCGGGCCGTCGGCACCGTGTAGAAGCGCATCAGGACGTGCGGCAGACCGGCCGTGCCCAGCACCAGCGCGATGCCGAGGGAGAAGAAGTCCAGCTTGGACGTCCCGGTGGCGCCGTACTGCTTGCCCGGGCCGAGCAGCGTCTCCCCGGCCTTGCCCGCCTTGTCGACGGCGGCCTGCAGCAGGCTGGAGAAGTTGAAGTTGTACTTGCCCAGCACCCACAGGGTGATCACGAGCGCGCCGACGATGAGCAGCGCGGCCTTGATGATCTGCACCCAGGTGGTGCCCTTCATGCCGCCGATGAGGACGTAGGCGATCATGATCACGCCGACCACGGCGATGACCAGCGCCTGCGCGCCACTGCCTTCGACGCCGAGCAGCAGCGCGACGAGACCGCCGGCGCCCGCCATCTGCGCCAGCAGGTAGAAGAAGGACACGGCGAGCGTCGACGTCGCGGCGGCGGCGCGGACCGGGCGCTGCTTCATGCGGAACGCCAGGACGTCGCCCATCGTGAACTTGCCGGTGTTGCGCAGCAGTTCCGCGACGAGCAGCAGCGCGACGAGCCACGCGACCAGGAAACCGATCGAGTACAGGAAGCCGTCGTAGCCGTTGATGGCGATCGCGCCGGCGATGCCGAGGAACGACGCCGCCGAAAGGTAGTCACCCGAGATCGCGATGCCGTTCTGCGGGCCGGTGAAGGCGCGGCCGGCGGCGTAGTAGTCCGACGCCGTCTTGGTGTTGCGGCTGGCCCGGAACACGATCACCAGCGTGATGACCACGAACGCGGCGAAGATCAGGATGTTGAGGAGCGGGTTGCTGCCTTCCACCCCCGCGGCGAGAGTCTTCATGCCTGCTCCTTCTCGATGTCCTCACGGATCTTCTCCGCGACCGGGTCGAGCTTCCGGTTGGCGTACCGGACGTAGAGGCCGGTGATGACGAACGTCGAGACGAACTGCAGCAGGCCGAAGATCAGGCCGACGTTGATGTTGCCGAAGACCTTCGTGCTCATGAAGCCGTGCGCGTAGTCCGCGAGGAGCACGTACAGCAGGTACCAGAGCAGGAACACCGCCGTCATCGGGAAGACGAACCGGCGCAAGCGGCTGCGCAGCTCGCGGAACTCGGTGCTTTCGTGCGCCTTCTCCCAGATGGTCTCTGACGTGTCCGGAGGCCCGCCGCCGGTGTCCGTCGTGCTCATCACTGCTCCTCGCGACGCTGCGGAAAGTGGTCCGCGTCACCGTAGGGAGACGTGAGGTGAGAGTGAAGATTCAGCGGCTCAACAGCCGGGCCAGGCGACGAACGGTTGACGAACGGTCGCGCGGTCCGGTCGAACGGGGTTCGTCGAGGTGCAGCCGCACCATGGCCGCCGTCGACCAGGCGGGTGGCCGGCCCCGCAGCGACACCAGCGCCATTACGCCGAACGCCAGCGGTACCGACCAGGGTGCCGGTTGCTGCACCAAGATCGCCACCCAGCCGTGCAGGTCCGGGCCGGCGAGGGCGAACAAGATCGAACCGGACGACGCGACGAGCCCGGTCAGCACACCCGCGATCCCGCCGGCCGCGGTCAGCCGCGGCCACCAGATGCCGAGCACGAGCAGCGGGCAGAACGTCGACGCGGCGACGGTGAAGCCCCACGTGACGAGCACTCCGGCGTCGAGCTCGGCCGAGCGCAGCGCCAGCAGGACCATCACGCCCGCGACGCCGAACACGGCGATCCGCAGCCGGCGCAGGCCGCCGGGCACGAGGTCGTGCGCGATGGCCCCGGACATCACCAGCAGCAGCCCGAGCGACGTCGCCAGGAACGCGGCGAACGCGCCCGCCGTCAGCAACGCCGTGAAGAGGCCGCCGGCCCAGCCACTGTCCACTTGGTACGGCAGCGCGACGACGACCGTGTCCGTCGCGCCCGAGAGGTACAGGCCCGGCACGAGGACGCGGCCGAGAACGCCGTAGATACCGGGGAAGAGGTAGAAGATCCCCAGCAGCGCCACGGTGATCGCGGCGGTGCGGCGCGCGGCGCGGCCGTCCGGGCTGGTGTGGAAGCGCATGAGCACGTGCGGCAGGCCCATCGTGCCGAGCATGGTCGCGATGAGCACGGCCCACGTGCCGAGCAGCGGGTAACCCTGGTCGCCGAGGTCGAGCAGCGGCCGTTGCCAGTCGGCGCCGCCCAGCGGGGCGCCGCCGCGGACCGCCGGGACGGCCGTGCCCGCGCCGAAGACGACCTCGTCCTGGCTGTGCGCGGTGAATTCGCCCGGGGGCAGGACCTCGACGACGCCGTTGCGGCGCACGGCCGTCGGTTCGCGGATCTCCATGGTGACGTCGACTTCGAACCGCACCGGCGTGTCGCGGGCGAAGTGGGTGAACTCGACGGGGTTGAGCGCGTCGGTCCGGTTGACCGCGCCGGCCTGCAGGACGAGCCAGATCGCCGGGATCAGGAACAGCAGGAGCTTGAGCACGAACTGGAACGCCTGGACGTACGTCGCCGCGCGCATCCCGCCCAGCGCGAGGGTGACGCTGACCGCGGCGCCCGCCAGCACCACCCCGACCCAGTACTGCGTGCCGCCGACCGCGGTGAGCACCAGGCCGGCGGTGCGGAACTGCGGGACGACGTAGATGGTGCCGATCACCAGCACGACGACGGCGGTGAGGCGGCGCAGCGCGGGGGAGTTGAGGCGGGCTTCGGCGAAGTCGGGGACGGTCAGCGCGCCCGACCGCCGCATCGGCGCGGCGACGAGCACGAGCATCGCGATGTAGCCGGCCGTGAAGCCGACCGGGTACCAGAGAGCACCGATGCCGTCCTTGACCACGAGTCCCGCGACGCCGAGGAAACTCGCCGCGCTCAGGTATTCGCCGGAGACGGCGGCCGAGTTCACCAGCGGGGAGATCCGGCGCGAGGCCACGAGGAAGTCGGACGTCGTACGCATCGCGGCGACGCCGCGGACGCCGATGAGCAGCGTCACGAGCACGACCGGCGCGACGGCGAGTGCCACGCCCACTAGTCGTCGTCCTCGAGGCGTTCGGCGCGGCGGAGCTGCCAGCGGGCCAGGACCGCCATCGCCGGGTAGGGGAGGACCGCGATCATCAGCCAGGACAGCGGAATGCCCAGCAGCCGCACGGAGTCCAGGCCGGGGAAGAGCGCGAAGACGCCGGGCAGGCCGAGGAGCAGGGCGAACATCAGGACGAGGGCGGGGAGCCCGTGGCGGCGCTGGGCGCGGTAGAGGGCGGTGGCGCGCTGGGTGTCGCCGGCCGAGAGACGGGGTTGACGCCAGCGGCCCCGCGACCGGCGCCGCGCGTGGGCGAGCCGGGTCTGCGGGCTCGTGACGGCGACCCGGCGGATGCGGCTCATCGCGGGCCCGGGCCGAGCTGGCCGCGCTGGGCGGCTTCCAGCAACCTGTCCCGCAGGTCCCGGGCGTGGCGGCGGCTCACCGGGACGTCGCCGGCCTCCGTGTGGGCCAGCAGGCCGCCCGCCGTGTCGCTGCGCAGTTCCAGTACGGCTCCCACCGCCAGCAGGAAGCCGCGGTGGACCCGGCTGAACCCCGTTCCCTCCCAATACTCCTCGAGCCGCGAGATCGGCATCCGCACCAGGTGCACGCCGCCCCGGGTGTGGAGCCGGACGTAGTCGCCGTGGGCTTCCACGAACAGGACGTCGTCGCGGCGGACGTACCGGGTGCGGCCGCCCGACTCCACCGGCAAGGCCGCCATCGCGTCCGGCGTCGAGCGCGAAGCAGGCGTCGCCATGCGAGAGACCTTCGCCAGCGCCGCCGACAGGCGTTCGGCGCGGACCGGCTTCAGCAGGTAGTCGACCGCGCCGATGCCGTACGCCGTCACCGCGTGGCCGTCGTGGGCCGTGACGAACACGATCACCGGTGGCTCGCTCAGCTTCGCCAGCAGGGACGCCAGTTCGAGCCCGTCCAGGCCCGGCATCGAGATGTCGAGGAACACCGCGTCGAAGTGATCCGCTTGAAGCAGCTTCAACGCCTTCAGTGCGTCGCCCGCGCCGACGACTTCGCCGACTTCGGGGGCTTCGCGCAACAACCGGCACAGCTCGTCCAGGGCGGGCGGGAGGTCGTCGACGGCGAGGACGCGCAGGCCGGTCACGGCAGCACCCCCGGCTGGAACCGCGGCACCCGCACGATCACGCGCGTGCCGGCGCCGACTTCGGTCTCCACGGTCAGGCCGTACCACGCGCCGTAGACGTCCCGGAGTCGTCTGTCCACATTGGCCAGTCCGAGTCCGGCGGGGTCGTCGTCGCCGGTGCGCCCGGCCAGGATGTCCGCGGCCCGCTTCGGGTCCATGCCGACCCCGTCGTCCTCGACGAAGATCACGCAGTCGTTCCCTTCCGCCTGGCCGTGCACCTGGACCAGGCCGGCTTGCGGCCGCGGCTCGATGCCGTGCCGGATCGCGTTCTCCACCAACGGCTCCAGCACCAGGTACGGGACCGCGACGGCGAGCACCTCCGGCGCGACCCGCACCTGGACGCGCAGCCGTTCGCCGAGCACCGCCCGCTGCAGCGCCAGGTACGTCTCGATCGCGCGGAACTCCTCGGCGACGACCGTGTACTCGCCGTGCCGCGCCAGGCTGTACCGCGTGTAGTCGGCGAAGTCGAGCATCAGGTCGCGGGCGCGGTCGGGGTCCGAGCGCACCAGCGACGCGATGACGGTCAGCGCGTTGTAGACGAAGTGCGGCGACATCTCCGCGCGCAGCGCCCGAAGCTCGGCCTGGGCCGCCTGTTCCGCCGACGCCTCCAGCCGGGCCCGCTCGAGGGCCTGCACGACCAGGTCCGCGGCCTGGCTCGCGACGGCGTCCCGGACGTCGCCGACGACGAGCAGCGCCCCGGCCAGCTCGTCGCGGACGTGCAGCGGCAGCACCAGGACGTCCTGCGCCGAGCCGGGTTCCTCGGTGTGCAGCACGCCGTCGAGCACCGTCGCGACGACCGCGTCCGGCCCGGGCCGGCCCGACCAGAGCAGCGACCCGGACAGGTCGGTGAGGCCGAGCCCGGGGAGGCCGAACAGCCGGCGCAGGCCGTGCGCGGCGCGGCGGGCGCGGGTGCCGGACAGGCCGTCGCGCAGGTCGTCGGTGATGCGGCGGGCGGCGGCGAGCACCGGCAGCGGATCGGCGCGGGACGCCGGGCGCAGGTGCACGGTCATCGGGCCTCCCCTCGGCGACGGTGTCCAGGGCAGTAGATCCTACGACCACGCGCCCCGGGCGTGGCGGTCACCGCGGCTGGGCGTGGGCCGGGTAGGGCCGGTCCGGCAGCGAGATCCAGCCGATCGTGCGGGTCTCCTTCACCGCGACCGGCACCGGCCGGAACGTCGCCGGGTCGAGGCCGTCGCTGTGCCGCACGACTTCCTCGTAGAACCAGGCCGACGTGATCAGCGCCAGAATGCCGCGCGAGGACTTCAGCGCTTCCTTCAACGGCGGCGCGTCCAGGAGCCGGAACGCCTGGTTGATCGCCGGCGCGGTGACGCCGTGGTCGTCGTAGGCGATTTCCCCGGCGTGCAGCGCCATCCGGAGCCGGATGCGGGCGCCGGCCTCGTGCGTGCGGTTGTGCCGGTGCAGCGCGACGGCGAGCGCGGTGGGCAGGAACTCCACGAAGAGCCCCTTGGGCACCTCCGCCGGTGCGAGGACGAAGACGCCGTCGCCGCAGTCTTCGCGCCGGCAGTCCGTCCAGGGGACGCCGGCGTCGTCGAACGCCCGGACGAGCGCGCCGTAGAGGCCTTCGCGCAGCTCCAAGCGGTGCGGCGTGGTCCGGCGCCGGTCGCCGTACTCCTCGACGTCCACCGCGAAGATCGTCCGGTGCACGGCCGGCCGTTCGTAGTTCATCAGGCCCTCCCGTCAGCTGCACGTGCAGATGCCTGTGCAAGTAGTGTGGCGCAAGACGGCCGTTCGGGGGAAGGGTCCGGGTGGGTGGTGATCGACGTGAAGACGGCGGGGTCGTGCCGGGTCTCGGCACGACCCCGCCGCCGGTCGGGGGAGCGGGTCAGCAGGACTGCTTGTAGAAGTACTGCGAGTTGGCGTCCATGTCCGCCTTCGTGATCGAGTGCAGCTGCGCGGTGAGGTTGCGCGTCACGGGCTTGCCCTCGATGGCGGCCACGGCCTGCTGGACGCCCTGGGTGCCGATCGACGCCGGGTCCTGGGCGATGAGCGCCTGGTACTGACCGCTCTTGAGGCCTTCGACCTCGGACGGGCTGGCGTCGAAGCCGATCAGGTTCACCGCGCCGACCTTGCCCGCGTTGCGCAGGCCCGTCGCCGCGCCTTCACCGGTGTTCAGGTTGGTCGCGAAGACGCCGATGAGGTCCGGCGTGGACGACAGGGCCGCCGTCACCTTCGACGCCGCCTGGTCGGGCTCGTTCTGGGTGAACTGGACGCCGACCGACTTCAGGTTCGGGGTGTTCTTCAGCTCGTCCTCGAAGCCCTTCGCACGAGCCGCGGTGGTGGACGTCCCGGCGATCGTGTCGAGCACCAGGACCGAGCCGCTCTTGCCGTTCGCGAGCTTCGCCATCGTCTGGGCGGCCAGCTTGCCGCCTTCGGCGTTGTCGGAGGAGACGGACGACACCGCGACGCTGGTGTCCTTCAGCGAGGTGTCGACCTCGACGACCTTGGCGCCGCGCGCCTTGACCTGCTGGATCGGCGCGAGCATCGCCGTGTCGTCGGTCGGGGCGATGAGCAGCCCGGCCGGCGGGTTCGAGCCGAGGGCGTTGACCAGCTGGGTCTGCATCGCCGCGTCGAACTTCTGCGGCGCCTGCGTGGTGAGCTCGTAGCCGAGCTTCTTCGCTTCGGCCTGGGCGCCGCACTGCAGCGAGATGTAGAACGGCTCGGCCTGCACACCCGGGATCAGCGCGAGCTTCTTGGAGTTGGCCGAGCCGGCCTGGCTGTCGCCGGACCCGGTCTGGCCGACCGTGCCGGATCCGCACGCGGTCAGCAGGGCCGTCGCGGAGACCACGGCACCCATGGCGGTGAGAGTCTTGGTCAGCTTCATAAGCACCTCTTTGTACTTGTGTGTGGGGGACTCAGCGGGAGTTGCGACGGCGGCGCCGCCGCTGGTCGAACCAGACGGCCGCGATCAGCACCGCGCCGACGGCGATCATCTGCCAGAAGTCCTGGACGTGGGTGATGTTGAAGCCCTTCTTCAGCACGGCCGGGATGAACACGCCGATCACCGTGCCCAGCACCGTGCCGACGCCGCCGAAGAGGCTCGTCCCGCCCATCACGACCGCGGCGATCGCGTTGAGGTTGTCCGTGGTGTGCGCCGAGATCGTGGTCGACGCGTAGTACGCCAGCGAGAGGAACCCGGCGATCCCGGCCAGGAACCCCGTCAGCGTGTACACCTTCAGCAGGTGCGCGGTGACACCGATGCCCGCGCGGCGCGCGCCCTCGGCGTTGGAGCCGACCGCGTAGGTGTAGCGGCCGAACTTCGTCGTGTGCAGCAGCCACGCGCCGATCAAGGTGATCACCACGGCGACGATGACGAGGTTCGGCACCACGCCGAACGACGTGCCGTAGCCGAGGGTCTGGTTGAGCACGACCGGGACGCTGCGCACGTCCGAGCCGTTGTTGAGCAGGTACGCCGCGCCGAGCGCCGCGCCCATCGTGCCGAGCGTGACGATCAGCGGCGGGATCCCCGCCACCGCGATGAGGAAGCCGTTGATCAGCCCCCACACCGTCCCGGCGACGACCGCCGCGATCAGGCCGACGGTGATCACGCCCCAGCCGGCGTTCGACGCGTTGCCGCCGGACATCGCCTCCATCACCTTGCCGGCGACCATGCCGGCGAAGATCAGCACCGAGCCGACGGACAGGTCGATGCCGGAGGTGATGATCACGAACGTCATCCCGACCGACAGCACCAGCAGGACGGCGGTCTCGATGAGCAGCGTCTGGAAGGTGAACAGCGTCGGGAACTCGCCCGGCGCGATGGCGCTGAAGACGACGATCAGCGCGATCAGGACCAGCGCGATCCAGAAGGTGTTGGCGCCGGCCAGCCGCTTGCCCAGCGGCCGCTTGCCGAAGCCCGCCTCGGGTGCTTCCTGGATGTCCTTCGTGGGCGCGCTCACGCGGCCTCCTCCTGGACGAGGGCCCCGGTCATCGCGGCGACGAGGTCTTCGAGTTTCGTGTCCGACCCGGTGAACCGGGCGACGCGCTTGCCCAGTCGCAGCACCTCGACGCGGTCGGCGACCGAGAGCACCTCGGGCATGTTGTGGCTGATCAGCACGACTGCGATGCCCTTGTCACGCACTTTCTTGATGACGTCCAGCACGCGTTCGCGCTGTACGACACCCAACGCCGCGGTCGGCTCGTCCATGAACACGACCTTCGACGCCCACACCACCGACCGCGCCACCGCGACGCTCTGCCGCTGCCCGCCGGACAGCGAGCCGATCGGGACGTCCGTGCTCTGCAGCGTCACGCCGAGGCGCTGGAACTCCTCGACGGCCTGGCGCCGCATCTCGGCCTTGTCGAGCATGCCCAGCTTGCCGAGGATGCCCTTGCGGTGGATTTCGCGGCCCAGGAACAGGTTCGCCGCCGGATCGAGCTCCGGCGCGACGGCCAGGTCCTGGTAGACGGTCTCGATGCCCATCCGCCGGGCCGTCGTCGGGGAGTCGAAGCGCACCTCCGCCCCGTCCAGGAGGATCTTCCCGGACGTCGGCTGCTCGGCGCCGGAGAGGCACTTGACCAAAGTGGACTTGCCGGCGCCGTTGTCGCCGATCAGGGCCGTCACCTCGCCCGCGCGTGCCTGGAACGACGCGCCGCGCAGGGCTTCGACGGACCCGTAGTGCTTCGTCAGGTCGATCGCGTCCAGGAGGATATCGCTCATCCGTGCCTCCCATCCGGGGCCGGCGGCCGGCAGCGGATCACCGTCGCGGTCCCGGACAGCTCGGTCTGGCCGGCGTCGAACGGCACCACGTAGGTGTCGCCCTTGGCCAGCGCGTGGTCGCCGCCGTGCTCGGTGCGCAGCGTGCCTTCGCCCTCGAGGACGACGAGCACCGCGAACGACGGGTCCGATGACAACGTTGTCAGCTTGTCGGTCCGGAGCTGCTCGGCTCGGAAGAACCGTTCCGAACCGCCGGCCAGCAGGTCCACAGTGGACGCGCTGTCCCCGGCCGTGCGCTTGATGATGGTCTCGAGGCGGCCGGCGTCCCAGCCGGACGTGTCGAGGGCCTGGATGGCGGTGTCGAAGCCGAGGCCGAGGTGGCCCTTCTCCGGCGACGCCAGGAAGTCACGCCATTCGATGGTCAGCGAGAAGTCCGTCGGCTGCTGCAGTTCGACGACGAACACGCCCTCGCCGATCGCGTGCGGCAGCCCGGCCGGGATGTAGACGGTGTCGCCGGCGGTCACCGGGACGCTGTTCAGCGCGCCCAGCATCGACGGCACGTCCTGCTCCCGCGTCCACTCGGACACGGTGTCCTTCGACAGCGTCTCCTTGAAGCCCGGGTAGACGCGCGGGTCGTCGCCGTAGGTGCCGACCACGATCCACGCCTCGGTCTTGCCGAAGTGCGAGTCGAAGTGCTGCTGGGCGAACGCGTCGTCGGGGTGGAAGTGCACGGGCAGCCGCTGGCCCGCGTCGAGCAGCTTGACCAGCAGCCCGGTGGACGTACCGAGCGTCTCGACGTGCTTGGCGCCGAGCCAGCCGTTCGGGTTCGCGACGACGGCGTCGCGCAGCCACGCGCCGTCCGGGAGCCGGGTCAGGCCGTTGGTGTCCTGGCCGAACATGGTGCTCACCGAGGCGACCCAGTCCTCCGGGCCGAACTTCTTGTCCGGCGACGCGCCGCGCAGCGCCGCGATGGCGTCGCCCCCGCGGTAGAACTGCGGGGGCTGGTTGGCCGGGAGCCGGATGGGTTCGAGGGTCACGGGGCGACCTCACCGGAACCGCGGGCGACGAGATGCACGGGCAGGACTACCTTTCTGGGCGGGGACTGGTCTCCTTGGACACGGGCGAACAGCAGCTCGGCCGCGGCGTGGCCCAGGGCGCTGACGTCGTGCGCGATCACGGTGACCGGCGGGTCGAGCAGGTCCGCCAGCTCGAAGTCGTCGAAGCCGACCATCGCCGGGCGGTGCTCGGCGTGGGCCAGCGCCCGCAGCACGTGCACGGCGACCCGGTTGTTGCCCGCGATCACGGCGGTGGCCGCGTCCGGGCCGTGCATCAGCCGCTTCACGGCGTCGCCGATGTAGTCCTGGGTCGGCGTGCGCATGGAGACCAGGGACTCGTCGTAGGAGATCCCGTTGCGCACGCAGCCTTCGCGGAAGCCGCGCAGGCGCTCGGCCGCGGTGAAGATGTCCGGGCTGTCGCCGAGGAAGGCGATCCTCCGGTGACCGTGCTCGGCCAGGTGCGTGACGGCCTCGATGGTGCCGCCGAGGTTGTCGACCAGCACGGTGTCGGCCACGATGTCGCCGGCCGGGCGGTCGATGAACACCACCGGCGTGCCCGCGCGCATCTCCGGCACCAGGTAGCCGTGCTGCAGGCCGGCCGGGACGACGAGGATGCCGTCCACCCGCCGCGCGCAGAACTCCAGCACGAGCTCGCGCTCGCGGTCGGAGTTCTCCTCGGACGAGCCGGTGAGCACCTGACGCCCGAACGACGTCGCGATGCGCTCGACCGCGCGGTTCAGCTCGGAGTAGAAGGGGTTGCCGACGTCCTCGACGATCAGCCCGATGGTGCCGGTCGTCGACCCGCGGCGCAGGTTGCGCGCGCCGAGGTTGCGCCGGAAGCCCAGCTGCTCGATGGCCGCCATGACCCGCTCGGCGGTGTCCGGGTGCACCGCCGGTTCGTCGTTGACCACGCGCGAGACGGTCTTGATGCTCACGCCCGCCAGCCGGGCCACGTCGCTCATCGTGGCTCGTCTGCTCGCGGTGCGCGGGGCGCCGTCCCGGTCCCGGCCGGGGGGAGACAACGTTGTCATAGTGACCGGGATTGAACGCCACCGGCCCGTGAGTTGTCAACGGTCCGCGCGCGAATTGTGCCGATTCGGCTACCGACGTCGTAGGACAGACGGCTGATCACGCTGTCCCGAAGTGGACAGGACTTGACGGATCGCTTGACTGTCCGGTGAGCCGCTGCCCAAGGTGGCCCGGTTCGACCGACTGCGCGACAAGGTTGTCATTTCGGTCGCGCTGACGAGGTGGAGAGGCGATGGCCATGGCGCGAGTGCGCTTCAGAGCCGGTTTAGCTTTCCTGACATTGGCGGTGACGGCAGCGGTGGCTCCCGCTGTCCCCGCCGCGGCAGCCCAGAGCACGGACTACGCGAAGTGGGTCAACCCCTTCGTGGGCACCCGTCCCGGCGGCGCCGACCACGGCACCGGGGGCGGTGCCGGCAACACCTTCCCGGGCGCGGTGGCGCCGTTCGGCATGGTCCAGTGGAGCCCGGACACGGTGAAGTCCCAGCCGGGCGGCTACTTCTACGACGACAACGCCCTCACCGGGTTCAGCCTGACGCACCTTTCGGGCGCGGGCTGCTCGACCTATGAGGACATCCCGTTCATCCCTTACGTCGGTGAAGTGACGACCTCCCCGGCGACCGACCCGTCGCACTACACGTCGAAGTTCTCGCACGCCAACGAACACGCGACGGCGGGCGCCTACGACGTCACCCTCGACAGTGGCGCGAAGGTCGAGCTGGGCGCGACGCAGCGCACCGGCTCCGCGCGGCTGACCTACCCGGCCGGCGCGTCCTCGACGCTGCTGGTCAACACGTCCGGTTCGGTCAACGGCACCGACGACGCGTCGATCACCATCGGCAAGGACACCATCAGCGGCTGGGCCACGAGCGGCCGCTTCTGCGGGGCGCGGAACAGCTACCGCGTCTACTTCTCGGCCAAGTTCGACACGCCGTTCGCGTCGATCGGCACCTGGAAGAACGGCGCCGTGACGCCGAACAAGGCCGCGGAAACCGGCGGGGCCAGGGCGAAGGTCGCGCAGCCCAACGGCGTGAACGCGTCGATCGCGCGCACCACGACGGCCAAGCAGCAGAACACCACCGTGTCCGGCCCGGGCAGCGGCGGGTACGTCACCTTCGCCAACATCAACGGCGCGCAGGTGAACGTCCAGGTCGGACTGTCCTTTGTGTCCGTCGACGGCGCGAAGGCCAACCTGAAGGCGGAGAACACCGGCAAGTCGTTCGACACCGTCGCGGCCGGCACGCGGAAGGCGTGGAACGACCAGCTCGGCAAGATCGCCGTCAGCGGCGGCTCGGACGCCGATATGACGACGTTCTACACCTCGCTGTACCACTCGCTGATCCAGCCGAACGTGTTCTCCGACGTCAACGGCCAGTACATCGGCTTCGACGGCCGGATCCACACGGCCGACAAGGGCCACGCGATGTACACGAACTTCTCCGGCTGGGACATCTACCGCTCGGAGATCCCGCTGCTGGCGACGATCGACCCGAAGGAGACGTCGGACATCGTCCGGTCGATGATGGCCTACGCCGAGCAGGGCGGGTCGTGGGACCGCTGGACGGTGGCCAACGACTACACCGGCGTCATGAACGGCGACCCGTACCACATCATCGTGTCCAGCGCGTACGCGTTCGGCGCGCGTGACTTCGACGCCCAGAAGGCGTTGCTGCTCATGATCAAGGGCGCCACCCAGCCGACGCAGGGCTACACCGAGCGGCCGGGCCTCGACGACTACCAGAAGCTCGGGTACGTCCCGGGCGCCGGCGCCGACACGCTCGAGTACACCAGCGCCGACTTCTCCATCGCCCAGTTCGCGAAGCGGCTCGGCGACAGCGCGACGTACACGACGTTCATGAAGCGCGCGCAGAACTGGCAGAACCTCTACAACCCGGGTACCGGGCACCTGCAGCCGCGCAACGCGGACGGCTCGTTCTCCGGCACCTACGACCCCGCCAGCTCGCAGGGCTGGGTCGAGGGCAACGGCGCGCAGTACGAGTGGATGGTGCCCTACGACCTCGGCGGCGTCGTGACGGCGTTCGGCGGCAACACCGCGACCCAGTCGCGGCTGGACACCTTCTTCACCCAGTTGAACGCGGGCACGCAGCTGCCGTACGCCTTCATGGGCAACGAGCCGAACTCCAACGCGCCGTACGTGTATTCGTATGCGGGCGCGCCGGCCAAGACCCAGGCGATCGTGCACCGGTCGATGGACGAGCTGTACAACCCGCGTCCGGAAGGCCTGATCGGCAACGACGACCTCGGCCAGATGTCGGCGTGGTACGTCTGGTCCGCGCTCGGCGTCTACCCGGAGATCCCGGGCCGCGCCGAGACGCTGCTGGTCACCCCGCGCTTCGAGCACGCCGTGCTCACCACGGGTGCGGGCAAGAAGGTCACCATCAACGCGCCGGGCACCGGCGACTACGTGGGCAGCCTCAAGGTCAACGGCGGCGCGGCTTCGAAGGCGTGGCTGCCGGAGGCACTGATCTCCAGCGGCGGCACGCTCGACTACACGCGCTCCGCCACGGCGACCGCGTGGGGCAGCTCCGCGGCCGACGCCCCGCCGTCGTTCCGCGAGCAGGAGAAGCCGAGCCTGTCCTTTGTGGACCCGGCCCGCGCGGTGACGCCCGCCGGGTCGACGTCGAAGGCGTCCGTGGGTGTCCAGGACCTGTCGGGAGTCGCCCGGACCTGGACCTACAGCGCGGGCAGCGTCGACGGGATCACGCTGACCCCGGCGTCGGGCAGCATCGCGGTGCCCGCCGCGGGCAAGGCCCAGGCCGAGCTGACGGTCAGCGTCCCGGCCGGACTGGCCGACGGCGCCCGTCGCATCCCGGTGACGTTCTCGGCGCCGGGGCTCGCGAGCACGCAGGCGGTGCTGACGGTGCTCGTGGCCCAGCCGAACAGCTGGCTGGCCACGGTGAACAACGCCGGTATCTCCCCGGACTCGAACTCGGGCGCGGCCAACTTCGACGGCGGCGGCTGGAGCTACTCGGCCGACGCCCTCGCCGCGGCCGGGGCCACGCCGGGCGGGACGGTCACCAGTGACGGCCTGAAGTTCACCTGGCCGTCGTTCCCGGCGGGCGACCCGGACAACGTGATCGCGTCCGGCCAGACCGTGAACGTCAGCGGGTCCGGGCGGCTCGCGCTGCTCGGCTCGGCGTCCAACGGCAACGCGTCCGGCACCCTGACGATCACCTACACCGACGGGTCGAAGTCCACCGCCACCATCGGGTTCTCCGACTGGACCCTCGGCGGTGGCGGCGCCCAGCCGGCGTTCGGCAACCGGATCGTGCTGTCCACGCCGTACCGCAACGCGTCGGGCGGCGACCCGCAGCAGATCCGCACGATGGTGTTCGGCACCAACCCGATCACCCTGGACGCGGGCAAGACCGTGGCCAGCGTGACGCTGCCGGACAACGTCAGCGGTGGCGCGTTGCACGTGTTCGCCATCGGCATCGGCTCGTAGTCCAGCTCCGTGAATGGCACATCGAGGGACTCTAAGTCCCTCGATGTGCCATTCACGGCTTTTCAGGGAGGCTCAGTGAAGAGCAAGGTCCTGGCGGGTGCGCTGGCGCTCGCCGTCGTCGCGACGGGGGTGAGTCCCGCCGTCGCGGCAGCGTCGGGCGGGGACGGCCTCGACGCCGTCAACACGTTCATCGGCACCCAGGACGAAGGCAACACCTTCCCCGGTGCCTCGGCGCCGTTCGGAATGACGCAGGTCAGCCCGATCACCTCGCACTACGCGGGCTACCGCTACACCGACACGGCCATCCGCGGCTTCGGGCACTTCTTCCTGTCCGGCGCGGGCTGCTGGGAGCAGGGCGGGCTCGTCTCGACGCTCCCGACGACCGGCGAAATCGGCCCCGGCAAGGCGTTCGACACGACGAAAGCGGCCACTTTCGACCAGAAGCTCTACGCGGCGCCGTTCACCCACGACGGCGAAGTCGGCAAGCCCGGCTACTACAAGGTCCACCTGACGGGCTATGGCGGCGTCGACGTCGAGACGACCGCGGCCACGCGCGCCGGTGTCGAGCGGTACACCTTCAGCAAGCCCGGTGACGCCAACGTCTTCGTCAACGTCGGTCAGGCCAACGACAAGGAGCCGGTCACCGGCAGCAGCGTCCGGATCGTCGACGACCGGACCGTCGAAGGCACCGTGGAGTCACAGGCGTTCTGCGGCGGCAAGGCCTACACGACGTACTTCACGACGAAGTTCGACAAGCCGTTCAAGTCCTCCGGCACCTGGTCGCCGACCGGCGGGACGCCCGGTGGCAAGGAATCCGCCGGCGGCGCGGGCCTGCGTGGCGCGTGGCTGACGTTCGGCGGACCGGGCCAGGTCACCGCCACCACCGCGATCTCCCAGGTGGACGCGCAGGGCGCGCGGACCAACCTGGCCTCGGAGAAGATCCGGTCGTTCGACGCGGCCAGGGACGCGGTCCAGCGCACCTGGCGCCACGAGCTGTCCACTGTGGACATCAAGGGTGGCACGACCGACGACCGCACGGTCTTCTACACCTCGCTCTACCACGCACTCCTGCAGCCGCTGACCGCGAACGACGCCGACGGCCGCTACTACGGCTTCGACAAGAAGATCCACCGCGCGGTCGGCTGGACCTACTACGACTTCTTCTCGCTCTGGGACACCTACCGCTCCCAGAACCAGCTCCTCGCGCTGCTGCGGCCCAGCCGCGCGAAGGACATCGCGAAGAGCATCCTCGCCATCCACGACCAGGGCGGCTGGCTGCCGCGGTGGGCGTACGCGAGCCAGGAGACGAACACGATGACCGGCGACCCGGTCACGCCGTTCCTGGTGGACCTCTGGCGGTTCGGCGCGCTGTCGGGCGAGGAGGTGCACGCCTACCAGGCGCTCCTGCAGAACTCGACGCGGATCCCGCCCGCGTCGTCGCCGTTCCAGGGCCGTTCGGGCAACGCGAGCTACCAGGCCGACGGCTTCGTCCAGTACGACCCGGACTTCCCGAAGAAGGGGCAGGACACCGACCCGAACCACGGTGCGTCGGCCACCTTGGAGTACGCGCTCGGTGACTGTTCGCTGTCGGTCATGGCCGCCGCGCTCGGGAAGAAGGACGACGCCGCCGCCCTGAAGGAGAAGGGCCGGACCTACCGGACACTGTGGGACGAAACGCAGACCGACCGCGGCTTCAGCGGGTTCTTCCGGCCGAAGGTCCTCGGCGGCGACTGGTTCACGCCCGCCGACAAGCCGTACAGCCCGCAGAGCCAGGACGGCTTCCACGAGGGCACGGCCTGGCAGTACCAGTGGCTCGTCCAGCAGGACGTCCCCGGCCTGGTGCAGCGGATGGGCGGCGCGGCGAGCACCGGCAAGCGGCTCGACGACTTCTTCGCCTACGACGAGCTGGTGAAGAACCCGGCGACGGCGGTCCGCGAGAACTGGGTCGTCGGCCCGTACGACTACTACGACCAGTTCCGCTACAACCCCAACAACGAGCCGGACCTCCACTCGCCGTGGATGTACGCGCTCACCGGGCAGCCGGCGAAGACGTCGACGGTCGTGCGGGCGGCGCACACGCTGTTCACCAACGCGCCCAACGGCGTCACCGGGAACGACGACCTCGGCACGATGTCCGCGTGGTACGTCTTCAGCGCGCTGGGCATGTACCCCGCCGTCCCAGGTACTGGGAACTTCGTGCTCAACGCGCCGCGGTTCGAGAAGTCCGTGCTGCACCTGGAGGACGGGCGTGACATCACGATCAAGGCGGCCGGCGCGGACGGTTCGAAGCTGCAGTACGTTTCGGGCCTGCGGGTCGGCTCGCAGCCGAGCGATCGCGTGTATGTCAACGTGGACCAGCTGAAGCGTGGCACGACGCTGGACTTCCGCCTGACCGCCGATTCCGCCGCGGCGAAGTGGGGGACATCACCGTCTTCCGCACCGGCTTCGCCCTGCTCGGAGTAGACAGCGGACGCTCACGGTCGTGGTCCAGACCACAGTGGACCACGGCCGTGAGCATCGTCACGGGCCCCGGTGTTCCCGTGAGGGCCGTCACGCCTCACACTGGTATCAGCACGTCCGACAGCGCCGTTGACGTCCACAGGCAGTCCGCCGTGGACGGTGCGTCGGACGTTTTTCGTGCCAGCACACGTGGTGAGACCCCACAGGAGGAAGAAGTGTCCAGCAAGGCCGCTCTAGTGTTCCGCGTGGCCGCAGTAGCCGAAGCCCCGTCCTGGGCGGCGCTGCTTGTCGGGATGTTCCTCAAGTACGTCGTCCACTCCTCCGGCGAAGGCGGCGTGCCCGTCATCGGCATGGTGCACGGCGTGATCTTCGTCCTCTACGTGGTCGTCTCCCTGTCCGTGGCGAAGCCGCTCGGCTGGCGCCCGAAGACGCTGGTCCTCGCCCTGCTCGCGAGCATCCCGCCGCTGTTCACGTGGCTGTTCGAGAAGTGGGCGCTGCGCAACGGCAAGCTCGACGGCCCGCAGCGGCTGTCCCACGGTGGTGTCGGCCTGTTCCAGGTCAAGGAGCCCGTCGCCGCCTGATCCCGGCATGTGAGAAAGGCCCGCACCTCGGTGCGGGCCTTTTTGCTATTCGGTGAAGTCCCCGGCCGCCCGGCGCACCTTCGTCAGCAGGTCGGTCAGCTGCTCGGTCTGCCGTTCGGTGAGCCCGGACAGCCCGAAGTCGATCTCCGTCACGGCGGCGGTGGCCGTTTCGCGGCGCTTGCGGCCCTCGTCGGTGATCTCGACGAGCGTCGTGCGGCGGTCGGTCGGGTGCGGGACGCGCTTGACGAGCCCGTCCTTCTCCAGCCGGTCGACTATGTTGGTGACACTGGTGGGGTGCAGCTGGAGCCGCTCGCCCATCACCCGCATCGGCAGGCTGGCGCTGCGGGCGAAGGTGAGCAGCACCAGTGCTTCGTACCGGGCGAAGGTCAGGCCGTGCGGCTTGAGCGCGCCGTCCACCGCGGACTGGATGATCTGCTGGACGCGCATCACGCCGGTGACCGCGGCCATGGTGCCGGAGGGCCCGATCCGGGCCTCCCAGAGCTGTGCCGCGCGGGCGATCGGGTCGAACGGCAGCGGACGGTTCATGACACGCGAAGTTACCAGCGGGTACCGGCGGGTGTCGCACGACCGGCGGAAAGAACACCGAAGAAGGGACTTCCGACATGATCGTCGCGTTCAGCGTGAGCCCGTCCGGCGGGGAACCCGACGGCGGGGTGAGCGAAGCCGTCGCGCGCGCCGTCAAGGTCGTCCGCGACTCCGGGCTGCCCAACTCGACCAACGCGATGTTCACGAACGTCGAAGGCGAGTGGGACGAAGTCATGGACGTCGTGAAGCGCGCGGTCGAGGCCGCGGGGGAGGGCGCGGCCCGGGTCGGGCTCGTGCTGAAAGCGGACATCCGGCCCGGCTTCGAAGGTCAGCTCGAGGCCAAGGTGGACCGCATCGAAGCCCACCTCCGCGAGTCCTGACTCAGGGCAGCGGCGGGGTGAAGGCGACCGTCCAGCGGCCGTCTTCGTTCGTCACGTTCAGCGCGTAGCCGAACGGCTTCCCGTCGCTCAGCGCGCCCGCGACCGTCGCGCGGGTCGGGGCGGCCGCGTCCGGGCCCAGCACCACGCGCACGTCGTGGACGCCGTGGTCGGCCAGCACCGCGACGTAGTCCTTCGCGAAGTCGTCGCCGCCGGAGCCGGGGTAGTCGAGCAGGGCGCCGAACGCGTCCGCGTCGTGTTCGGACAGCGCCGAAGCGAGCTGGTCGCGCAGCTCGCCGGGGGAGGCCGCGCCCGGGTCCCCCTGGTGCACGATGAGCAGTGTGACCGCCACGATCCAGGCGACGGCGGCCGTGATCGACAGCCCCACCTTCACGTCACGCCGGATGTGCACCCGGCCGAGCCTGCCCCAGCGGCGTCGTCCTGCCAAGCGGACCGGCCGGGGACCCGGTGAAAGTTCCCGGGTGCGCGTGCCAGGATGGAGTCGTGACACAACCACGCGGATCTGCAGCGAAGTCAGCGGCCCTCTCCGCCGCCCTGTCCGGCGCGGTCGACCTGTCCGCGCTCAAGGCCCGCGCCGAATCGGCGCAGAGGCAGCCGGCCCCGCCCGCCGGCCCGGCCGGTGGCGACGCCCCGCCGCCCGCCCCGGGCTCGTCCGAGGCCGTGATCGATGTCACCGAGGCCACCTTCCAGGCCGAGGTCGTGGAGCGGTCCCTGCGCCAGCTGGTGATCGTCGACCTGTGGGCCGAGTGGTGCGGCCCGTGCAAGCAGCTGTCCCCGGTGCTGGAGCGGATGGCCGCCGAGTCCGGTGGCGCGTGGGTCGTCGCGAAGGTCGACGTCGACGCCAACCCGCGGATCGCGCAGCTGTTCGGCGCGCAGTCCATCCCGACGATCGTCGCCATCGGCGGCGGCCAGCCGGTCGACGCCTTCTCCGGTGCGCTGCCCGAGCCCGAGATCCGCAAGTGGATCAACGCGCTGCTGGAGGCCCTGCGCGACAAGCTGCCCGCCATCCGCGAGGCGGAGGCGAACGGCGGCGGCCCCGTCGAGGAGCCGGAGGACCCGCGCTTCACGGAGGCGGAAGAAGCCTTCGAGCGGGGCGACTTCGCCGCAGCGCAGGCCGCGTACGAGCGCATCCTCGACGTCGAGCCGGCCAACGAGCTGGCGAAGAACGCCCTGGCCCAGGTCAAGTTCACCGCCCGCGCGGAGAGCGCGGACCCGGATGCCCGCGCCAAGGCCGACGCCGACCCGTCCGACCTGGCGGCCCAGCTCGACGCGGCCGACCTGGAGATCGCGGAGAACGACGTCGAGGCCGGGTTCAAGCGGCTGATCGACGCGGTCCGCCGGACCGCGGGCGACGACCGCAACAAGGCCCGCGAGCACCTCGTCGCGCTGTTCGACCTCTTCGACCCGGCCGACGAGCGCGTCATGAAGGCCCGCCGCGACCTGGCGTCCGCCCTGTTCTGAGCCCGCGAAAAAGGCCCCCACCGCGGTGGGGGCCTTTTTTCGTCAGCGGGTCAGCCGTACTGCTTCGAGCAGACCGACGAGCCCTCGAGGTACCCGCGCCGCAGCGACTCGACCCGGTCGAAACCGCTGTCCGGGCGCTTGCCGTTGACGTCCGCCGAGACCAGGCTCTCCGGCTGCAGCAGGTCCGCGATCGCCTCGTCGAGGTCGCCCGCCGACAGCCGCAGGTCGCCCGGGCGGTTCGTGAACGCCGCCCACGCCCCGACCAGGCAGGCCGTCCGCAGGCCCGCGTTCGCGTTGTCGATCGACGCGCCGACGCCCTTCTGGATGCCCAGCGCGTACCGCGAAGCGACCTCCGAGAAGGCCGCGAAGTCCCCCATGCCGCCCGGGTCCTCGCCCTTCATCTCGGCCTCGCGGTCGATCGGCTGGGCCAGCTGGGACAGCTTGGCCAGGTCGATGCTCACCGTGTTGTCGGCCGGGCAGTAGGACGCGGGGGAGGTCGTGGTGCAGCTGCCGCCGTCGTTGATCTCCGGGGCCGCGACGCCCGCGCCCTTGAACGCCTCGTCGAGGCTCTTCTTCAGCAGCGCGACGGCCTGGTCGTTGAACTTCGTGTCGCCCTTGCCGGTGTCGCCCTTGTCGAACGGGCGCTCGGTCAGCCGGGCCTTGACGTTCTCGGTGTTCATCGCCGCGCACTCCTTCGGGCCCTTCTCGAACCCGGCCTGGAACGCGAACGTGCGGTCGAACGCCGTGCCGTGCGCGCCGCGGTCGGCGGCGCTGGTGCCCGCCTGGTCGCGGATCAGGAACATCGACGCCATCACCTGGTTCAGGCCCTCGGACGTCGACACCTGGTAGTACTTGCTCTTGTTTTCGGCCACCCAGCGGAAGTAGCCGCCGGCGAAGCAGTCGGCCTGCTGCTCCTTCACGACGGTCGGGGTGCTCTTGGTGATGCCGGCCTTGTCGCCGAGCCGGTACTGGACGGCGTGGCCGAACTCGTGCGCGAGCACGACGACGACCGACATCGGCCCGAACCGCTTGCGCAGCATCGGCAGCAGCACACCGCGGTCCCACGCCACCGAGTCGTCGACCGGGCAGTAGAACGCGTTGACGAGCTTCTTGACGCTGCCGCAGCCGGTTTCCTCGGTGTCGGTGTTCGCGTCGTAGGACAGCAGCGACTTCACCGGCTCGAACTGCTGGCCGAAGTCCGACTTCAGCATCTCGCCCCAGTACGTCTGGACGTCGTCGATCGCGGCGGTGGCGAGCTTGTCGTCCTCGCCGCCGTCGGCGTTGCGGACGTCGAGGCTCGGTGTCGGCGCGTCCGGTTTGAGGCCGCTCTCGAAGTGCGTCACCGGCAGGCCCGCGACCGACCCGGCACCGTTGTCCGGCACGGGCCCGCTGCCGGAGCCGCCCTTGCTGTTGCAGCCGCTCACGGCCACCGCCGCAACGGCCAGCAGCGCGACCAGCGCGCGCCGTCCTCCCCCTGGGATCATCTGTTCCACTCGCTCTCGTGCCCACCCGGTACCCGACGGGCAGGACCCTACCCAGGGCATACGCGGAGCGTGCACGTTATCCCCGAACTACTCCTTGCGCACGGTCGCCCGCGGCCCGATATCGTCGTTGCCCATGCGTGCAGTCCGCCGGTTCACCGTCCGCGCCAGTCTCCCGGAATCGCTTTCGGGCCTGGGCGCGCTCGCCACCAACCTGCGCTGGACGTGGCACCCGCCGACGCGCGACCTCTTCGCGTCGATGGACGCCGAGCTGTTCAACGCCGTGCGTGACCCGCTGCGGATGCTCACCGCGCTGCCGCCGTCGCGGCTGGACGAGCTGGCCGTCGACGACGACTTCCTCGCCCGGGCCCGCGCCGCCGCCGCCGATCTGGAGAAGTACCTCTCCGAGCCGCGCTGGTACCAGCAGCGCGACGACGCGGAGCTGCCGCCGGCGGTCGCCTACTTCTCGATGGAGTTCGGCGTCACCGAGGCGCTGCCGAACTACTCCGGCGGGCTCGGCGTGCTCGCCGGCGACCACCTCAAGGCCGCGTCCGACCTGGGCGTGCCGATGGTCGGCGTCGGGCTGCTCTACCGCAACGGCTACTTCCGGCAGTCGCTTTCGCTCGACGGCTGGCAGGTCGAGCACTACCCGGTGATCGACCCGAACGCGTTCCCCCTCGAACTGCTGACCGCGGGCGGCCGCCCGGTGCTGATCGGCGTCGCGATGCCGGGCGGGCGCGAGCTGTGCGCGCAGATCTGGCAGGCCCGCGTCGGGCGCGTGCCGCTGCTGCTGCTCGACACCGACACCGAGGCCAACGACGACGACCTGCGCGGCGTCACCGACCGGCTCTACGGCGGCGACGCCGACCACCGGCTGCGGCAGGAGATCCTGGCCGGCATCGGCGGGTTCCGCGCCGTCCGGAAGTACTGCGAGCTGACCGGCCACCCGCAGCCGAAGGTGTTTCACACGAACGAGGGACATGCGGGGTTCCTCGGGCTGGAGCGGGCCCGCGAGATCGTCCAGGCCGACGGGCTCGCGTTCGACGAGGCCATGCCCGCGGTCCGCGCCGGGACGCTGTTCACCACGCACACCCCGGTCAGCGCGGGCATCGACCGGTTCCCCGTCGACCTGGTGCAGCGCTACTTCGCCGACGGCCGCCTGGTGCCCGACATCGACCCGCGCCGCGTGCTCGCGCTCGGCGCCGAGGACAACCCCGGCCTGTTCAACATGGCGCACATGGGCCTGCGGCTGGCGCAGCGCGCGAACGGCGTCTCGCAGCTGCACGGGCGCGTCACGCGCAAGATGTTCTCCCGGCTGTGGCCCGGGTTCGACCACGACGAGGTGCCGATCTCGTCGGTGACCAACGGCGTCCACGGCCCGACCTGGGTGGCGCGCGAGCTGAGCACGCTGCTCGGCCGCGAGTGGGGCCTCGACGTCGGCGAAGGGCCGCTGCGCGACGGCGTTTCCGACGCCCAGCTGTGGGGACTGCGGCGCGAGCTGCGCGAGAAGCTGGTCCACGAGGTGCGGCGCCGGGTGCGGGCGGCGTGGCTGCAGCGCGGCGCGTCCCCGCTGGAGCTGGGCTGGGTGGACTCCGTGTTCGACCCGGACGTGCTGACCGTCGGCTTCGCCCGCCGCGTCCCGACGTACAAGCGGCTGACGCTGATGCTGCGCGACCCCGAGCGGCTGCGCACGCTGCTGCTGCACGAAGACCGGCCGATCCAGGTGGTCGTCGCGGGCAAGTCGCACCCGGCCGACGAGAACGGCAAGCAGCTGATCCAGCAGATCGTCCGGTTCGTCGACGGCGCGGACGTGCGGCACCGGATCGTCTTCCTCCCGGACTACGACATGTCGATGGCGCGGTACCTCTACCGCGGCTGCGACGTCTGGCTGAACAACCCGGTGCGGCCGCTGGAGGCGTGCGGGACGTCGGGGATGAAGTCGGCGCTCAACGGCGGGCTCAACCTGTCCATCCGCGACGGCTGGTGGGACGAGTGCTACGACGGCAGCAACGGCTGGGCGATCCCGACCGCGGACGGCGTCACCGACCCGCTGCGCCGCGACGACCTCGAGGCCGCGGCGCTGTACGAGCTGCTCGGCCAGCAGATCGCGCCGCTGTTCTACGACCGCTCGGCCGACGGCGTCCCGACGGGCTGGCTGTCCATGGTGTGGCACACGCTGGAGACGCTCGGCCCGCGGGTCCAGGCGTCCCGGATGGTCCGCGAGTACGTCGACAACGGCTACCTCCCGGCCTCCCGCATGGTCGCGGCGGCGACGAACGACGGCTACCGGGGTGCCCTGTCCCTGGCGGACTACCGGACGAAGCTCGAGGTCTCCTGGCCGCGGCTGCGGATCTTCGACTCGGAGCTGCTGGTGGAGCAGACGGAGCCGCTGGTCGTCGGCGCGGAGGTGACGATCCGCGCCCGCATCGACCTGGCCGGCCTCGACCCGTCCGAAGTGGACATCCAGGCCGTGGTCGGCCGGGTCGGCGACGACGACGAGCTGCACGACGCGGTCACGGTCCCGATGACGGCCGACGGCATCGGAGCGTTCGCGGCCCGCCTCAAGCTCCCCCGCCCGGGAGCGATCGGGTACACGGTGCGCGTCCTGCCGCGGCACGGGTTGCTGGCCACGCCGGCGGAGCTGGCCCGCGTCGTCCTGGCCTGACCGCGCCGCTCACGCCCGCCCGCGTGATCGGGGCCTCGGCGAGGTCGGCGGCAGTACGCACCCGGCACCCGCGCGTGGTCGTGGCCGGGAGCCACTCGGCGACGCGCGTGGTCCGGGCCTGACCTGGAGTTACTTCAGGTGGAAATCACTGCGCGCCCGGCCGGTGGCGGCGTTAAGTTGGCGGCATGCGCTTCGGAATGTTCGTCCCGCAGGGCTGGCGGCTCGACCTCGCCGGCATCGACCCCGCGGACCACTGGAAGACCATGCTCGGCCTCGCGAAACACGCGGAGGCCGGGCCCTTCGAATCGATCTGGGTCTACGACCACTTCCACACCGTGCCCGTCCCGACCGAGGAGGCCACGCACGAGGCCTGGTCGCTGATCTCGGCGTTCGCCGCCGCGACGGAGACGGTGCGGCTCGGGCAGATGTGCACCTGCATGGGCTACCGCAACCCGGCCTACCTGGCCAAGGTCGCGGCGACCGCCGACACCATCGCCGGCGGCCGCGTCGAGATGGGCATCGGCGCGGGCTGGTACGAGCACGAGTGGCGGGCCTACGGCTACGGCTTCCCGAGCGCCGGGGAGCGCCTCGCCCAGCTCGACGAGGGCGTGCAGATCATGCGCGACCTCTGGACAACGGGGAAGTCCACTTTGGACGGTAAACAGTACCGGACCGACGGCGCGATCCTGAGCCCGAGGCCGCCGCAGGAAGGCGGCATCCCGCTGTGGATCGCCGGCGGCGGCGAGAAGAAGACGCTCAAGATCGCCGCGAAGTACGCGAAGTACACGAACTTCGCGGCCGACCCGGAGACGTTCACCCGCAAGTCGGAGATCCTCGCGCAGCACTGCAAGGACGTCGGCACCGACTTCGACGCCATCGTGCGCTCGGCCAACCACAACATCGTGCTGGGCGAGACCGAAAAGGACGTCCAGGACAAGCTGGCCTGGCTGCGGTCCCACCTCGGCAAGTACATCGAGGCCGACGCCGTCGAGCGCTGGGCGGGCAACTTCGAGAACAGCCCGACCACGGGCACGCCCGAGCAGGTCACCGAGAAGCTCGCCGCGATGGGCGAGCGGGGCATGTCGTACGCGATCTTCAACTTCCCGGAAGCCGCGTACGACCGGTCCGGTATCGACTTGTTCGCCGAGAAGGTCGCCCCGGCGCTCGCCTAAGGCACCGCGGGACTGCCGCCGGTCTCCACCGGGAGGCCGGCGGCGGCCCACGCGCGGAAGCCGCCTTCGAGGTCCGTCGCCTTGCGCAAGCCCAGTCGCTGCAGGTCGGCGGCCGCGAGGCTCGACGAGTACCCCTCGTTGCACAGCACGACCACCGTCGAGTCGGCCGTCACGCCGGGCAGCCGCCACTCGCTGTCCGGCGCCAGCCGCCACTCCAGGTGGATCCGCTCGACGACCACCGCGCCCGGGATCTCGCCCTCGGCCTGGCGGTTCGCCAGCGGCCGGATGTCGACGAGCAGCGCGCCCGCTTCCTGCAGCTGGAGAGCCCGCGCGGGACCGACGCGGTCCAGCCCGGACCGGGCGGCGGACAGGAAAGAATCGATGGCGCTCATCCGTGGACGATAGCGGGCAGCGGCGGGATCTCCGCCGGGACTTCGGCGAGCGTCGTGTACTCGCGCGTCGGCACCAGCGGCGGCGAGTACGCGTGGACGCTCGCGGCCGGCGCGTCGCCGATGCCGGTCACCTGGTGGGCGCGGCCGGCGCCGAAGCCGATGCCCTCGCCGGCGACGTGCGTGCGACGCCGGATCGGGCCCCCGGGGTAGCGGTACTCCTCGCCCAGCTCGCCCTGCAGCACGGTGAACGAGCCGGACGCGCCGCCGTGGTCGTGCGGCTTCGTGCGCTGGCCGGGCAGCCAGGACAGCAGCCACAGCTCGACGCCGTCGGTGAGGGCCAGCCGGGCCCACCACCGCCGGTCTTCGTCGAAGCGCAGGATGTTCTTGACGCTCGAGGTCAGTTCGGTGGTGACGGTGGCCGTCAGGTCGGCCAGCTCACGCGGCGTCCACAGCAGCCGCGAAGGGTGCAGCAGCTGGGGCAGCAGCGGGTCGGTCAGCTGCGGGTGGATTTCGACGGCGGGACGGGTCAGCGAAGTGGTCAACGCGGGTGCTCCTCGGACGCGAAAGGTGATCAGGACGCGAGGCAGCGCGGCACCGCAGGGGAAGATCAGCGAAGCCGCGCCCGCGTACACCCGGCCGAAGCGACGAGGAGCAGGTCGATCGCGCGACGGCGCCAGAACGAGCCCCGGGTGACCGGGGTGGCGTGCACGTCGGCTGACATGGTTCGGATACTGCCACAACGCAGTGGCGCCCGGCACTTCCGGCGTGCGCCGTTCCACGTCGTGGACGCGCTCCGACCAGCCGGTTCGCCGACTCACCCGGGCGGGTGCGCACGCGCGCGCGACGGCAGACAGAATGGGCCTCGTGAGCGAGCCGATCCAGCCCAGCGAACTTGACGACCTCGTGGTCCGGATGGCCGGCGTCGGCGTCCGACGGGGGACCAACGACCTCCTCGCCGGCCTCGACTGGAGCGTGGAGCTGGACGAGCGGTGGGTGGTGCTCGGGCCGAACGGCGCGGGCAAGACCACCCTGCTGCGGCTGGCCGCGGCCGAGCTGCACCCGACCACCGGCGAGGTCGACCTGCTCGGCGAGCGGATCGGCCGGGTCAACATCTTCGACCTGCGCCCGCGCATCGGCTTCACCTCGGCGGCCATCGCCCAGCGCGTCCCCGGTGACGAGCTGGTCAAGGACGTCGTGGTCAGCGCCGGCTACGCGGTGCTCGGCCGCTGGCGTGAGGAATACGACACCCTCGACACCGCCCGCGCGACCGAGCTGCTCGACGCGATGGGCATCGGCAACCTGGCCGAGCGCACCTTCGGGACCCTGTCCGAGGGCGAGCGCAAGCGGACGCTGATCGCGCGCTCGCTGATGACCGACCCGGAGATGCTGCTGCTCGACGAGCCGGCCGCGGGTCTCGACCTCGGTGGCCGCGAAGACCTCGTCGCGCGGCTCTCGGCGCTGGCCATGGACCCGGACGCCCCGGCGCTCGTGCTGGTCACCCACCACGTCGAGGAGATCCCGCCGGGCTTCACCCACGCGCTGCTCCTGCGCGACGGCCGCGCGGTCGTGTCCGGGCTGGTCGACGACGTCATCACCAGCGAAAACCTGTCGAAGACGTTCGACCAGGACCTCGTGCTCGAGCGTTCCGGCGATCGCTTCTTCGCCCGTCGCCGCTAGGGTGGCCTTACCGGCCGGTAGCCTGCTGGCACCTGTTCAACGAGGAGGAGTGACGTGGGAGAGTTCGTAACCCTCGAGGTCAAGGACGGGGTCGGCACGATCCGGCTCGACCGGCCGCCGGTCAACGCCCTGAACGCCCAGGTCACCGCCGAGCTGGCCGAGCTGGCGAAGGAAGCCACCGAGCGTGACGACGTCCGCGCGGTGATCCTCTACGGCGGCGAGAAGACCTTCGCGGGCGGCGCGGACATCAAGGAGATGGCCACCCGCACCTACCCGGAGATCGCCAAGTTCGGCGCGAACCTCACCGGCACCCTCGCGGCCATCGCGAACATCCCGAAGCCGGTCGTCGCGGCCGTCACCGGCTACGCCCTCGGCGGCGGCCTCGAGCTCGCGCTGACCGCGGACTGGCGCGTCGCCGGCGACAACGTCAAGGTCGGCCAGCCCGAGATCCAGCTCGGCGTCATCCCCGGCGCGGGCGGCACCCAGCGCCTGGCCCGGCTGATCGGCCCGAGCAAGACCAAGGACATCGTCTACACCGGACGGTTCGTCAAGGCCGAAGAGGCGCTGCAGTTGGGGATCGTCGACCAGGTCGTCGCCCCGGACGACGTCTACGCGGCCGCGCACAAGTGGGCGTCGCAGTTCGCGAACGGCCCGGCTGTCGCGCTTCGCGCGGCGAAGGCGGCCATCGACGGTGGCCTCGACGTGGACCTCCCCAACGCGCTCAAGCTCGAGTCGCACCTGTTCGCCGCCCTGTGGGCGACCGAAGACCAGAAGAACGGCATGAAGTCGTTCATCGAGAACGGGCCCGGCAAGGCCACCTTCGAAGGGAAGTAGTCCCTTGACCGACGTGAACGACCCGGCGCCCCACCCGCACGCCACCGCCGAAGAGGTCCAGGCGGCCTACGCCGACCCGAAGCTGGCGAACGTGCTGTACCACGACTGGGAAGCCGGCACCTACGACGAGAAGTGGTCGATCTCGTACGACGAGCGCTGCATCTCCTACGCCACCGACGTGTTCAACGCCGTCGCGGGCGAGGACGGCCAGCCGTACCCGACGGCGATGGAACTCGGCAGCGGCACCGGCTTCTTCCTGCTGAACCTCATGCAGGGCGGCGTCATCAAGAAGGGCTCGGTCACCGACCTCTCGCCCGGCATGGTGCAGGTCGCGCTGCGCAACGCCGAGAAGCTCGGCCTCGACGTCGACGGCCGGGTCGCCGACGCCGAGCGCATCCCATACGAGGACAACACGTTCGACCTGGTGGTCGGGCACGCGGTGCTGCACCACATCCCGGACGTCCAGGCGGCGTTCCGCGAGGTGCTGCGCGTGCTCAAGCCGGGCGGCCGGTTCGTCTTCGCTGGCGAGCCGACGAAGATCGGCGACTTCTACGCCCGCAAGCTCGGCCAGTTCACCTGGTTCCTGACGACCCGGGTGACGAAGCTGCCGGCGCTGCGCGGCTGGCGGCGCCCGCAGGAGGAGCTCGACGAGTCGTCGCGCGCCGCCGCGCTCGAGGCCGTCGTCGACATCCACACCTTCGACCCGTCGGAACTGGAGTCGTGGGCCCGCGGCGCGGGTGCGCAGGACGTCCGCGCGGTCACCGAGGAGTTCGCCGCGGCGCTCGCCGGCTGGCCGATCCGGACGTTCGAGGCCGCGGTGCCGCAGGAGAAGCTGACGGTGCGCTGGCGCCTGTTCGCCTACCACCTGTGGCTGCGGCTGTCCGCTGTGGACAAGAAGCTCCTCGCGAAGGTCCTGCCGCGCGAGCTGTTCTACAACGTGATGATCACCGGGACCAAGCGGCCGTCCTGAGTTGGGCTATTCGTTCAGCCTCGGCGACGTCGCCTACCTGCGTTCCGGCGCGGGACAGGCGGCGCTCGCCGAGGTTTCGCCGTTGCCGCTGACCGACCGCATCGCGTCCGTCGGCGCCGTCCGCCGCCTGGTCGGCGAGGAGCATGCGGCCGCGGTCCTGGAAACCGTGCTGCTGCGCCGGAAAGCCGTCGGCAAACTGTCCGCTTCGGACTGGTTGTTCACCTCGGACGCGCTTCAGCAGGCCAGCGCCGCACCCGTCGCCCGGCACCGGGCTTCGCGGCTGGCCGGTCTCGACGTCCACGACGTCACGTGTTCGGTGGGCGCCGATCTCGTCGAGATCGCCCGCGTGGCACGGCGTGCGCTCGGGTCCGATCTGGACCCGGTCCGGCTGGAAATGGCCCGGCACAACGGATCCGCCGCGGGTGTCGCGTTCGGACTCGCGCGAGCCGACGCGCTGCGCCCGGTGAGCCGCGACGGAGTCGTCGTCGCCGACCCGGCTCGGCGTGACTCCGCCGGGCGCCGGGCGTGGAAACCCGCCGACTTCGCGCCTCCTCTCGACGAACTGGTGGCGGCCTACCCGGGCCGTCCGCTGGCGATCAAGTGCGCGCCCGGCCTCGACTTCGCCCTCACGCCGTGGGTCGACGAGGTCGAGCTGGTGTCGCTCGACGGCCAGGTCCGGGAGTCCTGCCTCTGGCGCGGCCTCGGCACCGGCGTCACGCGCCGGGCGACCGTCCTGCGCTCCGACGGGACACAGTGGACGGTCACCGACACCGAACCGGACGACCTGCCCACGCGGGAGCCGGGGGAGTGGATCGTCGACCCCGACGGCGCCGTCGTCCGGGCCGGGCTGGTCCGCCACTACGCGGCCCGGCACGGCCTGTGGCAGCTGGACGAGCGCATCGCGTACCTGACCGGGGACACCCCGCCGCCGGGCGTGCGCGCGTTCCGCGTCCTCGAGCAGGGCCCGTACAGCGAGAAGGCGCTGAAGGCCGTCCTCAAGCGACACGACGTCGGCCGCTTGGAGATCCTGGTCCGCGGCCTCGACGTCGACCCGGACGCGCTGCGACGACGGCTGAAGCCGCGCGGCGAAGCGGAAGCATCCGTGGTCCTGACGCGGATCGGCCACGCGCCAGTGGCTTTTCTGTGCCGGGCCGAAAGGTGAACGGAAACTTTCGAGGGGTGGAACTCCAGGTGAACGTGACGTAGGTTCCCCGGGGTTGGCAAGTCTGCACTGGAGGGTCGCTGTGTCCGGAAAATGGTCAGGTCTCGTCAAGCTCGCCGCCGCCGCGGCCATCGGCGCCACCGTCGCTTCGGGAGCGACCGCGCTCGCGGGCTCGGACGACGCGACGGCCGCGCGCTCGAAGGAGCCGGCCAACATCGGCCAGGTCAAGAACGACGTCAAGGCCTACTACGGCGACTACCTCGACGCCGCGGGCAAGCACCACTACTCCGACACGAGCCGGTTCGCCAAGGACAGCGACCGCGTCGTCTCGGACGCGAAGCGCTTTCTGCAGCAGCAGCTGGGCCGCGTGAAGAACCCGGCGATGGTCCTCGACGTCGACGACACCTCCGAGATCACCTACGGCTGGGAGGCCGACAACGACTTCGGCTTCGACCCGGTCAAGCAGCAGCAGGCGATCGACAACGGCACCTTCACGGCCAACAAGCCGGTGCTGGAGCTGGCCAACTGGGCCGTCCAGCACGGCGTCAAGCTGTACTTCCTGACCGGCCGCAACGAGTTCCAGGGCCCGCAGTCGCTGAAGAACCTCGCCAACGAGGGCTACCCGGCTCCGGCGGGCGCGTTCTTCAAGCCGAAGACCACCGCGCCGGACTACCTGCCGTGCGGTCTGACCTGCAACACGGTCCAGTACAAGTCGGGCACGCGGGCGCACATCGAGGCGACCGGCGCGAAGATCGTGCTGAACGTCGGCGACCAGTTCAGCGACCTCGAAGGCGGCTACGCGCTGCGCCCGGTCAAGCTGCCGAACCCGATGTACTACTTGCCCTGAGCGCGGAATAACCGCCGGGCCCGGAGTGCTGCTCCTCTTAAGCGAACTTTCTCGAGGAGCTGACATGCCGGAGAAGAAGGTGCTGGTCCCGGGCCCGGACCACCCGATCACCGTCGAGCCGACCAAGGCGCGCGTGGTGGTCAAGGCGGGCGGGCGCGTCATCGCGGACAGCCGCAGCGCGTTCACGCTGCAGGAATCCACGTACCCGGCGGTCCAGTACATCCCGCTGGCGGACGTCGACGCGGGCGTGCTGGAGCGAACCGACCACGAGACGTACTGCCCGTACAAGGGCGAGGCGAGCTACTACTCGCTCAGCGCGGGCGAAGTGAAGGGCGAGAACGCGGTCTGGACGTACGAGAAGCCGTACGACGCGGTCGCGCCGATCAAGGACCACGTCGCGTTCTACCCGAACGTCGTGGACTCGATCGAGCTGGTCGAGGACTGACCTGGACCTCGACCTCCTGAGGACGTTCCTGGCCGTCTACCGGGCAGGATCGCTGACCGGTGCGGCACCGTCGCTGGGCTTGTCCCAGCCGACGGTGACCGCCCAGGTCAGGGCACTCGAAGACCAGCTCGGGCGGCAGCTGTTCGTGCGCCGGGCCCGCGGCGTCACCCCGACCCCGGTGGCGGACGAGCTGGCCGGCCGCATCGCGCCGCACGTCGACGCGCTTTCGGACGTCGTCCTGGGCCCGGCCGATCCGTTCGCGGCACCGGTGCACCTGGCCGGCCCGGCCGAGCTGACGACGGCCCGGGTCCTGCCCGCGTTGACCGGCCTGGTCGCGGCGGGCTTGCACTTGAGGGTGACGTTCGGCCTGGCCGACGACCTGCTGGCGGGCCTGGCGCAGCGCCGCTTCGACCTGGTGGTGTCGACGATCCGCCCCCGCGGCCGCGGCCTGACGGCGACCCCGCTGACGGACGAGGAGTTCGTCCTGGTCGGCCGCCGCGATTTCGACGGCGACCCGCGGACGGCGCCCCTGGTCGCGTACGCGGAGGACCTGCCGATCATCCGCCGCTACTGGCGATCGGTGCTGGGCGTGCGACCGCCGTCCGGTCCCGCGGTGGTGATCCCGGACCTGCGCGGTGTCCTGGCGGCCGTGCTCGCCGGGTTCGGCGTGAGCGTGCTCCCGCGGTACCTGTGCGCCGCCGAACTGGCGTCGGGGAAGCTGCGGGCCCTGCTCGACCCGGAGGAACCGCCGATCAACACGCTCTTCGTGGTCACGCGGGCCGAGCCGTGCCGGGCGGGGCCCGCGGCGGTGCGGGACGCACTGCTCGCGGACGCCGCCCGGTGGTGACTCAGCCCGTGTAGCCCGCGAAGATCTTCGCGAACTCGTACGGCGACTGCGGCACGTTGGTGCACTTGTAGAGCGCGCCGGTGCACGCGTTGGCGTCGCGGCCCTGCTCCCAGAACGACAGCATGCCCAGGTGGACCGTCTTGGCGAACGCCACCAGCGCCCTCGCGTCCTTCTGGTAGAAGATCTCATTTTGCGAATCGTTGACCCCGATCATCGGGGTGACGCCGACCTTCTTCCACGCCGCCGCGTCGCTGAGCCCGTACAGCGACTTCAGCTGCGCCTGCGTGGCCTTGGCCGCGGAAATCGCTTTCGCGCCCTGGTCGCCCGCGCCCTGGTAGTAGTCCATCGCCATGATGTTGACCAGGTCGAGGTTCACCCCGGCGTTCTTCGCGGCCTTGACGACGTTGAGCCCGTCGGCGGTCAGGCCGTCCGGCAGCACCGGCAGGGTCAGCGAGATCTTGAGGCCGGGGTTGTTGGTCTGGAGCGTCTTCAGCGCTTGAGAGCGGCGGGCGATCGACGTCGGATCCGCGACGGCCGCGCCTTCGATGTCGAAGTCGGCGTACTTCAGGCCGTAGGCCTTGACGACGGCGTCGTACTCGGCCGCGACCTGCGCGGACGTGCTGCACGCCTGGGCCAGTTCGATGCCCGACGCGCCACCGAAGGAGATCTTGACGTCGCCGCCGGCGTTGCGGATCTTGGTGATCTCGTCCTTCTGCCAGGCGGTCCTCGGGTCGTAGGCGCCGAACCAGCTGGCCTTGCAGCCGTAGGAGTTGACGAAGGCGAGCGTGAAGCCCTTCACGCCACTGGCGGCGGACATCGCCGACAGGCTGGGCGTCGGCCACGCCCCCATGTCGACGTAGGGCCCGACGGGAATCGGCGACCCGGCCGCGGCTCCGGCCGGAGCGGCGAAGCCGGTGCTGACGAGCGCCAAACCGGCCAGTCCGGCCAGCAGGGAACGAAGACGCATGGGAAACCTCCACGACAAGACGCGCGCGGCGGGGAATTCCGGTCATGATTGGTATAGACCATTAATGTGGTCCGGACCATAGGCCGATCGGGGTACCCCGGTCAGCGGGAACCCGGGGCTCTCGTTCGGCGGTCCCACTCGGGGCCATGCTTCCGCCACCCGGCCTTCGCCTTTCGCGCCGCCGGAAGGCCATTGGCGGCCGTCCACCGCGGCCAGGGCCGAGTGCCCGTCATCGGCGGCCACCTGCCTCGACGGCAACCCCGCCCCGCCGACAGCTCGCCCCCGGCCCAACTTCCGCCCCTCGCCGCAAGGCCGCACCAACGCCAGTCGGTTTGACGGATGGCCGCACCGCCCACCCCGGCCACGCTGGGGACATGAGCGAGAACAGCGAAGAACCCCGCCGCTACAGCCGCCGCCGGCTCCTGGCCACCGGCGGGATCGCCGCGGGGGTGGGTGCGGTCGCCGGGGTCGCCGGCGGGGTCGCGTTCGTGCAGGGCGGGGCGAAGACGCCGCAGATCGGGCCGTCGGCCGCGCGGCGGTTCGACGGCAAGGTCGTGCTGGTCACCGGCGCGACGTCGGGCATCGGCCGCGCCGCCGCGGTCCGTTTCGCGGCCGAAGGCGGGAAGGTCGGGTTCTGCGGGCGCCGCGAGAACCTCGGCGCCGAGGTCGAACGGCAGATCCGCGACGCGGGCGGCGAAGCGGCGTACGTGCGCGCTGATGTTCGGTCCGAGGACGACGTGAAGCGATTTGTCGACACCGTCGCGGACAGGTACGGCGGGCTGCACGTCTGCTTCAACAACGCGGGCATCACCATCCAGAAGCCGGTGCACGAGTACACGGCGGCCGAGTGGGACGACGTCGTCGGGACCAACCTGCGCGGGAACTTCCTGGCGCTGAAGTACGAGGTCCCGCACCTGCTGGCGGCGGGCGGCGGGACGGTCGTGGTCACGGCGTCGTCCAACGCCCTGGCCACCGACGCCGGGCGCGGCGCCTACACGGCGTCGAAGCGCGGCCTGGTCGGCCTGGTCCAGACCGCGGCGCTCGACTACGCCGAACAGGGCATCCGCGTCAACGCGCTGGTCCCCGGCACGACGAACACCGAGCTGGTGCGCCGGGCGGGCGGCGCGATGGGCCTGCCGGACGCGGTGTGGGACGCGATGGCGGCGAACTGGGCGAAGACGAACGTGCCCGGGCTGAAGCGGATGGCCACCCCGGACGAGATCGCGGTCTTCGCACTGGCCCTCGCGTCGGGCGATTTCCCCTACATGACCGGCGCTCAGCTGGTGATCGATGGCGGAAAGACCGCGCACGCCTAAACTGTGGCCGGTGATCACCACGGAACGGCTCACGCTGCACGCGTGGTCCGAAGAGTTCTTCGACGGCTTGTTCGCCCTGGCCCAGCTGCCGGAGACGGTCCGCTACGTCGGCACCGGCGAGCCGTGGTCCCGCGAGTACACGCTGGCCAAGCACCGCGCGACGCTCGACCACTGGGCGTCCCACGGCTTCGGCTGGTTCGCGGTCTCCGCGGCGCCGGGGTCGTTCGACGGCGTGGTGTCGCTGGTCCGCCGCAGTGCGACGGAGTCCGGGCTGGGCCGGCCGGCGGTGGAGATGGGCTGGTGGATCGCCCTCTCGGGCTGGGGCCGCGGCTACGCGACCGAGGCGACGACGGCGGTGCGCGACCACGTCTTCGACTCCGGCTTCGCCGAGCGGCTGCTGGCCGTGTACGAGCCGGCGAACAAGGCCTCCGCGCGGGTGGTGGCGAAGCTGGGATTCGCCCCGCACAGCCAGTTCACGCTGGACGGGCGGGTCGAGCAGCGGGCGGTGCTGGACCGTCCGGTCGCGTCCCGGTCATCGTGATCTCGAATCCCAGCCGAAACCGTCCCGGCATGCGCGGCTCCCGAGCCTTCCTGGATACGCCCGTGGTGCCCGGATCAGGCCGGCGTCGGCACCGGGACGTCGCCGATCCAGCGGTGCACCGCTTCCGCGAGCCCGTCCGCGCCGGCGCCGGGCGTGCCGACCCAGGCCACGTGCCCGTCCGGGCGCAGCAACACCGCCTCGATGTCCGAAGTGGACGGTGACTCGGCCGCCACCACGTCGAGACCCGGCCACGTGCCGAAAGACCCGGTGAGATCCAGCAACACCGGATGACCCCGATGCAGCAACGCGGCCAGGTGCGTCTCGCGGCCGTCGACGAGCAGCGGAACGTCTGGCGCGAGACGGCCCAGCCACGGGTGCTCGCCCGAGTCGTAGCTCGCGTCCAGCCCGGTGATGATCTCCGCCAGCGCGCGGTTCCCGGCCGGGTGCGCGGCGACCCGGCGCATCAAGTCGGCCCACGGCTCCGAAGCGCATTCCTCCAGCGCCACCTGGGCCCGGGTGTTCGCGAGGATCCGGGCCCCCGCCGCGTGCCGCTCGGCGTGGTAGGTGTCCAGCAGGCCCTCCGGCGCCGTCCCGTGGACCGTCGCCGCGAGCTTCCAGCCGAGGTTGAACGCGTCGTCGAGCGCGACGTTGACGCCGATCGCCCCGGCCGGCGGGTGGATGTGCGCCGCGTCGCCCGCCAGCAGCACCCGGCCTTCGCGGTAGCGCGAGGCCAAGCGCGCCGCGTCGCCGAAGCGCGTGAGCCAGCGGGGTTCCCGCAGCTCGACGTGCCGGCCCAGCACGGCGTCGACCTGCGCCTGGAGCCGCTCGAGCGTGACCGGCTCGTACTTGTCGGCTGGAGAGTCGTCCTCCCGGACGATGATCCGGACGTACCCGGGCCGCGGGATCACGAACACCGTCCGGCCGTCCGGCCCGGCCGAAACCCCGTGCGGCAGCTCGCATTCGACGTCGCCGAGCAGCGCGAACCACCGCGCGTCGACGCCCGGGAAGCCGATCCCGGCCTGCTTCCGGACGGTGCTGCGCCCGCCGTCGCAGCCCACGAGGTAGCGCGCCCGGAGTGTCCGGCCATTGTGGACGGTGACGGTCACGCCGTCCGCGTCCTGGGCGAACGACCGCAGTTCGTGGCCGCGCAGGATTTCGACGCCGAGGTCGAGCGCCCGCGCCTCCAGCACCTCTTCGACCCGGGTTTGCGGGATGCCCAGCGAGAACGGGTGGTCGGTCGCCGCGTCCGCGAGCAGCAGCGGCCCCGGCAGGCCGGTGACCGGCGCGTGCGGCACCCGGTGGCCTTCGGCGACCAGGCCCTCGGCCAGCCCGCGGCGCGCCAGCAGGTCCAGCGAGCGCGAGTTCAGGTTGAACCCGCGGCAGAACGGCGGACGCTCGGGGTGGCGTTCGACGATCGTGGTGCGAACGCCGGCCAGCGCGAGCTCGGCGGCGAGCAGGAGGCCGGCCGGGCCGGCGCCGGCGACGAGGACATCGGACACGGTTCTTCCCCTCAGAAGTGGTCGGGCCAGGGCAGGGAGCCGGAGCGGATTTCAGCGGCGGTGGCGCGGGCCCACTCGAGCTCCGCCTGCCACGCGTGCCGGACGAACTCGACCTCGATCATGAACAGCCGCGGCGCGCCCTTGCCGACGGTCTCCTCGAGCGCGGTGTTCGCGCCGTCGATGCGGTCGGCGAGGTGGCGCGCGCGTTCCTCCAGCGCGTCGGCGGCGCGTTCGGGGCCGAGCGCGCCCAGGTAGCTCACCGCGGCGACGAACTTCGGGTACTCCGCGACCGGCTCGCGGAGCAGCTCGTCGAGCCAGGCGATGAACTCCTGACGTCCGAGCTCGGTGTGCGCGTAGACGGTCCGCTCCGGCCGGTTGCCCTCCCGGAGCGTTTCGACGGGCTCGATCCAGCGGTGCTTCGCCAGCGACTCCACGGTGTCGTAGAGCGAGCCCGGGTTGATCTTGAAGCTGCTGTCCTTGTAGCGCTCGCGCAGCGTGGACGCCATTTCGTACGGGTGCATCGGGCGTTCCAGCAGCAGGCCCAGCAGGGCCAGCGCGAGGGTGTTGCGGATCTTGCGAGGCAATAGTCGCTCCCTATTAGTCGGAACCGACTATACGGCCTTCGTCAAGCGAGGTTCTCGATGCAGGCGTGCAGGAGGTCGGCGAGGAAACGTCGTTGATCGGCCGACAGGTGACCGAGCATCTCCTGCTCCACCGCCGTCACCACGTCCTCGGCGGCGCGCAGCTTCGCGTGGCCTGGCGCGGTCAACGTCACCGGTCGCGCCCTGCCGGTGCTCGCCTGCTCGGCGACGGCGACCAGGCCGGCCGACCGCAACCCGCCCAGGACGTCCCGCAGTGACTGCCGGGTGACGAACGTGATCCGCGCGAGGTCGCTCGACGACGCGCCGGGGTGGTCGTCGAGTGCACGCAGCACGGCGTACTGCGACATCGACAGCTCCAGGGGGCGCAGGCGATCCGTGCACGCCTGGTGCAGCGCCTGCTGGGCCCGTTTCAGCAGGTAGCCGGGCCGATTGCCGGTGGGGGCTTGACTCATGACAGGAACCTTACACATACTGAGCATGTAAGGAACCTGACATAGGAGGAATCATGGCGACCACGACGATCGACGCCGACGCGAAGCTGACGACCCTGATCAACGTCTTCACCGTCGACCCCGCGCGGCAGCGCGAACTGGTCGACGTCCTGGCCGCGGCGACCGAGGAGGTCATGCGGCACCAGCCGGGCTTCGTCGCGGCGAACATCCACGCCGGCGTCGAGGGCACGCGCGTCGTCAACTACGCGCAGTGGGAGAGCGAGGAGGCGATGCGCGCGATGCTCGGGAACCCGACGTGCCAGGAGCACATGGCGGCCGCCCGCGACCTGGCGACGGCCGAGCCGCACCTGTACACCGTCGAGTCGGTGCACCACATCTGAGATCAGCGCACGTCGAGCGCGGTCACCGCGGAGACGTACCGGCCGCCCTTGACGTCGCCCAGCGGGACGAGCCGTGGCAGGTCCAGCGCCACGCCGTCCTCCACGGTGGACAGCAGGAGCGGACGCCCGCCGGTGCGTTCCTCGGCGAGCGTGACGGCGGCGCCGTAGCCGTCCGAGCCGACCGCGACCACGGCCGTGTCCGCCCGGGCGACCACGCCGGCGATCCGCAGCACCAGTGCCAGCGACGGCCCGGTCTCGGTGCGGGTCTGCTGGCCGGTGCCCGAGCCGAACGACGCGGTCACCGTGTGGGAGGGCAGGTGCGCGAGCAGTGCCGGCGGCAGCGTGACGGTCCGGTGCGCGGTCGTGATCCGCACCGCGCGCTCGGCGGCCGTCGCGGCCGAGACGGCGACGCGCACCTCCCGGACGTCGCGGACGCTGCGGCTGCGGTCCCGGTCGCCGGGCACGACGAGGTCGATGCCGTGGCGGGCGGTCAGCACGGCGGGGTGGTCGCCGAACGACGAATCCAGTTCACCGAGCGCGAAGGTGACCGCCCGGTGCGCCGCCCCGGTCACGGTCAACGTCACGCGCAGGGCGGTGTTCTTCCCGGGCGGCAGCACCGGCGCCGCGGCGGCGACGAGCGTGGTCAGGTCCACGCCCTCGCCCAGCGCCCGCAGCTGCGAAGCGGTGTACGACGCCGGGGTGGCAACGGCGCCGTCGATGGTCACGGTCCGAGCCGACGCGTCCGCCGGGGCGGCGGTGGCCGCCACCAGCGCGGCGGACAGGGCGAGTACGCGGAGCAGCATCCGGCCTCCTTGGGTCCGCATGTGCGGATCAGACGCCGAAGTCTAGCCGTAAGAGCGGGTCAGAACCGTGTGTTCTCTCGCCAATGCCGGAACAGGCCGGCGTTGCCGGAAATCGACAACCGAGGGTCGTCGACGGCGATCCGGCCGGTCAGCGCGAGGAGGAGGTCGGCGGCACGGCCGTCGACGACGACATCGGCGCCGGCGCGCTCGTCCCTCACTTCGACATGCGACGGCGTCCGCCGGGCCAGCCACCCGCGCGCCAGGTCGGTCGCCCGGAACGACAACGTCTCGCCGTCGCCTCGCAGCGACGTCCGGTCAAGCGCCGGGTGCTCGATTCGCGAAAAAACGGCCACGAGGTCGAGGCCCTCGGAGATCCCGTCGGCGGCCAGGTCGGCGTCGACGTCGTACGACGCGCCGGTGGCGAAGGCGGCGTCCGCGCGGTGGACGACGGTTTCGTGCACCAGCCGCCGCGTCCAGAACCCGGCGCGGTGGTCGGGTGTCCAGGTCGACGTCGGCGTCTCCGGGCCGACTTCGGCCACCGCCGCGACGAGCCGCTCCGCGCCGTCGACGAGCCAGCCGCCGAGAGCCGTGAAGGCGGGCGGGTCGTCGACGGTGACCGCGTCGAACGGCACGTACCCGGCCGGCCGGCTCGCGATGATCACGGCGGACTTGTGGTAGGCCAGCCCGACGTGGCAGGCCAGATCGCGCAGCGTCCACTCGGGACACGTCGGGACGCGCACGTCAGGCGCGGCGCCCGCGATCGCCGCGCCGAAGAGCTCCGCCTCGGTCACGAGGGCCTCGGCCAGCCGGTCGTGGCTCAACGACTTCACCTCGCCACGGTAGACCGGATCGCGACGACCGGGCGGTCATGATCGGCTGCCCCGAAGGTCACCTCCGAGGACCTCCCGCAGCCGCGCGGCCCGGGTCAGGAGGTAGCGCTGTTCCGGCGTGTTCGTGGTCCGCGCGGCGGCCGCGTCGTAGTGGCGGACGGCCGCGACGACGTCCCCGGCCAGCTCCAGCAGATGCGCGCGGACGGCGTCAAGCCGGTGCCCGGCCAGCTCGAGGGGCGCCAGCAGGGCGAGCCCGGCGGCGGGCCCGTGCACCATCGCCGTCGCGATCGCGCGGTTGAGCGTCACGACCGGGTTGTCCGAAAGCCGCTCGAGCAGCCGGTAGGTCCGCAGGATCCGGTCCCAGTCGGTGTCTTCGACGCGTGGCGCGACATCGTGCGCGGCGGCGATCGCCGCCTGCAGCCGGTACTCGCCCGCGTCGCCGAGGGCGAGCGCCTCGGTCACCAGCGCGACACCCTCCCGGATCTGCGCGCGGTCCCACTTCGTCCGGTCCTGCTCTGCCAGCGGCACCAGCTCGCCCGACGGCCCGGTGCGCGCCGGGCGCCGCGCGTCGGTGAGCAGCATCAGGGCCAGCAGCCCGGTGACCTCGCCGTCGGCCGGCAGCATCCCGTGCAGCAGCCGGGCCAGCCGGATCGCCTCGCCGGACAGCTCGGTGCGGTGCAGCCGGCGACCCGCGCTGCTCGTGTAGCCCTCGTTGAACACCAGGTAGAGCACGTGCAGCACCGACCGCAGCCGCGCTTCGCGCTCGTCGTCGGCGGGCAGCCGGAACGGCACGTCCGACGCCTTGATCCGCGCCTTCGCGCGGCTGATCCGCTGGGCCATGGTCGCTTCCGGGACCAGGAACGCCCCGGCGATCTCGGCCGTGGTCAGGCCGCCGACCGCGCGCAGCGTCAGCGCGATCGCCGACGCCGGGGTCAGCGCCGGGTGGCAGCAGAGGAACAGCAGCACGAGGGTGTCGTCACGATCCGGGACATCCGCCGGCGGGGGTTCGAGCGCCGCCGCGTCTTCCCGGCGACGCCGCGCCTGGTCACTGCGTCGCTGGTCGGTCAGCCGGTTGACGGCGGCCTGCAGCAACCACCCGCGCGGGTTGTCCGGCAACCCGTCGGACGGCCAATGCCGAGCGGCCCCGAGCAGCGCCTCCTGCACGGCGTCCTCCGCGGCGTCGAAGTCGCGGAAGCGCCGCGCGACGACGCCGAGGACCTGCGGCGCGAGCGTGCGCAGCAGGTCCTCGACGGGTTCGCCGGGCATCAGGCGGGCGCGCTCATCACCTGGCGCACCTCGATCGGCTGCTGGATGGGCACCCCGCCCGGCCCGGGCGCGGCCGACGCCTGCGCCGCGATCTCCAGCGCGCGCTCCTCACCGTCGACGTCGACGACCCAGTAGCCGGCCAGCAGCTCCTTGCCCTCCGGGTATGGCCCATCGGTGACCACGGGGCTGGTCCGGCCGTCGGACACCACCGTCTTCGCCAGGTCGGGCCCGGCCAGACCCTGCGCGTCGACGAGCTCGCCCTTGTCACGCAGCTCGGCGTCGAGCGCCCGCTGGAAGTCGATGTGCGCCCGGATGTCCTCCGGCGGCCATTCGTTCATCGGGAGGTCGCACGCGGTGCCCCCGCTGTAGCTCATCAGCAGCATGTACTTCGCCATGGTCGGCTCCTTCCCGCGCCCCGGCGGCGCGTTCACGGGTGAGGACGGAGACCCGCCCGCGTTCTCTACATCCGTTGCCGGTTTTCGAGCCACGTTTTCGCCAGCCGCTTCGGCGCCCGGCACAACCAGGCTTCGACCAGCACTTCTTCGAGCGTCCCGCCGTCGATCCGGTCGAGCTCGACGAGGATCGCGGGGAAGCCGCGGAAGTGCGGCGTCGTGAAGAAGACGGCCGGGTCGTCGGCGACCAGCGCGTCCTTGACACCGACATCGGGAACGTACGCGCAGAGCACCGGCCCGGCCGGCGCCCGCGCGCCGAGCGCTTCCCGGTCGCCTTTGCGCAGCGGGCGTTCCCAGGCGAAGCCCTTCTTGCCGACCTGCCAGGCCAGGTACCCGCGCGAGCTGTCCTCGCTCACCTCGGGCAGGCCGCGCGCGATCCGGCCGACGTCGTCCCAGCTGGCCACGGCGATCAGGATAATCGCGAACTGTGACTGGGGAACTGAAACGCGCGCGCCTGGGGGTATCCGTCGTCTTCGCCGTGTGCGGCGCGGCATTCGCGACCTGGCTGGCCCGCGTGCCGGCGGTGCAGGACCAACTGGGGCTGACCACGGGCGAGCTGGCGACCGGGCTCTTCGGGCTCGCGGCCGGGTCGGTGGTGGCGCTGCTGGGCGCGGGAGCGCTGCTCACCCGGATCGGCAGCCGGGCGGCGGTCGTGCTCGGCGCGGTCGTGCTGTGCGGCGGCCTGCCGCTGGTCGCGTTCGCCTGGTCCGCGCCGGTCTTCGTGGCCGCACTCGTGGTGCTCGGAGTGGGCAACAGCCTCCTCGACGTCGCGATGAACGCGCACGCGGCCCGCGTCGAGGAGGGCTACGGACGCCCGATCTTCGCCGGCTTCCACGCGTTCTGGAACATCGGCGGCCTCGCCGGCTCCGGCGTCGACGCGCTGATGGAGGCCCTGCACATCCCGGTGTCGGTGCACTTCCCGGTCGCGGGCGCGGTGCTGCTCGCGTTCGCGCTCTGGGGCCGGGCGCTCTTCTTGTCGGGAGCCGACCGCGGCCAGGACGAGACGGCGTTCGCGTGGCCGAGCCGCGCGCTGGTGCCGCTGGGCGTGATCGCGTTCTGCGGGTTCGTCGCCGAGGGCGCGGTCAACAGCTGGAGCGCGGTGTACCTCGCCGACGTCACCGGCGCGACGACCGCACTCGCCTCGCTGGGTTACTTCGCGTTCTCGGGGACGATGATCGCGGTCCGCCTGGTCGCCGACCGCATCGTCGCGCGCACCGGCGCGGTCCGGTTCGTCCGCGTGGCGACCACGGTCGCCGTGCTGGGCTTCGCCGTGGTCCTTTTCGCGCCATGGCCGGTGGCGGGCATCGCCGGGTTCGCGGTGGTCGGGCTCGGCGTGGCCGGGATCGTGCCGATCGCGTGGAGCGTGGCGAGCCGGAAGCAGGCGGACGCGCCGGGCAAGGCGGTCGCGGCCGTCGCGGCGTGCGGCTACCTGGGCTTCCTGGTGGAGCCGGTCCTGGTCGGCGCACTGGCCACGCGGATCGGCCTGCACTGGGCACTGTCGTCGGCGGTCGTGGTGACGTTCGGGATCCTGTTCCTCGCGCCGTCGCTGCGGGTGCGGGAGCCATCGCTCACGCGCTGACCCGCTCCCGAAGCAGCCGCCGGACGGCCGCCAGGTCGCCCTCGACGGTCATCAGTTCGGCGCCGATCGCGACATCGAGGTCCGACGGCGTTTCGAGCAGCGCGTTCAACGTCGGCGGGTCGGTCCGGACGGTGGCATCCGGCGCGGCGGGCGCACCCGGCTCGACGGTCAGCCGGCCCGGCTCGGTGCGGACGGTCCACACGCGGCTGTCCAGTTCGAGCCGGTAGCACGCGGTGCCGCGCGGCCGGGCCGAGCCGCGCAGGAAGAGCAACATCGACGTCGTGCCGAGCGTCGCGTCCCGGGGGAGTGGCACGCGGGCGCCCCACGCGCCGAGCGCGAGCACGACCGGCTCCAGCTCACGGCCCCACTCGGTCAGCTCGTAGACCGTCGACCCCGCCGGCGGCGGCAGCTTCCGGCGGGCCACGACGCCGTGGCCCTCGAGCTCGCGTAGTCGATCGGTGACCAAATTCGTGCTGGCGCCCGGCAGCGCGCGCCGGACGTCGGAAAACCGCTGCGGCCCGAACAGCAGCTCGCGCACCACGAGCAGCGCCCAGCGCTCCCCGACGACGTCCAGCGCCCGGGCGGTGGCGCAGGCGTCCCCATAGCTCCGGCTCGTCGGCATGGAGCAACTTTACAACTCAGCAGTTGTTTTTAACAACCAGTGCGGCGTACGGTGGCCGCCATGGGCAATCCGGTCGTGCACTTCGAAATCATCGGCACCGGCCCGGCGCGGCTGCGCGAGTACTACGGCGAGCTGTTCGGCTGGGAATACGACACGTCGGGGCCGGTCTCGGACCAGGTCTCGGAAGCGGGCAACTACGGCTTCGTCGAATCGGAGACCATCCCGGGCGGCGTCGGCGGCGGCGCGAAGTACGAGAGCCGGACACTGTTCTACGTGGGCGTCCCGGACGTCGCGGCGGCGCTGGCGGAGGCGGAACGCCTCGGCGGCACTCGCCGGATGGGCCCGTCCCGCGCGCCCGGACGGGACTTGGTGGTCGCCCACTTCACCGACCCGGAGGGCAACCTGATCGGCCTCGCCGGGCCCGCCTGAGTCCGTCCGTTCAGGGCACCTGACCTGCCTCGGTCGTGAGGGATGGTCGATCTTCGGCAATGGCCCGGTCGATGGCCGCCATGTTCTCCTCGGCCCAGTTCCGCAGCGCCGCCAGCGGAACTTCCAGCGACAGACCGAGGTCGGTGAGCCGGTAGTGCACCTTCGGCGGCACCGTCGGCTCGACGCGGCGCGCGACCAGGCCGTCGCGGGTCAGCGAGCGCAGTGTCACCGACAGCATCTTCTGCGAGACGCCCGGCATCCGCCGTTGCAGCTCGGCGAACCGCACCTCCCGCGGGTCGGCCTCGGCCAGCACCTTGACCACCATCGACGTCCACTTCGTGCCGATCCGGTCGAGCAGCCGGCGCGTCGGGCACGCCGGGTCGAAGAGGTCGCCGCGCGGGGAGGGGGTCACCTGGGGCTCACCACCTGTCGGGAAAGTGCCGTCTTGGCCACGGCCTGGGAGTTACTTACGGTTTTCTGGTAACCAATGGTAACCACCCAGGGAGAGACATGCTGCGGGTGAACGGCATCGAAGTCGGCGTCACGGTCACCGGGGAGGGGCCCGCGGTCCTGTTGCTGCACGGCTTCCCCCACACCCGCCGGCTTTGGGACGAGGTCGTCCCGCACCTGGCCGCCCACCACCGGGTCATCGCGCCGGACCTGCGCGGGCTCGGCTCGACGTCGCGGCCGGCCGACGGCTACGACGCGGGCACGCTCGCCGCCGACGCCGAGGCACTCCTCGACGCGCTGGGCGAACCGATGGCGGCCGTGGTCGGTATCGACGCGGGCGCGCCGCCCGCGTTCCTGCTGGCCATGCGACGTCCCGAGCGGGTCCGGCGGCTCGTCGTCATGGAGTTGCTGCTGGGCCGCCTCCCGGGCGCCGAAGGCTTCGGCCCGCCGTGGTGGTTCGGCTTCCACGCCGTCCCGGACCTCGCCGAAACCGTTCTGGTCGGCCACGAAGACGTCTACATCGACTGGTTCCTCGACGCCGGCACGCGGGGCCGCGGGGTGCCGCGCGAGATCCGCGACCACTTCGTCGCCGCGTACACCGGACGCGACGCCCTGCGCGCCGCGTTCGCCTACTACCGCGCCATGCCCGACAGTGCCCGCCAGATCGAAGACGCCGTCGCGACCGTCCGCCTCGAGGTCCCCACGATGGCGATCGGCGCCCACCCGGTGGGCGACACCTTGGCCCGCCAGCTGCGGCCCTTCGCCGACGACCTCGTGGCCCACGTCGTCGACGACTGCGGCCACATCATCCCGCTCGACCGGCCGGACGTGCTGGTGGCGCTGCTGCAGCCGTTCCTTGACCTCGACCGTGCTGGAGCTTCGAAACTGGCGCCATGACGATCTGGATCTGTGGCACCTGCGGGGTCGAGCACCCCGACACCGACCGGCCCCCGGCCGGCGTCTGTGTCATCTGCGCGGACGAACGCCAGTGGGTGCCCGCCTCGGGCCAGGTGTGGACGACGCTGGAGAAGTTGTCGGCCGACGCCCACGAAGTGGTGCACGAGGAGTTGGAGCCGGGCCTGCACCGGTTCCACCGGGAACCCTCGTTCGGCATCGGCCAGCGGACGCACCTGGTCCTGACGTCCGCGGGCAACCTGCTGTGGGACCCGCCGAACCACCTGGACGCAAAGCTGGCATCCCGGATCGACGAACTCGGCGGCGCGGCGGTGATCGTGGCGAGCCACCCGCACATGTACGGCTCGCAGGTCAGCTGGAGCCACCGGCTCGGCCGCGTCCCGGTGCTGGTCCACACGGCCGACCGCCGGTGGGTACGCCGCGAGGACCCGGTGATCCGCGAGTGGATGGGCACCGAGGAGGTCCTGCCCGGGGTGACGCTCGTCGAGGCGGGTGGCCACTTCCCCGGCGCGGCGGTGGCCCACATCGCGAACGACACCGGCGGCGTCCTGCTGGTGGGGGACACGCTGGTGCCGGTGGCCGCGACCGGCTGGGTGACGTTCATGCGCAGCTACCCCAACCAGATCCCGCTGTCGCCGGCCCTCGTGCAGCGCATCGTGGACCGCCTCGAGCCGTACGAGTTCGACCGCCTCTACGGCCTGCTGGGCGGCAAGGTGATCGGTGACGCCAAGGGCGCGGTCCGCCGCTCGGCGGAGCGCTACATCGCCTGGGCCAGCGGGGCGAACGACCACCTCGGCTGACGCTCCCGGACCGCGGGCTGGTCGATCAAGCGGCGTTCGTGCAGTTAGGCGCTGGGTCGGGACGGTTGGCCGCAGCGAGACCACGGACCGATGGCAGCCGTCAGTGAATCCGGTGCGCGCTGAGCCGGGACGGTTGGCCGCCGTCAGCCATTCCGCTGCGCGTTGAGCCGTGCTGCCTGCCGGGTCAGGTGGTCGCGCTCGGCGACATTGGCCGCCTTCCCCGCCGCCTCCGCGTACAAGCGGGCCGCCGTCGCCAGGTCGCCGTCGCGCTCGTGCAAATACGCCGCCGCCGCGGTGTGCCGGGGCAGCGTGTCGTCCAGTTCCGCGAGGGCGGCAAGCCCAGCACGTGGGCCGTCGGCCTCGCCGAGCGCCACCGCACGGTTGAGCCGGACGACGGGGCTGTCGGTCAGCCTCGCCAGCTCGTCGTACCACTCGACGATCTGCACCCAGTCGGTCTCCCCGGCGGTCGGCGCGTCGGCGTGCAGGGCCGCGATGGCGGCCTGGGCCTGGAACTCGCCCAGCCGGTCGCGAGCCAACGCCGCCTGCAGGATCTCGACGCCCTCGGCGATCGCCGCGGTGTCCCACCGGCTCCGGTCCTGCTCGGCGAGCGGCACCAGACTCCCGTCGGGCGCGGTCCGGCTCGCCTGCCGGGCGTGGTGCAGCAGCATCAGGGCGAGCAGGCCCGCGACCTCGGGGTGGTCGATCGCCGCCGAAAGCTGCCGGGTGAGGCGGATGGCCTCGGCGGAGAGGTCGAGGTCGCCGGAGTAGCCCTCGTTGAAGACCAGGTACAGCACGCGCAGCACGGTGGCGACGTCGCCGGGCTGGTCGAAGCGCACCTGCGCGACGGTGCGCTTGGCCCGGCTGATGCGCTGGCCCATGGTCGTTTCGGGGACCAGGTAGGCCTGCGCGATCTGCCGCGTGGTCAGCCCGCCGACGGCGCGCAGGGTGAGCGCGACCGCCGACGACGGGGAAAGCGACGGGTGCGCGCACAGGAAGTAGAGCTGCAGCGTGTCGTCCACTGTGGACGCGGGCCCGGGCGCCGGCTCGACGTCGACGAGGTCCTCACGCCGTCGCCGGGCGCCCTCGGAGCGCGTCACGTCGAGGAACTTGCGCCAGGCGACCGTGACCAGCCAGCCCTTCGGGTCACGCGGCGGGTCAGCCGGCCAGACGCGCAGCGCCTCGACGAGCGCGTCCTGCACGGCGTCCTCGGCCGACGCGAAGTCGGCCCCGCGCCGGACGAGGATCCCGAGGACGTCCGGCGTGAGACTCCGCAGCAGCGTCTCGTCCACGCCTCACCCGACCGTTTCGGCGAGCTCGACGACGAGCGGACGCAGCCGCTCGAGGCAGCCGTGGCCGTCGTCCGCCAGGCCGAGCAGTGCACCCATCGTGTGTCCCCTTCTCAAGCGTGCTGACGCTCTTCGCGGCGCTGCATCAGCTCCTCGACCGCGGTGGGCAGGGTCGTCTCGAAGTCGATCAGCTTGGCCCAGGTCGGGGTGACCACGATCCGGACCATGCCGTCGTAGAGCGACCGCACGCCGGCCTCCCACTCCACCCGCTGCTGGGGCGTCATCTCGTAGGTGCCGTTGAACTGCAGGTACTCGTCCGGGATGCCGTCGACGACGTCCAGTTCGGCCCGCCCGCGGAGGAGCAGGATCTTCGGCGGGTGGACCTCGGTGTCGATCGTCAGGGCGACCGCGGGGTTGCGGCGCAGCGCAGGCAGCTTGGCCGCGTTCTTGGCGGTGCACATGACGATCTGCGTGCCGTTCCAGGTGAACCCGATCGGGATCGAGCGGGGTGTGCCGTCGAGCGCGGTGTAGGCCAGCCGGGTCAGGTCCCGGGCCAGCAGTTCCCGGCTGTACGGGCGGTTCAGGATCTCGTCGAGCGTGCGCTGTTCCATGGTGGTCTCCTCGTCGGATCGGCGGTGCTTCGAGCCGGGGACGAAGCCAGGAGCGCCTTCTCGACACGGCCGGAACATGACCTGGGTCACTCGGTGATCGTGGGCGCCGAGCCGAAGAACGGCCGCAGTTCGAGCCACTCGTGGATCGGCTTCCCGCCCGCGCCGGGAGCAGCCGAAAGCTCCGCGGCCAGCTCCAGGGCCCGCTCGTAGCTGTCGACATCGATCACCGTCCAGCCGGCGATGAGGTCCTTGGTCTCGGCGAACGGGCCGTCGGTGACCGGCGGGCGTCCCTCGCCGTCGAAACGCACGAACGTCCCGCCGGGGGCGAGCGCCTGGTGCTCGACGAACTCGCCGGTCTCCTCCAGCCGCTTCCCGAAGTCCTCCATGTACTTGACGTGCGCGGAGATCTCCTCGGGCGTCCACTCGCTCATGGGCGTGTCGTTCACCGAAGCCGGCGCGCCGCGGTAGTGCTTCAGCAGCAGGTACTTGGCCATCGTTGCTCTCCTCGGTACGGCTGCGGCCCATCCTGGCCGCGTTCGTGCCGGGGACGCAGCCGATCACGCGTTCTCGACATCGCCGGCCGGGAAATTTCAGGCGGTCGGACGACCCGCGCCCGCGTAGTCGTCGCCGTCCTTGCGGTACGAGTGGACCTGGACCGCCTGGCCGGTCTGCGGTGCGTCGATCATCTGCTGGTTGCCGATGTAGAGCCCGACGTGGTGGATCTTCGTCGCGGGCTCGCCGTAGAAGATGAGGTCGCCGAGCTGGGGATCAGTCACGTGTTGCACGCTGCGGAACTGTGTGTCGGCGGTGCGCATCAGCTTGATCCCGGCGCTCGCGTACGCCGCGGTCGTCAGGCCGGAGCAGTCGAAGCCCGGGTCGTTGCCGCCGGTGCCGTTGCCGCCCCAGATGTAGGGCAGTCCGATCTTGTCGATGGCGAAGTCGACCGCGCTCAGCACCGCCGGGTTCGGCGCCGCCGTGCCCTGGCCGACCGTGCCGTAGACGTTCACCGTGGCCAGCGTCCGGTGCAGGAACAGCGGCGCCGGCTGCAGCTTCGCGACCGCGTCCCACCACGGCTGGCCCTGTGACAGATCGGTGCCGCCGTCGCACAGCGCGCGACCCGTGGTCAGTGCGGCGTCGTCGATGTTCTGGATATCGGGCTTCCCAGCACCCGACGCGCTCGCCTGGTACTTCGCCCAGATCGCCGGGGCCAGCTGCATCGGCCCGGCGGCGTTGGCCGTCGAGACGACCTTGTCGTAGAAGTCGCGCACCTCGATCGTGCCCAGCGGCTTGTCCAGGACGCCCGTGGTGCCGAACTGCCCGCCCCGCGCGCGCCCGTGGTCCGTGGTCACTTTTCCGACTGCGGCCAGCGTCACCCACGACAGGTGGCAGCCCGGGAGGTCCTTGCTCAGCTTCGTCGTCGCCTTCGCGTAGCCGACCATCGCGCGCAGCGGGACGTCGAGCCACTGGCTGGTCTTGGACGCCCAGGCGTCGAATTCGCTCGCCGCCGGCACCTTCGGCGGCGTCGAGGTCTGCGGGGTCGTCCTCGGTGGCGTGGACGTCGCCTGGGTGACCGTCGCGGCGGCGTTCGTCGTCTCTTCGTGCTTGGGCGCGAGCTGGACGCCGACCACGAGCGCGGCGGCGACCACGACCACCGCGGCCACCACGACGGTGGTTCTCCGGCGACGCGGTTCGGGCATCTCCTCCGGCGTGACGTCGGGCTCTTCGCTCACCGCGCGGCTCCGGTCAGGCGGTCGAGGACGAAGCCGCGCAGGCCGTCGAGGTCGGTGTCCATGGCGACCTCGATCGGGCGGCCGGGCGAGAACTGCGGATCGTCTTCGCCCAGTCGTCGCCGGTCGACCAGCGTCTGCCCGCGCGCCGGGCCGAGCCCGCAGTCGACGTCGACGCGGTAGGTCTCGGTGTGCAGGATCCCCGGCGAGATCGCCTCCGCGACCGCGACCGCGTCGTGCATGACCATCCGGTCCTCGCCGAACACGCGCGTGTAGTGCTGCCGGTAGGTGGAGGTGAGACCTTCGAGGGTCGAGCCGATCGGCCCCGACGCGGCGAGCTTCGCCAGCCAGTCGGCGTCGACGGCGCAGCGGTGCGTGAGATCGAGGGGCACCAGCACGACCGGGACGTCCTCCTCGACCAGCACGCGGCGCGCCGCCTCGGGGTCGCTCCAGATGTTGAACTCGGCGGCGGTGGTGCTGTTGCCGAACGTCACGCCGCCGCCCATGATCACCAGCCGCGCGATCTTCTCCGCCGCGCCCGGGTGTGCCGCCAGCAGCGCGGCGATGTTGGTCAGCGGCCCGATCGGCGCGATGGTCACCGGATCATCCGACGATTCGAGAAGGTCCAGCATCAGGCGGACGGCGTCGCGTTCGTCCTGGGGCCGGCTCGCCTCGGGCAGGGTGTAAGAGTGGCCCGACAGGCCGTCGCCGCCGTGGACCTCCTTCGCGTCACGCGGCTTCGAGTAGACGAGCGGGCGGCTCGCGCCGGCCGCGACGGGCACGTCGGTGCGACCGAAGAGCTCCAGCAGCCGACGCGCGTTGGAGGTGGTCCGGTCGAGGGGGACGTTGCCGAACACCGCCGTGACGCCGAGCAGGTCGACGTCCGGGGACAGCGCCGCCAGCGCGATCGCCAGCGCGTCGTCGACGCCCGGGTCGGTGTCGATGATCAGCTTCGTGCCCATCCAGCTCCCCTTGCCTGTGAACCCGTCCCGCACACAGGTTACGGTCACGGGCATGACGTCGATGTGGGGTGCGCCCGCGCTGTCGCGGGTGCGGGCCTGGCGCCGCGCCCGGCGCGACCCGCGGCAGGCGAAGTTCCTGACCGCCGACTCGCTGCGCTGGGTGCTGCGCAACCGCGCGTACACGCCCTGGTACCTGGTCCGGTACTACCGGCTGCTCAAGTTCCGGCTCGCCAACCCGCACATCATCCTGCGCGGGATGCTCTTCCTCGGCAAGGACGTCGAGATCCACTGCCGCCCCGGCTACGGACGGCTGGAGATCGGCCGCTGGGTCCACATCGGCGACGGCAACGCGATCCGCTGCCACGAGGGTTCGCTGCGGATCGGCGACAAGTCCGTTTTCGGCCGCCAGAACGTGATCAACTGCTACCTCGACATCGAGCTCGGCGCGGCCACGCTGGTCGCCGACTGGGTGTACATCTGTGACTTCGACCACGTCATCGCGGACATCCATGTCCCGATCAAGGACCAGGGGATCGTGAAGTCCCCGGTCCGCATCGGGCCGGACACCTGGCTGGGCACGAAGGTCAGCGTCCTGAAGGGCACGCGCATCGGCCGCGGCTCGGTGCTGGGCGCGCACGCGGTCGTCCGTGGTGACATCCCGGACTACTCGATCGCGGTCGGCGCGCCGGCCCGCGTGGTGCGTAACCGCGAAGAGGACTACGCGGCTGACGCGGCGCGTCGCGAGGCCGTCGCCGACATGGCGCGGAAGGCGAACAAGGCGCTGCAGAAGACCCTCGAGCAGTAGCCGCCTACTCCTCGAAGGTCATCTCCGGCGGCGGCCGCCGGAAGCCGCGGGTGATCGCCGCCAGGACGACGATGCCGATCGCCAGCCAGACCAGGCCGAAGATCAGCGCGATGCCGTCGAGGTTGACCAGTAGCCAAACATCGACCACGGCACCGATCACCGGGAAGACCACCCAGGTCAGGACGCGTTTCCCGGTCCGGTCGCGCAGCCACGTCGCGAGCACGCTGACGTTGACGAACGTGAACGCGGTGAAGGCGCCGAAGTTGATGAACGACGTCGACGTGCTGACGTCCAGGCTCAGCGCGACCAGCCCGACGAGCCCGGTCAGGACGATGCCGAACACCGGCGTCGCGAACCGCGGCTGCAGTTTGCCGAAAATCCGCGGCAGCACCCCGTCGCGACCCATCGCGAACATCAGCCGCGACGCGCTCGCCTGCGCGGCGATCCCGGACGCGAACTGCGCGACGACCAAACCGGCGAGGAAGAACGACGCGAAGAGGTTGCCGCCGATCGTCGTCGCGATTTCGAACGCGGCGGACGACTCGTCGGTGAACGCGCTTCCCGGGTGGGCGAGCTGGGTGAAGTAGGCGAGCACGATGAAGATGCCGCCGCCGATCAGCGCGGTCAGCAGGATGGCGCGCGGGATCGTCTTGCGCGGCTCGGTCGTCTCCTCGGTCAACGTCGTCACGGCGTCGAAGCCGAGGAAGGAGTACGTCGCGAGCGCGGCGCCGCCGGAGATCGTGCCCAGCGTGCTGCCGGTGTGGAAGAACGGTTGCGTGCTCGCCAGCGAGCCGCCGACGTGCAGCACTTGCTTGATCGACAACACGACGAAGAAGCCGATCACGAGCAGCTGGAACGCCATGAGCACGAAGTTGGCCTTCTCGGCGATCTTGATGCCGAGCACGTTGAGGATCGTCGTCAACGCGATGAAAGTGATCAACCAGAGCCAATTGGGCACGGCCGGGAATTCGGCCGAGAGATAGGCGCCGCCGATCAGCCAGATCACCATCGGCAGGAAGAAGTAGTCGAGCAGCACCGCCCACCCGACGAGGAAGCCGGCGCGCGCGTCGACCGCTTTCCGGACATAGGTGTAGGCGGAGCCGGCGACGGGGTGGGTGGCGGCCATCTTCCCGTAGCTCGCCGCCGTGAACAGCATGGCGACCAGAGCGAGCAGGTACGCCGACGGCACGGTGCCCTTGGTCGTGGTCGCGACGATGCCGAAAGTGCCGAGCACGATCAGCGGGGCCATGTAGGCGAGCCCGAACAGGACGACGCCGGGCAGCCCGAGCCGGCGCTGCAGAGCGGGGGCTGCGGCCGTGGTGGTCATCGGTCGTCTCCTTCTCGTGGCCGCCAGCGGTCCGGCTCGATCCGGCCCTGGTAGAGCGGCAGGTCCAGGGGCGCGTCATCGGGGGTGAACTGCGCCCACATGCGGTTGGTGCCCGCGGTGCCGTCGCGCCGAACGCGCGCCACCTGGTCGAGGTCGATCGTCCGGCTGAGGACACCCTGGTCGTTTCCCGGCAACGCGCCGAGGACGTCGCCTTCGGGCCCGACGAGCAGGCTGTCACCCATGCCGAGCGGCCCGGCCGTGTTCACGCTGGCGACGAAGACCTGGTTGACGATGGCGTTCGCCCGGGCGAGGACGAGCTCCTGGGCACGGTCGGGGGTCGTGGTCTGCACGGGGTTGAGCACGAGCTCGGCGCCCATCCAGGCGAGGTGCCGGGTCACCTCGGGGAACCAGGCGTCGTAGCAGATGGAGAACCCGACGCGGCCGGCGTCGGCCAGGTCGGCGACGACGAACCGGTCACCGGGGTCGTACGGCTCGTGCGGTCGCCACGGGAAGACCTTGCGGTACCAGCCGGCCAGCTCGCCTCGCGGCGAAAAGACCAGGGCGGTGTTGAACAGCTCGCCGTGGTCGCCTTCTTCGCAAACGGTGCCCGGCGCGAGCCAGATGCCCAGGTCGCCGGCCAGCTCGCCGAGTTCCTTGGTTCGTTTTCCGGCCAACGGCTGAGCGGCGGCCTGGAGCTGCTCGGTGCGTTCGTCGCCTTCGCCGTCGACGCCGCAGAGATGCAGCTCCGGAAAGGCGGCCAGGCGCGTGTCCGGAAATCGGCGAAGGACGTCCTCGACCTCGCCGGCGAACCCGCCGTCCCCGACGGGCCGGGGCGGCGCTTGCACCAGGGCGATCGGCAGAGGGCGCGGCATGGACGAAAAATAGTCCATCTTGAACACTTAAACAAGAGTGCTCAAGATGAGCAATTTGTGCGGTACGGTCGGTTCATGGCGACGGCAGACCTGAGCGCCCCGGCCCTGACCGGCATCCGCCGGCTGTCCGCGCTGGACACCGTCCGCGCCCGGATCGCGCTCGCGGTGGAGCTGGGACTGTTGAAGCCGGGGGAGCGCCTGCCGTCGAATGCCGAGATCGGGCGAGCGCTGGGCGTCGCGGAGATCACCGTCCGCCGGGCTCTGGAGTCCCTGGCCGAGGACGGCCTGATCGAACGTCGCCGCGGCCGGGGCGGCGGCACGCTCGTGACCGAAAACCCGCCGGCCGAGCGAGTCCGCGAGGTCGGCGCCTACCGCGAGTCGGCGGACGAGGTCCACGAGCTGATCGACCACCGCCTGGTGCTGGAGGCGGGCTTGGTCCAATTCGTGGCGAAACGCGACCCGGACCTCGCGCGCCTGCGGACGTTGGTCGCCCGGATGGACACGGCGACGGGCTGGGCGGAGTTCCACGAGCTCGACGCGGAGTTCCACCGGACGGTCGCGGCTCCCGGGCCGGCCGCGGCGGTCGGCCAGTACGAGGTGGTGCTGGCCGACCTGTACCGGTTCTACCTGCCGTACCCGATGGCCAAGCTGCGCGAGTCGAACCGCGACCACGCCCGCCTGGTGAAGGCCCTGGCCGCGGGCGACCCCGACGCGGCGGCGCGGGTGACGAGGAAGCACGTGCGCGGCCTCCACCAGACGATGTTCGTCGGCCTCGCCTGACCGCGCCGTAGTCGGAACCCGACCACGAGCTCGGTTCGCCCAGCTCAGGCAGCTGCCGGAGACAAGACCCGGCGCCGTGACTCAGGCGCGCAGCTGGTCCCGGACCTCCATCAGCGCGAAGCCGAGCAGGTTCAGGCCCCGCCAGTAGTCCGGCTTGGTCGCGTTCTTCTCCTCGCGGGCGAGGCCGGTGCCCCAAACGAGGTCCTTCTTCGACGCCTCGACGAGCACCGCCTCGCCGGTGCCGAGCAGGAACCGGCGCAGGTCGCGGTGTTGCCGGAACTTCGCCAGGTTGCCGTCGACGACGATGTCGAACCGGTGACGCTCCCAGATTGCGGCGTCGAACCCGGCGACCTCGCGGCCGAGCACCTTCGCCGTCTTCGGGTCGGGCGTCTCCCGGATCAGCGCGGCCTTTTCGTGGTCACCGAACAGCGAAGCCTTGCCGGCCATCATGTAGTGCTCGGCGGTCGGGTAGACGACGCCCTCGGCTTCGAACGGGTCGAGCCACCACTGGCTCAGGCAGCTCGCGGTCACCCGCCCGGACTTCGTCGGCGTGTGCCCGTAGAACAGCAGGTATTCGGGTTCCGCACCCTCGTGGACCTTTTCGCGCAACGCCTCGACACTGCGGATTCCGTCGACCTTCACCATCCGCCTAGTGGACCACGCCCTCAGAGCAGGAAGTGGAACAGGGGGCTGCCCGGCTCGATCCGTTCGACCTGCAGCGGGCTGGCCTCCATCCGGGCCAGCAGCCCGGGAAGGTCGGATGATCGGGCGATCTCGACACCGACCATCGCCGGGCCCGTCTCGCGGTTGTTGCGCTTGACGTACTCGAAGCGCGTGATGTCGTCTTCGGGCCCGAGCACCTGCTCGACGAACAGGCGCAGTGCGCCCGGTTCCTGCGGGAACCCGACGAGGAAGTAGTGCTTCAGCCCTTCGTGCATCAGCGAACGTTCGAGGATCTCGCTGTAGCGGCTGACGTCGTTGTTGCCGCCGGAGACCAGGCACACGACCGTCTGCCCCGGCTCGACCTGGACGACGGTGCCGAGCGCCGCCGCGGCCAGCGCGCCCGCAGGCTCGGCGATGATGCCGTCGGACTGGTACATCGCCAGCATCTCGGTGCACACCGCGCCCTCGGCGACCGCCGTCAGCTCGGCGCCGCTCTCACGGACCAGCGGGTAGGTGACGCCACCGGCCTCGCGGACCGCGGCGCCGTCGACGAACGAGTCGAGCTCGGGCAGCCGGACCGGGTGCCCGGCCGAGAGCGCCGCCGCCATGCACGCGGCGCCCGCGGGTTCGACGCCGACGACACGCACCTCCGGGTGCCGCTCGCGCAGCCAGCTGCCGACGCCGGCGAGCAGCCCGCCGCCGCCGACGGGCACGACCACGACGTCGGGCACGAAGCCGAGTTGCTCGATCACTTCGAGCGCGACCGTCCCCTGACCGGCGACAGTCCGGACGTCGTCGAAGGCCGGGACGAGCGTCGCGCCCGTTCGCTGAGCGTCTTCGTTGGCCGCGGCGAAGGCGTCTTCGTACGTTTCGCCGACAACGATGACTTCGATGTGCGCGCCGCCGAGCGTGGCGATGCGCTCGCGTTTCTGCCGCGGCGTGGTCCCCGGGACGTACACGCGGCCGTTCGCGCCGAGCCGCCGGCACGCGTACGCGACGCCCTGGGCGTGGTTGCCCGCGCTGGCGCATACGACGCCGCGAGCGCGTACGTCTTCTTCGAGCTGGACGATGAAGTTGTAGGCGCCGCGGATCTTGTACGACCGGACGGTCTGCAGATCCTCGCGCTTCACCCAGACTTGCGCGTCCACCCGGGACGACAGCCGCGCGCTCGGCTCCAGCGGCGTGCGGGTCACCACCCCGGCCAGCCGCTCGGCGGCCTTTTCGATGGTCGCCGCGGTCACCGTGTCGATGTCGTGCACCCCGGTGAATCTACGACTCGCGCGTCCCGGGCAACCGTCCGGGCCTCCGGGCGCATCAAAGGGGTGACGAACAGGACAAGGGGGCGCCGGTGAACGACTTCACCGAGTACGTGACCGCACGGTCGGATTGGCTGCGCAAGGTCGCGTACCTGCTCTGCGGCGACTGGCACCGGGCCGACGACCTGGTCCAGTCGGCGATCACCCGGCTCTACGCGAACTGGTCGCGGGCCGCCCGGGCGGACAACGTCGATGGCTACGTGCGGCGCACACTGGTCAACACGTTCTTGGCCGAACAGCGGACGTCGTGGTGGAAGCGGGTGGACCTGCGCGGCGCCGACCACGACCCGCCACCCGCGCACGGCCCGGACCTCGACAGCGCGCTCGACCTGCGGGCGGCGCTGAACCGGCTGCCGGCCCGGCAGCGAGCGACCGTCGTCCTCCGCTACTTCTGCGACATGCCGGTCGCCGAAACCGCCCAGGCCCTCGGGTGCTCCGAGGGCACCGTCAAGAGTCAGACCGCGAAGGCCGTCGACGCCCTGCGCGAGCTGCTGCGCGAGCCGATCACGGAGGGACGAGCATGACCGACACCGAGCTGGCCACGAGGCTGAAGGAACTGGCCGAATCGCCCGCGCCGCCGCACCGGATCGACGTCGACCGCGCGCGCCGGGTCGGCGGACGCCGTCGTCGCATTCGGACCACGACCCTGGTCGTGGGCTGTGCCGCGGTCGTGGCGGCCGGGGGCGTGACGGCCGTGTCGGTGTTCCGGCACGACCCAGCGCCCGTACCCGCGCCGGTGGCCGTCGCGCCCGGTCCCGTGGCGCCGACGTCGTCGCCAACCGACAACCCGCTGGTGGCGAAGGCGAGTTTCGGCTGGCTGCCGGAGGAGATCAAGGGTGTCGAGTACGCCGCCGGCGGACACGGCGACACCGTCCTGGCCATCGGCCGCGGCGACCTGTCCCCGATGATCTGGCTCTCGGTCGACGACCGCGAACCGGCCACGCCACGCGACCTGAGCGGTACGCCGAAGCAGGTCCCGCAGACGGTCGGCGGCCGCGACGGTCACTGGATCACGGCCGACGAGAACGACCCCCTCAACCACGGCGACAGCTACCTGCGCTGGCCGACCCCGGACGGTCGCTGGGCCCAGCTGCACACCTATTACCTCGCCCGGCCCGACCTGCGGCAGGCGCTGGTCCGGGTGGCGAGCGAGGTGACGTTCGGCCCGCGGGCGGTGCCCCTGCCACTGCGCATCACGAGCCTTCCGCCGTCGTTCCACCTGGCCGACGCCTACACGTCGCGGCGGCCGGACCAGGACGGCGTCCCCTGGCGGCTGGTGCTGCAGTACTCGGCGAACGGCGCCCTGGTGACGATCAACGTCGCGCCACCGGGCGGGCGCACGGACGGCCTCGGCGAGCCGCAGTGCGTGACGAAGAACGGGCTGCGCGCCTGCGTCGGGATCGACCACCCGCAGGCCGCGGGCATCACCGCGCAGGAGCTGCTGAACCGGATCACGCTGCTCGGCCCGGACGAGGCGAAATGGACCACCCACGTGATCAGCCCTTAGGCACCGCCGGGTAGGGCACGAAGGTGCTGGTGTTCTCGTCGACGGTCAGCTGCTTGCCGATCGTCGGGAACGCGCGCTGCGAACAGGCCGGGCGTTCGCAGACTTTGCAGCCCATGCCGATGGGTGTCGCCGCGGCCGGCTCGTCCAGGTCAAGACCTGTGGAGTAGACGAGCCGGCCCGCGTGGCGCAGTTCGCAGCCCAGGCCCACGGTGAACGTCTTGCCGGGGCTGCCGTAGCCGCCGATGTTGCGCGACACGGTGCGCGCGATCCAGAAGTAGCTCTTGCCGTCGGGCAGGGTCGCGATCTGGGTGAGGATCTTCCCCGGCTGGGTGAACGCCTCGTAGATGTTCCACAACGGACACGCGCCGCCGACACGGGAGAAGTGGAAGCCCGCCGCGGACTGCCGCTTCGACATGTTCCCGGCCCGGTCGACCCGCACGAACGAGAACGGCACGCCCCGCTGCTTCGGACGCTGCAAAGTGGACAGCCGGTGGCACACGGTCTCGAAGCCGACGCCGTAGTGGTCGCACAGCCGCTCGATGTCGTAGCGGAAGCCCTCGGCCGCGGCCAGGAACGGTCCATAGGGGAGGATCAGCGCCCCCGCGAAGTAGTTCGCCAGGCCGACGCGCGCCAGTGACCGCGCCGCGGGCCCGGAGAACGCCCACGAGTCGGCCAGCTCGGTGATCAGGTCGTCGTACTCGAGCAGCGCGATCTGCGAAGCCATGCGAAACGCCTGCTGCCCGACGCGCAGGCTCGGCGCCAGCCGCAGGACCCGCGTCACCGGCTCGTAGCGGTGCTGCTGACCTGCGGATTCGTCGATGCCCTCGCTGGTGACCTCGACGCCGTAGCGCTGCCAAAGCCGTTCCTTGAGCGCGCCGAGGACCTGGCCGCGCTGCAGGGGGATGTCGTTGGCCATCTTCTCGGCGCGTTCGTCCAGTTCGGCGACATAGTTCTCGCGCTCGTAGAAGAAGTCGCGGACCTCCTCGTGCGGCAGCGGTGCGGCGGCGCTCCCGTGCAGGCCCAGGCCGTTTTCCGTGGTCAAAGCCGCGGTGCTTTCGACGGCGTTGCGGTAGCTGCGGTGCAGCTTGACCAGGGCCTGCGCGATGGCCGGCAGGTTCGTGGCCAGGTCGTTGAGCTCGCTGGTCGTGACGTCGACGCCGAGGACCTCGTCGAGCAGGGCTTCCTTGACGTCGGCGACCAGCCGGGACGTGTCGTTGTTGGCGAAGAACTCGGTGTCCACGCCGAACGCCTGCGTGATCCGCAGCAGCACCGGGACCGTCAGCGGGCGCGAATTGTGCTCGATCTGGTTGAGGTAGCTGGGTGAGATCTCCAGCACACGAGCGAGGTCGGCCTGGCTCATCGCCCGGCTTTCGCGCAGATGGCGCAACCGCGCTCCGGCGAAAGTCTTCTCCATTCTTGCCTGCCTCTCCGGAAGGTTTCCGGTCCTGAACGGTTACGTGAACGGTCAAGAACGCGGATTTTCGCCCGGTTGCGAACCGGGCGATTCGCAACCTTTGCAAAGAGGCTACGGACCCTTCGCACAAATTGGCAACTTGGACGACTGGACCAGATTTTCGCTGGCATGTCAGGGTCGAACCCAGGCAAGGCGAGCAATCGCAAACTTCGCAACACCGGGAGAACCGATGACGGAACAGGCCAAGCAGGCGGCCGCGGAGCTGGCCGCGCAGTGGGCGAACGACCCCCGCTGGGCGGGCGTGCAGCGCTCCTACTCGGCTGAGGACGTCGTCAAGCTGCGCGGCAGCGTCGTCGAGGAGCACACCCTGGCCCGCCGAGGCGCGGAGAAGCTGTGGGACCTCCTGCACACCGAGGACTACGTGCACGCGCTGGGCGCCCTCACCGGCAACCAGGCCGTCCAGCAGGTCCGCGCGGGCCTGCAGGCGATCTACCTGTCCGGCTGGCAGGTCGCGGCCGACGCCAACCTGTCCGGCCAGACCTACCCGGACCAGAGCCTCTACCCGGCCAACTCGGTCCCGGCCGTCGTCCGCCGCATCAACAACGCGCTGGGCCGCGCCGACCAGATCAACTGGGCCGAGGGCAACACCGACATCGACTGGTACGCCCCGATCGTCGCCGACGCCGAGGCCGGCTTCGGTGGCCCGCTCAACGCGTTCGAGCTGATGAAGGGCATGATCGCGGCCGGCGCCGCGGGCGTGCACTGGGAAGACCAGCTCGCGTCCGAGAAGAAGTGCGGCCACCTCGGCGGCAAGGTCCTCATCCCGACCAAGCAGCACGAGCGCACGCTGAACGCCGCCCGCCTCGCCGCGGACGTCGCGGGTGTGCCGTCGCTGATCGTCGCCCGCACCGACGCGCAGGCCGCGACCCTGCTGACCAGCGACGTCGACGAGCGTGACCAGCAGTTCCTCACCGGCGGCCGCACCGCCGAGGGCTTCTACGAGGTCCGCAACGGCATCGAGCCCTGCATCGAGCGTGGCCTGGCCTACGCCCAGTACGCCGACCTGCTGTGGATGGAGACCTCCGAGCCGGACCTCGAGGTGGCGCGCAAGTACGCCGAGGCGATCAAGGCGAAGTTCCCGGACCAGATGCTGGCCTACAACTGCTCGCCGTCGTTCAACTGGAAGAAGCACCTGGACGACGCGACGATCGCGAAGTTCCAGCGCGAGCTCGGCCACATGGGCTACAAGTTCCAGTTCATCACGCTGGCCGGCTTCCACGCGCTGAACTACTCGATGTTCGACCTGGCGCACGGCTACGCCCGCGAGGGCATGACCGCCTACGTCGACCTGCAGGAGCGCGAGTTCGCTTCGGAGAGCCGCGGCTACACCGCGACCAAGCACCAGCGCGAGGTCGGCACCGGCTACTTCGACCAGATCGCGACGGCGCTGAACCCGGAGAGCTCCACCACGGCGCTCAAGGGCTCCACCGAAGAAGCCCAGTTCCACTGATCCCGGCCGCGGCCTGACGACGTCGCCCCCCTCGGCGTCGTCAGGCCGCGTCCCTCCCTTTCTTTCCTTCCCTGCACAAGCTCGCGGAGGCACCCCATGGTTGATCGGCTGAACTACCGCATCGAGGTCACCGGCGAGGTCGACGGCCGGTTCGCGGAGATCCTCACCCCGGCGGCGCTCGACTTCCTGGCCAAGCTGGACAACACGTTCGCCGGTCGCCGCCGCGAGCTGCTCGACGCCCGCCGCACGCGGCGCGAAGAACTGCAGTCCGGGGAGAAGCCGCTCGGCTTCCTGCCCGAGACGCGCCGGGTGCGCGATGACCAGTCGTGGCAGGTCGCCCCGACGGCGCCGGGCCTGGAGGACCGCCGCGTCGAGATCACCGGCCCGACCGACCGCAAGATGACGGTCAACGCGCTGAACTCCGGCGCGAAGGTCTGGCTGGCGGACTTCGAAGACGCGACGTCGCCGACGTGGCACAACGTCATCGACGGCCAGATCAACCTCTACGACGCGATCCGCCGCAACATCGACTTCACCACCGAGGCCGGCAAGCGCTACACGATCGGCGACGATCCCGCCACGATCGTCGCGCGTCCCCGCGGCTGGCACCTGGTCGAGAAGCACATCCGCATCGACGGCCGCCCGGTGTCGGCGAGCCTGGTCGACTTCGGCCTGTTCTTCTTCCACAACGCGCGCCAGCTGCTGGCCCGCGGCGTCGGCCCGTACTTCTACCTGCCGAAGCTCGAGAACCACCTCGAGGCGCGGCTCTGGAACGACGTCTTCCTGCTGGCGCAGCGCGAACTCGGCATCCCGCGTGGCACGATCCGCGCCACGGTGCTGATCGAGACGATCACCGCCGCGTTCGAGATGGACGAAATCCTCTACGAGCTGCGCGAGCACGCCGCGGGTCTCAACGCCGGCCGCTGGGACTACATCTTCAGCCTCATCAAGAACTTCGCCGCGCACGGCGCCGACTTCGTGCTGCCGGACCGCGCGCAGGTCACGATGACCGTGCCGTTCATGCGGGCCTACACCGAGCTGCTGGTGCGCACCTGCCACAAGCGCGGCGCGCACGCCATTGGCGGCATGGCCGCGTTCATCCCGAGCAAGGACCCGTCGGTCAACGAGATCGCCGCCGAGAAGGTCCGCGCCGACAAGGAACGCGAGGCCGGCGACGGTTTCGACGGCTCGTGGGTCGCGCACCCGGGCCTGGTCCCGATCTGCCGCGAGGTGTTCGACAACGTGCTCGGCGGCTGGCCCAACCAGCTCGGCAAGCTGCGCGAGGACGTCCACGTCACCGCCGAGGACCTGCTCGACGTGGCCAGCGCCGGCGGCGAGGTCACCGAAGCGGGCGTGCGCGCCAACATCAACGTCGCGCTGCGCTACGTCGACGCGTGGCTGCGCGGCACCGGCGCGGCGGCGATCCACAACCTGATGGAGGACGCGGCGACCGCGGAGATCGCGCGGTGCCAGGTCTGGCAGTGGATCCGCAACGGCACGAAGCTCGAGGACGGCACGGCGCTGACCCGCGAGCTGGCGGTCGAGTACCTGGACGACGAGCTGGCGTCGGTCCGCGCGGAACTCGGCGAAGGCAACCGCCTGGATGACGCGTACGCGATCTTCACCGAGACCGCGCTGGGCGAGAAGCTGCCGAGCTTCCTCACCACGGGTGCCTACGCGCGGTACCTCACGGACGCCCGGTAGCAGGGCTGCGTTCGATGCGCTCTCAGCGGTAACGAGCGCTTCGAGCCCCGGCCGCCCCTACCTGACGAGGGGCGGCCGGATCCACACCCAGGGATGGTGTGGTCCGAAATCGGCCTGACGACGGTGGCTCCCCGTCGTCGGGCCGATTTCGGCGTACTTTCCTTCGCATGAGCCTGAGCTTCCCGGGTGAGACGCCCGAATATCGCGCCGCGCGGGACCGCTTGCTGGATCGGGAAACCGCCTTGCGTCACGAGATGGAGGCGGTCGCCGAGCAGCGCCTGGCCCTCCCGCCCGGCGGCCTGGTGCCCGAGGACTACGTCTTCCAGGGTGCCAGGGGAGACGTCCGATTGTCGGACCTTTTCTCTCCGGGCAACGACTCGCTGATCGTCTACCACTTCATGTTCCCGCGGGACCCCGACGACGACCGTCCCGGCCCGACGTCGGGCGACAGTGCGAAGCTGCCCCTCGACGCGGGCCCGTGCCCGTCGTGCACGGCGTTGCTCGACCAGCTGGAAGGCGCCGCGGAGCACGTCGCGCAGCACGCGGACTTCGCCGTCGTCGCCCGGGCGCCCATCGAGCACCTGACGACGTTCGCCGCCGAACGCGGCTGGCGCCGGCTGCGGCTGTTCTCCTGCGCGGGCACGACGTTCAGCCGCGACTACCACGCCGAGACCCCCGACGGCAGCCCACGGCCGATGGTCAACGTCTTCCACCGCGGCGACGACGGCATCCGGCACCTCTGGGGCTCGGAGCTGCTCTACGCGGCCGCCGAGCCCGACCAGGACCCGCGTCACCTCGGCACGCTCGAACCGGTGTGGAACCTGTTCGACCTCACCCCGGCAGGCCGCGGCGTCGACTGGGACGAACAGCTCGACTACCGCTGTCACTGACCCTCGCCCGGATTTCACCCGCCGGGCAACCCCGGCGCCCGCCGACCCCGTTGGACACGGTGTGGGGGCGACGAGGAGGAACACGTGAAGCGGCCGGAAGAGGCGGGGTTCCGCGACTACGTCACGGCGAGGATGGACGTCCTGCGCCGGACGGCCTACCTGCTGTGCCGGGACTGGCACCTCGCCGACGACCTGGTGTCGATCACCATCGGCAAGCTGTACCGGCACTGGCCGCGGGCCCGGCGGATGACGCACGTAGACGCCTACGTGCGCCGGATCCTGGTGCGGACGTGGCTCGACGAGAAGGCCCGGGCCTGGCGGCGGGAGGAACCGGCGGAGACGGTGCCGGAGCCGGTCGCGCTGCCCGGCGACGACGTCGTCGAACGGCTCGGGCTGCTCGAACTGCTCGAGGCGCTGCCGCCGCGACGCCGGGCCGCGGTGGTGCTGCGCTACTACTGCGACCTTTCGGTCGAGGAGACCGCCGAGATCCTCGAGTGTTCGCCGGGAACCGTGAAGAGCCAGACCGCGCGCGGGCTCGACTCGCTGCGCGCGCTCGTCGCCGCGAGCAGGAACTGAAGGAGGGCCATGAGCAAGGACCAGTTCGACGCGGCGATCGGTGCCGTGCCGCCGTCCACTGTGGACGTCGACGCGGTGCTGGACCGCGAACGCCGCCGCGCGCGGGTGCGGAGGGTGGCGATCCCGTGGACGGCCGCGGGCGTGAGCGTGGCGGCGGTGGCCGTCGTCGCGACAGTCGTGTTCGCGCCCGGCGAACCCGGGGGAGCGGCGGTGATGCCCGGGAGCTCGCCGTCCGCGTCGCCCGACCCGTGCGCCCACGATCCCTTCCCGCCGCAGACCGGCGCGCCGATCCCGGAGACCGCCGACGTCGCGGCGAACCGGCTCAGCGGGATCCTCACCGCCGCCGTCGAGCAGCGGGTCGCGGCCGGGACGAAGCTTCAGCCGCACGCCGGGGGCGAGTACCCGAAGGGCAAGCAGCACGGGCCGCTGACCTTCTACCACGTGTTTTCCGGACGGGTGCCGTACGAAGGCTCGTGCAGCGGCGGCGAGGACTACTTCAAGGCCGCGGCGACGACGGCCGGCGAGGCGGGCAAGGGCAACGTCTGGGCGATCGTCACCCGGCTCGGCGGCAACGCCACGCCCGCCACGGACTGCATCATCCCGGACGGTGCGGGGGGCAGCTGTGACCGGACGGTCGGGCCGCACGACGAAAAGATCGTCGCGCTGACGTTCAGCGTGCCCGGGCAAGCGACGGTCAACCAGGTGAACGTCACCAAACCCGACGGCACGGGCGTCATCCTCGAGGCGGAGAACATCGCCAGCAGCGCGAAGCTGAAGCGGCCGCCGGACATGCCGTCGCCGCCCCTGAGCCTCGCCCAGTTGAAGGCAATCGCGCTGGACCCGGGGCTGACGCTTTACCCCTGAGCGGCCAAAAGGATCTTCGCGGCTTCGCGGGCCGTGCTCGCCTCACCCGGGTCACCGGTGATCGCGGCGAGCACGGTCGCGCCCTCGACCAGGGAAAACAGCTGGTCAGCGAGGGTTTGATCGGAAACGAGACCACGGAGATAAGCCCGGACCTGGTCCTTGTGCTCGCGGATCGCCCCCGCGACGCCCGGCGCCGGTTCGCCGAACTCGCCGAACGAGTTGATGAACGCGCAGCCGCGGAAGCCCGGCTCGGAGAACCAGTCCCGCAGCCAGTCGAACACGGCGAGCGGGTCGTCGCCGCGGGCGTGGACGAATTCGCGCAACGACCGCCGCCAACGCTCGTCACGGCGCCGGAGGTAGGCCTCGACCAGGTCGTTCTTCGCCGGGAACGTCTGGTAGAGCCGCTTGAGCGAGACGCCCGAGCGCGTGCGGACGGCGTCCATCCCGACCGCCTGGACGCCGTGGGCGTAGAAGAGCTCCTCGGCGGCTTCCAGGAGCCGGTCGGTCGCCTCCGTGGGCGTCATGTCACCTGCCTCTGGTGCGGAGAATGAACGTTCTCTAGGCTACCGGAGAACGTGCGTTCTCCATTCGACCGAGGAGAGATCCCATGACCCCACGTCCGCCCTTTCCGCCGTTCGACGAGGACACCGCCCGCCAGAAGGTCCAGGCCGCCGAGGACGCGTGGAACACTCGTGACCCGGAGCGAGTCTCGCTGGCGTACACGGAGGATTCGGTGTGGCGCAATCGCGACCAGCACGTCGTCGGGCGCGCCGAAATCGTCAGGTTCCTGACAGCGAAGTGGGAGCGCGAGCTGGACTACGCCCTGCGCAAGGAGCTGTGGGGCTTCCGCGGCAACCGCATCGGCGTCCGGTTCCAGTACGAGTCCCGCACCGCCGGCGGCCAGTGGTTCCGCAGCTACGGCAACGAGCTGTGGGAGTTCAGCGACGAAGGCCTGATGCGGCGGCGGGAGGCCAGCATCAACGACGTCCCGATCGCGGAGGCGGATCGCCGGATCTTCGGCCCTCGCCCGGAGTCCGAACACGGCGTTCTGCTGCCGGTCTTCTGAGTCCGCCCGCAGCGGAACCTCCTGCGGCTGTTGCCACGTGCATGGTCGACGCCATGACAACACCGGCGTTCGGCGGCGAAGTGAGCGAGCTCCGCAGCGGCTACTCACCCGAGGTGGCGGACGCGCTGGCGACGACGTTCGCATTGACGCGCGACGATGTCGTCCTCGACTCGGCTACGGCACCGGCCAGCTCACCCGGGGTCCTGGCCCCCCGGGTGGGCGCGGTGCTGGGCATGGACCCGGTACCGGCGATGCTCGACCAGGCTGCGCGGACGCCCTCACAGCAGCGGGTTACGCGGTCGATTCCCAGGTCGTCGCGTATGACGACCGGTTGAGCGTCGAGGAGATCGTCGGTGGCGTGTTTTCGGCAATGCGCCCGGCCAAGCTGCCGCCGCCCGAGGAGCGCCCGGCGTTCACCGAGCGCGCCCGGGAGGCGTTGTCGTCGTACGGACCACTGCGGGAGCAGGTCCGCGTCCGCCTCCTGACCAGCGTCCGGTGACTGGTCACGGAAGGCGAATGGGTACCGGCCCGTAGTGTTCCGCTTATTGTTTGCCCGGGGAGCGGCGCGGATGCTCGCTGCGAGGCGCGTCCGTGCGCCGATCTTCCCGAGGAGCCCCCATGAGCAGCAGGTTGAGAGCTGTCGTCGCCACCGTGTTCGTCGTGTTGTCGTTTTCGTTCGGCGCCGTCGTGACCACGGCCGCACCCACCGCGGCCCACCCGGACTGCGTCCGGCCCTGCCACTTCTGAGCGGGCCGCTACCTACAGTTCCGGAACGCTGTCGCCCACGGTTTACAGGTCTGGAACCCCGGCCGCGACCGGCTCGAAGGCGTTGCCGGTGGCGATCTTCGGCCGCGGCAGCTCGACCGGCTCGCCTGGCCTGGCCCGCTTGTAGACGGCGGCGGTCGCCTCGGCGATCCGGCCCCAGTCGAAGTCCGCGGCCAGCCGGGACTGCGCCGCCTTCGCGCGCTTCGCCGCGGCACCCGCGTCGCTGAGCACCGCTGTCACCGAGTTGGCCAGTTCCGCGACATCGCCGGGGCTGAACGCCAGCCCGGTCTCGCCGTGCACCACGACCTCGCCCAGCCCACCAGCCGTCGACGCCACCAGCGGCGCCTTCGCGGCCGCGGCCTCCAGGGCGACGATCCCGAACGGCTCGTACCGGCTGGGCAGCACGACGGCATCGGCCGCGGCCAGTGCCGCGCGCAGGTCGCGGTCGGACAGGTGCCCGACGAAGTCGACCGCGCGCCGCACCCGCAGCTTCCGCGACTGTTCGACCAGCTCGTCGAAGTGTCGTCCTTTTCCGGCAACGACCACCCGCGTGCCGGGATGGCGGCGCCGGATCCGGGGGAGCGCGGCCAGGAGGTCCTGCACGCCCTTCTCCCACTCGAGCCGTCCGAAATAGAGCAACAGCGGCGCCCCGGCCGGGCTGTAGATCTCGCGCGCGCGGGCGATCTCCTTCGCCGGTACCTGCCAGCCTCGTTCCTCGATGCCGTTGTGGATCACCGTGACGTCGTCGGCCTCGACTTCGAAGAGGTGCGCGACCTCGCGGCGCATGGCCTGCGAGCAGGTGATCAGGGCGTCGGCCCGGTTGGCCAGCCACCACTCGACCGAGTGAACCTGCTGGTTCAGCGGGTGCGACAGCCAGCCGGAATGCCGCCCGGCTTCGGTCGCGTGGATCGTGCCGACCAGCGGCACCCGCGCGGCCTCGGCGATCGCGATGGCCGGATGCGCGACCAGCCAGTCGTGCGCGTGCACGACGTCGGGCTGCCAGCCGCGCAGGAGGTCATTGGCGGCGCGGACCATGGCGTGCCCCATGGCCAGCGTCCAGGCGACGAGGTCGCGCTCGAACGTGACGTGCATCGGGTCCTCGGCGACCCGGATGATCCGCACGCCCTCGACGACGCGGTCGGTGCGCGGGTGCGTCCCGGCGTCGGTGCCGGCGGCGTGCCGGCACAGCACGACGACTTCGTGACCCTGCCGGGCCAGGTGGGTGGCGAGCGCGTGCACGTGCCGGGCCAGGCCACCGATGGCCACTGGCGGGTACTCCCAGGACAGCATCAGCACACGCATGCGCAGAGGTTACTCGCGAGTCGGAAGGCTCCGGCGGCGCCCGGCTAGCCGACCGGCTAGATGCGCCGGGCGTTGTGACTCGAATCACTGGCGAGCCCGTCGATCTCTGCCACCATCGGCGGGGATGACTGCACCGGAGGACACCGGCTGGCGCCGGCTCGACCCGCCCCTGCCGACCCCGTGGACCGGCGAGGCCGGCCCCGACAACGCGCTGCCCGAGTACCCGCGGCCGCAGCTGACGCGGCCGCGCTGGCTGAACCTCAACGGCGTCTGGGAGTACGCGGGCTGGCCGTCGTCGCCGGACGAACCACGGCCGTCCGGCTATGCCGAGCGGATCCTGGTCCCGTTCCCGCCGGAGTCGGCGTTGTCGGGAATCGGACGACGCGACGAAGTCCTCTGGTACCGGCGCCTGGTCGAGATCCCCGCCGACTGGCAAGGCTCACGAGTCCTGCTGCACTTCGGCGCGGTCGACCAGACGGCGAAGGTGTGGGTCAACAACCAGCTGGTCGCGACGCACGAAGGCGGCTACACGGCGTTCAGCGCGGACATCACCGACGTCCTGCGCTCGTCGGGACCACAGGAGCTGACCGTCCGCGCCGAGGACCGCACCGACATCGAGACCTTCCCGATCGGCAAGCAGCGCAACGCGCCCGGCGGGATCTGCTACACGGCGTCGTCCGGAATCTGGCAAACGGTGTGGCTCGAGCCGGTGCCCGAGGCGCACGTCGAACGCTTGGACCTGACCCCGGACCTCAGCGGCGTGACGGTGTTCCCCCAGGTCACCGGCGGTTCCGAAGTCGTGGTCATCATTTCGACCACGGACGGCGAAGTCGCGCGTAGCTCGGGTGAAGCCGGGACGGCGGTACGCGTGGACGTTCCCGAACCACGCCTCTGGACCCCCGACGACCCGCACCTCTATTCAGTGCGCGTCCAGCTCCTCGACCGATACGGCGTGGTTTCGGACGACGTCGGCAGCTACGCCGGACTCCGGACCATCGGCCTGCTTCCGGACGCCGAGGGCCGCCCGCGGATCGCGCTCAACGGCCGGATCACCTTCCTGCACGGCCCGCTCGACCAGGGCTACTGGCCGGACGGCATTTCGACGGCCCCCACCGACGACGCGCTGCGGTTCGACCTCGAAAAGACGAAGGAACTCGGCTTCAACTTCGTCCGCAAGCACGTCAAGGTCGAGCCGGCGCGTTGGTACTTCTGGGCCGACACGCTGGGCCTGGTCGTCTGGCAGGACATGCCATCGCAGACGTTCTCGTTCGACGGCCCGCCCGGGATCGCGCCCGACCCGGTCCCGCGAGCGCAGGAGCGGTTCGAGGCGGAATTGATCAAAATGATCACACAGCTTCGGGCCGTCCCGTCGATCGTCGGCTGGGTGCCGTTCAACGAGGGCTGGGGCGAGTTCGACACGGCCCGTGTCGCGGAACTGGTCAAGAAGCTCGACCCGACCCGGCTGGTGATCGCGAACAGCGGCGTCAACTGCTGCTTTTCCCGCCCGGACTCCGGTGCGGGCGACGTCTACGACGACCACACGTACGTCGGCCCGGGCACCCCGACGGTCGCGGACGCCCGCGCGATCGTCGACGGTGAGTACGGCGGCCTCGGTCTGGTGCTGGACGGCCACTGCTGGCCCGGCCCGCCGAACGCGTATGAGATGACGCCGACACGCGAGCGGCTCACCGAGCGCTACGCGGAGGTGAGCGCCGATTTGGAGCGAGTGGTGCTGGAGCGCGGTCTGTCCGGTGCCGTGTACACCCAGACGACCGATGTCGAAAACGAGGTCAACGGCCTGCTGACCTACGACCGCCAGGTCGTCAAAGTGGACCCGGCGGTGGTCGCGAAGTGCGCACAAGCGGTGATCGACCTGGGCTCGGTTTGAGAGCTGTCGTCGTCGATTCTCGGCTCTAGCGCCTCGGCAGGTCGTGCGGCGGAAACGGCGTGGTCAGCTTTCGCCGACAGCCCTGACCAGGCTGTCCCGTCCGTGGTCGAGCGCCGACAACAGCGCCCCGCGGAGCGCCGCCGAGTCGGTCACCGCCCCGGGCTCGATCCGGACTGGTCCCGGCGCAGCCGCGTGGACCGTTCGCCGGATTTCGGCGACGAGCCCGGGACGGTTCCCCGCCGGCCCGCCCAGCAGCACCAGATCGGGATCGACGATGGTGCAGATCGCGGCCACGGCCCGTCCGAGCGTCGCGCCGAGGAGCCGTAGTCGTTCGGCGGCCACGGCATCGCCGTCCGCTTGGTCGAGCGTGGTCAAAATCGCGCCGACGTCCAGTGAAGGCGCGTCCGACCTGCCGAAACCTTGGTCGGCGAGCGCTGAAGCGAGCGTCGAACCTGAGCTGTCCAGGTAGCCGATCTCGCCCGCCAGCCCGTGCGCGCCCCGGACGAGCTGGTCGCCGACGTAGAGGCTGACTCCGAGCCCGGCGCCGATGTAGACGTAGGCGAAACTCTTCGCCTCCCGCGCCGCGCCCTCCCGTCGCTCGGCCAAAGCGGAGAAGTTGACGTCGTTGTCGAGGAGGACGTCCCGTCCGATCTCGTCGGCCCGGAGACTCCCTTCGGGAAACGGCGACCCCGGCAGCGCGACGACCTCGTGCGTGACCGGGTCGACCGGGTTGGCCACCGAGATAGCGGTCGCCCGAACCGGCCCGGACCCGGCATCGCGCGCCGCGGCGACGGCTTCCCGCACCGCGGCGGTGACCGGTCGGTCGTCCGGTGGGCGGCGATCGGTGGCCATGACCGTTCCGATCAGGTCGGTCGTCACCGTCCGGATGCCTTCTTGGTTCACCTCCGCGGCGACGACCCGGCCGGCGTCGGCGGCCAGCTCGTAGAACGTGGCGATCCGGCCGCGGCGGCCGGTCTGGTCGGTGCCCGTGGCGCGCAACGCGCCCGCGTTCTCCAGCCGGCGGACGGACTCGGAGATGGTCGGCTTCGAGATCCCGGTGGTCGCGGCGAGCTCGGCGCGCGTGGTCCGCCCGTGGACGAAGACCTGGTCGAGCACCGCGCGGTCGGTCATCGCCCGCAGCATCGCCAGGCGCGGAAGCGGCCGGTCGGGGTCGGTCATCGCACCTCTTGTCGCGGGATCGGTCACGGGTTACCGTAGCCGGGACATTCTAGTAAGGAGTCCTAACCAAAAGATCGCGAGGACATCGATGACGACCACGGAACTGCCCGCGAACATGTCCGAAGCCATCTCGCGGACCAAGCAGGAACTGCGCGCCCGGATCGGAGACGTCGCCGGCGTGTTCGCCGAAGTCCGCGATCGGATACGACGGGAGGTCGACGCCGTCGCCGCCGACCAGGACGCCTATCCCGTCGTCCGTTATCGCGACATCGCCGACGGGGCCGTTTCGCAGCGGACGCTCGACGCCATCCGGCGCCGCGGCTGCGCCGTCGTCAAAGGCACCTTCGCGCGCGAAACGGCCGAAGCCTGGGACGCCGAACTCGCCGCGTACCTCGCCGACAACGACTTCGCCGGGACCTACCAGGGCCCGGCCGACGACGTCTTCGCCGGCCTCGCTTCGAGCCAGCCGCAGATCTACCCGGTCTACTGGTCGAAGCCGCAGATCCAGGCCCGCCAGCACGAGCACATGGTCACCGTCCGGCGATTCCTCAACTCCTTCTGGCGGCACGAGTCCGAAGGCCGCGTCTGGTTCGACCCCGATCGCGACACGGCCTACCCGGACCGCATCCGCCGCCGCGCGCCGGGTTCGGCGTCGCTGGGCCTGTCCGCCCACACTGACTCCGGTTCGGTCGAACGCTGGCTGCTGCCCGCGTACCAGCGGGTCTTCCGCCACGTCTTCGACGGCAACTGGCGGGCCTACGACCCGTGGGACGGCGCCTATCGCACCGAAGTCGACGAATATCCGTCGACGGTGATGTGCTCGGCGTTCCGCACCTTCCAGGGGTGGACGGCGTTGTCGGAAATGCGCCAGGGCGACGGTGTGCTGCACGTGGTCCCGATCCCGTCGGCGATCGTCTACGTGCTCCTTCGCGCACTGCAGGACAACATCCCCGAAGACGACCTCTGTGGCGCGATCAACGGCCAGGCCCTGCCGGTGAGCGACAAGTACCACGCCGACCTGCTGCCCGCGCAGACCTCGATCCCGGACGTCGAGCCGGGCGACACGGTCTGGTGGCACGGCGATGTCATCCACTCGGTCGCCGACGGCACCAATCCGGCCCGCTGGGGAAACGTCATGTACATCCCGGCGAGCCCGCATTGCGCGAAGAACGCGGCCTACGCCGAGAAATGCGGCCGCGCGTTTCTCGCGGGTGCAAGCCCGGGCGATTTCGCGCCCGAAGACTACGAAGTGAACTGGGCCGGCCGCGCCACGATCGACGACCTCACCGCGGTCGGCCGCGAGCAGCTCGGCTTGTGAACGGTGCCGCGCCGGGGCGGTTGCACGCCGCCCCGGCGTGTCCGGAAGCTAGAGCCAGAGTCCGAGGTGCAGGCCCAGCAGGTGGATGTGCCCGTGGTGATGGTGGTCGCCCACGCACAGGATGCAGTGGCGGGCCTGGCCGGCGGCGTCGGACGACGGCGCGGCCGACGCGGTGCCCACCGCGGGACCGGCCAGCAGCAGCCCGAGCGCCACGGGGAACGCGGCCAGCGCGGCCCGGCGTCTGGAGGTAGTCATCCCATGATCCCTTCTCCGCAGTTCGGCGCCGGATTGGCGTCGTGAAAAGTATTCGGTGCGGTGAACGGAAAACGGCAGGGTGATCACCCGGGATTCGATCTACCGGCTCATGGGAATCATTTTCGATTCGGTTTCCGTGATACCCGGATGGTCGCAGGAGTCCGTCGATCCGGTGAACTCCTGGGGAGGCGGGGGACAGCCGTCCCCCACCTTCGTCACGCCGGGAGCGCCGCCTCGATGGCCTTGACGACCTTCTCGTCCTCGGGCTCGGTGCGCGGCCGGAACCGGGCCAGGATCTCGCCGTCGGCGCCGACGAGGAACTTCTCGAAGTTCCACTGGACGTCGCCGGACTCGCCGTCGGCGTCGGCCGTCTTGGTCAGCTCGGCGTACAACGGGTGCCGATCCTCGCCGTTGACGTCGATCTTCTCGAACAGCGGGAACGTGACGCCGTAGGTCGTCGAGCAGAACGTCTGGATCTCCTCCGCGCTGCCCGGCTCCTGGCCGGCGAACTGGTTGCACGGAAAACCGACGACGGAGAAGCCTTGGCCGCCGAAGCGTTCCTGCAGCCGCTCGAGGCCGGAGTACTGCGGGGTCAGGCCGCACTTCGACGCGACGTTGACCACGAGCAGCACCTTGCCGGCGAGCGAGCCGAGCGAGCTGTCCTGCCCGTCGAGGGTCTTGACCGGAATTTCGTGGATCCCCATGAGTTCCTCTCAGTCGTGCTTCAGTGCCCGGGCGTCGAGGTGCCCGAACGGTCCGTCGTCGGCGCGGTAAGCGGCCGCGAGCTCCTCGGCTCGCGCCCGGTCGCCGCGCCGCAGCAACCCGGCCAAGGCGTCGAAGCGCTCGGTGTGCACCGCCGCGCGACGACGCGCGTAGTCCGCGGCGGAGTCCTTGGTGACCATGAACGCCCAGTCGCTCTGCAGCGCCAGCATCGCCTCGGCCACGGCCTGGTCGGCGACCGTGTCGCGGGCCGTGGTCGGCAAACCGGCCACGAGCGAGAGCAACCGTTCCTGCAGGGCCGCGTTGGCGTCGACCATGTCCTTGACCTGCTCGCCGTCCCAGACGCGCCAGTCCTTGCCCGACCCCCACGACGACGCGGGCAGGTCGATCGGCTCGCCGACGAGCCCGGCGTCGAGGGCGCCCTTGAGCGTGGTGACCCGGACGCCGGCTTCGGGCAGTGCGCGCAGCACGCCCTCCAGCCAGGCCGGTCCTTCGTGCCACCAGTGGCCGAACAGCTCCGTGTCGTACGCGGCGACAACGAGCGCCTCACGCCCGTGTTGCGCCTTTAGTGAACGCAGCCGCGTCACGACGGTGTCGACGAAATCCTTGACGTGCAGCCCCAGCACGTCCGCGGCCAGTGACGGGTCGTACGGCGCCTTGTCCGGCGGCTCGACCGTCTTGCCGGTGACGCGGGACGCCTTGAGCCCGACCTCGTGCGCCCAGGTGTGGAAGTCGCGGTAGGCGGCGTGACCTGGGTATCCGGCCTTCGGCGACCACACGCGGTAGGTGACTTCGAGGTCTCGTCCGAAAGCGACCACGTCGCTGTCGCCGATCGGCCGCGCCGCCCACGTCCGGCCGCGCAACGACGGCCCGTCGACCATGAACCGCCGGACGCCGGCGGCCTCGTAGTCCTTTTCCATACCAGGCGCGTAGCCGCACTCCGGCGCCCAAATCCCCTCGGGGCGCGATCCGACCCGCAGCGCCGTGTCGGCGAGGCCGGCGTTCAGCGCGAATTCGCGCACCCGCGGGTCCAGGAGCGGCTGGAAGGGGTGGGCCAGCGGGCCGCCGAGCAGTTCGATCGTCGAACTGTCGACCAGCGACCGCAGGATGGGGGAGAAGCCGTGCCGCCAGCGGGTGCCGAGCTCCTCGGCCGCACGGACGGCGGTCCGGTGCTCGGCCGCCGCGAGTTCGCGAAGGAGCGGATCATCCGACCAAAGTGTCGACGCGTGCTGGGCGCGCAGCTGCCAGTGGCCGAGCCAGTCGTGGAACGCGCGGATGCTGTACGGGTCGTCGAGCTGCGCGGCGAGCACCGGTGTGACGCCCAGCGTCAGGACGTCCTGACGGCCTTCGGCGGCGAACCGCTCCAGCAGGTCGACCATCGGCAGGTAGGAATGCGCCCACGCCTGGTAGAGCCATTCCTCGCCGACCGGCCAGCTCCCGTGGTGCGGCAGCCACGGCAGGTGGCTGTGCAGGACCAGGCAAAAAGTGCCTTCGCTCATCGGCGCACCGCCACGGCGACCAGGTCGAGGCTGGCGTCGAGGTCGTCGCCGTGGATGGCGAAACCCGTCGCCTCGATCGCGGCGACGTCGGCGAGCAGCGCCTCGGGCCAGACGGCCTGGCCGGGCAGTTCGCCCATGACCACGTCGAGCTGGGCGTCGATGATCGAGCCGCCGTACCGCTCGTCCAGCGCGCGCACGGCCTCGCCGTGGTGCAGGCCGTGCAGCGTCTCGATGACGAATCCGGCGTCGGTGAGCAGTCCGGCCAGCTCGGCCGGCGCCAGCTCGCGGGTGTGGAACGGGTTGAGCGGCGTGTCGCTGTCCGGGGTGAAGGTCAGCCGGTTCGGCGTCGTGACCAGCAGGCGTCCGCCCGGCTTCAGCACCCGCCGGCACTCGGAGAGGAACCCGGATTGGTCCCACAGATGCTCGATGACCTGGAAGTTGGCCACGACGTCGACCACGCCGTCGCGCACCGGCAGGTGCACCAGGTTCGCCCGTGCGACGGCGACCTCGGGGTAGCGGCGGGCGACGTGCTCAGTGGTCGGGACGTCGTAGTCCAGCGCGAGCACCCGGCGGGCCTTCGTCGCGAGCAGGCTCGCGCCGTAGCCCTCGCCGCAGCCGGCCTCGAGCACCGACGCGTCCGCGCAATAGGGCAGCAGAGCGAGGTACGCGGCCTCGTGGCGGCGGAACCAGTAATTCTCCTCGGCGATGCCGGGGACGGTCCGCTCGCCGGTCAGGTGCAGCGCCTCCGCGCGGGTGGCTGGGGTGGTCACCTGCGCGACCCTAGCGGGTGTCACGTCCGGCCCGGCCGTCTCGTTCCGTGGTCATGCAACGGACAATCACCCGCGTACTGCTCATCGTCTTCGGCCTCGTCGAGGTTCCGATCGGCCTGTGGCCATTGATCACGCCAACCGGCTTCTACCAGGACTTTCCCGGCGTCCGCACGGGCTGGGTCTCGATGGACGGCGCCTTCAACGAGCACCTCCTGCGCGACTTCGGCGGCCTCAACCTGGGGCTCGCGGCGACGCTGATCGGCGCCGCAGTGATCGGTACCACAGCCGCTGCCCGGCTGGCTTCGGTCGCGGCGCTGCTCTACGGCGTTCCGCACTTCGTCTACCACGTCGGGCACGTCAGGCACTTCGAACTGATCGACCAGGTGCTGATCATCGGGCTGACGGGGCTCACCGTGCTGGTGCCGCTCGTGCTCCTGGCCGTTCCGGGACGCCGGGTCAGTACACCGGCGACACCGTGATGCCGAGCGCGCCGGGGCCGAGGTGCGCGCCGATGACCGTGCTCGCCTCGACGACCATGCTCTCGGCCATCGCCGGCACCCGGCGTTCGATCTGTCGGCCGATTTCGAGCTCGTGGTCGCTGGCGCCGAACCGGGTCACGGCGATGTCGGCGCGGAAGCCGCCGGACTTCTTCACCGCGAGGTCGACCATCTTGGCCAGCGCCCGCCGCGTGCCGGGGACGCGGGCGAGCGGCGCGACCTCGCCGTCCTTGACCGTGAGCAGCGGTTTGATCGAGAACGCGCTGCCGAGCATCGCCTGCGCGGCGCCGATCCGCCCGCCGCGGCGGAGGTACTCCAGGGTGTCGACGTAGATGAACTCGGTGCTCGTGAAGCACCGGCGTTCGGCGGCTTCGATGACGCGGCCGGCGTCCGCGCCGGCGGCGGCCGCCCGGGCCGCGGAGATCGCGGCGAAGCCGAGGCTCATGCCGGTGGTGCGGCTGTCGAGGATGTGCACCGGGATGCGGACCTGCTGGGCGGCCTCCCGGGCCGCGCGGACGGTGTCGGACATGCGGCCGGAGATGTGGACGCTGACGATGGCGGTCGCGCCCGAGGCGGCCGCTTCCTGGTACGTCCAGAAGAACGCCCCCGGATCCGGGGGCGAGGTGGTGAGGATTTCCCCGGCTCTCAGTGCGTCGATGACCTTCTCGCGGTCGAAGCGGTTTTCGTCGTCGAACTGACCACCCATGTTCAGCTGGATCTGGACGACGCCGATGGCCCAGCGGGAGGCGACGATGTCGGGCAAGCAGGAGCTCGAGTCGGTGATGACGGCGATGCGCGCGGGCATGGTGCGGGAGGTTAACTCCTCACGACCTACTGGGAGTAGGCCGCGGTTGGTCCGATCGGACGAACGGCGGTTCGGGCGGGGTAACCGGTCGACTACCGGGACGATGGTCCCATTAGATTGCGCATCCAGGTGAATGGCGTCACCTCGGCGGGTCCTGCGCGCCGATTGGCCCTAATCTACCGGCCAGTAGAGCACTGTCCCGTGGTCGACCGCGGGCCACGAACCGGGAGGTCGAAGCAGACCCATGACCAACATCGTCGTCCTGGTCAAGCAGGTACCGGACACCTACTCGGAGCGGAAGCTCAACGGGTCCGACCACACCCTTGACCGCGAATCCGCCGACGCCGTGCTCGATGAGATCAACGAGAAGGCCGTCGAAGAGGCGCTGAAGATCAAGGAAGCCGGCGAGGGCGAGGTCACCGTGATCTCGGTGGGCCCGGACCGCGCGACCGACGCCATCCGCAAGGCGCTGTCCATGGGCGCCGACAAGGCCATCCACGTCTCCGACGAGGCGCTGCACGGCTCCGACGCGATCGCCACCGCCAAGGTGCTCGCCGCCGCGATCCAGAAGGTCGAAGGCTTCGATCTGGTCATCGCCGGCAACGAGTCGTCCGACGGCCGCGGCGGCGCCGTCCCGGCGATCCTCGCCGAGCTGCTGGGCCTGCCGCAGGTCACCTACGTGCGCGAGCTGAGCGTCGACGGGTCGACCATCAAGGCCACCCGCGAGACCGAAGACGGCCTCACCCACCTCGAGGCGAACCTGCCCGCCGTGGTCAGCGTCGGCGAGAAGATCAACGAGCCGCGCTACCCGTCGTTCAAGGGCATCATGGCCGCGAAGAAGAAGCCGGTCGAGACCTTCACCATCGCCGACCTGGGCGTCGACGCGGGCGAGGTCGGCCTCGGCAACGCGTGGTCCACCGTGACCGAGTCCTCGCCGAAGCCGCCGCGCACCGCCGGCGAGAAGGTCGAGGACGAGGGTGACGGCGGCACCAAGGTCGCCGAGTACCTGGTCGGCCAGAAGCTCATCTGACAACGGCTCTTCGAGGAGGAACAAGAACCATGGCTGAAGTACTCGTCCTCGTCGACCACGTCGACGGTGAGGTCAAGAAGGTCACGCTCGAGCTGCTGACCGCGGCCCGCGCGCTCGGTGAGCCGTCGGCAGTCGTCGTCGGCCCGACCGGCACCGCCGCCAAGGCGAAGCAGGCGCTGGCTTCGCACGGCGCCGCCAAGGTCTATGTCGCGGAAGGCGACGACGCCGCGAACTACCTGGTCACGCCCAAGGTGGACGTGCTCGCCGCGCTCGCGCAGCAGGCGTCCCCGGCCGCGGTGCTCGTCACGGCCAGCGGTGAGGGCAAGGAGGTCGCGGCCCGCCTGGCCGTGCGCCTGGGCTCCGGCCTGATCTACGACGCCGTGGGCGTCAACGGCGACGGCGTCATCGACCAGTCCATCTTCGGTGGCGCGTTCTCGGTGAAGTCGAAGTCGGCGAAGGGCGCGCCGGTCGTCTCCATCCGTCCGGGTGCGGTCGAGGCCGAGCCCGCCGAGGGTGCGGCGGCCGAGGAGACCGTCGAGCTCCCCGCCACCGACGCGGCGAAGTCGACCAAGATCACGGGCGTCGAGCCGGTGACCGGCGGTGACCGTCCGGAGCTGACGGAGGCCTCGATCGTGGTCTCCGGTGGCCGCGGTGTCGGTTCGGCGGAGAAGTTCGACGTCGTCGAGAAGCTGGCCGACTCGCTCGGCGCGGCTGTCGGCGCGTCGCGTGCCGCGGTCGACTCCGGCTACTACCCGGCGCAGTTCCAGGTGGGCCAGACCGGCAAGACCGTGTCGCCGCAGCTGTACATCGCCCTCGGCATCTCCGGCGCGATCCAGCACCGCGCCGGCATGCAGACGTCGAAGACGATCATCGCCGTCAACAAGGACCCGGAGGCGCCGATCTTCGAGATCGCCGACTACGGCATCGTCGGCGACCTGTTCAACGTCGCGCCGCAGCTGACCGAAGCGGTCGACAAGCGCAAGGGCTGATCGTTGCTCCGAAGGGCCTTCCGGGTGCGCCCGGAAGGCCCTTCGCGCGTCTTCGTGACCTGAGAGAAGCCTGAGAACCCGCAATTAACGGAACGTGCACTAATCGGTCATCGGTTGGCACTCTTCGCGGTTTCCTCGCGCAGGTACACCTTGACCATGACGACGTCACAGCTCCTCGTCAGCACTGATCAGGCGGGTGTCGATCTCCCCGCGGACGCTCCCCGGTACTCCCTCCTCGTCGCCCACGCGAACGACGAAGTGGTCGCCGCGCAGAAACTGCGGCACCGGGTTTTCGCCGAGGAAATGGGCGCGCGGCTGCACTCGCCGACGCCCGGGCTCGACGTCGACGAGTTCGACGAGTTCTGCGACCACCTCGTGGTCCGCGACGACAACACGGGCGAGATCGTCGGCTGCTACCGGATGCTGCCGCCCGAGCGCGCCACGCAGGCCGGAAAGCTCTACGCCGACAGCGAGTTCGACCTGAGCGCGCTCGACGCTCTGCGTCCGCACCTGGTCGAGACCGGCCGGTCGTGCGTGCACCCGGACCACCGCAGCGGCGCCGTCGTGAGCCTGGTCTGGGCCGGGATCGCCCGCTACATGCTCCTTTCGGGCCACCGCTACCTCGCCGGCTGTGCGTCGGTCCCGCTTGTCGACGGCGGGTCGTTCGCCGCCGGCGTCTGGGATGTCCTGCGCACGAAGCACTACGCGCCCGAAGCCGCGCGTGTCTCGCCGCTGATCCCGTGGGACGCCTCGGAGATCGAACGGCCGGCGCGGGCGACGCTGCCGCCGCTGATCAAAGGCTACGTCCGGCTCGGCGCCAAGGCCTACGGCCCACCCGCCCTCGACGCCGACTTCGGCGTCGCGGATTTCTTCGTCGTGCTGGACCTGCACAACGTCGACGAGCGGTACCTGAAGTTCTTCCTCGGAGTCCAGGTATGAGCCACGCGTGGATGCCGAAATCGCCCTGCGGCGACGGCTGTCTCACCGACGGCGACCCGGTCGTCGGCTTCCCGCGGCGCGTGCTGCGCTTCACCGCGGCGATCGCGGTCGTCGTCGCGGCGCTGCTCTCCGCGCCGCTGTTGCTGGTGTCGTGGGGCCGTGAGCGCCGGGTCCGGCTGATCTTCCGCGGCGTGCTGCGGGCGTTCGGCGTCCGGCTCGACATCCGGGGCGGCGACGACTTCCTGACCGCGCCCGCCGGCCGTGGCGCGCTGGTGGTCAACAACCACATCTCGTGGCTGGACATCGTGGCGATCAACGCGCTGCGACCGATGCGCGCGCTGGCCAAGACGGAGATCGCGGGCTGGCCGGTGCTGGGCGGCCTGGTCCGCCGTGGCGGCAGTATCTTCCTGGACCGCGAGCGGCTGACGACGCTGCCGGCCACGATGGCTTCGCTGGCCGACGCGCTGCGGACGGGGTCACTGGTGAGCGTGACCCCGGAAGGGACGACCTGGTGCGGCCTGGCGTCCGGCCGGTTCACGACGGCGACGTTCCAGGCGGCCATCGACGGCGGCGTCCCGGTCCGCCCGATCGCCCTGCGGTACCGCCTGGCGGACGGCCGCGAGACGAGCCGCCCGGCGTTCATCGGCCCGGAGTCGCTGATCGCGTCCCTGCGCCGGGTCGCGGCCCTGCGCGGGCTGGTGCTCGAGATCCACATCTGCCCGGAGATCGCGCCGGGCCGTGCGGAGAATCGCCGCGAGCTCGCCGCACTGGCCGAGGCATCGGTGCATTCGGCGTTGGGCACAGTGAAGATCCCGGGTCAGCAGCGCCGTCGCGCCGCGCGTCCGCAGCCGGCGCCGGCCCCACTGGCTTCGCCTCCCGCGAAGTGATCCGGGCCCTGTCGCCGCGATCCGGCGACAGGCCCGGGTTGGCAGGCGTTTCGTTCTTGTCGCGAACGGGCCCGTCACCGCGATCCGGTGACGGGCCTGTTCGCCGTTCAGCTGACGGCGAGGGTGAGCTTCCCGCCGGGGTGCCCGTTCTCGCTCTCGATCTGCGCGGCGGCCGCGTCGGCGAGCGGGTAGCTCTTGCCCTGCGCGATGCCGACCCCGCGGTCGGTCACCCAGCCGGCGATCGTCGTCAGGACCTCACGCGACTGTTCGCCGCCGCTGGAGAACGGGATGTCCAGCTCGAAGGCCGCGGCGTCGGCGATGGTGACGATCCGGTCCTTCGTGCCGCGCAGCTCGACCGACCCCGGCAGTATGCCGTGTCCGGCTGCGTCGAAAACGGCGTCGACCTGCCCGGACGCGGCCTCGCGGACTCGCTCGAGCCAGCCGTCGCCGTAGAGGACCGGCACGACACCCAGCGATTTCAGGTCGTCGAGGTTCCGGCTGCCGGCGGTGCCGATGACGGTCGCGCCCTGGGCCACGGCCACCTGCGCGGCGAACCGGCCGACGGTGCCGCTGGCGCCGTTGATCAGCAGCGTGTCGCCTTCGCGGACCTTCAGCAGCCCGAGAACGCGAAGCGCCGTTTCGCCGGCGACGGGCAACGCCGCCGCGTCCGCCCACGAGATGCTCGCGGGCTTCGGCGCGAGCGCCTTCGCCAGCGCGAACTCGGCATAGGCGCCCGTCTCGGACCAGCCGAACACCTCGTCCCCGACGGCGAACTCGGCGCCCTCGCCGACCGCGTCGACGACACCGGCGACCTCCAAGCCGGGGATGTGCGGGAAGGGGACCTGGAAGTTCTGCTGCATGTAGCCGTTGCGGATCTTCCAGTCGATCGGGTTGATCCCGGCGGCGCGGACGGCCAGCCGTACTTGCCCGGGGCCGGGTTCCGGCACGGGAACCTCGGTCGGCTGCAGGACGTCCGGCCCGCCGTAAGCGGAGAAGGTGATCGCTCGCATGGTGGTCTCTGCGCTCCTCGAGTCTGTGACTTCGAATGTCCTCCCCAACGAGTCAACCCGCGCTGTATTCCCGCCGAACCACTCGGACGAGCAGTGTTCACTAGCCGGACGAGCAGGCCACCGGAACGCGAGCGTGCCTACCTTGGACCCATGGACGCTTCCTGGTCGGATCCGCGGCACGTGCTGGACGTCGTCGAGCGGCTGCTGTCCGCGCCGCGGCCACACCTGCTCCTCCGGTTCTCGGCCGAGCTGCGGAAGCTGATTCCGCACCACGCCGTCGCCATGCAGACGGGGGACTGTCCCCGCAGCCCGCTCAAGGTCGTCGGTGACCAGGCAATCGCCCAAGCCGTGACGAGCGCCGAGCTGCAACGGCTGGTCGATCGCGCGAAGCCGGGCAAGCCGGTCGTGCTCGACGGCGTCCTGGGCGGCGTCGAGCGTCGTCTGGTTCTTTTTTCGTCGATTCCGGCGGTCGGCAAGGGTGCGGTGCTCGTCGTGGTGCCGGAGGAGGGGGAGCTGCCGATCGCCGAACTGGGGCTCGCCGCCCAGCTGTGGCACGTCCTGAGCACGGACGCCGGCCAGCGCGCGGCCGATCCGGGCCCGGACGTCCTGGCCGGCAACCTCGCGGCCGCCACGGCGCGGGCCCAGGCGATCACGGACCTCGGCCAGACCCACGCGGCGACCCTGACCACGCTTCTGGCGGTCCTCCGCTCCGGACGCCTCTCCGACGACGTCGCCCGCCGCACCGCGGTCGACCTCGCCGCCGACGCGCTGCTCGAACTCAAGGGCGTCGTCGACCGCGACCAGGCCCTGTCCGAAGAGCGGGCGGGCGCGGCCTTCGCGGCGCTGAGGACCCAGCTCGCCGACCTGGTCCGTCACACGGAGGTCGACGTCGACCTCGTCGACCCGGTCGGCGACGCGTCACTTCCGCAGGACATCGCCCACACGGCGCGGACGCTGACCCGGGGCCTGGTGCTCGCCGCCTTGGACCGTCCGGCGACCACGCGTCTGCGGGCGTCGTGGCGGCTGGACGGCTCGGTGCTGCGCATCACGGTCCGCGACGACAGCCCCGAAGTCGCCGACGCGATCCCGGCCAGGGGCTTGTCCGAGCGGCTCACCACGCTCGGTGGTCACTGGGAGGTCGACGCGGTGCCCGGCTGGGGCACGACGGTCGCCGCCGTGCTCCCGCTCGGCATCGCCGAACCGCCTGAGCTGCGTCCCCTCGACCGGCTCAACTCGCGCGAGGTCGAGGTCCTGACCGGGATCTCGCAAGGCCTGCGCAACCGGCAGATCGCCGAGCAGCTGCAGCTCAGCGAGCACACGGTGAAGTTCCACGTCCGCAACCTTCTCGACAAACTGGGAGTGAGCTCCCGCGGTGAGGCCGCCGCTCTGGCGCGCGACATTCGCCTCGAGCCGATGGCGCGTCGCTCGGCCTGAAAATGGCTTGACCTCGAGCGGGCTGGAGATTGCACGCTGCTGATCATGGCCTCGACGCTCGATTCCGCACCCCGCCGCCGCGTGCTCTGGACGGCGGAACACCGCCTGACCACGATTGCTCTGCTGCTCGTGGTCACGTTGGTCGCGTTCGAGAACATGGGCGTCGCGACGGCGATGCCGACCCTGGTCGCCGACCTTCACGGCTTGTCGCTGTACTCGTGGCCGTTCACGATCTTCCTGATCTCGAGCGTGGTCGCGACGGTGCTGTCCGGCCGGCTCGGCGACCGCCGTGGCCCCGCGCCGGCGCTGCTCGCAGGTCCGGTGCTGTTCGCGGCGGGCCTGGTCGTTGCGGGGACGGCGAGCGGGATGCCGACGTTCCTCCTCGGCCGCGCGCTGCAGGGCTTCGGCTCCGGGCTGCTCCTGGTCTCGGTGTCGCTCCTGATCGCGTTGACGTTCACCGACCAGGAGCGCCCGGTGATCTACGCGGCGAACGCCGCTGCCTGGGTGCTGCCGGCGGTGATCGGCCCGTCGGTGGCCGGACTGGTGACAGTCAGCGTCGGCTGGCGCTGGGTCTTCCTCGGCCTGGTCCCGCTGGTGGTCGTCGGGGTGGCGATGCTCGTGGTGGTCGTGCGGCACCTCCCTGCTCACACGCCCTCGGCAGACGGCCGCCGCGCGGGTGTGGTCCAGGCGGTCATCGCGGCTCTCGGCGTCGCTGCCCTGACGTGGGCGGCCCAGCATCAATCACTTCTGGCGCTCGCCTACGGCACCGCCGGGCTGCTGGCCCTGGGCTACGCGCTCCGGACGCTCCTGCCGACCGGAACTCTCTCCTCGCGTCCCGGCCTGCCGACGGTCGTCGCTTCCCGCGCCCTGATCGCGGGCGCCTATGCCGGGATGGAGGCATACCTGCCCCTGACGATGAGCGCGGTCCACGGCTACAGCCCCGCGCTCGCCGGCCTGCCCCTGACCATCACGGCGCTGGGCTGGTCCGCGGCCTCAGCAGCGCAAGGCCGGTTCCTCAACTGGTCGCGGGAGGCATCGCTGCGCACGGGGTTCTGGCTGGTCGCGGCCGGACTCGTCTGCTTCGGCCTGGTGTCCCAGCCCTGGTTCCCTGCCTGGCCGGCGTTCGTGGCCTGCGCGGTCGGCGGCGCGGGCATGGGGATCGCGATGCCCGCGATCTCCGTCCTGCTGCTCCGCTATTCACCCGAAGGCGAGCGAGGCTTCAACACGTCGGCGATGCAGCTGGCCGATTGGGTGGGCTCCGCGCTGCTCATCGGCCTGGGTGGCGTCTTGCTCGGCGTGGTCGGCTCGGTTCTGCACCCGTCGCCGGCGATGGCCCTGCTCACCGTGGCCTTGGTGACGCTGGCGCTGCTGGGCGTCCAGTTGACCGGACGTTGGCCGTCGAAGGTGTGACAGCCCACTCCGAGGGCCAGGGTGGGCTTCGTCACGCGATGGAGCGGACTACCCTGAAGGGGCGATGACCTATCTCGACCACGCGGCGACCACTCCGATGTTGCCCGAAGCCGTAGCGGCGATGACCGAGGCGCTGTCCAACGTGGGCAACGCCTCAGCGCTGCATTCTTCGGGCCGCCGCGCTCGGCGGATGGTCGAGGAAGCCCGCGAGACCATCGCCGACGCCCTGGGTGCCCGTCCGTCCGAGGTGATCTTCACCGGCGGCGGCACGGAGAGCGACAACCTGGCGATCAAGGGCATCTATTGGGCCCGCCACGACGAGCAGGAGCAGCGCACCCGCATCCTGTGTGGCGCGGCAGAGCACCACGCGGTGCTCGACACCGTCGAATGGCTCGAATCCCACTGCGGCGCCGAAGTCACGCTGCTGGATGTCGACAGTGAGGGCCGCGTCTCGCCTGAGGTCCTCCGCAACGCCATCGCTGCGGATCCTGAGTCCGTCGCACTGGTGACCGTGATGTGGGCCAACAACGAGGTCGGCACGATCAACCCGATCGCCGAGCTGGCCGCGGTCTGCGCGGAGTTCGACATCCCGCTTCACACTGACGCGGTCCAGGCCGTCGGCGCCGTCCCCGTTGACTTCGCAGCCAGCGGCGCCGCCGCGCTCACCCTCACAGGGCACAAGCTGGGTGGTCCGTTCGGTGTCGGAGCTCTCCTGCTCGGCCGCGACGTGACTTGTGTGCCTTTGCTGCATGGCGGGGGACAGGAACGCAGCGTCCGGTCCGGCACGCTCGACGTCCCGGCGATCGTCAGTTTCGCCGCGGCCGTTCGAACCAGCGTCGGCTCCCGAGCCGAATACGCGAAGCGTGTCGAGGAGCTCCGCGATGGCCTCATCGAGGTCATCCAGCGCGAAGTACCCGACGCCGTGCTCAACGGCGGAAACGGCGAACGGCTGCCGAGCCACGCCCACTTCACCTTCCCGGGTTGTGCCGGCGACAGCCTGCTGATGCTGCTCGACGCCAAGGGCATCGAATGCTCGACGGGGTCCGCGTGCACGGCGGGCGTCGCCCAGCCGAGTCACGTGCTGCTCGCCATGGGCGCCGACCCTGCGGCGGCCCGGGGCTCGCTCCGTTTCTCCCTCGGCCACACAACCACCGCCGCAGACATCGAGGCAGTGGCCGCCGAAATCGGCGGAGTCGTTACGCGCGCCCGACAGGCCGGTCTAGCCGGAATGCGCAAGCAGACCCAGAAGCAAGAGGTGTAAGGCAATGCGGGTTTTGGCCGCGATGAGCGGAGGAGTGGATTCGGCCGTCGCTGCGGGGCGTGCAGTCGACGCCGGGCACGACGTCGTCGGAGTGCACCTGGCTCTGTCAGCCAAACCGGGCACCCTGCGGACCGGCTCCCGCGGCTGCTGCACGATCGAAGACTCCCACGACGCCCGGCGGGCCGCCGACATCCTCGGGATCCCGTTCTACATCTGGGATTTCGCTGAGCGGTTCACCGAAGAGGTCGTGGAGACTTTCGTCGGCGAATACGCCGCCGGCCGCACGCCGAATCCGTGCGTCACCTGCAACGAGAAGATCAAGTTCGAGGCGCTCCTCGAGAAGGCGATGGCGCTCGGCTTCGACGCTGTCGCGACAGGCCACTACGCACGTCTCTCCGTGGTCGACGGCGTGCCCGAGCTGCGGCGCAGCGCGGACAGCGGCAAGGACCAGTCCTACGTGCTTGCCTCCCTGACCGCGGAGCAGCTCAGCCACGCCATGTTCCCTCTGGGCGGTTCGTGGAAGACCGACGTGCGCGCCGAGGCCGAGCGGCGGGGTCTGTCCGTCGCCAACAAGCCTGACAGCCACGACATCTGCTTCATCCCGGACGGTGACACCAAGAAGTTCTTGGAAAACCGGCTCGGACAGCGGCCCGGCGAGCTCGTGGACGCCGAAACCGGCGCGGTGCTCGGCCGGCACACCGGGGTCCACGGATTTACCGTCGGCCAGCGTAAGGGACTGGGGATCGACGCTCCGGCGCCTGATGGCCGCCCTCGATACGTCCTGTCGCTCGAGCCCGTGTCCGGTTCCGTCAAGGTCGGTTCCGCAGCCGGGCTCGGGGTCCAGGTGATCGAGGCCGATCGCGCGATCTGGCCCAGCGGTCGGGCGTTGACCGGGCTGACTGAATGCGTCGTCCAGGTCAGGGCCCACGGGGGCATCGTCGAGGCAGTGGCCGACGTCGCTTCCGACGCTATGACGGTGCAGCTGCGTGAACCGCTGCGCGGAGTGGCTCCGGGCCAGGTCGTCGTGCTCTACCGGCCGGACGACGAGGGCGGGGACATCGTCCTGGGCAGCGCGAAGATCTCGGGCACGCGCTGAGCGTGGAGCAATCCCGTGCGTCGCGCGTTCAGCTCGCCAGCCGGTCGGAATGTATCGACGGTGGCGTGGACGAGTGCATGAGGCCGGCGGGTGTAGAGACGTTCAGAGTGCCGTCAGGTGCGACGTCGTAATCCCAGTTGGGCTGGTTCTTCAGCCTGCGGTGGCGCGCGCAATACGTCACCGGCCGGCTCGAGGGCTCGTTGGCCTCGCCCCGCGCCGGGGTCGCGTCGACCGCGCAATTCTGCGCAGGACGGGTGCATCCAGGCTGTCGGCACTCGCGATCTCTGACCCGGATGAACTCGTCGTGCGCCGGGTCCAGCGGGTACCGCGTCGGCGACAGCTCGGTCACCTCGCCGGTGCGGGGGTCGGTGAGCACTCGCCGAAGCGTCGCGTCGGATCCACCGATGATGCGGCGGGCCACTGACGCCGCCACAGGGCCTCGGCCCGCCAAGACGGCCGGGAGGTCGTTCATGCCGGTGTACGTGCCCAGGTCGACGTGCAGGAACACCTCGGCACGCTCGTTCGGGCCGCCGGTACCGCTGAGCAACAGGTCCATCGCCACGTCCGCTCTGAGCTGATCCAGCGTCCGGGACTCGTCCGGGGTCTTCAGCGCGCGAGCAGCCTGATCGATCCGTGCGTAGGCCGCGCTGGCCTTCTCGGTGGGTGCGTTGTTGACCGACAGGCTCGTCACGCCAGTGTCTTGGTGGTGCAAAGCCAGCCGTCTCTCGACAAAGCTGCGTTCGGTGCGTTGTGCGGCGCCTTCGGGATCCACTTTCGCCGCCGCATAGGCCGCCGCCCGGCGAACCTGGGTCGCGTTCCGGTCAGGAACCCGGTCCTCGAGCGTCGCATCGACGACACGTGCGTGGTCTTTCGACAGCCATGAGGTGGCGTCGGTGACCTTCATGGCGCGATAGAGGTCGAGCCTGCCGTCGTCCATGAGGTTGAGCATGCGAGGAAGCCGGGCGATCAGCGCGTTCGCCGCCGAAACCATTGTGGCGGCACGGTGTTCTGTTATGGACAGGGCCAACGCCACTTCGGAAGCCGCGCTGGGCGCCCGTCTCCGGCGCACGCTCAGATTCGCGATCGCCCGTAGCTGCAGCGCTTGCAGCTTGGAAATCTCGGCGTCGGTGACGCGGATGAGGTCGACGACCTGCTCATCCTTCATATGCTGCAACGTATCCGGCTCGGAGCGGAGCGCTCTGAGGGCAGCGGGGAGCTTGTCGTCGGCGTTGCCGGCTTGCTGGGCAAGGTTGCGCAGCGGTTGTGTAGATGACATGAACCCGACCGTACGGGTCTCCGCAAGAAATGTCACCGAGGTTCGCGGGAATGGGTGGCGAAAGGGAGCGAACGGCCCTTTCGCGCCCTTCGCGACTTGACTAACTCGAATTGATTGGGAATGGTTCGCGTGCGCGACCGTGTGGGGCCGCCGATCCGGAGGAGGTGTGGTTGAGCCAGTGTCCAATGTGGATAGTTTGCTGTCGGCGAACGCTGGCGGCCGTCGGCACTCAGAGCTTGAGCTTGAACCCCGTGTGGCTCGGGACGAAGCCGAGGCGCTCGTAGAACCGGTGTGCTCCGGTCCTGGACACGTCCGAGGTGAGCTGGACCAATGCGCATCCGCGTCGCCGGGACTCGTCGATCGCCCAGCGCATGAGGTCGGCGCCCAGCCCGGAACCCCGGTGGTCGGCGTGGATCCGGACGGCTTCGATCTGGCCGCGGAGCGCGCCGCGCCGGGCGAGGCCGGGGATGATCGTCAGCTGCAACGTCCCGACCGGCTTGTCGTCGGAAGCCGCGACGATCAGAAGCTGGTGCGGATCCGCTTCGATTTCCGCGAAAGCCTGCAGGTAGGGCTCGAGGTCTTCCGGGTCGTCCCGGGTCGCGCCGAGCTGGTCGTCCGCCAGCATGCGCACAATCGCCTCGACGTCGTCGCGGCGTGCCTTGCGGATGGTGTAGTCGGTCACGGCGTGAGTATCACAGGGTGCGGCTGAAACCTTGGTAGCTGTGCTCGAACCCGAAACGCGCGTAGAAGTCTCGCAGGTCGGCGCGCGCGAGGCCGGAATCGAGGTGGAGCCGGGTGCATCCGCGTCGCCGGGCTTCGTCGATGCCCCAGGTCAGGAGCGCGCTGGTCACACCACGACGGGCGGCGCGGATGCCTTCGAGCAGGCCACGAGTCGCTCCGTCCCACGCGAGTCCCCGCAACACCGTGAGTTGCGCGGTGCCGGCGACGCCGTTGTCGTCTTCGGCGACGACCAGCGTGACGTGCGGGGTGGCCATGAGCTCCCGGAGTGCGGCTGCCAGCGGCTCGCCCGGTGCGCCGAACAGGCGCACGAGCGCCTCGATGTCCGTCGCCCTGGCACGTCTGATGACATCCATTTCACCCAGTATGCAGGAAGCCGTTCGGGTGACGTATCTGCTACGACGTGGCTACCCGCGGTGTGCGACGCCGGTCAGGAAGTCGCGTAGTGCCGAACGCCTTCGACGGTCTGGGCCGTCAATTTGCCCTGGGAGACCAACAGGTCGAGGTGGGCGGCCGTCTCGAGGACCGCGAGCATCTGGTTGAACGCGTCCATTTCGGACAGTTTGCGGTTGCGGCGGGTCCAGCCGATCCGGTGTGCGGCTTCGGACGCCGTGGTCGCGCCGGCGACGATCTGCGAGCCGATCGTCTCGAGACGCTGCCGGTGGTGTTCCAGCAGCTCGTCGATGCGCGTGTGCACACTTTGCGACACGGGACCGTGTGCGGGAAGCATGCGGCGGTCCGGCATCGCGCGCACCAGGCGCAGGGAGCCGAGGAAGTCGTTGAGCGGCAGTTCCGCCGGCACCGGCTGGAAGCCGATCGAGGGGGTGATGTGCGGGAGCACGTGGTCGCCGGAGAACAGGAGATCGGCGGTGTCGTCGACGAAGACGACATGGCCCGAGGTGTGTCCTGGAGTGGCGACGACGTCGAACTCCCGTCCAGGGAGGATCGGGCGCCGCCCCGGGGTCAGCCACTCGTCGGGCGCTTCCCAGAGATCGGCTTCGGTGTGGCGCCGGTTCGCTCCGAACTCGCGGGCCAGCGCTTCGACGACGTCGCCGGCGCCGGCCCGGAACAGCAGATCGACCTGGGCTTCCATCGGCAGCCGGTCCGGGTTGCCGGAAACCTTGAGCGACGGCTCTTCGTCCTGGCCCAGGGCGATCTTCGAGCCGAATTCGCGGCGGAGGACGACAGCCTGCGAATAGTGGTCGCGGTGCACGTGGGTCACCAGGAACTCGCTGACGTCGGCCAGTTCCGCGCCGATCCCGCCGAGCGCGTTCGCGAGTTGCTCCCGGGCCACGGTCAACGCCCAGCCCGAATCCACCAGGACGAGCTTCTCGCCGTCGGTGACCGCGTAGACGTTGACCGCGCGGAGACCGTCATTGGGCAGCGGCAACGGGATCCGGTAGACGCCGGCGGAGACCTCGTAGATTCCGGGCTCGGTCCAGTTCCTGTCGCTGCTTTCCGGCAACGGTTCCACGGTGACCTCCGTCCCGGCGAGACTCCGTCGTCCCGGCCTTTCTTCACCCTGAGCCGTGCCGGGCCCGCTGTCCACCTGGAGGGGCTGAGACGCCGGTCACTCGCTCAGTTGGTGTCCTGCTTCAGGGCGGTGTCGATCGTGAGGGCGGCGGCGACCACCATGCTGGCAAGGGGATCCGGCAGCGGGTGGGGGATCTCGACGACGTAGTTGTCGGCGGTGGTGAAGGCGGCCTTGATGAACCCGCCCCACGTCTTGGTCACCCGCGCGACCTCGTTCTCGGCGTGGTCCCGGATCGAGAAGTTCCAGGCGCGCCAGTTCTCGGCGAAGATCCCGCCGACCGTGCGACCGTCGACCACGAAGCCGAAGCGGATCTTCCCGAAGACGTTCTCCTGAACGATCTCGCCGATCGGCGTCTCGTCGGCCCGCGTGACGAGGAAGCGCGACTTGAAGACCTTGGCGGGCCGGGTCACCTTGAGCACGGTGCTGTGGTTGGCGTCGCGGACCTCGAACTTGTGGGTCAGGAACTGGTCGTAGTTGGTCAGCAGCCGGATCGCCTTCTTCAGCGTGCTCTGGCCGACCTCGACGACGCCGCCGATGCGGTTGCCGTGCTGGTCGAAGACGCCGAACTCGTTGGCCATCTCGATCAGCTTGGCGCGTTGGTTGACCACCAGGACCGGCTCGGTGAAGAGAGTCCCGCCGCCGGTGCGCCCGGTGCCCCGGCCGCGCGTCGCGCGGTTGACCTGGTTCTGGATCCGCGACGGGTCGTGGGCCCGCTCGATGTCCAGCTCGATCGGCTCGGAGTCGCTCGCGGGCGAGGCCTGGTGGGCCGGTCGGGTGTTGGCTGTCCACGCCTGGCCGTCCCACCAGCGGTGCAGACGGGGGTCCCGCGCGTCGGGATACCAGCCCGGTTGCGGTGGCGAACTCGTCATGGCGGGTGAGCCTATCCGCGCGGACCCCTGAGCGGTGCCGGTAAAGGCAAATGCGGCGAATGTCTGCATCCGGGCGGGCCGCTGCGGCAGCCCGGTCGGCGCCGTCGGCGGGTGGTCGACCAGAATCGGGGGTCGTGAGTGAGCGAGTTTGGCCCAGTGGCGCCGCGACGGCGATCGGTTCGATGCCGGGCACGGACCCCGCGGAAGCGGCGGCGATCGTGTTCGGCGAGCTGCCGGACTTCCCGCACCTGCCCGAGCTGCCGGCTCGCGGCGTCGGCGCGGACATGCTCGGCCGCACGGCCGCGCTGCTGGTGGACCTGGCCGTCGAGGTCGTACCGAGCGGCTATCGCGTGACTGGGCGGCCGGGGCACGAGCACCGCCGGGCCGTCGACCTGCTTCGCTGGGATCTCGACGCCGTGCAGGAGGCGCGCGAGAAGGCCGGAGCCACGCCGCCGGTCTTCAAGATCCAGCTGGCCGGCCCGTGGACACTGGGTGCCGGGATCGAGCTGCCCCGAGGACATCGGGTACTCACCGACCACGGCGCCCTGCGGGACTTCACGTCGTCTCTGCTGGACGGTCTCGCCGGACACGTCGCCGAGGTTCAGGCCAGGACCGGCGCGCCCGTGGTCGTCCAGTTCGACGAGCCGTCGTTGCCCGCGGTGCTCGCGGGCGGCCTGTCGACGCCCTCCGGCTACGGGAACGTCGCGGCGGTGCCGGAACCCGAGGCCCGTGACCTGCTTTCGACGATGATCGACGGGACGAAGGGGATCACCGGACAGCCGGTGATCGTGCACTGCTGCGCCGCGAAACCGCCGCTCGGCCTGCTGCGCGAAGCCGGCGCGGACGCCGTTGCCTTCGACCTCGCCGCGCTCGACGGCGCCTCCGCCGAGTTCCTCGACGAGATCGGCGAAGTCTGGGACGGCGGAGCGACACTTTTCCTCGGCGCGGTCCCGTCGACGGCGCCCGCGTCCCGCCTGGCCCTGAAGGACGTCGGCGAGCCCGCGTTCCGGCTGGCCGATAGGCTCGGCTTCAACCGCAGTGTCCTCGCCGAGCGGGCGGTGCCGACCCCTGCCTGTGGCCTCGCCGGCGCCACGTCGGAATGGATGCGGCGTGCCTTGTCCCTGACGCGCGACCTCGGCAAAGCTTTCGTGGAGCCTCCCGAAGGCTGGTGACGGAATCCGGCAACTCGCCGACGTCCACCCGGCTCGGTAAGTAGCGTGTCGGGTAGCCGACCAAACGAGGACCACCCGTAACCATGCGCCTGTTCCGTCGCAAGACCGCCGCCGCCGACCCGCCCGACCCGCGCACCGCGTGGCCCGAGCAGCACGTGCCGGCAGACCCTGCAGCCGCCGCCGAGGCGTTCTGGCTCGGCTGGTACGACCTGCTCCCGATGGTCAGCGCGGCGCTCGGCGAAGGCGAGCCGCACCGGGTCGAGCACGAGCTCTGCCAGCTGGTCGAGGCGTTGCACCCGCGGCTGCACTTCTCGCTCGAACGTGGTCGTCAGGCGATCTACGCCCTGGTCGTGACGGGTCAGGAGGATCCGGAAGTCCGCCCGTTCACCGACGCGTGGCGGGCCGCCGCGCCGCCGGACGACGCGATCTGGGAGTACCACGACTCCGTGCCACCGGTGCCCGACCCGACCGAGGTGACCGTGAACCTCGGCGAGCAGCGGATCGCGCTGGCCGACGTCCGGGTCGTCGCGCAGGTCGACGAGGACGAGCGCGTGGTCGACGTCGCCGTCTTCCACCCCGGTTTCGGCGACCTCGACGAAGCCGCCCGGCAGGCCATGACCTTCCTGCCCCTCGACGCGACATTGGGTGAACGGCTCGCCGCCGAACGGTTACGGCGCGTAGAGACCGCGGAGGCCGAGCCGACCGGGGCGATCACCCTTCTGGAGTTCCGTGAACTGGTCCGCGAGCTGGGCCGCGGACCCGACGAAAATGTCGGTGCCGCCGACTAGGGTTACCACCCGTGAGCAGCACCGAACTTCCCCAGGACCAAGTTGCGGCGGTCGACGCCCCGGTGGCCGCGGAGGACGTCGCCGACGTCCCGGCCGACGTGCGCGAGCGCCACAGTGCCCTCGCCGAGGAAGTGCGCGATCACCAGTACCGCTATTACGTCCTGGACTCGCCGATCGTCTCCGACGGGCAGTTCGACGAGCTGCTGGGCGAATTGCAGCGGATCGAGGACGAGCACCCCGCCCTGGTCACGCCCGAGTCGCCGACCCAGCGGGTCGGTGGCACGTTCTCGACCGACTTCACCCCGTACGACCACCTCGAGCGCATGCTCAGCCTGGACAACGTGTTCGACCAGGACGAGTTCCTGGCGTGGCTGGAGCGCGTCGAGAAGGAGGTCGGGCGCACCGAATTCCTCGCCGAGCTGAAGATCGACGGCCTGGCGATCAACCTCCTGTACGAAAACGGCCACCTGACCCGGGGGCTCACCCGGGGCGACGGCCGCACCGGTGACGACGTCACGCTCAACGTCCGCACGCTCGACCAGGTGCCGCAGACGCTGACCGGCACCGACCAGTTCCCGGTACCCGCCCTGGTCGAGGTCCGTGGCGAGGTCTACTTCCGCGTCGAGGACTTCCTCGAGTTGAACGCGAAGATGGTTGAAGCCGGCAAACCGCCGTACGCGAATCCGCGCAACACGGCGGCCGGCTCGCTGCGGCAGAAGGACCCCAGGATCACCCGTGAGCGGCGGCTGCGACTGATCTGCCACGGGCTCGGCAAGCGCGAGGGCTTCGAGCCGCAGCGTCAGTCGGAGGCGTACGACGCGCTGGCCGCGTGGGGCCTGCCGGTCTCTCCGTACAGCAAGGTGCTGACGACGGCGGACGAGCTCACCGAGCACATCGCCTACTGGGGCGAGCACCGGCACGACGCCGAGCACGAGATCGACGGCGTCGTGATCAAGGTCGACCAGGTCGCGCTGCAGCGCCGGCTAGGCACGACGTCACGCGCGCCGCGGTGGGCGATCGCGTACAAGTACCCGCCGGAAGAGGCGATCACCACACTGCTGGACATCCAGGTCGGCGTCGGGCGGACCGGCCGGGTCACGCCGTTCGCGGTCACCGAGCCGGTCACGGTCGCGGGGTCGACCGTCGCGCGCGCCACCCTCCACAACCAGGAGGAGGTCAAGCGCAAGGGCGTGCTCATCGGCGACCGGATCGTCATCCGGAAGGCCGGAGACGTCATCCCCGAGGTCCTCGGGCCGGTCGTCGACGCGCGCACCGGCGACGAACGCGAGTTCGTCATGCCCACCCATTGCCCGGAATGCGGCACGGAGCTCGCCTACCAGAAGGAAGGCGACAAGGACATCCGCTGCCCGAACACGCGGTTCTGCCCCGCGCAGCTGCGGGAGCGGCTCTTCCACCTCGCCGGGCGCGGCGCCTTCGACATCGAGGTCCTCGGCTACGAGGCCGCGGTCGCGTTGCTGGACGCGCGGGTGGTCGCCGACGAGGGCGACGTTTTCGACCTGAACGAGGACAGCCTCGCCGAGGTGGAGCTCTTCCGGACCAAGGCCGGAGAGTTGTCGGCGAACGCGCGAAAGCTGCTCGCCAACCTCGACGTCGCCAAGGACCGGCCGTTGTGGAAGGTGCTGGTCGCGCTGTCGATCCGGCACGTGGGGCCGACCGCGGCACAGGCGCTGGCGCGCGAGTTCGGCTCGATCGAGCGCATCGAGCAGGCGAGCGAGGAGGAGCTGGCGGACGTCGACGGCGTCGGCCCGACCATCGCGCACGCGACGCAGGAGTGGTTCGAGGTCGGCTGGCACCGGGAGATCGTCGAAAAGTGGCGACGCGCCGGCGTGCGGATGGAGGAGGAGCGCGACGAGTCGATCCCGCGCAACCTCGAAGGCTTGTCGATCGTCGTGACAGGCTCGCTCGACGGCTTCTCCCGCGACGAGGCCAAGGAGGTCATCATGGCCCGCGGCGGCAAGGCCGCCGGGTCGGTCTCGAAGAAGACCGCGTTCGTCGTCGTCGGCGACTCGCCTGGTTCGAAATACGACAAGGCGGTTCAGCTGAAGGTGCCGGTGCTCGACGAAGCCGGCTTCCGCGTCCTGCTGGAGCGGGGCCCTGAGGCGGCGCGGGAGGTGGCGCTGCCGGCCGGCGACGAGACCGCCGAAGACGAGACTGGGGGAACGGATGGGTGACGTCGAGATCCGGCCGCCGCGGCCCGAGGAGTACGCCGCTGCGGGCGAAGTCACGGTGCAGGCCTACGAGGTCGATGGTCATTTGGCCGGCGACGTCGGGTACGACGCGGAACTGCGGGACATCGCGCGGCGCGTCGAGCTGGCCGAGGTCCTGGTCGCTGTCGACGGCTCCGGCGACGTGGTCGGCACGGTGACCGTCGTGCTGCCTGGTTCGGCTTATGCCGAGATCTCACGTCCGGGCGAGCTGGAGTTCCGGATGCTCGCTGTCGCGCCGTCGGCGCGTGGCCAGGGGATCGGTGAGGCGTTGACCAAGGCCGTCCTCGATCGCGCGCGGGCGCTGGGCGTTCGCCGGGTCGTGCTGAGCAGTCTCGCCGAGATGCGCAGCGCGCACCGGCTCTACGAGCGCCTCGGGTTCGCGCGGCTGGCCGAGCGGGACTGGCGACCGTTTCCGCACATCAGCTTGATCGCCTACCAAATAGACGTCTGACCTGCGCGTTGTCGAACTTCGGCGACGCGCGTCAGCCGTCGAGGACGACGGCGACGATGCCGGCGAGGTGGGCGAGTCGCGCGACTTCGGCGGCGCGGAAGGCCGGCCCGCCTGGGCGGGCGACCAGCAGCGCCTTGCCCGGCTTGCCGAGCGGCGTCGCCGCCAGTTCGGTGCCGAGCTCTTGCCACGTCTCCGGGATCCAGGCTTCCTCGCCGTCGAGCACTGTCGCGCGCTCGAGCGGCAGCCACGGCAGGTCGGTGATCGCGGTCTCCGGCGCGGCGCTCGACGACGCCAGCCGGATGGCGCCGGTTTCGGCGTGTTCGACGACCATCGCCCAGCCGGCGCGCACGATACGGGGCACGCCCTCGGCCAGGATGTCTAGCCCGGACTTCGGCTGCGCGGCGATCTCTTCGACGAGTTCGAGCTCGCGGTGGGTGTCCAGGACGCCCGCGTAGGGACGGACTGCGTCCACTTCGACGCCTTCGACGCTTTCCGCGGCCGTGATGAGCGCGTCGGGCAGACGGCCCGACGGGAGCTCGACCACGAGGTCGTCCACCGCGACCCCGGTGCCGCGCTCGACGACGTCCACGCTGAGGATGTCGGCGCCTACCGTGCCGAGCGCCGTGGCGACCGCGCCGAGGGTCCCCGGGCTGTCCGGAAGGAGGACCCGGATCAGGAACGACACCACGCGCCCCTCTCGCCTCTGGCGTCCCAGCCTTGCCGTGGGACGCTTGATGCCGGTCGCCGATTGTGACAGACCCACCCGGTGTGCGGGACCCGCTGTCCGCCGGGCGGGACGCGAGCGTCGCCGGACGGCACCCGGCCTGCGCCGGGCGTAACCCAGTCGAGTCGTCCGGCGTCGTCACCATAGACTTGCAGCTTCCGAGACAACCCGCACAGCACAACCCGGGAGTCACCCGCGTGCCCAACATTTCCCGAGACGAGGTCGCGCACCTCGCGAAGCTGGCCAGGCTGGCCGTGACCGACGACGAGCTCGACGTCTTCGCCGGCCAGCTCGACCAGATCCTGGACTCGGTGGCCAAGGTGAGCGAGGTCGCCGCCGACGACGTGCCGCCGACGTCGCACGCCGTGCCGCTGACGAACGTTTTCCGACAGGACGTCGTCCGCCCCGGGCTCACGCAGCAGCAGGCGCTGGCCGGGGCGCCGGCCGCCGAAGAGGGCCGCTTCCGGGTGCCGCGGATTCTGGGGGAAGAGCAGTGACCGAGCTCATCAAGCTGACCGCCGCGGACCTGGCGGAGAAGATCCACTCGCGCGAGGTGTCCGCGGTCGAGGTCACGCGGGCCCACCTGGACCGGATCGCCGAGGTCGACGACCACGTCCACGCGTTCCTGCACGTCGACACCGAAGGCGCGCTGGCCGCTGCCAAGGCCGTCGACGAGGGCATCGCGGGGGGCAACGAGCCGGCGTCGCCGCTGGCCGGCGTGCCGCTCGCGCTCAAGGACGTCCTCACCACCGAGGGCATCCCGACGACGTGTGGTTCGAAAACGCTCGAAGGCTGGATCCCGCCGTACGACGCGACCGTGACGCGCAAGCTGCGCGAAGCCGGCGTCGTCATTCTCGGCAAGACCAACATGGACGAGTTCGCCATGGGGTCGTCGACCGAGAACTCGGCGTACGGCCCGACGCACAACCCGTGGGACCACGCCCGCATCCCGGGCGGGTCGGGCGGTGGCTCGTCCGCGTCGATCGCGGCCTTCGAAGCCGCCATCGCCATCGGGACCGACACCGGTGGGTCGATCCGGCAGCCCGGGTCCGTCACCGGCACCGTCGGCGTCAAGCCGACCTACGGTGGCGTGTCGCGGTACGGCCTTGTCGCGTTTTCGTCTTCGCTCGACCAGGCGGGGCCCTGCGCGCGGACGGTGCTCGACGCTGCCCTGCTGCACGAAGTCATCGCCGGGCACGACCCGATGGACTCGACCTCCATCGACGCGCCGGTGCCGCCGGTGGTCGCCGCGGCCCGGCAGGGCATGACCGGTGACCTCAAGGGCGTCAAGGTCGGCGTCGTGAAGGAGTTCGGTGGCGAGGGCTACCAGCCGGGCGTGGAGCGGTCGTTCCAAGCCGCGGTCGAGCAGCTGCGTGCGCTCGGGGCCGAGGTCGTCGAGGTCTCTTGTCCGCATTTCGTCTACGCGCTGCCCGCTTACTACCTGATCGCGCCAAGTGAGGCCTCGTCGAACCTCGCCCGGTTCGACGCCATGCGCTACGGCCTGCGCGTCGCCGACGACGGCACGCACAGCGCCGAAGAGGTCATGTCGCTCACCCGCGAGAAGGGCTTCGGCGCCGAGGTCAAGCGGCGGATCATGCTCGGCACCTACGCGTTGTCGTCCGGCTACTACGACGCCTACTACGGCTCTGCGCAGAAGGTGCGCACGCTGATCACGCGTGACTTCGCGGCCGCCTTCGAAAAGGTCGATGTCCTCGTTTCGCCCACGACGCCGACCACGGCGTTCAAGATCGGCGAGCGCGTCGACGACCCGATGGCGATGTACCTCGCCGACCTGTGCACGATCCCGTCGAACCTCGCCGGCAACGCCGCGATGAGCGTGCCGAGCGGGCTGTCCGACGAGGACGGCCTGCCGGTCGGCCTGCAGATCATGGCCCCGGCGCTCGCCGACGACCGGCTCTACCGGGTCGGCGCCGCCTACGAGGCCGCGCGCGACGCCGCCGCCGGCGGGGCGCTCATCCACAAGGTCCCGGAGCTGGGAGGAACGAAGTGACTGCCGTGGCCGAGTTGATGGACTACGCCGACGTCATCGAGCGGTTCGACCCGGTGCTCGGGCTCGAGGTGCACGTCGAGCTGAACACGAACACGAAGATGTTCTGCGGCTGCGCCAACGAGTTCGGCGGCGAGCCGAACACGAAGGTCTGCCCGACCTGCCTCGGCCTGCCGGGCGCGCTGCCGGTCGTCAACGGCAAGGCCGTCGAGGGTGCGATCCGGATCGGTCTCGCGCTGAACTGCGAGATCGCCGAGTGGTGCCGGTTCGCCCGGAAGAACTACTTCTACCCGGACATGCCGAAGAACTTCCAGACGTCGCAGTACGACGAGCCGATCGCCTTCAACGGCTACCTCGACGTCACGCTCGACGACGGCGAGGTCGTGCGCGTGGAGATCGAGCGCGCGCACATGGAAGAGGACACCGGCAAGTCGCTGCACGTCGGTGGCGCCACCGGCCGGATCCACGGTGCCGAGCACTCGCTGCTCGACTACAACCGGGCGGGCGTGCCGCTGATCGAGATCGTCACCAAGCCGATCGAGGGCACCGGCGAGCGGGCTCCCGAGGTTGCGCGGGCGTACGTGACGGCCTTGCGTGACCTGCTTCGCGCGCTCGACGTCTCCGACGTCCGCATGGACCAGGGCTCGCTGCGGTGCGACGCGAACGTTTCGCTGATGGCGAAGGACGCGACCGAGTTCGGCACGCGTACCGAGACGAAGAACGTCAACTCGCTGCGCAGCGTCGAGCGCGCCGTTCGCTACGAGATGACGCGGCAGGCGGCGATCCTCGCCGAGGGCGGTTCGATCAAGCAGGAGACGCGGCACTTCCAGGAGGCCGACGGCACGACCTCGTCGGGCCGGACGAAGGAGACCGCTGAGGACTACCGGTACTTCCCGGAGCCCGACCTGGTCCCGATCGCGCCGGCGCGCGAGTGGGTCGAGGAGCTGCGCGGCACGCTGCCGGAGATGCCGTCCGAGCGGCGGAAGCGGATCCAGCAGGAGTGGTCGCTTTCCGACGAAGCCCTGCGTGACCTGCTGAACGTCGGTGCCGTCGACCTCGTCGCGGCCACGGTCGAAGCCGGCGCGTCGCCGGACGAGGCGCGCGGCTGGTGGGTCAACACGCTGGCTCAGGAGGCGAACGCGCGCGAGGTCGAGCTGGCGGACCTGGCGATCACGCCGAAGCAGGTGGCCGAGGTCATCGGGCTGGTGTCGTCCGGTGAGCTGACGAACAAGCTCGCCAAGGAGGTCGTCCAGGGCGTGCTCGCCGGCGAGGGCGAGCCGCGTGATGTCGTCGAGAAGCGGGGGCTGAAGGTCGTCTCGGACGACTCGGCGTTGTTGTCGGCGATCGACGACGCCCTCGCGGCGCAGCCGGACGTCGCGGACAAGATCCGCGGCGGCAAGGTCGCCGCGGCCGGTGCGATCGTCGGCGCGGTCATGAAGGCGACCAAGGGGCAGGCCGACGCCAAGCGCGTGCGCGAGCTCATCATCGAGCGCGTCGGTTCCTGACGTTGTCGTCGTTTTCCGTCAAGAGCGTCACCTGGCGCGAGTGGCTCGGCCTGGCGGCCGGGCTGCTCGCGCTGGGCTCGACGTTCCTGCCGTGGATCACGCTGATCGCCAACAAGCCGGACATCGAAGTCATTCTCACGACGTTGCCGCACAGCGACGTCGTCCGGGACGCGTGGCATTCGGGCTTCTTCGCGTGGTGCCCGCCGCTGCCGTTGCTGCTGGCCGGTCTGGCCGTGGTCGCCTTCGGGCGAATCCGGAAGGTGCGGGTCGGCGGCCTGCCGCACTTGTGGCTGGTGGTCGCCGCGGCGGCGCTGCTGCTGATGGTGCTCGGCTGGTTCACGCTGGACTGGGAGTTCGACGCCGACCAGCGCGGCATCTTCGACGCCGCCGGGATCGCCATCGAGCCGGGCTTCGGCCGGCTCCTCGGACTGTTCGCCGCGGTCGTTTCGGGTGTGGTCGCCTTTCTGGACGTGCGGGCGGCGCGGGCTGAGAGCCGGCAGCCGCGGAAGCGCGAGCCTCGCAGCAAGAGCCGCTGACCCGTCTGGGCGCTGGAAGCCCTTTCTGCTGAGAACGAACGGATCGCTGGGCGGCCGTCGGTGACCGTCGGTGGTTGAGTCGTCCGTTCCGGTTGAGGCCCGCGGTGACATCGTTGACATCGCGTCTCGCCGTTGCGTGAGAAAGCGCTTTCTGAGACGGTCGAAGTCGGGCGGTGAGAGGTACAGCCGCCCAGGAACTTCGAGTGGGCACTGCGGAGTCGCCGGCCGAATGGCGCGTGGGCCGGGTCGGCGGGGGCTCGGGGAGACGAACGCGCCGCGTGGACGTGTGGCGAAAGAGGCCGTCCTGAGAGGACTTGTCGCCGAGGTGGCGCGGCAAGGCCGGGTGTCTGCGCGCGGAAGGTGTTGCCGAGGAGGGAGGTCCGGGGTGGCTCAGGGAAAGCGCTTGCGGGTTGCCGTCGTCGGGGCGGGGGCGATCGCGGACAGCCATCGCGAGGCTTATGAGGCCCACCGCGATGATGTCGACCTGGTGGGCGTCGCGGATGTCGATGAGGGGCGGGCCGTTGCGTTGTGCGCGGCGACCGACCATGCCAAGCCGTATCAGGACCTCGGTACGTTGCTTGCCGAGCAGGAACCCGACCTCGTTTCGATCTGCACGCCGCCAGGGTTGCATGTCGAGCAGACCAAGGAGGCCCTGGAAAGCGGTGCCTGGGTCTGGTGTGAGAAGCCGCCTTGTCGTTCGCTTGCCGAGTACGACGAGATGACGTCCGTCGAACGGGACGGCGGTCCCTACGCCTCCTTCGTGTACCAGCAGCGGTCCGGGTCGTCTGCGGAACGCTTTCGGCAGCTGCTCACCCAAGGTGCGCTGGGGCGTCTGCTTGTCGCGCATTGTCAGACCACCTGGTATCGCGACGCCGGCTACTACGCGGTCCCGTGGCGGGGGCGGTGGGAGACCGAAGGGGGCGGGCCCGCGATGGGGCACGGCATCCACCAGATGGACCTGCTGCTCCACCTGCTCGCCGGCGACGCGAACGCCGCCGGCGAGTGGGCCGAAGTCCAGGCGATGACCGCGCGGCTCGTGCACGACGTCGAGACCGAGGACGTCTCCACAGCGCTCGTCCGGTTCGAGTCGGGGGCGCTGGCGACCGTCGTCAACAGTGTCCTCTCGCCGGACGAAGTCAGCCGGATCCGGATCGACTGCGAGCTCGCCACCGTGGAGCTCACGCACCTCTACGGGTACGTTGCCGAAAACTGGCGATACACCCATCTGACCAGGGCAAAGAGTGAACCGCGGGAGGACGTCGGCAGCTCGCACGCCGCCGCGTTGAAACCTGTTTTGGACGCTTTTCAAGCCAAACGACGGCCGCCCTGCAGCGGGGCTGACGGGCGGCGGGTGCTCGAGTTCGTCGCCTCGCTGTACAAGGCCGCCTTCACCGGGCAGAGCGTGCGGCGCGGGGAGATCGGTCCCGGCGACCCCTTCTACCGCGCGATGTCGGGAGGCGAGGCGCGATGAGCGAGGCCATCACCGTCACCCACCGGCACGGCGACCGCGTGATCGTCGAAGCCGCCGGGGTTCAGCTGATGTCCTATGTGTACAAGCCCGACCCCGTCGCCTACGAGTCCCGCAAGCCCTACACCCACCCGCTGCGCACCCTTCGCGGGCGGCGCGTCAGTGGATACCGGCCCGCCGACCACCGGTGGCACAAGGGCCTGCAGATGACGTCCAGCCACCTGTCCGGCCAGAACTTCTGGGGCGGCCACACCTACGTCCCCGGTGACTGGTACCAGGACCTGCCCGATCGCATCGGCTCGATGCGGCACGACGGGTTCGCCGGCTTCACCGTCGACGGCGACCGGCTGACCTTCACCGAACGGCTCACCTGGGTCGCCAACCGCGGCGACGAGTGGGCGCGTGAGCGGCGGGACATCGTCGTCCACTCCGTCGAGCCCGACGAGGGTGCCTGGGCCATCGACTGGGGCATCGAGCTGACCAACGTCCGCGACGTCCCGCTCGTGTTCGGCAGCCCGACCACCGCCGGCCGCGAGCAGGCCGGGTACACCGGCCTGCACTGGCGAGGCCCGCGCGACTTCAGCGGCGGGCGCGTCCTCGGGCCCGGTGACCTCGGCGGCGACGCCATGATGGGCGCGCAGGCGCCGTGGCTGGCGTTCGTCGGCGAGCACGACGACGTCGACGCGCACTCGACGCTCGTCTTCGCCCATTCGCCGGAAAACGACGACGCGATCCACGAGTCGCACTGGTTCGTCCGCTCCAAGGACACGCCCATGGTCGCCTTCTCGTGGGCGTTCTTCGAAGAGTTCGCCCTGCCGCCGGGGGAGACCTTCACCTACCGCTACCGGGTCGTGGTCGCCGACGGAGCATGGGACCGCGATCAGGTGACCCGCTACCTCGACAGGCACGGATGGTCATGAACGAATTCCCGCTACCGGGTGGCGTCGGCGTTTCGCACCTGCGTGCCTACGACTGGGAGGCCGAGGACGGCGTCTGCGGCGGCAGCCCGCACCTGCACCTCGCCTGCACCGAGGCCTACATCGTCACCGGCGGCCATGGCGCCGTCCAGACGCTGAGCGTCGGCGGCTACGCGGAGACGCCGCTCGAAGCCGGCGTGATCGCGTGGTTCGCGCCGGGGACCGTCCACCGGATGGTGCAGGGCGACGGCCTGCGCGTCACCGTCCTCATGCAGAACAGTGGCCTGCCCGAGGCGGGCGACGCCGTGTTCACTTTTCCGCCCGATGTACTTGCCGACCCGGCCGCATATGCCGAGGCCGCCGCGTTGCCGAATAATGACGATGCGGCGAAAAGGCGTCGTGATCTGGCCATTCGCGGATACGTGCCGCTCCGGGAGGCGCTGCGGGACGGCGACGCCGAACCGTTGCGCGCGTTCCACCGGGCGGCCGTCGCGCTCGTGTCGCCGAAAATCGGAGACTGGGTGCCGCGCTGGGAGGCCGGAGCGCTCAAGGCCGCCGAGCTGACCGGCGCGCACCTCAAGGCCCTCGCCGACGGCGACGGGAGCCACCTCGACCGGTCGGGTGTCCGGGTCGCGACGCCGTCGAACCCGGACGGCTACGGCATGTGCGGGCGCCGCGCGGAATACGACATCCCGGGTGTCACCTCGCCGTCCGGCGGGGACGCCCTCGACCAGGAAGGCCGCCAGCGATGAACCAGACGAGCATCGGCGTGCTGCTCAACGGCGTCACCGGCCGGATGGGCTACCGGCAGCACTTGATGCGGTCGGTGCTGGCCATCCGCGAACAAGGCGGTGTCGAACTTTCCGACGGCTCCCGCGTGCAGCTCGAACCGGTCCTCGCCGGGCGCAACGCGGCGAAGCTGAAGGACCTGGCCGATCGGCACGGCTTGACCGCGTGGACGACGGACGTCGAATCCGCGCTGGGTGATGTCCAGATCTACTTCGACGCCCAGCTGACGTCGGCGCGCGAGCCGTCGGTGCGGGCCGCGATCGCCGCGGGCAAGCACGTCTACGCCGAGAAGCCGCTGGCCGAGTCGCTGCCGTCGGCGCTGGAACTGGCCGGTCTCGCGCGGGACGCCGGGATCTGCCACGGCGTCGTGCACGACAAGCTGTTCCTCCCGGGCCTGCGCAAACTGCAGCGGCTCGTCAAAGGTGGGTTCTTCGGACGAATCCTGTCGGTGCGTGGCGAGTTCGGCTACTGGGTCTTCGAGGGCGACTGGCAGGAGGCGCAGCGGCCGAGCTGGAACTACCGCGCCGAAGACGGCGGCGGGATCGTGCTCGACATGTTCTGCCACTGGAACTACGTCCTGGAGAACCTCTTCGGCCGCGTATCGGCCGTGACCGCGAAAGCGACCACGCACATCCCGCGCCGGTGGGACGAGCAGGGCGAGCCGTACGCGGCGACGGCCGACGATGCCGCGTACGGCATTTTCGAGCTCGAATCGGGAGCTATCGCGCAGATCAACTCGTCGTGGTCCACGCGGGTGTTCCGCGACGAGCTGGTCGAGTTCCAGGTCGACGGCACCGAGGGCAGCGCCGTAGCCGGATTGCGACGATGCCGCGTCCAGCACCGGTCCGCGACGCCCAAGCCGGTCTGGAACCCCGACCTCCCGGCCACCGAGCCGTTCCGGGACCAGTGGCAGGAGGTGCCGGACAACACCGAGTTCGACAACGGCTTCAAGGCCCAGTGGGAGGAGTTCGTCCGGGACGTCGTCGCCGGGCGGCCGCACCGGTACGACTTCTTCTCGGCCGCGCGCGGGTTGCAGCTCGCCGAAGCCGGGCTGGCGTCATCGGCCGAGGGACGGCGGGTGGAGCTGAAGCCGCTGACTTAGCCGCCGGCGTGGCTGCCCGGATCAGTCCTTGCCGTTGCCGCCGCCGGAGGTCGCCGGTGTGATCAGGACCACGCGGTCGTCGCTCGAGACCGGCTTGCCGCCGTCCTTGTTGACCGTGCCGGCCACCGCCATCTGCGGGTTGATCATGCTCATCCCGGCGAGCCGCCCGAACGTCTCCGGTGGCTTGCCGGTCTTGCCGTCCAGGCTGACGGTCGGCTTGCCGCTGACCGCGCCTTCGGCCGTCACCGGCAGGTTCTGCAGGTTCCCGGCCAGGGACATGCCGACCGAGACCGAGCCGTTCGCGTCGACGAAGTCCGCGCAGCCCGCGACGCCCGGCTTGTCCTGCCACGTCCACGCCGGCGTCGTGAGCGGCTGGCCGGCCTGTACGCGGTAGATGGCGTCCTTGTCGGCGAGCCGGTCGGTGACCCAGACGCGGCCGCCGTCGGCGGAGGCGCACAGCCCGCCCGGGGCGTGCAGTCCGGCCGCGACCGCCAGGGACCCCTTCGGGTTACCCGACGCGGCCTTGCCGGACGTGTCGATCCGCAGCACCTTCCCGGCGAGGGAGCTGGGGTCGGCGGCGGCGTTCGGGTTGCCCGCGTCGCCGGTCGCGACGAGCAGCGCGCCGCGGTTGTCCGTGCTGATCGTGCCGCGGTTGCCGGTCACGCCCTTGGGGATGCCGGTGAGCACCGGCTTCGCCGCCTGGCCCTTCGCGAACCGCACGACGCGGTTGTCCGTCGCCGTGGTCACATAAGCGAACACGAGCTGGTCCTCGACGTACGACGGCGAGAGCGCGAGGCCGGTCAGGCCGCCGTCACCGTCCGCTTGGACGTCGAGCTTCGCGAAGTCCGTGGCGTCCTTGCCCGCCGTCGCGAGCAGCACGCGGCCGCTCTTGCGCTCGCCGGCCAGCGCGCTCGGCGTGGAGCCGTCGCCGGGCAGGCCGGCGACCGCGGCGACGGTGTCCAGGCAGGTCGCGATCACCGACTGGTTGAAGTCCTTGCAGCCCTGGGGCGGTGGCACCGGCGTGGCCTGGCCGGGCCGCACCTGCTTGCCGTCGCCGCCGGAGTCCGAGCCGGGGCCCTGGACCTCGGGCGGCGACTCGGGGCTGGGGACGGGCGCGGGGCTGAACGTCTGGCCCGCCGCGGTGTCGTCGAACCGCGCGCACCCGGCGGGCAGCAGGACGCCGCAGGCCAAGATCGCCAGCAGGGCCGAGCGGTACCGGGTTCGCATGATTCCCCAGCCTAGGGCCAGGTGCGTGAACCATGGGTGAGTACTCCTGGATTACGTTGGGGATCATGACGCTGACCGTGCTGGTGCCCGACGACGAGGGCATGTCCGTGCTCGCCGAGGTCCCGCGGGTCCTGCCCGTGCGCTTCCAGTGGGGCGAGGCCGTGCCGCCGGAGGCCGGGAAGGCCGAGGTGCTCATCCCCGGCAAGCACCCGCCGGGCGAGGAGCTGTGGCGCACGCTCCCGAACCTGAAGCTGATCCAGCTGCTGGCCGCGGGCGCCGAGGACTGGATCGGCAAGGTGCCCGACGGCGTGCTGCTCTCCACCTGCCGGGGCGCGCACGGCGGGAGCACCGCCGAATGGGTCGTCGCCGCGCTGCTGTCGATGTACCGGAAGCTGGACGTCTTCGCCGAGGCGCAGCGCGAGCAGCGGTGGGACCGGCAATCGGCCGACACGCTGCAGGGCAAGCGCGTGCTGATCGTCGGCGCCGGTGACCTGGGGCGGCACCTGCGGCGGCGGCTCGAGCCGTTCGACGCGCGGTGCACGATGGTCGGGATGACGGCGCGGGAGGGCGTGCACGGCGTGCGCGAGCTGCCCTCGCTGCTCGGCCTCCACGACGTCGTCGTGCTGATGGTGCCGCTGACCTCGCGCACCCGCGGGATGGTCGACGCGGAGTTCCTCGCCGAGATGCGCGACGGCGCGGTGCTGGTCAACGTGGCCCGCGGCGCCGTCGTGGACACCGCAGCCTTGGTCGCCGAATTGACCACGGGCCGGTTGCGCGCCGCGCTCGACGTCACCGATCCCGAGCCGCCGCCGCCCGGGCACCCGCTGTGGACGGCGCCGGGCCTGCTGCTGACCCCGCACGTCGGCGGGGCGGTGCGCGGGGTGCGGGCCCGGTCGTACGCCGTCGCGGCGGCCGAAATCGCGCGGTACGCCGGGGGCGAGCTGCCGGACAACCTCGTGCACGGCGAGTACTAGCGCGGCGGCTCGCCACGCCGGGGTGGATCCCCTACCCTTCGCGCGTGAGCAGTGGAGACGATTACTCGCAGCAGCCCACCAGCCTCCTGTCGGGCGTCGAGGACGACGGTGCCGATGACACCCCACGCCAGGGCGGGCTGGGCCTCGGCCTGCTGATCCTGCGACTGGCGCTCGGCGTGACCATGGGCGCGCACGGCCTGCAGCACCTGTTCGGCCTGTTCGGCGGGCCCGGCATCGGCGGGTTCGCGCGGATGCTGGAGACGTTCGGCTACCACAAGCAGACGACGCTGCTGTCGTGGATCACGGGCATCGTCGAGGTCGGTGGCGGCGCCCTGGTGATCGTCGGGCTCTTCACGCCGCTGGCCGCGGCGGGCCTGCTCGGCATCGCCGCGAACGTCGTCTACGCCAAGTTCCACGGCGGGTTCTTCGAGCAGCAGGGACAGGGGTTCGAGTTCGAGCTGCTGCTCGGGGCGACGGCGCTCAGCCTGATCTTCACCGGGTCCGGGCCGATTTCGCTGGAGCGGAACACGCCGTGGCGGAAACGGCCGTTGCCGCTGGGGCTGGTTTCGCTGCTGCTGGCTGCTGCGGCTGCCGTGGTGGTCATTGTCTTGACGCGGTAGCGCGGACCGAGGGCGACCTTGGGTGGCTGTGGACAACCCGGGGTTGCGAGGTCGGGCTGTGGGCAACTCCGGTGCGCGGGCGCGGAATCGTCGGTGCTTGCCGGTAGCGTTGAAACCGGGGGTCCCCCTCACGGGCGGGGCTCCGGAATGGCGGAAGGCCGCCCGGGACGGGGATGGCCATTGCGGTTGAGGGGGAGTCCCAGGAGCGGAGGCTTTCACGGGGCGGAATGCCAAAAGGTCGCGCCAGGAGCGGGTCTTTGCGGCTGAGGCGGAAAGTCGCTCTGAGAGCGGGCCTTCGCGGCTGAAGTGGAATGGCGAGACGCCGCCGTGGGGAGTGGGATGACTGCGGCGGCTCAGGCGGGATGCCGAAAGGCCACACCAGTAGCGGGCCTTCGCGGCTGAAACGGAATGGCGGAAGGTCGCCCTGGGGGCGGGACGGCCTACGCGGGGCGGAATGCCGAAAGGCCGCCCCGAGAACGGGACGGCCTTCGCGGCTGATGCGCTACCTACTTGTTCACGTCGCGGACCGCGCCCGTGTCGGCGGACGTGGCCATGCGGGCGTACGCACGCAGGGCCGCCGTGATCGGGCGCTGGCGGTCCTTCGGCTGCCACGGGCGCTCCGATGCCTCCATCTTGGCGCGGCGCTCGGCCAGGATCTCCGCGTCCACCAGCAGCTCGAGGCGGCGCTCGTGGACGTCCAGCAGGATGCGGTCGCCGTTCTCCACCAGGGCGATCAAGCCGCCTGCCGCCGCTTCCGGGGAGATGTGGCCCACCGAGATGCCCGATGAGCCGCCCGAGAAGCGGCCGTCCGTGATCAGGGCGCACTTCTTGCCCAGGCCCGAGCCCTTCAGGAATGCCGTCGGGTGCAGCATCTCCTGCATGCCCGGGCCGCCCGCCGGGCCTTCGTAGCGGATCACCAGGACTTCGCCCGGCTGGATCTCCTTCTTGAGGATCGCCGACACTGCTTCCTCCTGGCTCTCCAGCACCCGCGCCGGGCCTTCGAAGTGCCAGAGGTCCTCGTCGATGCCCGCTGCCTTGATCACCGCGCCGTTTTCGGCGAGGTTGCCGCGGAGGATCGCCAGGCCGCCGTCCTTCGTGTACGCGTGCTCGACGTCGCGGATGCAACCACCGGAAGCGTCAGTGTCGAGCGAAGACCAGCGGTTCGACGTCGAGAACGCTTCCGTCGTGCGGACGCCGCCCGGGGCTGCGTGGAACAGTTCGAGAGCGGTCTCGGACGGCGAGGCGGCGCGGATGTCCCAGGTGCCGAGCCACGACTCGATGTCGGGCGAGTGGACCGAACGGACGTCCGTGTTCAGCAGGCCGCCGCGGTACAGCTCGCCCAGGATCGCCGGGATTCCGCCCGCGCGGTGGACGTCCTCCATGTGGTAGTCGGAGTTCGGCGCCACCTTCGACAGGCAGGGCACGCGGCGGCCGATCGCGTCGATGTCGGCGATCGTGAAGTCGACCTCGCCCTCCTGGGCGGCGGCGAGGATGTGCAGCACCGTGTTCGTGGAGCCGCCCATCGCCATGTCGAGGGCCATCGCGTTCTCGAACGCCGCCTTCGACGCGATCGAGCGCGGCAGGACCGAGTCGTCGTCGTTTTCGTACCACCGGCGGCACAGCTCGACGACCGTGCGGCCGGCCTCCTCGAACAGCGCGCGGCGCGCGGCGTGCGTCGCCAGCGTGGAGCCGTTGCCGGGAAGCGACAACCCGAGGGCCTCGGTGAGGCAGTTCATGGAGTTCGCGGTGAACATGCCGGAGCACGACCCGCACGTCGGGCACGCCGAGCGCTCGACGACGGCCAGGCCGTCCTCGTCGACCTCGGGGCTCGCCGACGCCGCGATCGCGGTGATGAGGTCGGTCGGGGCCTGCGCGACGCCGCCGACGACGACCGCCTTGCCGGCCTCCATCGGGCCGCCCGAGACGAACACCACCGGGATGTTCAGCCGCATCGCGGCGTTGAGCATGCCCGGGGTGATCTTGTCGCAGTTGGAGATGCACACCAGCGCGTCGGCCTGGTGCGCGTTGACCATGTACTCCACCGAGTCGGCGATGATCTCGCGCGAAGGCAGCGAGTAGAGCATGCCGGAGTGACCCATCGCGATGCCGTCGTCGACGGCGATCGTGTGGAACTCGCGCGCGACGCCGCCCGCTTCCTTCACCGCGCCGGCGACGATCTCGCCGAGGTCCTTGAGGTGCACGTGGCCGGGCACGAACTGGGTGTAGGAGTTGGCGATCGCCACGATCGGCTTGCCGAAGTCGCTGTCGGTCATGCCGGTGGCGCGCCAGAGCGAGCGGGCGCCCGCGGCGTTGCGGCCGTGGGTGGTGGTCCGGGAACGGAGAGGCGGCACGGCGAACTCCCAGGTCGGATGGTGGGCCAGGCGGAGGTCCGGGACACTCCGGCGAAACTGGTCCTACCAATTTAGCCTGTCGGGAGACCGGGCTATTCGGCGGGCTTCTCCGCCGGCTTGATGTCCTCGGCGTCCAGCAGTCCGCTCGGATCCGCCACCAGACCTTCGCTGACCAGCGACAGCACGGGCAGGTGCCGCGTCCGGACGGTCGGCAGCGGCACCTTCGTGTCGTCCTTCAGCACCGCCTGGACGCGCGCCTTCTTCGTGATCGCGAGGCCCTTCAGCGCCGTCCACGGGACGTCGCGGTGACCGAACATCGTGCGCGTCGCCAGGCCTTCGCGCGTCGCGACCGTGCGCGTCCGGATCACGAACACCGCGAGCGCGATCGGGAAGATGTAGAGCCACTGCAGGTACGGGATGTCCCCGAGCGCGACCGGCGTCACGCAGATCGTCAGGAGCGCGATCGCCATGAAGGACGTACGGGGGATGCGGAAGACGGCCTTACGGCCTTCGTCCTGGTCTTTTTCGGCCACGCGGAAATGGTGCACCGCGGCGCGGACCGGCCCGAACCCGGGTCGCGCGGGTGTGACCCCCGTCCACGATGCGGACACGTCATCCCGCAGAGTTGACACTCGAGAGGCCTTCGGACTAGCGTCAGCGTCGTGACACCGCTGACCGGCCTCGTACTTCCCAAGCGCGTCGACGCTTAGGGAAGTCTTTCCGCTGCGTCGACGCGCGACCCTCGTGCGACCTTACGGTCGGCGAGGGTTTTTTGTTGCCCTAGGGAAGAGATTCCCCGCCCCACCGCACCGATAGAGCTCAAAAAAGACCCGAACGAGTGACACCGAGACCCACGAGGCAGAACCGATGACCAGTGCCACGTCGCGCAGCGACGCGAAACCCGGGCCGACGCCCGGAACGCCCGGAGCACGTCCGAAGCCGGCGCCACCGGCGGGAACCCCGGTGCGCGTCACCGGCGCGCAGTCCCTCGTGCGCTCGCTCGAGGCGGTCGGCGCCGAGGTGGTCTTCGGCATTCCGGGCGGCACGATCCTGCCCGCCTACGACCCGCTGCTGGACTCGACGAAGGTCCGCCACATCCTGGTCCGCCACGAGCAGGGCGCGGGCCACGCGGCCACCGGCTACGCGCAGGCCACCGGCAAGGTCGGCGTCTGCATGGCGACGTCGGGCCCGGGCGCGACCAACCTGGTCACCCCGCTGGCCGACGCGAACATGGACTCCGTCCCGGTCGTCGCGATCACCGGGCAGCAGTCCCGGTCCCTGATCGGCACGGACGCCTTCCAGGAAGCCGACATCTGCGGCATCACCATGCCGATCACCAAGCACAACTTCCTCGTCACGGACCCCGCGGAGATCCCGCGGACCATCGCCGAGGCGTTCCACCTGGCGTCCACGGGCCGGCCCGGCCCGGTGCTGGTGGACATCCCGAAGGACGTGCTGCAGGAGATGACCTCGTTCTCCTGGCCGACCGAGCTGCGCCTTCCGGGCTACCGCCCGACGTTGCGCCCGCACGGCAAGCAGGTCCGCGAAGCCGCGAAGCTGATCGCGAAGTCGCGTCGCCCGGTGCTGTACGTCGGTGGCGGCGTGATCAAGGCCGAGGCGCACGAGCAGCTGAAGCAGCTGGCCGAGCTGACGAACATCCCCGTCGTCACCACGCTGATGGCGCGCGGTGCGTTCCCCGACTCGCACCCGCAGCACCTCGGCATGCCGGGCATGCACGGCTCGGTCGCCGCCGTCGCCGCGATGCAGCGTGCCGACCTGCTGATCGCGCTCGGCGCCCGGTTCGACGACCGGGTCACCGGCCAGCTGTCGTCGTTCGCGCCGGACGCCGCGATCGTGCACGCCGACATCGACCCGGCCGAGATCTCCAAGAACCGCAAGGCCGACGTGCCGATCGTGGGCGACTGCAAGGAGATCATCGGCGAGCTGATCGCCGCGGTCACCACGGAGTTCGAGCACGGCGGCCGGCCGGACCTCGCCGACTGGTGGACCCAGGCCGACGACTGGCGCAAGACCTACCCGGCCGGTTACGAGTGGCCCGACGACGGTTCGCTGTCGCCGCAGTACGTCATCGAGCGGATCGGCGAGCTCGTCGGGCCGGACGCGGTGTACGCCGCCGGTGTCGGCCAGCACCAGATGTGGGCCGCGCAGTTCGTCAAGTACGAGAACCCGCGCACCTGGATCAACTCCGGCGGCCTCGGCACCATGGGCTTCGCCGTTCCCGCCGCGATGGGCGCGCAGTTCGGCGTCCCGGACACCCCGGTGTGGGCGATCGACGGCGACGGCTGCTTCCAGATGACCAACCAGGAGCTCGCCACCTGCGCGATCGAGGGCGCGCCGATCAAGGTCGCCGTCATCAACAACGGCAACCTGGGCATGGTCCGCCAGTGGCAGAACCTCTTCTACTCGGAGCGGTACTCCAACACCGACCTCGGCACGCACAAGCACCGCATCCCGGACTTCGTGCTGCTGGCCGAGGCGCTGGGCTGCGCGGGCCTGCGGTGCGAGACGAAGGAAGACGTCGACGCCACCATCCGCCGCGCGATGGAGATCAACGACCGCCCCGTCGTGATCGACTTCGTCGTGGGGAAGGATGCCCAGGTGTGGCCGATGGTCGCCGCGGGCACCGGCAACGACGAGATCATGGCGGTCCGGGGCATCCGGCCGCTGTTCGACGACGACGAGGTTTCGGTCGAGACGACCGAGGCCGCCGCCGAAGCCGCCGGGGAAGGTGAGCGCTGAGATGAGCGTCCACACGCTGAGTGTGCTGGTCGAGAACAAGCCGGGTGTGCTCGCACGCGTCTCGGGCCTGTTCTCCCGCCGCGGGTTCAACATCGAGTCCCTCGCCGTCGGGCCCACGGAAAACCCCGAGGTGTCCCGCATGACGATCGTGGTCGCTGTCGAAGAGCTACCGCTCGAGCAGGTGACCAAACAGCTCAACAAGCTGGTCAACGTGATCAAGATCGTCGAGCTGGAGCAGTCGACCGCCGTGCAGCGCGAACTGCTGCTCGTGAAGGTCCGCGCCGACAACACCGTGCGCAGCCAGGTCCTCGAAACCGTCCAGCTCTTCCGTGCGAAGGTGGTGGACGTGTCCCCGGAGGCGCTCACCGTCGAGGCGACCGGGACGTCGGACAAGATCGGTGCCCTGCTGCGGATGCTGGAGCCCTATGGCATCCGCGAGCTGGTCCAGTCCGGCATGGTCGCGGTCGGGCGTGGCGCCCGTTCCATCACTGCCACCTCACCGCGTTAACGAAGTCTTTGTAAGTCAGGAAAGGAAGCAGTAACCCCCATGGCAGTGGAAATCTTCTACGACGACGACGCCGACCTCTCGATCATCCAGGGGCGCAAGGTCGCCGTGATCGGCTACGGCAGCCAGGGCCACGCCCACTCGCTGAGCCTGCGCGACTCCGGCGTCGACGTCCGCATCGGCCTGCCCGAGGGGTCCAAGTCGCGGGCGAAGGCCGAGGAGCAGGGCCTGCGCGTGCTCACCCCGGCCGAGGCGTCGGCCGAAGCCGACCTGATCATGATCCTGGCGCCGGACACGAAGCAGCGCTTCATCTACGAGCAGGACATCGCCCCCAACCTCAAGGACGGCGACGCGCTCTTCTTCGGGCACGGTTTCAACATCCGCTACGACCTGATCAAGCCGCCGGCGAACGTCGACGTCGCGATGGTCGCCCCGAAGGGCCCGGGCCACCTGGTCCGCCGCCAGTTCGTCGACGGCAAGGGCGTCCCGGCGCTCATCGCCGTGGAGCAGGACGCCTCCGGCAACGCCCAGGCGCTCGCCCTCTCCTACGCGGCCGCCATCGGCGGTGCCCGTGCCGGTGTCATCAAGACGACGTTCACCGAGGAGACCGAGACCGACCTCTTCGGCGAGCAGGCCGTGCTCTGCGGTGGCGCGTCCGCGCTGGTGCAGACCGGCTTCGAGGTGCTCACCGAGGCCGGCTACGCCCCGGAGATCGCCTACTTCGAGGTGCTGCACGAGCTGAAGCTGATCGTCGACCTCATGTACGAGGGCGGCATCGCGCGCCAGCGCTACTCGATCTCCGACACCGCCGAGTACGGCGACCTGACCCGCGGCCCGCGCGTCATCTCGCCGGCGGTCAAGGAAGAGATGAAGAAGATCCTCGGTGAGATCCAGGACGGCACGTTCGCGCGTGAGTGGGTCGCCGAGGACGAGGCCGGCCGGCCGAACTTCACCAAGCTCGAGGAGCAGGGCAACCAGCACCCGATCGAGGCGACCGGCAAGAAGCTGCGCGACCTGATGTCGTGGGTGGACCGGCCGATCACCGAGACCGCCTGATTTTCCGTTCGGGAAGGGGACGCCCGCATGCCGGGCGTCCCCTTCCGCGTCTTCTCGTTACGCTGGCCGCATGACCGATGACAAGGCGCACATCCGGCACCACCTCGACCTTTCCGGGGCCGAGTGGATCCGGGGTGAGCCCGCGGGCGAGCACCTCGACGAGGTCGTCGAATACGCGTTCGTGCCGCACACCGACGGCGTCACCTACACCGCATTGCGGAGGTCGCCGGACGCCGACGGGGTGGTTCTCGTCTTCACCCCGTCGGAATGGGACGCGTTCCTGAAAGGCGTCCGCGACGGCGAATTCGACCTGCCCGACGCCTAAGCGAGCCGTGCGGCCAGCTCCGGGATCCCGCCCAGCTCGCCGGCGACGGCGAGGTGGTCGCCGTAGTCGCGGGATTCGACGACCAGGCCGTCGCGGATCCGCATCGCGAAGATGTTGGCGATGCGCACCGGCTTGCCGCCGTATTCGCCCTGGTAGGCGAACTCACCGATCAGCACCTCCGGATCGAGGCCCTGGTAGGTGACCAGGTCCGTCACCGAGAAGCCGGGGTTGAGCGCCTTGCCCGCGGCGAAGTGCTCGCGCAGTTCGTCGCGCGTGCGGACCACGCCCGAACCCGGCAGGAACGGGTGCGTCACGTGGGTTTCCTCGGCGTACAGCTCCGGCAGCTCGTCCCAGCGCCCGCCCGCGACGCCGTGCACGAGCCGTTCGAACACCGTGCCCGCGCTTTCCGGCGTGACCGGGGACAGCTCGCGCGGCGGCGCCCCCTCGTAGGCCTTCACGAGCTGGTCGACGCCGTCGCGGATGACGGCCAGGCGCAGGTAGTCGTGGTAGTCGCGGGAATGGACGATCAGGCCGTCGCGCACGCGCAGGACCTGGATGTTGTTCGTCGGGATCGTCCGGCCGGTCTCGACGGACTCGGCGTCGTAGGCGTATTCGGCGACGATCACCTCGGGATCCGTCGTCTCGTGGACGACGACGTTCTTGCGCTTGAGCCGGTACGCGCCGGCCAGGGCGCCGGTGAAGCGTTCGTGGACGGCTTCGCGGCCCTCGATGCGCGTCGGCCGCGGCACGGCCTGAGGGTGTTCGACGACGGTGTCTTCGGCATAGAGCGCGGAAAGGTCGCCGAACCGTCCTTCGCTGATGCCGTCGGACAGGGCGGCGAAGACGTCGCGGGGTGCGGGCATGGGTCCTCCCAGTGGGCAAAGCGGAGTCTGTAGTCCGCCTCTGAAGATACGGACTACAGACTCCGGTTGTCTACAGGGATCGCAGGAGGTCCCGGGCGGCCGGCTGCTCGCAGACGTCGGCCCACCTCTCCGGGGTGCTGTCGAAGAGGCCGTCCCGGGCTTCGAGGTCGGCGCCGCCCTCGACGAGGAGCCGGATCGCGTCGAGGCGCCCGGACTGGGCGGCCAGGTGCAGGGCCGTCACGTGCTCGCCGTGCCCCGGGCCGCCGAACGTGCCTCGCCGGTTCACGTCGGCGCCGAGGTCCAGCAGGGTCCGGATCGCGGCGAGCCTGCCGGTCGCCGCCGCCCAGGTGAGGCCGGTGCCGCGGTAGACGTCCGCGTCGAGGTCGGCGCCGTGCTCGGCCAGCGTGCGCAGGGCGTCGGTGCGGTCGTTGCGGGCCGCCCACGCGACGGCTTCGTCGCGGACCTCCGCCGGGTCGTCCGTCGGCTGCCACTTCGGGAATCCGCTGTGCGGGCGGTAGAAGCCGCGGTGGGCACCGGCGGCGGGACGGCCCAGGACCTCGTCGAGGAGGCCGGCGTGGCCGAGCCCGGCCGCGACGCGCAGGTTGCCGGGCGCCAAGCTGCGGGCGGCCAGCTTCTCCGCGGCCCGGCGGTGGCCCCAGAACAGCGCGACGACGAGGGGAGTACCCCCGTCTCCGCGCGCGGAGACCTCGACCGGTGCGCCCGCCTCGAGCAGGACGTCGACGAGTCGCGCCCGGTTGCTGTAGGTGGCCTGGTGCAACGGCGTCCAGCCGTGGACGTTGCCGCGAGCCGGGTCGGCGCCGTGGGCCAGCGGCACCCGGCTGAGCCGCTCGGCGCCGGTCGCGCCGGCCATGCCGAGCAGGTCGTTGCCGTTGGTGCCGCGGGCGGTGACCAGGCCGGGGAACTCCTCGAGGAGCCGTTCGAGCTGCTCGGCGTCCCGGGCCTCGACGGCGCGGTACGCCCGGGCGAACGGCTCGCCACTGTCCACAAGGGACTCGACGTGGTCGCGGAGTGCGCGCCAGGAAACGAAACCGTGTTCCCGGGCGACGACCACGAGGGCGCCGTCCTTGGTGAGCGGCTGACCCCAGCGCTCGAACGGTTCTTTCGCGCCGGGGGTGTCGTCCTCCGCGGACGCGAGCAGGCCGAGCGCGCGTTCGGCGTAGTACTCGACGTCCTGGTGGTAGGGGTGCTGCAGGGCATCGCCGTGCTCGGTGACGCGCCGGACGTACGCCTGCAGCTTCGGCCAGCTCGGGAAGCCGTGGTCGCGCGCGATGCGGAACTGCGCTTCGGTGAGTTTGACGCCTTCGGCGCGTGCGAGGTCCTTCGCGCGTTTGCGCAGCTGGTCCAGGCTGGGCTTGGCGGGCAACGTGCCCATGGTGCCTCCTTCCCTCGTCGCCCGTGGTCCGCCGGCACCGGGCAGGAAAGAAGGTGCGGAGCTGGTGGTGCGGTGCTGCAGGGGTGGGCTCGGCCCTTTCCGCGGACGGGACGCGGCCCTCACCGCGCCCCGCCACCCTACTCCGCCGTGATCGAAGGGGCATCACGCGTGATTGGGGAGGCATTACGCGTGATTGGAGGGGCATCACGCGTGATTGGAGGGGCGACACGGTGATGCCCCTTCCATCACGCGTGATGCCTTTCAGGACACGCGTGATGCCCCTCGGGTCAGGTCGGCCAGGCGGCGGTAGGAGTCTTTGGTGCGGGTCAGGACTTGGACGCAGACGTGGTCGGCGCCCGCGTCGAGGTGGGCTTGGATCCGGTCTGACACGGCTTGTTCGCCGCTTGCGACGATCGCGTCGACCAGGCGGCTGCTGCCGCCGTCGGCCAGATCCGATTCCGTGAAGCCGAGGCGGCGCAGGTTTTCGCGGTGGTGGCGTGCGAGCCGGACGTAGCTCGCGACGTGCTCGCGGGCCACCTCCGGGGCCGGGTCGAGGAGTACCGCCTGCTCGACCGCCAGGTACTTGCCCGGGCCGAGTCGTTCGCGTGCCATCGCCGTGTGCTCCGGCGGGACGAAGTACGGGTGGGCGCCGTCCGCGCGTTCGGCCGCCAGGTCCAGCAGTTTCGGGCCCAGTGCGGCGAGCACGCGACGCGGGCGCGGATCAGGTTGGGGGAGTCCGGGCAGCTCGGCCGCGTCCATCCCGTCCAGGTACTCGCGCAACGCCGTCAGCGGCCGCGCGCCCGGCCGGTGCCCGCCCAGCCCGGCGACGAACCGGCCCGGGTGGGCCTCGCCCAGCGCGCGGATCGCGCCTTCCGCCGCGAGCGGGGACCGCTGGTCGAACCGCGCGACGCCGGTCGCGACCGTCAGCTTCGACGTCGCCGCGAGGAGCAACGCCGCCTGCGTGAACGCCTCGCGCCCGGCGTACTCGCCGAACCACAACGCGGCGAAGCCCAGCTCCTCGATCTCCGCCGCGGTTTCCCGGACTTCGCCGATCGGAGCGCCGTCGAAGAACTGCCAGATCCCGACGCTCATCGGAGCACCGCCGGGGCCAGCTCGGCCAGCACGTCCACAGTGGACTCGAACGTGGCCGCGGACGGCGTCAGCAGGACGTGGTCCGCGCCCGCGTCGAGCACTTCGTCCAGGCGTTTCGCGATGGTCGTGGCGTCGCCCCACAGGACGAGGTCGTCGACGAACCGGTCGCTCGGCCCGGCGATGTCGGTTTCGGTGTAGCCCAGGCGTTTCCAGCCCGCGAGGTAGACGGTGACGGAGTACTCGCGCGACTGGGCCACGCGCCGCCGGACGCTCTCTCGCGCGTCCTCGCGGGTGCCGAGCAGGACCGTCTGCTGGGGGATCAGGAGCTTGTCCAGCCCGAGGATCTCGCGGGCGTATGGCGTGTGCGAGACCGGCTGGGCGAACGGGTGCGCACCGTCGGCGTGGTCGCGCGAAAGCTCGAGCATCCGCGGCCCGACGGCGGCCAGCACGCGTGGAAACGCCACCGGAGAAGGCGTTTCGGCCGCGGCCGCGTCCATTTCGGACAGATAGGCGCGCATCCGGTCGAGCGGCCGGTACTCCTCGCCGAGCTGCGCGGCCTGGAACGCGTGCCCGACGCCGATGCCGAGCACGAACCGGCCCGGATGTGCCTGGGCGAGTGTCGCCCCGCCCTTGTGCGCGGTCGTTCCGCGCCGCAGCCAGGTGTTCGCGATGCCGGTGCCGAGCACGACGTCCGGCACCGACGCGAGCAGGTCGCCGAAGTGGGCGAACACCTCGCGGGTGCCGGGGCCTTCGCCGCTCCAGACCGAGCGGTAGCCGGCTTCGGCGAGCCGCCGGGTGGCCGCGCGCTCGACGTCCGGCGGGGGTTGCAGGGGTGCGCTCGGCAGCCAGGCGCCGATCGCGCCGAGCCGGGCACGGGTGTTTTCGACCAGGGTCATCCTCGTTCCCTCCAGTAATCTGAGGCTGCCTCCGGTTAATATACGGAGGTAGCCTCCGATTGGCTACCCGGTAGGGTCGGAAAGGCGATGACCGAAGTCAAGCCGATGCGCGCGGACGCCCGCCGCAACTACGAGCGCCTCCTCGAAGAGGCGCAGCGCGCCTTCGCCGAGCACGGCGTCGAGGCGTCGTTGGAGGACATCGCGCGCCGCGCCGGCGTCGGCATCGGCACGCTCTACCGCCACTTCCCGACCCGCGAGGCGCTGCTCGAGGCGTTGCTTCGCGCCCGCTTCGACGGTCAGGCCGAGCGCGCGCGGGAGCTGCTGACGCACCCCGAGCCGCTCGACGCGCTGCAGGCCTGGCTGACCGGGCTCGGCGACGCGACCGGCACCTTTCGCGGCCTCGTGGAGCTGACCGCCGACGCGCTGAGCGACGAATCGTCCCGTTTGTACGCGTCGTGCCACGCAATGCGCGAGGCTGGTTCCCATCTAGTGGAACGTGCGAAAAAAGAAGGCGCACTACGCAAGGACATCACCACGCACGAGCTCCTTCTGTTGCTGCACGCGGCATCCTGGGCGGGCGGTCACCTGCCCGGCCCGGGGGGCATGCAGCGCCTGCTGGCTCTTGTTTTCGAGGGATTACGGGCGAGTTAACACCGTGGGAAGCCAGGGGGCGGCCCAGCGGGTTAAACTCCGGCTCGACCGGGGCACAACGACGTGCAGAGACCGTTTGTCGACACAGAGCGTCCTGGAAATGACCAGATAGTGGGAGCCGCATCGTGAGCAAGCCCAACAAGCCCGTCGTCCTCATCGCGGAGAAGCTCGCCCCCTCCGTGCTGAGTGTGTTCGGTGACGAGGTGGAGGTCCGGAACGTCGACGGGACGGACCGCTCCGCGCTGCTCGAGGCGGTGAAGAGCGCCGACGCGCTCCTGGTCCGCTCCGCCACCCAGGTCGACGCCGAGGTCCTCGGCGCCACCACGCAGCTCAAGGTCGTCGCCCGCGCGGGCGTCGGCCTGGACAACGTCGAGGTGCCCGCCGCCACCGAGCGCGGTGTCCTCGTCGTGAACGCGCCGACGTCGAACATCGTCTCCGCCGCCGAGCACGCCGTCGCGCTGCTGCTGTCGGTCGCGCGCCGGGTCCCGGCGGCCGACCAGAGCCTCCGCGGCGGCGAGTGGAAGCGCAGCTCGTTCTCCGGCGTCGAACTGCAGGGCAAGACCATCGGCGTGGTCGGCCTCGGCAAGATCGGCCAGCTGTTCAGCAAGCGGCTCGCCGCGTTCGACACCGAGATCATCGCCTACGACCCGTACGTCTCGGCCGCGCGCGCCGCGCAGCTCGGCATCGAGCTCGTCACCCTCGACGAGCTCCTCGCGCGTGCCGACGCCATCTCGATCCACCTGCCGAAGACGCCGGAGACCAAGGGCCTCATCGACGCCGAGGCGCTGAAGAAGACCAAGCCGGGCGTCATCATCGTCAACGCCGCGCGCGGCGGGCTGATCGTCGAGCAGGACCTGGCGGACGCGCTGCGCTCGGGGCACGTCGGCGGCGCCGGCATCGACGTCTTCGCCAGCGAGCCGACCACGTCCAGCCCGCTGTTCGAGCTGGAGAACGTCGTCGTGACGCCGCACCTGGGCGCGTCGACGGCCGAGGCGCAGGACCGCGCGGGCACCGACGTCGCGAAGTCGGTGCTGCTGGCGCTGCGCGGCGACTTCGTGCCGGACGCGGTCAACGTGTCCGGCGGCGGCGTCGGCGAGCACGTCCGCCCGTACCTGTCGCTGACCCAGAAGCTCGGCACGCTGCTCACCGCGCTGAACCCGAAGGCGCCGACCTCGGTGACCGTGCAGGTCAAGGGCGAGATCTCCAGCGAGGACACCGGCGTGCTGCAGCTCGCCGCGCTGCGCGGGGTGTTCACCGGCGTGGTCGAGGACCAGGTCACGTTCGTCAACGCGCCGCAGCTGGCGGAGAAGCTGGGCGTCCAGGTCGAGCTCGAGACCGAGCCGGAGAGCCCGAAGTTCCGCAGCCTGGTCACCGTGCGCGCGGTGCACGCCGACGGCCAGGTGCTCACGGTGTCCGGTTCGGTCACCGGCAAGGACGAGGTCGAGAAGCTGGTCGAGGTCAACGGCCGCGGCTTCGACCTGCGTGCCGAGGGCACGGTCCTACTGGTCGAGTACGGCGACCGCCCGGGCGTGATGGGCCGGGTCGGCACGCTGCTCGGCGAAGCCGGCATCAACATCGAGGCCGCGCAGATCAGCCAGACGACCGACGGCTCCGACGCCGTGATGCTGCTGCGCGTCGACCGCCACATCGACGCGCACCTGCTGGAGCCGATCGGCGCTTCGGTCGGCGCGCACACGATCCGCGCGGTCGACTTCAACTGACGTAACGCATTCCGAAGGCCCCCTGTCACCCGGCAGGGGGCCTTCGTGCGCAATCACATTCACGTAACGGAGTCCTTTGCCTACGTAAGTAGGTGATTTGGGGCATTAAGTTCTCCCCGCGAGGTTGAACCACGCGCCGTCGAGGGCACGGCGCGGTCGCCGTGCTTCACCGTCGGGGGTATCAGGAGCGGCCGGCAGGTTCGGGTCCAGACCTCGAGTAAGGGGCCGACTCATGAGCAGATCCCGCTTACCCGCGCGCGCCACGACGGCGTTCTTCGCCGTGGTGCTGGCGGCCGCGCTCGGGGCGCCGGTCGCGAGCGCGGCAGACGCTCCGCTCGCCGACGGGATCGCGCCGGCGAAGATCGACGACGCGAAGCTGCAGGGCAAGCTCTCGCCGCGGCTGGGCGCCGCGCAGGGCCGCGTCACCGCGTTTGTCGAGCTGGCCAAGAAGCCCGCCGTCGACGCGTTCACCTCGGCGCAGCCGCAGGGCAAGGAAGCCGCCAAGCGCGCCGCCAAGGCCGCCAAGGACGACACCGCCGCCGCGGTGAACTCCGTCCTCGGCCAGCTGCGGTCGGCCGACGCGAAGCCGCAGGTCGTCACCCAGACCGCCAACGCCGTTCCCGGCGTGGTCGTCACGGCCGACGCCGCGAAGCTGCGTGACGTCGCGAAGCGCGCGGACGTCGTTTCGATCCGGACGGTCGTGCCGAAGACGCGCACGAACGCCAGCGCCGAGCAGCTGACCAACACGCTCGCCGCGTGGCAGCAGACCGGCAAGTTCGGCGACGGCGTCCGCATCGGCGTGATCGACGACGGCATCGACTACACCCACGCCGACTTCGGCGGCCCCGGCACGCCGGCCGCCTACAAGAGCGTCGACTCTACCAAGCCGACCCCGCTCTTCCCGAGCGCCAAGGTCGTCGGCGGCACCGACCTCGTCGGCGACGACTACGACGCCGCGACCCCCGCCAAGGCCACCCCGAAGCCCGACCCGAACCCGCTCGCCTGCGGTGAGCACGGCACGCACGTCGCCGGCACCATCGGCGGCTTCGGCGTCACCGCCGACGGCAAGACCTTCAAGGGCGACTACAAGAAGCTGGACGGCAAGAAGGTCGACGCGATGCAGATCGGCCCGGGCACGGCGCCGAAGTCGCTCCTCTACGCCATCAAGGTGTTCGGCTGCACCGGTTCGACGAACGTCACCTCGCAGGCCCTGGACTGGGCGCTCGACCCGGACGGCGACGGCGACTTCACCGACCACCTCGACATCGTCAACCTGTCCCTGGGCTCCGACTTCGGCGCACCGGACGACCCGGACTCGCTGTTCGTGCGCAAGCTCGCCGCGAACAACGTGCTCCCGGTGATCTCCGCGGGCAACGGCGGCGACATCAACGACATCGCCGGCTCGCCGGGCAACACCCCGGAAGCGCTCACCGTCGCCAGCACGCGCGACGCGGGCGTCCTGCGCGACGCCGCCGAGGCCAAGGCGCCCGCGACCACCGCGGGTCAGAAGACCGGGCAGTACAGCCAGAACTACGCCGGCTACGACACCCTCGACCTGACGGCTCCGGTCGTCGCGTTGTCCGCCGCGAACAACGCGGGCTGCGCGCCGTACTCCGCCGAGGACAAGGCGAAGGCCGCCGGCAAGTTCGTCTGGCTGGAGTGGGACGACAACGACTCGACCCGCGCCTGCGGTTCGGCGGCCCGGGCGAACAACGCCCAGGCAGCCGGGGCGAAGGGCGCGCTCCTGTCGTCCACTTTGGAGCACTTCAGCGCGGGCATCGCGGGCAACGCGGCGGTCCCGATGTTCCAGTTCACCGGCTCGGCGACCAAGACGCTGCGCGCGGCGCTGACCGCGGGCACGCTGCAGATCCGGCTCTACGGCACCGGGCGCGCCTCGGTCCAGACCTACGACAAGACCATCGTGGACACCCCGAGCTCGTTCACCTCGCGCGGCACCCGCGGCCCGGCCGTCAAGCCGGACCTCGCCGCCCCCGGTGACACGATCACCTCGGCGTTCCGCGGCAGCGGCAACGGCCGGACCGTGCTGAGCGGCACGTCGATGGCCGCCCCGCACACCACGGGCATCACCGCGCTGGTCCGCCAGTCCCACCCGGACTGGTCGGTCGAGGAGGTCAAGGCCTCGGTCATCGACACCGCCGGCCACGACGTCTCCGACGGCGCCGGCCACACCTACGCGCCGCAGCGCGTCGGCAGCGGCCGGATCGACGCCAAGGCGGCACTGGACAACCAGGTCCTCGCCTACGTCCAGGACGACCCGGGCGCGGTGAGCGTCAGCTTCGGCACGGTCGAGGCCCCCGGGCCGGTGACGTTGTCGAAGACGATCAAGCTGGTCAACAAGGGTGTCACGCCCGCCGAGTACTCGGTGGCCTACCAGGCGGTCAACGCGCTGCCGGGGGTCGAGTACACAGTGGACAAGCAGACGGTGAAGCTGACCCCGCGTGGCACCGCCAAGGTCAAGGTGACGTTGAAGATCACCGATCCGAAGGCGCTGCGCAAGGTCATGGACCCGACCATGCAGGCCACCCAGGCCGGGCTGGCGCGGCAGTTCGTCGCCGACGCTTCGGGCCGCGTCGCCTTCACGCCCACCAGCGGGGCCAAGGTGCCGCTGCGGGTTTCGGTCTACGCGGCACCCAAGCCGGCTTCGACGATTTCGACGCCGCCCTCGGTGAAGTTCGCGCCGGACGCGACGCAGGCCGTGCTGAACCTGAGCGGCAAGGGCGTCGACCAGGGCACCGGCGCGCAGCGCTACCGCTCGCTGATCAGCGTGCTCGAGCTGCAGGCGGAGTCCCCGCAGCTGCCCGAGTGCGACGCGGACGTGGTCACCGACTGCACGGTGAACAAGACCGCGAAGGGCGGCGACCTCCGCTACATCGGCGCGGCCTCCACCGCGCCGCTGGCGAAGGCGCAGGGTGAGCCGGAGAACGCGCTCCTCGCGTTCGGCGTGTCCACCTGGGGCGACTGGGCGAACATCGGCAGCAACACCTCGCCGTTCGTCGACATCGACACCACCGGGGACGGGACACCGGACTTCGAGACCTACGTGACCAAGGCGACCTCCACGGACGTGCTGCTGGCCGTCACGGTCGCGCTGAAGACCGGGTTCCCGACCGTGGACGTCCAGGCGGTCAACGGCCAGCTCGGCGACGTCGACACCAACGTGTTCGACACCAACGTGATCACGTTGCCGGTCTCCCTGGCCGCGCTGGGCATCGACGCGAACGCCGAGTCCCACCGCATCTCCTACACGGTCGGGGTGAGCGGTTTCTACGTCGCGCCGGGCACGACGAACGGGCTGATCGACTACGTCGGCACGCCGCTTTCGTTCGACGCGCTCGCGCCGGGCTATTCGGTGCAGGGCGGCGGCGACGCCGCGCTGGGCTACGTCGCGAAGCCGGGCACGGCGCTGGTCGTCACCCGGAACGCGGCCTCGGCCGCGGCCGACAAGGCCCTCGGGCTGCTCGCCATCGAGCACCACAACGCCGCGGGCAACCGGGCCAACGTGGTCAAGGTGGACGCCGCCCAGGGTGCGCGTCCGGGCAACGACCGTCAGCCGATCGGGGCGGGCGGCCGGTAGCCCCGGTCAAGATCGATCGGTGCAGGCACAGGGGCGTTCCCGGTGGGTTTCCGCCGGGGACGCCCCGCCGCAATTCCCCCGATCGGGTGTCTCACCCTGCGGGAGGATGCGGCATAAGGGTGGTGCGGCTACGGCCGTTTGTCTACGGCCGGTAACCTTCCGGCTGCTGGCGTTTTGTTGCGATGGACCATCGGTGCGGCCGGTGGTCCGGTCGACGGAGGTGTGTGGATGCGGCTCGCGGTGATCCCAGGAGACGGGATCGGGCCCGAGGTGGTCTCCGAGGCGCTGAAGGTGCTCGGCGAGGTAGTACCGACGGCGGAGATCACGAACTACGACCTCGGCGCCGCGCGGTGGCACGCGACCGGTGAGCTGCTCCCGGAGTCGGTGCTCGGCGAACTCCGCCAGCACGACGCGATCCTGCTGGGCGCGGTCGGCGACCCGACGGTGCCGAGCGGCATCCTCGAGCGCGGTCTCCTGCTGCGGCTGCGGTTCGAAATGGACCACCACGTCAACCTGCGCCCGGCGCGGCTGTACCCGGGTGTCCGTGGCCCGCTGGCCGACGCCGGCGACGTCGACATGGTCGTCGTGCGCGAAGGGACCGAAGGGCCGTACGCGGGCACTGGCGGCCTGCTGCGCAAGGACACCGAGCACGAGATCGCGACGGAGGTCAGCGTCAACACGGCGTTCGGCATCCGCCGCGTGGTCGCGGACGCGTTCAACCGCGCCGAGGCCCGCCCGCGCAAGCACCTGACGCTGGTGCACAAGACCAACGTGCTCGAGTACGCGGGTTCGCTGTGGTCGCGGATCGTCGAAGAGGTCTCGCTGGAGCACCCGGAGGTGACGGTCGCCTACTCCCACGTGGACGCGGCGACGATCCACCTCGTGACGGACCCGTCCCGGTTCGACGTGATCGTCACGGACAACCTGTTCGGCGACATCATCACGGACCTGGCGGCGGCCGTGACCGGCGGCATCGGCCTGGCGGCCAGCGGCAACCTGGACATCACGCGCCGGAACCCGAGCATGTTCGAGCCGGTCCACGGCTCGGCGCCGGACATCGCCGGGCAGGGACTGGCGGACCCGACGGCCGCGGTGCTGTCGGTTTCGCTCCTGCTGGACCACCTGGGTCAGAAAGAGGCCGCGCGGCGGATCGAGGCGTCGGTCGCGTTCGACCTGGCCACCCGGGACCAGGCTTCGCCGGGGGCCACGCAGGCCATCGGCGACCGGCTCGCGGCGTTGGTTTCCTCCAACGTGAAGCAGGCCGGCTGACCGTTCCCCGGAAGAGCCCCGCACAGTGGTGCGGGGCTTTTTCGTGCCCGGCGGTGTTCCCGGATGGTGGGAGCTTGACCCAGCTTGTGGACTTCGCCGCGAACCCTGTGGCATGATGCGACCGTGACCAGCTTCGCGATCATTATCGTCGAGCGCGCCGGACGCTAGCTCCACAAGAGCCCCCGGCGCGCAACCTCTCGCACCCATGCGGGAGGTTTTTTTGTTGCCCCGAAACGCTAGGAGAAGACCGTGACCCGCCAGGAGCCCGCCGATACCCCCCTCGGCGATGCCTTCCACCTCTACGACACGACGCTTCGCGACGGCGCGCAGCGCGAGGGCATCTCCTACTCCGCCCAGGACAAGCTGGCGGTCGCGCGGCTGCTGGACGAGCTGGGCGTCGGGTTCATCGAGGGCGGCTGGCCCGGGGCGCTCCCCAAGGACACGGAGTTCTTCGCCCGTGCGGCGAAGGGCGAACTCAAGCTGAAGCACGCCGCGCTGGTCGCGTTCGGGGCGACGCGCAAGGCCGGCACCACCGCCGACGCCGATCCGCAGGTCCGGGCCCTCCTCGACAGTGAAGCTCCGGTCATCACGCTCGTCGCGAAGTCCGATCTGCGCCACATCGAACGCGCCCTCCGCGTCGACGTCGACGAAGCCTGCGCGATGGTCAAGGACACCGTCGAATTCCTCGTCAAGGAAGGGCGCCGCGTCTTCCTCGACGCCGAGCACTTCTTCGACGGCTACGCCTTCTCGCCCGAGACCTCCCTCAAGGTCCTCGACGCCGCCGCCCACGCGGGCGCCGACGTCCTCGTGCTCTGCGACACCAACGGCGGCCAGCTGCCGCTCGGGCTCGCCGAAACCGTCAGGACCATCAGGGAAAAGACCGGGTTCCGGCTCGGCATCCATTGCCAGGACGACACTTCCTGCGCCGTGGCGAACTCGATCGCCGCGGTGCAGGCCGGCGCGACGCACGTCCAGTGCACCGCCAACGGTTACGGGGAGCGGGCCGGCAACGCCGACCTGTTCGCCGTGACAGGGAACCTCGTGACCAAGCTCGGCATGGACGTCCTCCCGACCGGAGGAGCGGCCGAGCTGACCCGGGTCTCCCATGCCCTTGCCGAAATCGCGAACATCGCCCCCTACACCCACCAGGCTTACGTAGGGGCGTCGGCTTTCGCCCACAAGGCGGGACTGCACGCGAGCGCGATCAAGGTGGATCCGTTGCTGTACAACCACATCGATCCGTCTTCCGTCGGCAACGACATGCGGGTGCTGGTCACCGAGATGGCCGGCAGGGCCAGCCTCGAGCTCAAGGGACGTGAGCTCGGGGTCGACCTTGCCGGCCGGCCCGAAGCGCTGACGAGCGCCATCACGAAGGTCAAGCGCCTCGAGGCCGAAGGCTGGTCCTTCGAAGCCGCCGACGCGTCTTTGGAACTCCTGCTGCGCCAGGAGGCCGACGAACCGGCCGAGGCACCGTTCGAGCTGGAGTCCTACCGCGTGGTCCTCGACCACCGCCCGGACGCCGAAGTCATGGCCGAGGCGACGGTCAAGGTGCACGTCGGCGGCCAGCGCGTCATCGCCACCGCCGAGGGCATCGGCCCGGTCCACGCCCTCGACGCCGCGCTGCGGAAGGCGCTCTCCCCACATCTGTCCTGGTTGGACAGTGTGGAGCTCGCCGACTACAAGGTCCGCATCCTCCAGGGCCACCCGGGCACCGACGCGGTGACGCGGGTGCTGGTCGAGAGCACCGACGGCGAACGCGAATGGACCACCGTCGGCGTGCACGGCAACATCGTCGAGGCCAGCTGGCTGGCCCTGTGCGACGCGCTCGTCCACAAGAGCACCACCGTGGCCTGAGTCACTGTGACATCCGGGCCTTCGGCCCGGGCCGGGGGCTCCGCCACCCGGAACCCCCGAAGGGCGTCGAGTGGGCGCACGTAGACTGAGTCACGTGCGCCTAGCCCGAATTGCTCATCCCGGTGGAGTCGCGTTCGCTTCGGTCGAAGGGGACGGTGACGACGCCCAGGTCCTGGAAATCGCCGAGCACCCCTTCGGCAACCCCAACTTCACCGGCAAGCGGTGGCCGCTGGCCGACGTCCGGCTGCTCGCGCCGATCCTGCCGTCCAAGGTGATCGCCGTCGGCCGCAACTACGCCAAGCACGCGGCCGAGTTCGGCAACGAGGTGCCCACCGCCCCGATGCTGTTCCTCAAGCCGTCCACGACGGTCGTCGGCCCCAATGCCCCGATCCGCCGTCCATCGAACGTCGGCCGCGTCGACTTCGAGGGTGAGCTGGCCATCGTCATCGGCCAGCCGGTGAAGAACGTGCCCGCCGCGCGCGCCGCGAGCGCGATCCTCGGCTACACGATCGCCAACGACGTCAGCGCGCGCGACCTCCAGAAGTCCGACGGCCAGTGGGGCCGCGCCAAGGGCTTCGACACGTTCTGCCCGCTCGGCCCGTGGATCGAGACGTCGCTCGACGCCTCCGACCTCTCGCTCACGGCGTCGGTGGACGGCGAGCTGAAGCAGGACGGCCGCACGTCCGACCTCGTCCACAAGATCCCCGAGCTGGTCGAGTTCGTCTCCGGCGTGATGACGCTGCTGCCCGGCGACGTCATCCTCACCGGCACCCCCGAGGGCGTCGGCCCGATCGAGGGCGGTCAGAGCGTCTCGATCACCATCGAAGGCATCGGCACCCTGACCAACCCGGTCGAGAACGTCTAGCCGCGGGAAACCGGCTCCATCGGCCGCCGGGCGAACGCCGGAGCGTGCTCCGGCCGCAGCCCGAGGCCGAGGAGCCGGGCCGGGAAGTACGACAGCCGCGGGAACCGCGCGAACGCCTTGATCATCGGCTCCGGCGGGCCGTTGCGCCTGCCGCTCATCACGCCGCGCACGACCGTCCGGTGCATCAGGCGCTGCAGCCCCTGCACCAGCAACGTCGGCGCGAGCCGCCGCGAACGCACCTTCGCCAGGTCGGCCTCCGACGGGCGGCCCCGCCGCAGCGGCTCGGCCAGCAGCGTCGCCGCCGCGACCGCGTCCTGCACCGCCAGGTTGATGCCGACGCCGCCGATCGGCGACATCGCGTGCGCCGCGTCGCCGATGCACAGCAGCCCGTCGACGTGCCACTTGCGCAGCAGGTTCAGCCGCACGTCGAGGAACTTGACGTCGTCCATCGTCTTCAGCTCGTCCACCCGGTCGCCGAACTCGGGGCAGATCTGCGCCACGTTCTCGCGGAACGCCTCGACGCCCTGCTTTCGCAGGTCTTCGCCCTTGGGTGCGAGGTAGGCGACCTGGTAGTAGTCCGGCCGGGGGAGCGGCACGGCGAACCGGCGGTCCCGCATCTTCGGCAGCAGCATGCCGCCCTGCTCGCCCTCCTTGCGCGAGAGCCGGAACCACCAGACGTCGAACGGGCAGTCGTACTCGTGCGGCACCAAACCGGCTTCGCGGCGGGCGAGCGACCACCGGCCGTCGGCGGCGATCACCAGGCCGGCGCGGATTTCGCCGGTGTCACCGGCCGTCGTGCGGTAGGTGATGCCGGCGACCCGGCCGTGCTCGCGGACCAGGCCGGTGCACTCGGTCTCCATGCGCTGGACGAACGTCGGCTCCTTGCGGGCGCTCTCGGCGAGCAGGTCGAGGAAGTCCCACTGCGGCACCATCGCGATGTACGGGTGGGGGACCTTCAACCGGGTGAAGTCGGCCAGCTTCATCAGCTCGCCGTCCTCCTTCGGGAAGCCGGCCGCGGTCAGCTCGCTGTGCGGCAGCGCGTCGAACCTCTCGCCGAGGCCCAGCTCGTCCAGCAGCGTGAGCGTCGACGGGTGGACGGTGTCCCCGCGGAAGTCCCGCAGGAAGTCCGCGTGCTTCTCGAGCACTGTCACCTCCACGCCGGCCCGCGCCAGCAGGAGTCCCGTGACCATCCCGGCCGGCCCGCCACCGATGACGACGCAGCCCGTGCGCTCGGCCATCTCGACCATCTCCCCTGGTATTCATCGCTTGTTGAATAAGTTGAGGATGCACCGGGCCGGTCCCCGGCGTCAAGCGATGCGGCGACGGATACGCTGATCGGGCTATGAGTGAGACATCGGTGGTACGCGCGCGCTTCTGTCCTTCGCCGACCGGCACCCCGCACGTCGGGCTGATCCGCACGGCGCTGTTCAACTGGGCCTTCGCCCGGCACAACCAGGGGCAGCTGGTCTTCCGGATCGAAGACACCGACGCCGCCCGCGACTCGCAGGAGTCCTACGAGCAGCTCCTCGACGCGCTGCGCTGGCTCGGCATCGACTGGGACGAGGGTCCCGAGGCCGGCGGCGAGTACGGGCCGTACCGCCAGAGCGAGCGCCGCGCGATCTACGCCGACGTCGCCGCGAAGCTGCTCGAAGCAGGGGAGCTGTACGAGGCGTTCTCGACCAACGAAGAAGTCGAAGCGCGGCGCAAGGCGGCGGGACTCGACCCGAAGCTCGGCTACGACAACTTCGACCGCGACCTCTCGGATGAGCAGCGCGCGGCCTACCGCGCCGAAGGCCGCGCTCCGGTGTTGCGCCTGCGCATGCCCGACAAGGACCTCGGCTGGAGCGACCTGGTCCGCGGGGACATCAGCTTCCCGGCGGGCACGATCCCGGACCCGGTGCTGGTGCGCGCCAACGGCGACCCGCTCTACACGCTGACCAACCCGGTCGACGACGCGCTCATGAAGATCACGGACGTGCTGCGCGGCGAGGACCTGCTGCCCTCCACGCCCCGCCAGATCGCGCTCTACGAGGCACTGCAGCGGGTCGGCGTCGCCGAGTTCACGCCGCGGTTCGGCCACCTGCCCTACGTCATGGGCGAGGGCAACAAGAAACTGTCCAAACGCGACCCCTCGTCGAACCTCTTCAACTACCGCGACCGCGGTTTCATCCGCGAGGGCCTGCTGAACTACCTGGCCCTGCTGGGCTGGTCGATCGCCGACGACCGCGACGTGTTCAGCGTCGAGGAGATGATCGCCGCGTTCGACGTCACCAAGGTCAGCGCCAACCCCGCGCGCTTCGACCTGAAGAAGGCCGAAGCGATCAACGGCACCCACGTGCGGGCCCTGCCGGCGGACGAATTCGTGAAGCGCGTCACGCCGTATCTGGTCACGGCGGGTGTTCTCCCGGAATCACCGGGCGAAGAGCAGCTCGCGCGGCTGAGCGCGATCGCGCCGCTGGTGCAGGAGCGCGTCACGGTGCTTTCGGACGCCGCGCCGATGGTCGCCTTCCTCTTCGTTGCCGAAGACACTTTCGCACCGGAAGAAGACGCCGCCGCGAAAAATCTCGGCGAAGCCGCGCAGCCGGTGCTCACCGCGGCGGTCGCCGCGCTCGAGGCGCTGCCTTCGTGGGAGACCGCGGCCATCGAGGAGGCGCTCAAGAGCGCCCTTGTGGACGGTCTGGGTCTCAAGCCCCGCAAGGCTTTCGCGCCCGTGCGCGTCGCCATCACCGGGCGGACCGTTTCCCCGCCGCTGTACGAATCCATGGAGCTGCTCGGCCGCGATGTCTCATTGGGACGTCTTCGCCGCGCATTGGTCGAACCTTATTCGGGCTAGGCCGGCGCGACGGGTCGCAGGGCGCCTGCCTGCAGTGACGCCGGCGCCGGCCGACGGCTGAATAAGGTTCGCAGGTAACCGAAAGAAGACGGTTCGCCAACTGGGAGTAGAGCCGGTGCGCCGGAACAGGGGAGCCGTAATCACCTCTTTGGCAGCGTCGCGAACGCGGCGGTTGCCCTAGCCTCACTGGGTGGATTTCGCTCTGGCACCCCCGACCCCGTTGCGATCCGCCCCGCCCGCTTCGGCGGCGCCCGAGCCCTGGGCGCCGCCCGAGCTCCGGCTGGTGTGCCTGGACATCGACGACACCCTGATCGACTGCACCGCCGCGATCCGCCGCAGCCTCCACATCCTCACCGGCCGGGGCGACCTGTGGCCGTTGTGGGACCTGATCACCGAGGAGCACGTCGCCCTCGTCGTCGCGGGCGAGATCGACTACGCGACGATGCACCAGCGGCGCACGGACTGCTTCCTGGCCGAGATCGGCATCCTGGCCGACGCCGAGCAGGTGTGCTCGTTCGAGCGGCGCCGAAGAGAGCTGCTCGACCATTCCTGGCAGCTGTTCGGCGACGTCCTCGACTGTCTCGAATGGCTTCGCGCGGCCGGGCTGATGCTGGCCGCCGTGACGAACGCTTCGGGCGCGCACCAGCGGCGGAAAATCGCCGACCTGGGTCTGGCGCCGTTCTTCGACCACGTCGCCATCGCCGGCGAGCTGGGGGTGGCGAAACCCGATCCGGTGATGTTCCACACGGTCTGCCTCGGCCTGGGCTGCGCACCTGCCCAGGCCGTTCACGTCGGGGACAAACTCGACACGGACGCGATCGGCGCCCGCGACGCCGGGCTGGGCGCGGTCTGGCTCGACCGCGACGAGATCGGCGAGCGCGCCCCGGCGGGCGTCCACCGCCTCGCGGGCCTGGCCGAGCTGCCTGAGCTGCTGGTTTCGGAATACGCGACGATCGGCGTCCCCGCCCAGCGCCGGAGTGACACCCCCGCTTTGGGCGTCCGGAACGGCGTGCTCTAGTATTTCTCCTCGTGCGGTGCTGAACCGGCCAGGCTGGCTCGGTACCTCACTGGGGTATGGTGTAATTGGCAGCACGACTGGTTCTGGTCCAGTTAGTCTAGGTTCGAGTCCTGGTACCCCAGCTGCGGAGAGTGACCCCCTTGCAGAGCGAGAAATCGCCTCTGGTAAGTTCTCTCCAGCAAGAAAAACAGAAAAGCCCCTGGGAAACCAGGGAAAGATCCTAAGCCCCCGTCGTCTAGCGGCCTAGGACGCCGGCCTCTCACGCCGGTAGCGTGGGTTCGAATCCCATCGGGGGTACAGGCAGCATCCACCAGAGCTGGACTGACGCAGGTCAGTCCAGTTTTTTGGTTTGTGGATGCCATGGCGTCGGAGATCCTTTCCGCGGCTCGCGCCGTCTTGGGCAGCTGATCACCGGGTAGTTTAACCGTGATCGTCACATCGTCCCCGCGCCCGTGGACCTGAACGCTGAGCTGGGTGACCTCGAACAACTCGTACAGCAGCTCTGGCGGTGCCTTCGCGAGGTTCAACGCGAGGTAGGGAAGCGCCTCCAGCCGGCTGAGGTCTGTCGCTGTCTGCGCGACGGGCAGGTCGGCCGCGTTCAGTTGTTCGATGATGGCCAGTGAAGCGGCTTTCCGGCTCTCCAGGTCGTTGTAGCTCTGGCGCAGCCCTCGGGTGAACGGATCATCCGGATCGCCTTCGCAAGCCTGCTTCAGGACGGAATCCTGCTGGCGCGCGAGCGTGGCCAGGAGCTTCTGCTGGCGGGTTCGCTCGGCTTGGCGCTCCCGTGTCGCGCTGTCGTCGACGATGCCCTGCTCCGCCTCGATGATCGCTCGCCGCTCCGGGCCGAAGAGCCGGTCGGCGTAGAACCGGCAGATGGCTTCGAGGAGTTCGTCTTCGCGTACGCGGACCGAAGCCGGCAAACCCGGGTGTAGGTGCGGTGTGGCTTGGTTGTTCTTGCGCGGCCAGCAGAGGTAGTATGCCACGCCCTTTGCCTTTGTGTCGCCAGTCATGCGGCGTCCGCAGCTGTGGAACACGCGCCCCCGGAGGATGTATTTGCGCTTCGTACTCGGATGGGCGTTGAGCGTGTAGCTGTCGCGTGATCCGCGCTTGGTCCCGCGATTGCGGTTGATCTCGTCGAACATCCACTTCTCGATCAGTGGTTCGTGGGCAGGCTGCGGTGACCACACCCACTTGTACGGCTCGTTGACACGCCCGTGTTTGGAGGTCGTCGCGCGTCGGTTGAAGACCTGGTAGCCGGTGTACTTCGGATTGCCGAGGATGTTGTAGACCGCGCCCCTCGTCCAAGCACCGCGGGTGCGTGCTTTACATGGCGCTTCGGGAGGCGGGTACTTGTCAGGATCGGCGTTGAGCCGATCAGCGATCGCCGTGCACCCGAGGCGCTCGTAGTGCCTCCACAGAGCCATCTGCGTGACCGCTGGGCCCCGGACGACGTCGGGCTCCAAGCGGGATTTGGTCTTCCCCTTCTCCGCCTTCACCGGGCTCGGGTGCGGGACGATCTTCGCGGTGTAGCCGTAAGGTGGCTGACCGATGTTCCAGCCGTCGCGGACATGGGTGCAGAGGCCGCCCCACGACTGTTCGAGGGTGTTGAGGACCTCGTACTCCGCGATCGACTGGTTGATCCGCCGCTGCAGGATCCGCTGTGCTCGGCTTCCGGACAGGGTCATCGGCTCGTTGGACGCGAACAGCGGGACGTCGGCGTGTTCGAGCTCTCGTTCGACCGAGAGCCCTTCGAAGGCCCGGCGAGCCACCCGCGAGACGCTCTCGCAGATCACCACGTCGAAGCGGCGGTCGTGGCGAGACGCCTCTTCTAGCAGGTCGGTGATACCGCCGGCGCGGGGTACTGGGATGTCGAACCGCTCATAGCCGGAGCCGAGACCGCGTTCGTCGAGTTCGAGACGACCGGACTCGACGTCGAAGAAGTGGGTCGTGATCACCCAGGACGCGGGCAAGGCGTTTTTGCTGTTCGTCAGCTGGCGGATGATGGACTGACGTGGGTCCTGCTGGTCCTCGGTCGAGGTGCGAGCGAGGAAGGCCACGCGGACTTCGTCGTTGAGCAAGGCGCGCGGCATCCCCAGCGGTGACACGGCGTAGTCGGACAATCCCGCTGACGGCGGTGCCCAGTCTTGTATGGTCATTCGAGATGATCGTCCTTCTCGGACTCTTCGCAGAGACGCGACTGGGCCCAGCCGAGAAGCTCGTGGGTGATGGCCGCGATGCGGGTGCGGACTCGTGCGCCCTCTGCGCCGGAGATGTCGTCGACCCGACCGGAATACGTTCGGCCGCGAGCGTTGTCGAGTCGCCAGACGCTGTCGGAAGACGACGCTAGCGTGGGTTCGTCGGCAGCTGCAAGCGCCGCGGCTTCCCCATCGATCGCTGGTGGACAGCCGGTTTCGCCGGTGGTCCGATGATCCACGAGAACCCCCTTCGCCCGTGACCGAGACTTCGGGCTCCGTGAGGGAGACATGGTCGTGCCGTGCTCGCGCGATGCTTCATCCGATTTCGCGGTGGATTTCGAAAGTCCGTCGAGACCTGCTCCGCCGTGGTCTCGATCGCTGTCTCGGGATGAGTTCACCACCGGCAGACCACTCCAGAACAACCACTCGTCCGAGTGAATGCCGGCTTGCTCCCGGACCGGGGCAAGGATCCGGCCGAGCAAGGGGGCGAGGGGCGACTCCGACGCTGGCTCGGATCTTGTCACCCGAGCCAAGGAGTCGGTGTCATGTCCGCCTCGAGCAGCCGATCCACCGCGAACAGCCCGTTGACGATGCTGCAGAACCAGTTCGCACAACCGCGCACCGTCGCAAAGTTCGGCCAGGCACTGTGTGCGTGGTCCTCGGAGGAGCCGGCGTTGTCGGGGATCGCCGATCACAGCGACCTGGTCGGGCTTCTGTCCACCCGGGACTACGACCGGCACGACGAGGTCTTGCACGCGCTCCTCGTGCGAGCGGCCTCGGATGGCGAATCGGGCGTGATCGCCACCGAGATCGTGGTCAACGCGATGCTGCCCGCGGTCCCGGGCATCGTCGCGCGAGTGGTCCGGGCCGCGCGTGCGGCGACCGGAGGAGTCGGTGCCCGACGTGGGGTGACCGGTGGCGGGGTCTCGGCGTCCGAGGACAGCCGAGACATCCAGGCGTCGGTGATCGGTCATCTCTGGGAGCAGTCTCGGTGCTATCCGCTGCGTCGCCGGCACCATGTCGCGGCGAACTTGATGCGCGAGACCCAGCGTGCGGCGCAACGAGACTTCGGCGTCGACCACGGCCAGGCCGCCGCGGACGTCGTCAGCATGGACGACGACGAAGTTCACCGACCGCTGGCCGCGGCGCAAGCCGAGATGGATGCCTCGGAGGAGCTGCTCGAGCTGTTGTCGTGGGCGATTCAGGAGGAACGGCTCGACGAGCACTCCGCGACCATCCTGACCACGCGGTACTTCCACGGCCCGCTCGGCCGCGACGGCGTTGCCACGGACCGGCAGATCGGTGCGCTGACCGGCCTGAGCCAGCCGACGATCACCCGGCACCGCCAGCGCGCGGTCGAGCAGCTGATCGACGCCGTGGCGGAGTTCCTGGGCGGGGACCTGCCGTGGGCCGGCTGAATCAGATCACCCCGGTCGATCCGTGCCTCTCAGAAGCAGTCCCGTTCGAGCTTGGAAGGAGGAGGTTGTGACGCGGATGTCCACTCTCCTCCCTGATGCGGAGACGGAAGCGGCGCTGAGGGGTGTGACCCGGCGCGGTGGTCGGCTGTTGGCCTGGCTGGCCGTGCTGGCCAGTCCGCTGCTCACAGTCGCCGGTCTCGTGGTCCTCCAGCCAGCGGGTGCGCCGCCGATGCGGGACGGCGGCGCACCCGCGCCCTCGGTGGGCCCCGAGGGCTGGGCCGAGATGTACGTTCGAGCCTGGCTCTCGGCGACACGAGACGACACCGCGGGGATCGAGACCTTCTACCCGGCAGGCACCAAGCAGCTGCGAGAGCCGGGCAGTCAGGTCCCGATCGATACGGCCGTGGTCTCGTCGGTCTCGCCCGCCGGAGGCGTGTGGTCAGTCGTGGTCGTCGCCGACGTTCTGACACTTCAGCCGGACGGTAAGCGCAAGGCTGCGTTGTTGTGCGCCCAAGCGACCATGGTGGGCGCCGACGGCTCCTGGGTCGCCGCTGCGCTCCCTACGCCGGTCGCCTGCCCGGGCGCGCACGGCTCCGCGGCTCTTGCCTACGACGAGGTCGCCGATCCGGAAGGGTCGATCGTGCAATCGGTCAGCGGTTTCCTCGCTGCTCACCTCGCGGGGCAAGGGCAGCTCGACCGGTTCGTCAGCCCGGGAGCAAGCCTTGCTCCACTGCTGCCTCCGCCGTTCGCCGCAGTGCGGATCAGCGAGGTGCGGACGCACGAGAAGTTCGAACCCGGGCAGGCCGCTCGCCCGCTTGACGGCACCGTCGTTCATGTTCTGGTCCACGCCGAGGCGTTCGACGCCACCGGGCAGACCACACCGGTCGACTACGCGCTGACGCTTGTCGCACGCGCCGGCCGGTGGGAGATCAACCGCATCGATCCGGCGCCGCTGATCGCGGGCGGGTAAGCGAGGAGAAGTCCGATGATCGTGCTCGCCGCGGACGTGAAGTCCTGGATCGACATCAACCTCGCGTGGGGTGACCAGTCCGTCCGCCGGCTGATCCTGCTCGCGGCGATCGTGGGCGGGATCGGGCTGCTGATCGGCACCCGTGGGAATTTCACCCGGGCGATCAAGTACGGCGTGATCGCGGCGATCTTCCTCGGCATCCTGCTCAACCTCGACGGGGTCGCCGGCATGTTCGGCGCCTGGTTCACCCATTGAGCGCGCCGAAGAGCCGCGGCGAGGTCCTGGTTGGCCGCTCCTACACCCGCTCGCGCCGGTTCCCGCGCATGTTCGGGCGGATGCCCGGCCGCGACGGCGGCTATCTGCCCGGCGGGCCCTACACCGTCACCCAGGGCACCTTGTTCCTGATCTTGCTGGTCATCGTGTGGAAGCTGCCGCTGCTGGACTGGTTCGGACCGGCTCGCTGGGGGCTGCCGCTCTCGGCGGTGTTCCTCCGCCGCGCTCGCATCGAATCCCGGACCCCGCTCGGCTGGCTCGCCGGCCTCGGCGCGCACCTGCTCGCGCCGCCGGCCGGGATGCTCGGCCGCCGTCCGTTCCGGCCCGCGCGGCCGGAGCACACCCGCGGCCGGCTGTACGTGCACCTCGGCGACACGGTCGAAGAGCCTGTGGCGCCGGTGTCGTCGTTGCAGCAGGTGCTGGCCCAGGTCCGGGAGCGGTGATGGAGTTTCCGGTGACCGATGTAGCGGGCAACCTGCTGTTCTGCGTCGACGGCTCGGTGTGGGCGGTGTGGCGGGTGCTGCCGCACGAGAGCGCCCGCTCCACCGGCCGGCAGTTGCGAGCGCTGTACGACAGGACGGTGACGTTGATGAAGTCGCTGCGCGGGGAGGTGATGATCGCGTCGCTGTGCGAGCAGGTCCAGCCGCACGCGATCGTCCAGCGCTGTCTCGACGGGATCGATCTGGATGCGAACCCGCACTGGGCCGAGACCGTCCACAACGCCTGGGACCAGCTTGAGCACCTCGACGTCCTCGGCCGCAGCTTCTGGCTCGCCAAACCCCTCACCGGCCACAGCTGGAAAGAAGCAGCCCAGGCAACGGCGCGCGCCACGGCCGCCGCGCTCGGCGAGCTGCTCGGCATACCCGCCCGGCTCGCGTCAGCCGCTGCGGTGGCAGCCGGTCGGGAACGAGCACGGGTGGCGGCTCAGGAGCTCGGCGGTGCGGTCCCGTTCCGGCCGGCGACCGAGGCGGAACTGCTGTGGTGGCTCACCCGCGCACCCGTCCGCGGGGTGAACGAACCCCAGCTCGACCGGACCGACGCCGTCCACAACACCGGCATCGCCGTCCGACGGGGGAGCGGACGCGCCCGGCTGACGACGCTGCGCAGCTGCGTGTTCGATGAAGGCGGACGGACCGATCAGGCCGAAGATCGACAGGGCTGGGGACCGCTCGGACTGTTGAACCGGCGGTTCGTCAAGTGCGTCACCCCGGGCGACAATGGCGCGGTCTCCAGTTACCAGGCATTCCTCGTGCTGGCCGAGATGCCGCGGGCATTCACGTTTCCCGGCCACGAGATCCTGGCCCGGCTGGCCGACATCGGCTTCGGTGTCGACTATGCGCTGCGGATCACCGCCCGCTCGAACGAGGACGCCCGCGCCGCCAACCGCCGCCGGACCCGCGACCTGATGAGCCAGGACGAGGAGCACGCCGGCGACACCGCCGGCGTCCCGGCGGACGTGATCTCGGCGCAGGAGGAGATCCAGCACAAGAACGCCCGCCTCGGCGCCAGCTCCACCGAGATCGACCTCGAAGTCGGCGTCGTCGCCTGCGTCTGGGGTGAGACTGCCCGCGACGCCGACGCCCGCGCGAAGGCGCTGCGGCAGGCGTTCCTGGGCGGGCAGTACCGGTGGGAGCGACCGCTGGGTGGTCAGCGGCAGCTGTATCAGGCGCTGCTGCCGGGGAGCCGGACGACGATGGCGGTGCGCGAGTGCAGCCAGAACCTCCTTGCCACCGACGCCGCGATGCTGCTACCCGTCTCGGCTACCGACTTCGGCGACCCCACCGGCGCGCTGTTCGGGCTGACCGTCGACGGCGGCGCCATCACCCCCTTCCTGCTCGATCCGACCTACGGGCCCACCCACGACTCCTCCGGCGGGATAGCGGTCATCGGCGAGCTCGGCGCCGGGAAGTCGGTGATCCTGAAGAACGTCGCCGCGGTCGTGCGGCTGATGCTCGACGGGCGGGTGATCGTCATCGACCGGACGCGCAGCCGTGAATGGGTACCCGTCGCCGCGGCGCTGCCGGGGAACGCGCAGATCGTCGACATCATCGATCCCAGCATCGACGATCGGCCTGCCGCGGCCGAGTTGCGGCACTCCTGCGACCCGCTGCGGGTCTTCCGCACCGCCGGCAAGTCCAGCACCGGGATCGCCGAGACTTTCTTCGCGTCCTGGCTTGACTTGGAGTCGAACTCAGCCGAGCGGGACGCGCTCGGCCGTGGCCTCGACGCCGTCACCGGCCATCCGGACACCTCCAGTAATCGACTTGTCGACATCCTCCGCAAGCACGGTGCGCGCGACCCGGCGGCCCGCGCGCTGGCGGACCGGCTCGAGCGGCTGCGCCGCGACCCGATCACTCGCCCGATCTTCGACCCCGACCTCGTCCCGGTGGACCTGTTCGGCGCGGAGATGGTCGTGTTCTGCACCAACGAGATTCCGCTGCCGAGCGCGCTGGAGATGAGCAACGAGCGGATGGCTGCCCGGATCCCGCCGCGCAAGCTCTTCGGCCGCGCCTTCCACCTGCTCATCGCGGCCATCGCCAAGGAAATCTGCTTCACTCCGGGCCGGTGGGGTGAGTTCATCTGCGACGAGGCTTACAACGTCACCGGCACTCCCGAGGGCCAGCAGATCGCGCTGGAGTTCGTGCGTGACGGCCGCAAGCACGGCGCCGACGCTGCCTTCGGGTCGCATGCTCCGCAAGACCTCGGCGATGAGGTCCTGCGGGGACTGATCGCGGTGCGGTTCCTCGGCCGCCACCGCGATGACGGCCTGGCGCGCAGCGGACTGGCCTGGCTCGGTGTCGACCCTGCCGACGTTCGCTACCACGAGGTCGTCACCAAGGACCTCTCGCCGCTGAACCCGGCCGGCGGTGAGGAGGAGCGACGCGCCCGGGCGGGCGAGTTCCTCGTTCGTGACCACAGTGGACGAGTCGGCAAGGTCAAGGTCATGACCCAGTCGTACCGCACGCTGCCTGACGCCGTGCTCACCACGCCCTCCATTGCTCGCGGCCACCACGCCTGACCTTCGAAGAATTACCGGCAGAACTCAGCGCGCGCATGCGATGCCCTCGCGTGCCGAGTTCCGTATCCCCAACGAATCGGCAGAACGCTGCGCGACGCCGCCGACCTGCATGAAACCACCCGACCGGAGCCCTGTCTGAAGCACGACGGCGCGACGGGGAGGGCTGATGAAGCTGGCAGTGGCGTTGACGATCGCCATCGCGGTCGCCCTGCTGAATTCCGGCCCGGCTGCAGCGCAGACCGCACCGAACCCGTGCGAGCCGTACCCGACTTGCTTGTGGATTCCCGGCAACCAGCCGGCACCGCCGAAGCCGGATCCGGACGCGCCGCCACTGCCGCTGCAGGACGACCCCGGCCACCACGTTCACCTCGGCGGGATCTTCAGTATCGACGACGGCTACGGCCGCGATCTACACAACTACGACCTTTTCGCCAACCTGCCTTCGCTGCTGGACAACCCGATGCCGGCGATCTGGCTGTGGCTGGCCAACATCGGCTTCGCAGTCGGCAAGTACGCGGTCGGATTCTCCGTCTGGTTCACCGAATGGGCTGCCTCCACTCAGGTCTTCGACTGGATCAAAGCACCGGCCCGCGACCTCGAAGGCATCTGGCAAACCTCGGTTATCGGCGCGCTGAAGCTGCGCGAGATCGCGCTGCTCATCGCCACCTGCTACCTCGGGCTGCTGTTCGCCAGCGGCCTGACCACCCGGGCGTGGCGGGAAACCGCGTCGACCATCGCGGTCAACGTCCTCGCCATCGCGATCCTCACCCACCCCGTCGACGTCCTCATCGGCGACGACGGCGTCCTCTCACTCAGCCGGGACCTCGGCGCCGACGTCTCCAGCGTCATCATGGGCCAAGAGCCTGGTGGCGCCGGGAACCCGGCCGCGCCGATCGGCCAGGGGTTCATCGACAACCTGCTGGTCACGCCCTGGGAGACGCTCAACTACGGCACCCCGATCAGCCGGGTCCGAGGCATCTCCGGCGCCTGCCAGTACTCGGTCAAGAAAGTCCTCGACGACGGGCCCTGGTCGAGCAAGGACGACAGCACCAAGGCCCGAGAACTCGACGGCTGCCCCGGCGACTACGGCAAGTACAACGAGGTCGCCGACGGCGACCGCGCCCTCGGATCCTGGCTCTACGCCATCGCGATGCTCCTGTTCGCGATCCTCGTGATCTGCCTGAACACCGTGCAGGTACTCGCCCCCTACCTGCTGCTGTTCGAAGGACTGCTGCTCGCTCTTGCCCTGGTCGCCGCGCTGGTGCCGTCGATGCAGCACCAGCTCGCCTACCGGGTCAGCTCGATCGCCGCCACCATCGCCAAGCTCCTGGCCGGTATGGCGTTCCTCGCCGTCATGACCGTGTTGCTGCGCACCCTCATGCTCGCCGACCTCGGCCCGCAGCTCGTCCGGTTCGCCGTCATCGACCTCGTCGTCTTCTCCGGATTCGTCTTCCGCAAACGGCTCGCCGCGAACCTCCAGCGTGTCCGCGGCCAGGTCAGCTCCCGGCTGCAGCGCCTCGGCCGACCCCGACGCGCCCCGAAGGCCCTGCCGACGCCGATTGTCCCGGCCGGCCCAGACCGGCTGGCCCGGACCGCCAGAGCCGGGACGGCAGCGTTCACGGAGACCATGGCACCAGTCGGACGGCTGAAGGAACGTCTGGTCACCGCGGGCCGCGCTGGTGGGAAGGCGCTCAACTACACCGTCGGGGCGCCAGTCTCCTGGCCGCAAGCCGCACGACGCGCGCAGACGGCGCTCACCGCGAAGGCCGGCGTCGCCAAAGCCGCACTGGCACGTCGCGCCGACGCAGCGAAGACGTACACGACCGCCTACGCCGGCAACCTCGGCACGGCGACCGGCGTCGTACCGGCGTGGCACGCGGCGACCACCGTGCTCACCGCACTCGGCGACCGAACGGACCGGCCGAAGCCTGGCTCCTCGACCTATCGGGAGGCCGAGCTCACCGCGGTGACGCCACCGGCAGCCGGCCGGACACCGGAGTTCACCGGCACCGACCTCGCTGCTGCAGCCCGTGGCCGCAAGTTCGTCCCAAAGCCATCAACGCAGCTGCCGGAGTCGCCCCTGCCGCCGGCGATGCTTCCCACGCCCGTTCCGTGGGCGCAGCGATTGCGCGATCGGCTCGGCAACTCCCCGGACCGGCGATGAACCCTCTGCTTGCGCTGCGCGCCGCCGAGATCGCGCGGGACCAGGTCCGAGAACATCCGGGGCGTTGGGGATGCCTGGCCGTGGTGCTGCTTCTCGGGCCGCCCGCCACTTGCGTGCTGATCGTCGTCGTCCTGCTCACCACGCTCACCGGAGCCGGCGACACGAGCTCGGCTTCCGCGCCCGGTGACGGTGCGGTGGCCGACATCCCGCCCGACTACCTCGTCCTCTACCGCCAAGCCGCCCAGACCTGCCCTGGGCTCGACTGGTCGATCCTCGCCGCCATCGGCAAGATCGAAACCGACCACGGCCGTTTGAGACTGCCCGGCGTCCACAGCGGGGAGAACAGCGCCAAAGCCGGCGGCCCGATGCAGTTCCTGCAAGCAACCTTCGACAGCGTCGTCGCTCGCCACCCGATCCCGCCCGGTGGCGCGCACCCGCCGTCGCGGTACAGCCCGCACGACGCGATCTACGCCGCCGCGGCCTACCTTTGCGACTCCGGCGCCCGCGACGGCCGGGACCTGCACGCCGCGATCTTCGCCTACAACCACGCCGAGTGGTATGTGCGGAAGGTCCTCGATCAAGCGCAAAAATACAACTGCGGCGCGGTGCGCGCGCCGAACAGCAGGGTCCAGGCCGCGATCGAGTTCGCGTGCGGTCAACTAGGTTTGCCCTACGTCTGGGGTGGCGACGGCCCCGCCAACGGCGACCGCGGATTCGACTGCTCCGGCCTGACCAAGGCGGCCTACGCCGCAGCGGGGATCGCTCTGCCGCGGACAGCGCAAACCCAGTACAACGCCGGACCCCGGATCGCCCTCGATCACCTGCAACCGGGAGATCTGGTCTTCTTCGGAAGCGGTCAGGGACACATTACGCACGTCGGGCTCGCCCTGTCAGACGGTTCGATGATCAACGCGCCAGACTTCGGCACGCCCGTCAGGGTCGACGGCATCGGCAAGGCGTTCGGCGCCGCGCGACCGACGGCGCCTCGGTGAGCACGGGTTTCAGGTACGAGGCCAGATTCGCACTCGCCAGACTACTTGAAAGACGTCGGGATCGCCGTCTTCGGCGATGTTGCGGGATTCGAGCCGTTGCGCGCGGAGGTAGTAGTCGCCCGGACCTGGCAGTGCGACGGTCTTGTCGCCCTAGGCGAGGCAGTGATGCAGTCGATCATGACACGCCCGTTGGGCGTGTGGAAAACCTGTTCTGTAGCGTCGTCGGCCCCGAGCGCGCTGATCCCGTTGGTGAAGATCAGCAGCCGCGCCGCCCGCGGCACGCGACTTTCTGGCGCCTCGGACCAGATTTCGAGCGTGACTTCCGGGGACAGCGCCCGGTCTGAGGTGGGGAACAGGGCACCGCCGCGTCCTGCGGAGAACAGCCAAGCGGGGTCGCGCGGGATGTCGAGGCCCGCGTAGGTGTCGTCGCCGAACACGTCGAAGATCGTGAACTGTGAATGGTCGACCGGAATGGTGGCGGTGTGCACTTCTGCTTGGCCTTGGCCGGCCATGCTTCCTTCCCGATTCGCGCAGCTCACGGCAGCATAGATCAAGTTCTATCTGCGCTCGCAAGCCGCGCGAACGGGTATTCTTCGCAGTCGTTCGTCTCACCGGGAGCCGCGAGGTTGGGCAAACCGTGTAATCCTTGCCCCACTTCACGATGCACGCCTCGCATGGAACGGTTTCCCGGCTTCCTTGACTGGTCTCGAGTGGCGGACCGAAGGAGAGACGTCGTGCCGGTGATCGATGACCGTGGTGTTCGCGGAGCGTTCGCAATCATTCTCAAGTCCGTAGATTGCGCTGGTCAGGCAGAAAAACCGTGGCCTGCTCCGAATGCCGACATGTTCCCCGGCACGCGCGGCCGCCAGGCCGTGCTGGAACACCGTGCGCCGCAGGCGCTCCGTCCAGGTGACCTTCTAGCGAGCGGCGCGTTCTGGTGGGTGACCACCGCGGTGGTCGCGATCCTGATCGCGGTCCTCGTCCTCCACCGCCACTTCCGTTCCCACCACCTCCGCTCCCGTGTCCGGTTCGACCTGCTGCCGACCGCCAGCTTCGATCCGTCGTCGCAAGCCGTGCGGAGTTTCGCTCACCAGCTTGGGCGAGTGCGGCCGGTGCGCGGCTGGGTGCCGAAGAGCGCGGTCGGGGTGCGGATCCGGTTCAGCACGGAACCCGAGTTCGGGACAATGCTGATGAGCGTGGAGGGACGCGAGTCCGTGACCGGCGTGCTCAACAAGCTCAGCTATCCGGATGTCGAGATCCGGCGGGTGGTACCCGAGGGTGAAACGGCCACCGTCGACGGCGAGGGCGATGCGTCCTCGCCGTCGACGGCACGGCAGTGATGATCTCTCCCCAGTGATCTACTGGCCACGCGCGGCTACTTCTTGGTGGCGGCGACTTTCGTGCGTGGCGCGCGCTTGCGCGGGGTCGGGGCTTCGACCTCGGCAGTCTGGGCCGCGTCGTAGGCCGAAATCACCTCGGAGGACAGACGTCCTCGCTCCGACACTTCGTAGCCGTTCGCGTTCGCCCAAGCGCGGATCTGCTGGTTGCGCTCCCGGTCGGTCGAGCTGGTCGTCGACTGGCCGGTCGCGACGCGGACCTTGCGGCCGCCGGTGCGGCGACCGGCGGCGATGTACCGGGCGAGCTCGTCGCGCAGGGCGGCGGCGTTCTCGTCCGAGAGGTCGATCTCGTACGTGACACCGTCGAGCGAGAACGGGACGGTGTGGGCGGCGGGGGTGCCGTCGATGTCGTCGAGCATCTCGACGAGGACCTTCTGGGCCATTCCTGCTCCTTGAAGCGGTATATACCAGTTTTCTGGTGGTTGTGACCGAGCACACCAATACCTGTGCTCCACAGTGGAGTATAGCCATACCGGCCGGTTTGGGGAGATATATCCCCCGTCCTGTATCGAATACACCCGCCTTCGTGCGTGGCTTCGAGGAAACCTTCACTTGCGGGAGGAGAAGCCACCGTGAAACCGCGAAGGGCGGCAACGGGCAACGCGGATCTGCACCTTGCGCGCGGGGAGCTGGTGCTCGCGCGTCCGGCCCACTTGCCGCTGGCGGCATTGCCTGTCCGCCCGGACGATCCGTTGCAGGCACTGGCCAACGCACTCGGTGACGTACGCCCGGATCTCGGTGAGTCGGTCGACGTATGCCTTGACCTCGTTCCGCTCACGCCGGCCCGGATCCGTCATCACGCGCGACACGTTGCCGAAGAGACTGCCCTCGGTTCGCGGCTGTTCAGGGCGGTCGGCGAGGTGCTGACCGACCTGATCGGCGAATTCCTGCCGACCGCCCGAACGGCCGGCACGCGTCGGACAGCGACGAAATCGGCGCAGCGGGTGAGAAACAAGTTCGCGACTGATGAGCCCGTATTCGCTGTTCAGGTGCTGATTCGCGCGCAGTCGGAGATCCCGGGGCGCGCGCAGGCGCACCTGCGGAGCGTGATCGGTGCGTTCGACGTGTATCGCGGCGAGAACTACTGGCGCGTCCGGGGTCCGCGGATCTTCGGCTGGCACTTCGGAGCGGACACCTTGCTGGTGCGCAGGTCCTTCGACCGCCGGTTCGGGACCGGCATGGCCAAGCCTCGTCCGGGGTCGATGGTGACCACGAGCGAGATCGCCGCTCTCTTGAAGCCGCCTTCCGGCCGCTGCCAATCCCCGGTGATCGCTCGTAGCCGTGGCTGGGTGCTGCCAGCGCCCCGGGAGGTCCCGACTTACCGGCCAGGCACGGGGTTGGTGCGGCTCGGCTACGTCACCGACGTCAACGGAAGCGAACGCTTGGTCGGTGTACCCCTGCGGGAACTGCTGTTTTCGGCGCGATTCGGCAAGGCCGGCTTCGGGAAAACCGAAGAAGCTCTCGTGCAAGCCATCGAGATGGGGCGGCTCGGCGGTGGCGTCTGGTTCCTCGATCCGCACGCCGACGGCTGGAAACGCGCCAAGCCGTACCTGTCGAATCCGGCCCTGCGCGGCCGGCTCTGGGAGGTGAACCTCGACGTCCGCGGCCGGAGCAAGCGCTTACCGGGCTGGAACCCGCTGAGTATGCAGGGCTTCACCGAGTCCGACATCGAGGACCGCGTCGACGCGGTCGTGACATCCTTCGCCACGGCGCTCGGTTGGGGAGATGCGGCTCCGCGGGCGAAGTCCATTCTCACCAAGGCTTGCGAGGCGCTGTGCTACCTCGCGATGCGGCTGCCGGCGGACTGCGCACCGACGATTTTCCAGATCCCGACCCTGTTGGACGACGAGACCTGGCGCGAGTCCGTGCTCCCGGTGCTGAAGCCGAGCGTGCGCAGGTATTGGACCGATTCGTTCCCGAAGCTCGCCCCGGATGCGACGACGGTGGTCACGAACATCATCAACCGGTTGCGGACCAGCCCGACGCTGTCGGCGTTCCTCGGATCCTCGGTGACGACCTACGACGTCCGGCGGGCGATGGACACCGGGCGAATCGTGTTCGTCTGCACCACCGGCAGCGGCGAGACGAACAAGCTGATCACATCGTTCATGATCTACGACCTGTTCCGGGCCGGCCGGTCCCGCGCCGATACGCCGGTGGAGCAGCGGCGCAGGTGCGACGCGTTCGTCGACGAGCTCGCCGCGGTCGACGGCGCGTCCCGCGGCTACCTCGCGGCGATCCTGGAGCAACTGCGCAAGTACCAGGTCGCGCTGCACGCGATGAACCAGATGCCCGACCGGCTCGCTCCCGAGACGCGCAGGGCGTTGCTGCAGAACCAGTCGCTGCTGATGACCTCTGCCGCGGCGATCGATGGCGCCAGGACCGTCGCTCGCGAGTTCGGAGGCTTGGTGCAGCCGGCGACCGTGACCGAGCTGGAGCAGTTCCACCACGTCGTCACCGTCACCCTCGGCGGTCAGCGCACCACGCCGTTCAAGATCCGCGGTCTGCACGTCGACGACGAGTTCGCCGAGCACTTCCACCCCGAGTGGAACGACCAGGTCGACGCAGCTCTCGACGCCAACCTCGCCCGCCGCCCGATCGGCGAAGTCCTGGACGAGCTGGAGGACCTGGACGACCGGATCCTCGCCGCTGTGCAGTCTGCCCGCCCCACGCCGCCGTACCGCCGTGGCCGTCCACCGACCCGCGGCAGCGGCGCCGCGATCGACCTGACCTCGACCGTGGAGTGAACTCGTGGATCTCGATGTCTTCCAACGTGATGCCCTGACCATCCTGTACTGGCATCGGCTGGTGTCGACGGAGCAAGTCCGGCGGCTGCTGGCACCTGCGCTGTCGCCGGTCTCCGTCCGCGCAAAGCTCGCTGGCTTGCGACGTGCCGGGTTGGCCGACCGGATCACGCGCGAGCACCGCCCTCGCACCTGGCACGTCACACCGGAAGGAGCCGAAGCGGTGGAGGCGGCAGGCGAGATCGACGCCCGAACCTACCGCCTGCCAGGCACCGTCGTCGCGCACCTGCTGCAGGAGCACACGCTCGACGTCGTCGAAACCGGTCTCGCGTTCGTCGAGTGCGCTCGGCGCCGAGGTGACGAATGCGGTCCGCTGTCCTGGACGCCGGAGGTCGCGCATCCCTTCCAAAGCGAACCGCGTCGCGGGGTGGTGATCTCCGACGCGGTCCTGCACTACGTGCTCGAGGAGGCCGGACGCCGGTCTCAGCGAACGCTCTTCATCGAACTGGACCGGGCCACGATGCCGGTGGCGCGGCTGGCCCGCAAGCTCGTCGGCTACGTCCGCTACCACGACCACGCGCCCGCGGGCACCGGCGGCCGGCTGCAGTGGCGGCAGCGCTACCCACGGTTCCCGCGGCTGCTGATCGTCCTTTCCGGGGCCCAGCCGCACGTGCTCGAGCGTCGGCTGGCCGACCTGCGGGCCCACGCTCAGGCCATGCCGGCGGTGAGCACCGCCGCGGGACGCGTGGACATGATCGCCACTACGTTGCCCCGTCTTCGGGCCGACGGTCCGGTGTCCCCGGTGGCGATGCCGTTGCTGGGCGATCCGCGCTGGGTCACGGTGTTCGGCAGGCTGTCGTGACCGGCGTCGTCGAGCAGTTCGGGCTGTCGCCACGGCTGCGACAGCGCCGGTTCGCGCTGTTGCCGCTTCGTGGTGACGGGACGCCGTTCACCGAGCTGCAGGGCCGGTTGCCGGGCGACAGCACGACGCCCGCGGACCTCGCCGACCTGATTTCCTCCATCGGGACGGTCGGTGTGCTGCAGCCGGTGCTCGTCGAGGAGATCGACAAGGGTGACGGTACGCACCCGTCGATGAAGCTGGCCGCGGGGGAGCGGCGGCTGCGCGCCTGCCGGTGGGGTGCGGTGAATCGGCCTGATAACCCGCACTTTGCCGCGCTGCCCGCGGTGGTCTGTCCGGGGCCGCTGTCGGACGAGGAGCGCCGGATCTGGCAGCTGGTCGAGAACCTCGCCCGGGAAAACCTGCGACCCGGCGAGCTCGCGGCCGCGCTGGTGCTCGACCGCTGTGCTGTTCTGCTGGGCAAGCTCCTGGCCGGCGGCCACGCGGTCCCAGCTGATGTCTACGCGATCGACGACCCGATCGCCCGGTTCGCCGCCATGGAGCGTATCCGTGGGAACGACAATCGCTCCGCTGCCCCGTGGGCCGAGGTCCTGAGCCGGCTCGGTCTGCAGCTGAGTCCGCGCAAGGCACGTGAACTCGTCCGGGCGTTCGCCGAGATGCCCCGCGACGTCGCTGAGGAGATGGATGAAGCCAAGGTGTCCCTGCACACCCGCATCCGGTTCATCGAGCTGCGCCGGGGCCGGGAGCAAGCCGCGCACGACATCTGGGCCGCGGTGAAGGAGGCCGGGCGCACTCGGTTATTGCCCTCCGCACTCGCCGCCGCGATTGCCGACGACGAGCTGAGCGCAGAGCAAGCGCTGGGCGAAGCCGAGCGAGTCCAGGAGCAAGCCGACGCTTCCCGCGCCGACAAGCTCCGCGGGAAGAACGACACGCAGGTCACCGGCGTCGACGCCCGGCTCCTGGAGCGCGCTATCGGTGCCCTCCGCCAGTTGCTTCTCGCGCTTGTTCAAGGGGCCGAGCTGGGTGAGCACGACCGTGGCTCGGTCGCGCTGCTGCTGGATCAGCTGCTCGACGTCATCCACAAAGGAGCAGCAGCATGAGCACGTTCCTCGGCATGCCCACCGCTCCGGCTGCGCGCTGCGATTGCAGGAACTGCCCCTGGTATGCGGACGCGGATCCGGCGGTCGCGATCGCGCCGTTGTGCTCCGGCTGCAACTCCGACTGCGCGTACTGCGGCTGCGCCCGCTCGGACTGCCGGGCGTGCCCGATCCGCTGCGGCTCGCGCACCGACATCGACGCCTGGATGCGTGACGTCGGCGGCACGCTCGAGTTCGACGACCTCGCCGTCGGCACGCCGCTTCCGGCGTTGATCCCGGCCTTCATCCCGCAGGTGGACGGATCCGGCGCGGCCGGCCTCGACGAGGTCGTGAAGTGGCCGGCGTACGCGGTCGGTCTGCGACGGGTGTTTTCTCCTCGGACGCACACGCTGTACCCGCGTTGGACCGATGGCCGGACCGCGGCCCAGGTCCTCGAGGTCCCGGACACCACTCTGACCGTCCTGAGCGGATACGGAGAAGACCCGCTCGTCGAAGCGTTCTGGACCGCCCGAAACCGGGACGACCTCATCGGCCGGATCGCCGACCTGCGATTCGGCCTGGTGCTGGCGCCGAACTACTCGATCTACGGAAACTGGCCCCGAGCCGAGCACCTGATCAACATGCGCCGCTCGCTGATCATCGCCGCCGAGTTCGCCGCGGCCGGCGTTCCGACCGTCCCGAACCTCTACTGGTACCGCCTGGAAGACCTGCGCCGTCAGACGGATTGGATCGCCCAGACCGGAACGGCGGCGATCGCGGTCAACGTCCAGACCGTGCGCGAGAACAGCAACTGGCAAACCTGGGTGCTTCCCGGCCTGTCCTGGCTGGCTGAAAACCTTCCCACAGACGTCGTCGTGGTCCTGACCGGACTGTCCCGCCGCGACCGCGTCGATACCGCGCTCGAGCTGTTCGGTGACCGGCTCGTCGTGGTCAGTCAGAACCCGGCGCAGTACGCGCTGCACGGCGCCGTGATTACCGAGACCGGCCGCCACGACGTCCATGCCCGCATTCCCGACGCCTTCGCCCGCTCCGTCCGGTTCATGGCGTCCCTGCTGCCCCACGGCACCGTCACCACCAGGACGGCTGCGTGATGGCGCGGCACATCTGGGTCCTGCTGGGCTGGTCATCGCAGCACGGTGTGGCGAGCACCCCGGTCGGCGTCCTCGGCCTCGACGTGGCGGAGGTGTTCGTTGAATGGGTCCCGCGAGAGCCCGCCGCGGGCCGGACCTGGCGGGAACGGCTGGTCGGCGCAGGCGCCGCCGGGGTCGCGGAGCGGATCGCCGGGTGGGCCGAGACGCCGATCGCGCCGGCAGTGCGAGTGGAACCGCTTCTGGACACCGCGCTCGCAGACGTGGTTCGGGCGCAGCTGGACGACGTTCTCGGATCGGCACGCTGACCGGCGGCGGGCATGGGAACGAACGCGAAAGCCGGCCACGCCCCCTACACGGTTGCACCCACCGGTCCGTCGGACGAGGCGCCGGCGTCGGCAGATGACGCGATCCTGCAGCACCTCGCCGCGGTGTGCGCCTACGCCGTGGAGCCGGCGAACGCTGCCGAGGAGAACCTCAAGTTCGTGGCGGGCATCGTGGCCGGCGGCATCGACCCGGACGACCCGCTCGGCCCACCCGCGATCGACCTGCCGGACGACCCAGTTGAGAGCTACGGCGTGTTCTCCGCCGCCGTCGCCTCCGCGCTCGCCGCGGAGAGTCAGCTCTCCGACACCGCGGCGGGCCCGTACCAGCAGCAGCTGCAGGCGCTCACCGCCGAGTACCTGGCCGGCCTGACGCCCGAGGATCTTGAGGCGGCCGCGGCTGCGTCCGGGTTCGAGAACCCGGAGCTGGTCGGGTTCACCGGGCACGCGCCCCACCCGCTCGCGGTGTGGCTTGACCCGTCCATCCCGGCCGACGCCGAGGCCAAGAAGAAGATCCAAGCCCTCGCGCAGGCCCGCCACGACGCCTTGTGCGCCGGAGCGGAGATCAACGGCAAGGCACTTAGCCAGTGGGACCTCGCCGCAGCGTCATCAACGCTGCCGGAGGGGTTCGACAGCTGGCCGGCGACCGAAGCTGACCTCGCCGAAGTCCAGTACGACTTCGACACCGCCGCGACCGTGGTCGCCCACTTCGGCACCGACGCGAAACCCGAGCAGATCGCCCAGCTGCTGCGCCTGGAAAACCGGATCGCCACTGCACAAAGCTTCGAGACGGGTGTCGACTACGGCACCGCCACTGCGGCGGCCCGCCACCACGTCGACGGACTGCTCGGCGCCGTCACCGTCACCCAGCTCAGCAGTGCCGTGGCAGAAGCCAAACACCATGGACAAATTACCGACGCTCAGCTGCAGACGCTCGATGCACATCAAGTCCTGCAGCTGATGCGCGCGTCTACGTCGGCGGTCGAGCGCCAGGACATCGCCGACACCGTCGCCGCACGAACAGCGTTGCTGACCAATTCCGCCACCTGCGCCGCGAACGTCAGCGCCGCGCTCGAAGCCGGTCCGGTCGATGCGTCGAACGCCGGAGCGCTGGTGCAGGAGCTGCGGGCGATCGCCGAGGTTCACACGGCTGCCGCGTCATGGGACACGTTCACCGCGGCTCCGCTGAACCAAGCGGTAATGCACGCCGGCCACGCGAAGGTGCTCGCGTGGGCCGACGAGCTGAAGGTCGGCGCTTTGCGGAAGTTCTTCAGCGACACGGGCGTCACGACCGCGGCGCAAGCCGCCGTAGCGACCAAGTCCCAGCTCGGCAAGCTGCTGCAGGCCCACCTGAACAACTCGAGCGCGGTCGTCACCGCGGTCAAGAACGAGCTGCCGGCACCGAAACCGGCGGCCGAGCCCCTAGACGCGCCAGCTCCCAAGCCCGCGGAAGCGACGCCGAGCGCGAAGCTGAGCAGCCGGTTCGGGATGCAGCACGCCCAACTGGTCGCCGCGCTGCAGCAGGCCCAGGCCGCCCACGCTGCCGTCCCGAAGCCGATGGACGCCGCTGCGGTCGCGGCGTGGGACTTTGGGCCGGGAACGCCGGCGAACCTCGGTGGCACGCATCCCAAGACCCTCCACACCGGTCCCGACGGCAGCACCTGGATCGCGAAACGCGAAGGCAAGCCGCACGCCGGCGCCATCACCCACACCGAGGCTGCCGCCTCGCGTCTCGCCGCGCGAGCCGGGCTTCCCGTCGTCCCGGTCTACGCCACGAAGGTCGACGGCCACCCCGTCAGCGTCCAGCCCCTGCTGGCCGGCGCGAAGCCGATCTCGGGCAGCGCGTCGAGCTGGTCGCAGGCCGACGTCGACGAGATCGTCCGGCTGCACGTCACGAGCTGGGCGCTGGGCAACCACGATGCCCACCACGACAACGTCCTGCGCACCGGCACCGGTGGCCTTGTCCCCATCGACCAGGGCCAGGCCTTCAAGAACTTCGGCCACGACAAGCTGAAGCTCGGCTATCGTCCCAGCACCACAGCCGTCTACCACCAGGTCTACGACGCCCACCTCGCCGGCCAGCTGGGCAAGGGCGTGCAGGTGAACCCGGCCGCGGCGCACTCGGTCATCCGCCGGCTGGAAGCCGTCCCTGACGCCGAATGGCGCGCCACCCTGCACACCGTCGCCCACGCCGGCGCCGCGCAGAACCTGACCTGGGTCGCGCCGATGCGGGCGCGCGCGGCGAAGACCCATGGCATCGCCGAGTCCGCCGTCACCACCAAGCAGATCGCCGAGGCCTTCCTCGACCATGCTGTCGAGCGGAAGAACAACCTGCGGCGCGACTTCGTCGAGTTCTTCACCGGCGACCTGAAGATCGCCTCCGCAGCGGCCCTGCAGCACCTCGGCAAAGGCTGATGGGCACCAACGCCAAGACCGCGCACACCCCGTACGCCCTCGCGCCCGCCGGCAGCGACCAACCGGACGAGGGCGACGAGCCGATTCAGACTGATCCTGACGTCGGCGAACTGCCACCGCCGGTCGTCGACGAGCCAGTGCCGCTCGAACCGGGCCAGCTCCCGGTGACGCCGATCCCGCTGACCCCGGACGTCGGGCACGCCTACGGCGAACCCGTCCTCGTCGGCGGCGCCGACCTGCTCGCCTCGACCGCCACGCTGGTCAGCTACGCCGGCGACCACGGTCCCCGCACCGTGCTGCACGCCCGCGTCGACGAGGACGCCGAGGCCAAGCTCCTGGACGCGCTGAACATCAGCCCGGAGATGGTCCCGGCGCAGGTCGAGCAGCAGGTCACCGGCCGGCTGCCGATCGACGAGCAGCACAGCGTCGCCGAGAAGATCATCACCGCGGCCAAGAGCGTCAACCACCACATCGCCAACGGCACCCTCACCGCCGGCGGCGCGACCCCGGGAACGACCGCGGCGAAGATCGACGCCGCGGAGACCGCCATCGGCGGGCTCGCGGAGGGCCTCGGTGACGCCTCGCCTGTCGAGCAGGCGATGCTCGACCACTACGTGGCCCAGTTCCAGGCCGTCCAGCACGCCGTCTCCTCCGGCATGCCGGTGGACCACGTCACGCCGTTCCTGCACGAGGGCACCGCAGTGGTCACCGTCATGGTCCCGGCGCTACCGCCGGAGGCGTTCGGTGGCGCTGCGGTCGCGGTGCTGCGCGATGCGACCCGGATCAAGCCGACACTGGACGCCGACACCGGGCAGGCCAGCTGGGACGGCGGCCGCACGACCGGCGTGCTGGGCAAGGAGTACGCGATCGACCTCGGCGAGGGTTACCAGGCGGTGTATCGGCCCTACGGCGTCAACGACCCGGCGAAGAGCGAGTACAGCCTGCGCGGCCGGCTCGAGATCATCGCGCCCGCAGGGGAGGGGCACGGGCCCGACGTCGTCCGTCGGCTCGGTCAGCTGAATCTCGCGAACCGGCCGATGACCCGTGATGAGGGGGAGTACAGCTACCTCGCCGCCAATGTCACGGCGCAAAGCCTGGGCGCGCATGCCGAGGTTGCGGCCGCGCAGGTCACCGGGGATCACCTCGAGGAGATGGTCCGGCAGGAGATCTTCCACGAACGCGCCCACCAGGCGGTCGGCATGAGCGACGCGCAACTGGCGAAGTTCGCCAAGGACATCCAGCTCGAGGCGCACACCCGCGCGTTGCCGGCGAAGGTGCAGGTGCTGCGCGACGCGGTCGCCAAGGTGACCGGCTTCGCCGACGGGTTCGCGCTCGCGTCGAGCCCTGGCTACGACCCGGCGCCACGGCGCTCGGCCGGCTGGCTCTCGTGGACGCGCTTCGACATCGGCAACGCCACAGACAAGCTCAAAGCCGCGACCTCCGGCCGGTCACTGGCCCATTCGACGTCCTTCGCCGGACTGAAGGCGATGCTCGCTACCGGCGTCCTGGCTTCCACCGAGCGTCGCGCGACGATGGGCACCGGCACCGGAATCGGGAAAAGCGAGGACGCGGACAAGCTCACCGGCGGAGCGAGCTCGGTATTCCTGCGGATGCGGCCGAGTTCCTCGCTCAAGGGCTCGGCCACCCTGATCTGGGATCAGCCGGAGCGGCTCCTGGCTCGCGCCGACTACTACGGCGCCAACGCCGACACCTTCGGCGTGGTCAACCCGGCCAAGGCCGGCGAGTACGCCAAAGCGCCGCTGACTCGGAATCCGTTCAAAATCGCGAAGTTCGGCAACGCCGCCAACGAGGTCATGTTCGCCGACGGCATCGACCTGCTCGGCGCCGAAGGCCCCAGCCGCATCCTGTGCAAGAACGCCGCGCAACGCGACGAGATCACGGCGCTCCTGCACGGCAAGGGTGTCACCAGCATCGCCGGAAAACCGATCGAGGAGGTCGTCACGACATGAAGCACCTGACCGATGACCGGTTCTGGAACAGGCTTCGCGAGTTGCTTCTCGGCAGCGGCCGAACCGTCGATGACGACCTGCCGGGAGCTGAATTGGTCGTGTTCGAGGGCGGAGCCGAGGTCTTTCGCGCTGCACTCGCGCGGCATGCCCGTCGTGACCGTGACGACTCGGCAGTCATCTGGATCCGCCCGCTCGTCGCGCCTGCGGCCTCGCACGACGGGCTGCCGGCCTTTGACCCTGCCGTCGTGCGCCGCCGAGCGCTTCACGTCGCAGGCGCTCGAATCGACGGGGACGGACTGGCGCTCGACCTACTCAGGGGCCAGCACGCGCGAATCGAACCCGCACGCGACGACTGTCTCGCAAGGCTGCAGGACTTCGACACCTGGATGACCACTCTCGATCTCGAGCAACGCACTGACATCGAGAGGCTCGAGCACGACTGAATTCCGTCTCGCCGGCTGCGACGTGTCTTCACCGAATGAGGCGGTGAGGCCACATGCGAGAAGTCACGCCGACACCCAGGGCTGTCGAATGGGTCACCCATCACGGCGAGGCCCACGGCCACCTGCTCATCCGGGCCGGGACCCTCGGCGAGATCATCCGCCGCGTCCAGTCCACGCCGGGTACCGGGCAGACGCGCCTGAAGATCCACCCCGGTTGGTGGCGCACCGAACGCTGCCGATGCCGGCAGACCCTGGCCAGTTCGAACCACCCAGCCTGGCACTACCGCCCGGCCGCGCCGACAGATGACGGTGCGTGGCGCGGTGCTGAAGTCCGGCTGGTCCTCTCACACCCCGGACGGCCCTGAATCAGCGGGCCTGGACCGCAGCCCTGTCTTCGTCGCATCGATGGTTCGCCGGCAGGAGGCAAACATGGACGAGTACACCGAGGACGATCTCGACAACGCCGCCACCTGCGCGGCCCAAAGCTACGACCTGGACCAGGACGAGGCACGGCGCTTGGTCGACCTGGTCGCCACAGCGCTCGGCGACGGCGGCGACGCGATCGACGACGCCGCCTGGGACGTGCAAGACCGCGACGTGCGGATCGACGGCCAGGACTTCGTCGAGGACGTCGCGACGAACCTGGGCTTCGACTTGCCATGACTGCCGACTTGGACGACAGTGCCGAGAACTACCTGGTGCTGCAACGGAAGGGACAGCTGTTCCCGGCGGTCACCCTCGCCGCTTATCGGCTGCACCGCATCCCGGTCTGGCGCGACCGGGCACCGGTCGATCCGCAGCCGGCGTTCGACGCGCTGGAGGACGCTGTCGTTCAGGCCACGTTCTTCGGAGGCGACAACCTCAACGCCGTCCTCGAAAGACTGCTTGCCGCAGCGCGATCTTTTGTGGACACGGTCCGGATGATCCAGGACGCCAGCCGTCCAGGATTTGGCGGCACCGTGCAGGAAGATTACCGTGGTGACGACGAGGCTGCCCGCCAGAGACTCCAGAACACGATCGAGAGCTTCGTGACCGTCGCGCGCGCCGATCTGCACATTGAGGGAATTTGGCGGTCAGCGTTCGGTGATTCGCCAGCGACGTGACGAATGGTCCCACGTCGCTTCCGTGTAGAGCCCCGGTTGAAGTCCGGGAAGCCGGTGTCGGTCGTGAGGTTGGGGATTAGGCAGTCTTGCAGGCCGGGCCGGTACCCATGTGGACTTCCTCTTCAATCGCGAGGGCGGTCGAGCGGAGTGTCCACGAGGTTCACCTTCTTGGAGATCTGAACCGGCGCGTCGGCGGGTCCGCGCCAATGCCCGGCGACGGGCGTGAGTTTCCGAAGCTGCCGACCGGGCCCGTAAGCCTGCCGCCGGAAGAACGGAGCGACCGGGAACCGCACACTCACGGTCCGACCCGACGGTTCACCCCGTCGCGCGGGCTTCGAGGACGTCCGATGCCGCACCGACACGACCCGCACCGGTGACGTCGCGTGCCCTGCATGTTCAGCCCGAACGCGCTGAGTGCGGCGCAGGTGTTCTTCCGTAGTGTCCGTCAACGTGTTGGGATTGCAGAAGATCCAACCCGCATGGACGGTTTGCAGCCAGGTGATCGTCGTTTCGGCGGCCGCGATCTTGCTCGGGTCGATCGATCGGATGCGTGGCAGAGACTTGTCGATTGTCGGCGCGGTCGCGCCCCACGGCATGTAGATTTCGTTGTCCCACGTCAGTTCGGCGTGTTGACGTCGGGCCAAGAGCTCAGCTTCGCGCTCGGTGGCGCCGGCTTCGCGGGCCAGCCTCTTGGTCGCTGCGAAGTCCGTGACACTCCAGAAGCTCAACCACAGTCCGCCGGTCTCGCTGGTCAGCAGTTCGGTGCCGCCCCATGACACGCCGACGATGTCGATCCGCTTGCCGTCCGTTTCTCGGATGTACTCGGCCATCGGCTCGGCGAACAGCATGAAGCCGGTCGGTGCGGGCAGGTCGTGCGGCTGGATCTCCCACTTGTCCTGCAGGCTCGGCGCCGCTTGGCGGACGAGCTTCGTGATGTCGGCGGTCACGTAGAACAGCTGCGCGTCGCAGAGCCGCTGCTGCTCATCGGTCAGCAGGAGCACGGACCAACTTCCGGGTCAGCGTTTGGCCGGAGGGTGCCGCGTCCCTGTCGCAGCGCTTCCGCGGTGAACAGGTAGGCGTACTCGGTTTGCAGATAGTCGGCGAGATGCTCGCGCAGAGCAGGCAGCTCCCGCGGCGCGGGTGGCCGCCATTGTGCTGGATCGGGATTCGGTGTCATCGCAGCCTCCATCAAAAACCTTGTGTACTTAGTATTCGTGATCTACAGTAGGCAAACTGCGAGTACTAAGTCAACAAGGATTCTTTGGAGGGCGCGATGAACCACCGAGCCGGCACGGCCGGACCAGGAAACCCGATCAACGCCGAGTGCCACGCCCTGAAGATCGCCGTCGAGGTAGCCCAGGCATGGCACAAGGGCGGCGGCCCCGACCGGCCGGAAGTGCCGCTGGGTGTCGTCGCCACACTGGCGCTCACCGGCCTGGCGACACGCCGGAAAGCCGACGTCGCGGACTGGGTCCGAGGCCGGTCGCCAGCCGAGTTCCTCGGGTTGGCCCGGTGGGTGTGGCGGGCGGTGCTGGTGCAGCGACCGGACGTCCTGCGCATGGCCGCGCCCATCGTGGGCTGGCTCCACGGGGAGGGTGAGCAGCTGGCCGGCCGCATCAAACGCACCGCCGACGCCGCCCTCGCTGCAGGACAACTCGAGCTGACCGGTGGCGACCGCCGGTTCGACGCCGACCTGCTCGGGCCGGTCCTCGGCGCGCTGCGATCCCAGGCGGCCACGAAGGTCGACGCCCAGATGTACACCCCGGGAGACGTCGCCCTCGCTCTGACCTCGGTCATGCTCGGTGACGTCAAGCCGGGTCAGGTCTTCGTCGACGACACGGTCGGCACCGGCGGGCTCTTCCGTGCGGCAGCGCAGGTGATCCGCAATTGTGGCCTGGACCCGGCGGCGTTGACTTGGTACGGCGCCGACGTCGACGAGCTGGCGGTCGCCGCCGCCGCGGTCAACAGCGTGATCTGGCAGCTTGGCCCGAACGTCGTTCTCTACGTCGGCGACCCGCTCGCCGAACCGGACTGGTCAGCCGCAGCTACCCAGCAGAAGGTGCAGTTCCAGCGGGAGGTCCACGCCTTGCGGGGCGTGCTGGCGGCGCTGGACCTGGAGAACACGCCGCGATAAATGCCCAGGTCACGCCCGGAATCCCTGCTAGGTTCGCCGGGTGGGCGACGGCCAGCGCAAGATCACCGACGGTCCTCCGGCGGACCCGGACACGACTTACCGCTACGCCGACATGGTCGAAATCGCCGGCTGGTTCGGCATCACCCACCGCGCGGTCGCCAACTGGCGCAACCGCTACGCCGACACTCACCCCTTCCCGGAGCCTGACGTCATCATCGGCCGCACCCCGGGGTGGGCGCGGGAACGCAAGTCCGAGATCGAGACATGGGCGGCCGGTCGGCCCGGCCCGGGAGCCGGAGGCGGACGGCCGCGGAAGTTGTGAAGGCCCACTCCGCGACCTCCCTCCGGCGGCCAAGACGTCTCTGAACAGATCACGCGCGGCGTGACGCTGGTGGGTTCTGGAAGACCCGGAAGCGGTCGGGCAGAGCTCATGTCTACGTTGGCGATAGGTGAAACGCTCGCCCTGGTCGGATCCGCTCCGGTCGACCAGCGTCCGTTGCGCGGGCCGCAGGTGCCGTCGATACGCGTGCCCGCCCTCAATCCCCCTGGCAAGGCTGGTGGGGAGACCGAGTCGACGTCGGCAACGGTGTCGTGCTCGGGCTGACCAAGAGGGCCGAAAAGCGCACTGGTGACGGCGTCTGTCGACCTCGACCTGGCGGGGTACGGTTCGCTGCGTGACGGCCTGCTCAAGGTAGCCGCCGAAAACCTGCCTCGGCTCGTCGCCGACGTCAACGCCCTGGTGATCGACGCGCTCCTCGCCGCCGACGGTTCGGCGCGCCACCAGGCACGTTGGCGGTCGGGCTCGACAGCGCGCCGACGTCCCGGTTACGTGTCAGGCGGGATTTCTGGGCGCCGTCGGGGCGTCCCCGGCCAGCTCCGCGGGGTCGGCATCCTCGGACGGCTGTTGCCAGCGGAAGACTCCGGCCCCTTGCGCGTAAGCCAGGTGGCCGCCCCACGCGCCGCCGGCGCTTGCCACGGCGAGGCCGAGGGCACCCAGTAGCCTGCCTCCGGCGACTCGGCCGCGGGTGCGAGCGAGGTAGGACGCGCCGAACAGCGTGGTCGCCGCCGCGTTGCAGCCCGCGTGCACCAGACCGACGCGCCGTTGCCGGGCATCGAGGTCGGCGTACTCGGCCCAGCCGAGCGCTATCGCGGGCGGCGTGGCCAGCAATCCGGCCGCGACCAGCCGGCGTGCTGTGTCCTGCTGTCCGGGAACCAGGTCGAACGCTGCGGAGCACAGCCAGGCGCCGATCGGGACCGTGACGGCAAGCGGGTGCAGCGGATGACCGAGTGGACGTCCACGCAGCAGCCGCCCGAGGGCACTGCCGGCCGGGCGCCGCACCAGCCGGGCGATTCCGGCAGCGGGACGGTCGAGGGCCCGAGCGTCTTCGACGGCTCGCAGCGCCCGGTGGGCGGGCTTGATCTGAGCTTCGTGTGCGGCGTCCATGGGGTCCCGGCTACCCAGCCGGTCGCCGGTCAACCACCGAGGACCGGCGATCTTCGGTCACTTTCAGGCTGCTCCGGCAGCGTTTGCCTCGTGCGGTTCGGCGGCGGATGGCCGGGTACGGCGCGCCCGCCACTGGGCGCGCCGTACGCGGGTCTCACGACGACCGCACGTTCTGCTGCGCTTCCTGGGCGCGGTCGGTGACATCACCGGTCGCCGAGCGGGCTTCCTCCTGCACCGTCGACGCGCTGCCGGCAGCTTCGGACTTCACCGATTCGACCGTGTGCTGCGTCGGCGCGCGCAGGTTGTCCTTCAGTTCCTCCGTCGCGTGCTGGGCGACCGGGGCCAGCTGCTCGCGGGCCAGATCCGTCGCCTGGCCCGCCAGCTCGCGCTCCGGCTCGCTCGCCGGGAGCAAGGACGACACCAGCCAGCCGGCGCCGAAGGCGATCAGGCCGGCCGCCAGAGGGTTGCCCCGGGCGCCGCTGCGGATCTGCTGGGGGCGTCGGACACCGCGTCCGCCGCCGAATTCACCTTGTCCTGCGCCGTCGTCGCGACCGAGCCGACCTTGTCGCCGGCGGCCGACACGTGGTGGTCCGCGGTACCCATTACGCGCTCCTTGGCGGTGCCGAACGCCGAACGCACCCGGCCGATCCGGCGGAACTCGCTGCGCCCGGTCGCGTACAGCACCGCGCCCGCGATCGCCCACCCCGCGGCGACGATGAGCGCGGTCCAGCATCCGTCCATGATGTTCTCGAAGCCCTGCCACAGCGCGACCGATAGGAACAGCAGCACCATGTAGGCGGCGAACCCGGCGCCGCCGAACATGCCGGCGCTTTTGGCGGCCTTGCTCGCTTCGGCCTTGGCCAGCTCGACCTCCTGGCGCACCAACGTGGAGATCCGCATGACGTTCGACAGCAGCTCGCCGACCGAGGTGTCGGCGACGTCGGCGGGCGAGCTCGCCTGCGGGGCGGGGCCGGGTGGCTGGGTCATCACGGCACCTGCCCGGGCGCTGTGTGCCGGCTGGGCTGCGGCAGGGGTTCCGGCGCCGGGTACCCGCCCGGCTGAGGCGCGGTGAAACCGGCGGGGGTGATCGGCGGCGCGTCGAACTCACCGGGCCTCGGCGCGATGAGACCGTCGGGACCGACCGGACCGCCCGGCTGAGGCGCCGAGTACCCGCCCGGGGCGACCGGCGGCGTCCGGGCCGGGTGCCGGGGGCACCGGCGGAATTCCGGCAGGTCCGGGGTGCGGCGGCGGGTGGCCGCGGCCGCGCGGCTGTCCGGCGCGTGACCGGAGGTCTCCTGCTGCTGGGCGACGACACCGCGCGCGAACCGGCCGACGATGGCACCGGCGACCGCCGCGCCCACTAGGAACGTCCCGGGACGGCGGCGGGCGAAGCGGCGCACCTCGTCGAGCAGGTCGCCTGGTTCGCGGTGCTCCAGCCAGTCCGCGACCGACCGCGTCCGGCCCGAGACCTGCCGCGCGACGTCGGCGGCGACGCCGGGGGAGTCGGTCTGCTCGGCCATCCGATCCAGCTCGGCCGCCAGCTGGTGGAGACTTTCGGCCGCCTTCCGCTGGTCGTCCCGCGCCTGGGACTGGAGCTGTTCGCGGCCTTCGCGGAGCAGGTCGCGCGCATCCTGCTGGGCGTGCTGCGCGACGTGCTTCCCTTCCTGCGCGGCGGTTTGCGCGAGGTGGCCACCACGGTCGGCGGCCGTGGTGGCCACCTCGTGGGCTTCGTCCTTGGCGATTTCCGTCGTCGGTGGCGGTGACTGGCCGCCGGATCCCTGTGTCATCTCGATCTCCTTACGGGAAGGGCACTTCCGTTGCACTCGGCTTCGTAGAGCGGCGGGCTACCCGGGCGTTACCGGCATAAACTGGCACGCGTGTCCGGCCGGAATGGGGTAGCCCGTCAACGGGCGCCTCAGAAGCATCTGCGGTTCGCCCCGGTGGAGGTACGAGGCCGTCAGGTGGCGATGGCGAACAGCCCGGCCGGCCCGAGCACGTACAAGATCAAGACGACGAGCGAATCCAGACCCATCCGGGCGCGCCGCCGTCGGGGGCGGAAGAGAAGCCGGCGGCGTAGACGAGGGTCAGGAGCGCGGCCAGAGCGGTGAGATAGATGTCGGTGTTCTGCGCCTGGGGCAGCACGGCCTTGCCGGACAGCAGCGTGGCGGCCGGGAACAGCGCCGGCAGGAAGATGTCACTGACCGCGTGCTGGTAGTCGCCGTGCTTGACCGAGGCCGGGCCGGTGGAAATCTCCGGCAAGGACGTCACAGCGGCCAGCACCGTGGCGCCGAACAACACGCCCGACAGACCGATGTGGTCGGCGATGGCATCCCCGCTGCGTTCCAGGAAGACCCCGGCGACCAGGATGACCAGGGCCGCGGCGGCGAAGATCGACGCCGCTTTGGTGGTGCTCGTGCCTTTCGCGGTGGCCTGCTGCTCGGTGTGGCCGCGCTTGTGCCCGCGTGGGCGGTCCTGTCCGTCGGGTGCCTGCCCGGACTCCTGCCACGGCAGTGACCGTCCGGCGCGGCGCAGCAGGAACAGCCCGGCGACCCAGAGCCCGGCGATCAGCACCTGGCCCGGCGTCAGCCGGAACGCGATGAGGTTCACGGGCAGTTGGGTACCGGCGATGACGACCGCCAGCACGGCGACCGCCAGGAGTGCTTCGAGGACGAAGACCAGTGAGGCGGCGCGGTAGGTCAGCGGCCAGTCACCGCGCACGCCGGCGACGTCCAGCACGACCAGGACGACGGTTTGAGGGCGATACCGCCCAGGATGTTGCCGACCGCGACTCCGACGTTGCCCGACAGCGACGCCGAGGCCACGATCGCGATCTCCGGCGGGTTCGTGGCCACCGCCAGCAGGATCAGCCTGCCCAGCGCCGACCCCAGGTGCAGCCGCGTGGACAGCACATCGGTCTGGTTCGACAAGAAGATCCCGGCTATCCAGATCGCGGCCCCGGCTCCGACGAAGATCAGCAAGAGAAACGGCAACGGAACACCGGACACACGCTCGTGGGTTACCGTGCCCGGGCGCTTTGCACGTGCGGATGTCGGCGCGGCGGTTGTCCGGCGGGCGCCGGCGGCCGATGCCGTGTTCGCCATGACACTGGTCGTCACGTGATCGCCCGGAGCGGTTCTCTCCGTCACCGATCGCCAAGGTCGGCGCCGAGACCGCGTATTACGTCGGCGACGTCATCAAGCTGGCGTTGGGCATTTCAATGGTGAGGCGCCCGCGTCCGAGAGGTAGCGCGAGCTCGCAGGCAAGACCGACCAGCGCGGTTAACGGTCCGCTAACCGGGAACGTCGTGGTTTCGCTTCCCTCGAAGCCACGACCTGACCGAAGGATCCCCGTGTTCCGTCACACCAAGCTGCTTCAGTTCGAAGCCAAGCCCGAAAAGCCCGACGCCGTCAACGCCCACAAGTTGCAGGAGCTGATCGGCGGCGGGTTCGGCGAGATGAGCGTGACGATGCAGTACCTTTTCCAGGGCTGGAACTGCCGCATCGAAGGCAAGTGCAAGGACCTCATCATGGACACCGCGACCGAGGAGATCGGGCACGTCGAAATGCTCGCCACCATGGTCGCCCAGCTGCTCGAAGGCGCTCCGGCGACCGTCACGGCCGACGCGGTCAAAGATCCCGTGATGGCCGCGATGGTCGGTGTGATGGACGTGCAGCAGGCCATCGTCGCCGGTGGTGGGGCGCTGCCGGCCGACAGCAACGGCACCCCGTGGAACGGCAAGTACATCGTCGCCTCCGGCAACCTGCTCGCCGACCTTCGCGCCAACGTCGCGGCGGAGGCGCAGGGCCGTCTGCAGACCGCGCGGCTCTACAACATGACCGAAGATGCAGGCGTGAAGGCGATGCTGCAGTTCAACCTCGCCCGCAACACAGTGCACCAAAAGCACTAGCTGCAATCGAGGAGCTGAAGGCCGACGGGCTCGAAGAAACCATCGCGCCCAACGCCCTGCTCGACGAAGAGAACCAGACCCACAACCACACGATCTGGCACCTGTCCGACGGCCCCGACGGCGCCAAGGGCGCCAGCCGGACCACCGACGCCGGCGTCGAGTACCTCATGGAGCCCGAACCGCTCGGCGGCCCCGGTACCGCACCCAAGCCCGACCCGGCGCTCTACGGCACCTACGCCCCGCTGCAAGACGCCAAGGGCACTGCGAAGGGGAAGGCCAAGTCGGCCAAGAACAAGCTGACCTGACGGCAGTGCGAACGGTACGGGTCGCAGGCGTGACCCGCACCGTCATGCCTTCGGCCAAGGTGAGAGTTACAGCGATCAGCTCAAGTTGTCGGAAATAGCGCCGCGTGCCCGGACAAGTGCCGAGACGCTTTAGGAGATCGCGGACACCAGGGAAAGCCGCACCAGACCGACACTGGGCCTGGGCACGTCGACGAAAGGTCGCGCGACCGTCCAAGAGCGACGGTCGAAACTCCGCCCGTCTTCGATCCTTGGCGAACCGCAACGTCGAGTGAGCACACCTGAGGATGTCAGGCGGCTCGCCAGCTCGCAGCGGCTGAGTGCTGCGGGCGACAAGCCGTGCAGATCATGGTTTTCCCAGCAAGTCTCCGGTGCTGGACACGATCCGCCTGACATGCAGTGCATGCTGGCCGCATCGCGAACACGGGATGGGTTGCTGCGATGGCTGATTTCGATCCGGTCCGGCATGGGGCACCTTCCTCGGGCGTCGATCGCCGACGGCTACCCGAGCCGCCGGACGACATGCCCCTTGCGGTCTAGTTCTTCCGAATGGCTTAATTCGATGTTCAAGTCGAGAGACGGTTCCGAGATGGACCACGAGGTCGCTGTCGGTGTTGCTGCCGAGGAGCAGCAGTCGGCCGAACTTCGGGTTTGCGTCGGCGGTCGACGTTTACTGAACCGGACGCTTGCGCCGGCTCGTGGAGTACGCCTGTAAGCAATGCCAGAGTTCGCACTGCGGCCGCACCGCACGAACTCGACACGGTCGTCGATGCTCAGCGCCTGCACGCGGCTGACGGCGTGATCGATCGCGGCGTGCAAGGTCCGCGTGCCTGCCGCCGCCAGGAACTGCAGCTCGGATAGATCGATCACGATCACTTCGGGCCGCTGGACCCGAGCCAGTGCGGTGCTCACCGCCTGGTGTGAACCGGAGGACGTTCCCATGAGTAGCCCACCTTCGCGCGACGGGAACCATGCATGCAGGCTGGGAATTCAACTGATGGACCCAGGTTAGCTCCGCTCGCGCGGCGGGGGAGCTGGTGCGCAACGTCATCGAGCACCCGTCGTCGGGACCCGAGCTTGCGGCTCGAGCTGCGCGTGGCGGCTGCTGTTGGTGGCCGTGGCCGATGACAACGACGGACTCGCAGTGCTGCTCGACCGGGCCGACGCCCGTGATCCGGGCCTCGGGCTGCGGATCGTGGCCGCCGCCGCGCAATGTTGGGCAGCAGCCGCCGCTGGTCGGGCGGGAAGATCGTGTGGGCGGTCGTCACGCCTCGATCACCCGAGGACCGGTGCTGTTGTGATGCCAGGCGAACCGACTCCGTTCGCGCTCGGATCTTCGCCCGGTCCGCCGCGGTCAGGTCGCGCCGGATCGGCGCCCGTCTCCGCTGTTGTGCGTAGCCAGTCGAGCAGTGTCATGTAGACGGTGTCGTCGTGGAGCAGGCTGAAGTGGTGCAGGCCGCCGAGCCAGGCCGTGTCGGCGGCTTCGGCCAGGTCGTCGTCGGTGACCGGGGACACGAGGAGATCGCCGACGACGCGGCCCCAGCTGCTTCCTTCGGCCCGGGACAGTGTCGCGGATACGAACAGCCGACGGATCCTCGTGTCGTCGTCCGGCTGCCGCGTCGGTGGGGATTTGGCACCGGTCGCCCATTGCGTGCGGTGGACGTAGCCGTGGGCGAGGTCTTGGATGCCGTCGCTGCGGATCGCGAGCAGGCGGGCAAGGGGAGCGGTCAGGGAGGACTTGCTCAGCAGCCGGGCGAGCTGGGCGACGCGGCGTTCCAGCGGCGCTCCGGTGTGCGGGGTGCCCAGACACACCAGTCGGCTCGCGCGAGACAACCACGGCGAGTTGCGTTCTTGCGCCTGATACAGGGCACTTCGGGCGACCAGGCCGCCCATTGAGTGTCCGATGAGGACGATTTCGGTCACGGATATGGGCCACGCGGCGACCAGCCGGGTCAGGAGTGTGACGAGGTCGCCGCCGTTGTCAGAGACGTGTCGGCCGGAGTTGTAGCGCACGTAGACGGAGCTGGTGTCCAAGTCCTCGGCGAGGCGTGCGCCGAAGCCGGTGCCGCGGAACCAGCACCGCTCGGTTTCGACCAGTCCGTGCAGGAAGACCACCAGGCGACCCTTGGCGTCGGGGAAGGCGGTCATCAGGGAGCGGTTGTCGAGGCCGACCGGTCGGCGGTGGGTGCGGACCGTCATCTCCGCTTCGTGTTCGACCGTGGGGAGGTGTGCTCCGAACATGCCGTGGGCGAGGGCGGTGGCGTAGTGGGCGGGAGGCGATTCGAGGAGGGAGGCGGCCCAGTAGGCCGGGGTGAGCGGCGCAGGCAGCCGGGAAGTCGCCTGGGCGAGGGCCGTGAGACCGCTCGCCGTCTCGCTGAGCGCCGAAGTAGCTTTCTTGATCATGCGGTTTCCCTTCGTGCCGAGTCGCCGCAGGACCGGCAAACCTCGACGATTGGCTACCCACCTCGGAGCGCGTCATGCGGGTCGTCCTCGTCCTTCGACGTGATGCTCGGCGCACAGCAACCGGAGACGGCGTTCGCCACCGCCGACTGAAGCCAACGGCGCATCCAGCAGCTACCTCTACGACGCCGACGGCAACCTCCTCATCACCAAAGATCCGTCCGGCACGACGCTGTCGATCGGTGATATCGAACTGTTTGTCCCGACCGGTGGGTTCTTTGCCTCCGGGACCCGGTTCTACAGCTACAACGGCCAGGCCATCGCGACCCGGACACGTTCGGGCGGTCTCACCTGGAAGCTGGCGGATCACCACGGCACCGCCTACGCCACGGTCGACGCGGCCAATCTCGCGGTGACCAAGCGCTGGCAGGACCCCTACGGGGGTGATCGCGGCACCCCGGCGTCGAACTGGCCGGACAAGCACGGATTCCTCGGCGGCTACCAGAACACCACCGGTGTCACCCACGTCGGTGCCCGCGATTACGACCCGCTCGCGGGGCGGTTCATGACTGCGGACCCGGTGCTCGACACCAGTAACCCGCAGGCGCTCAACGCCTACAGCTACGGCAACAACAGCCCGGTCTCGTTCAGCGACCCCACCGGCATGATCCTGCAGATCGACGGCCGCCCCGCCTACATCGGCACGGACGCGATGAGCACCATGGGGGCCGAGGCTTGGGATAGGGCATTCCGTTACAACGCCGGTGTCGCCCGCAACTGGTTCTACGCGGTGACGCATAAGACTCGACCGACATACCCTGGGTTTGTCGGTCGAGAGAACCATCTCATGTCGCCGAAGCAACGGCGGGCGAAGTGGGAGACGGAGTTCGCCAACTGGTCGTTGCAGCCGCCGGACCACCGTCCGCAGGACTGTGACCAGTTCGCCGCTGCGTTCTGCTCTGAGTTTCCAGATGTCCGCGCCTGCGACCCGTCACCGCCCAGCCTCGAAGAGACGCTGGAAGTGGTGGGACTCCTCGCCTCGATACCTACGGGCGCCTGGCTGGCACGCCTCGGCGGCGAAGCGGTCGCCGGAGCGATCGCCGGCATCGAAGGTTCGGTCGAAGCCGGCGGCGCCGTCGCAGCAGGCGCCGGCGCGGGCGCGTTGGGGGACTACAGCGGTTACCTCGTCGCAGCAAAGATCACCGCAGAAGCAGTCGGCGGCGACAGCGCAGCGGCCACATGTATGAACAGCTTCACCGGCAACACGCCTGTCCTCACGGCGGACGGAACCAGCAAGCCGATCGACGAGGTCAAGGTTGGCGATGTAGTCAGGAACGCCGAACCCGATAGCAGCTCCACCGAGCAGCATGTCGTGACCGCAGTGCACGTCACCGACGATGACCACGACTTCGTACGCCTCACGGTACTGACGTCGGATGGATCTCGGACGATCGTCACCACTGCCCACCACCCGTTCTGGAACGCAACTAGCCACACTTGGACCGATGCCGCCGATCTCACAAATGGTGACCAGCTTGCTACGCCGGGCGATGGTCGGGTGGTCGTGCGGCGTCTGCTTCGGTACACTGCCAGCGACCGCACCTACAACCTCACCGTCGAAAATGTTCACACGTACTATGTGCTCGCTGGGACCACGCCTGTACTGGTCCACAATTGCGCAGCGCCCGCCATTCGGATTTCTCCGGCCGCATCTGACTGGGCCACTAAGGGTGCACACATGCATGTCGGAAGTTCTGAAGTTAGAATTTTCCCTACGGGTGACGGCGGGGTCGGGTTCGAGGGGCTTCGCATGAGTAATGGAACGGCCAGTGCACGTGATGTAGAAACTGCGCGAAATGCCATCATGAGCACCCCCGAGCTAAGAGCCGATCTTATCGGCAAGGCGCGATCGGCAATGGCGGATATGAATGATCACAACTGGGGAAATTCGGTCAACCGAGCGTCGGAGATGAACTTCCTCATCAAGGCGCTGGAGAAGATTGGATGAGTGTCACAAGATTCCTCGCGGCCGTAGCCGTGACAGGAACAGTCGTTGGCCTCGGACTTGGTGCCTCTCCGGTGCAGATCCGCGATGCGCTGGGGAGCGAGTATATCGCGGATCGGAGGAAGAAGTCTCTTCGTCTGGATTACGGGCTACTGGAATTCAATTTGTTTGAAGGATCCTGTGAGACTATTGCAATACAGGTTCATCGGTTGGCAAACGGTATTGAAGGCCTAATTCCCGCTGCTTTGTGCGCCTTCTTTCAGGGTAATCCGAGGAGCATTCCATTTGAACCCATTCGCAATGAAATCGAGAGGGATGGCGCCTGTTTGTTGGAGGAGCTGCAAAAGCAGTATGGATATCGGTGCTATCGCGTTGCTGAATCTCATGTGAATCTCTACATCGTCGACGAAATCATGTCAGAGGGGGAGCCTTTTGCGCCCGGTGATCTGTGGTCGATTATGATTTCTGGGCGCGGTTGAAGGTAAAGGCTAATAGTAACACGGCCGTACGCCGGAGCTTCCACGATTTTCTCGTGGGAGCCCGGCGCGTCAGGACGCAGTTCAGCGGACTGCCGTCTAAGCGAGGGGCGGACTGTTAGGCACGTCGTCATCGAGAACACCGCCGCAGGGTAGCGGCTCGAATCGTCGGGGAGCGGGGGTGTGCTGGTCTTGATGTTGCGGGCGATGTTGCTCGTCGTGGGCGCGCTGCAGCTCGGCTTCACTCCACTCTCGGCGTACCTCAATGACCTGCGCGAGTTCCAGGACACCTCCCGGCCGGCCCGCCACGCCTCACGTCCTGCGCCAGCGGTGGCCTGCTCGCGGGCGCTGTAGCGGTCATGCTCCGCGGTGCGCATCGTGGCAAGAAGCAGGACATCCCGGTCCCCGTCCCCGAGCATCCTGGTGGCCATGGCGGCAGTCAGCCCGTCCGCGCCAAGGAACCGCTCCAGGTCATCCAGCCATACCACGCACTGCCGCTGCGCGAGCACCGCTGGCAGCACGGTGCCCAGAGATTCGCGGGTCGTGGGCGCGAGCAGCACATGGTCGGCTAGCACCGCCCGGACCGCCTCGTAGCCCGCGCGGGTCTTGCCCGCGGTGGAGTCACCAACCAGCAGGACAAAGCCGCCGTCAGCCACGGACTCCCACAGCTCGCGCTGGCAGTCCCGCAGTACATATGGCGGGACCCGATCAGCTGACTGGCCACTGATGCAGGCGCGCAGGGGGGCGGCGGGGTGCACCCGCAATAGGACCGGGTCATCCAAATCTCGTACGCGTCGCGGCCTGCCGGACAGGACCTGATCGGGCAGCGCCTCCTGCTGAGCGGCGCGCCGCTCCAACATAGCTTGCCCCCGGGCGCCGACGATGCCGAACACCGCGACCGCCAGGACTGACCCGACCGCCGCTGCTGCAGGTCCCGCCATCCACAAGATGGCCGCACCAGATCCCCCGGCAAGCACCGTCGCCCCGGACACCAGAGCCCAGCCGCGCCACTGCCCCATCCCCGTCATGCGCCACCCCTAAAGGAACACCCCGACACCCATCACCATCGGCCCTGCCGAGACCAGCGCCTAGCCTGCATCTAGGTGACAGTCCACGGTCGACCGGAACGAGGCGTGGCCAATGTGCTGGATCTCCGGCCTGACCGCGTGGCAACGCCTGTTCCAGCACGGTCGTCTCCAGGCGGCACAGACCGTCCCCGCACACGGCGCCGCTGGCGCGGTCGTGACGCAGCTCGCCCGGGAGTTCGGTGCCTAGGTCATCGGTACCGGGCGAGCTGTGGACCGCCAGGCGGCGCTCGCCCTCGGCGCGAACGAGTTCCTCGACCTCGACCACGACGATCTCGGCGACATCGGCGGGGTCGACCTGGACTTCGACGTCATCGGCGATGACATCCAACGGCGCTCGACGAGCATCGTCCGTCCCGGCGGGACGGTGGTGTCGGTGGTCGGGCCCGCTGAGGCTCGCCCGCCGACGGTCTCGCGATCGACTTCGTCGTCGAATCCGTTCCGAGCCAGCTGACGGAGATCGTCGACCGGGCGCGGGACGGGCGGCTTCACATGCACATCGGAACCGTCGCGACTCTCGACGACGCCGTCCCCGCGCTCAACCCGACCAAGCGGCGCAAGGGCAAGACCGCCATTCGCGGACGCCCCGGGCCGGGGTGGTCGGTGACGAGATTGCAGATCATGAACACCCGGCCGGGGGATGCTCGATAACCGCGCCCAGCGCTGCCTGGCGCCAGTTTCCGCAGGTGAACTGAAGGGCGCCGGGGTGACGAGGTCGCGCGGCCGGTTACGGCAGGCGAGGGGTGCGGCTGCTCTATCCGGGTTACCGTGATGACCTGCGAAGACGCACACCCTGCCAATCATCGGGAGCGGGTGGCCGGGACGGAGGCAGTCATGGCGACACGACGCGCCCCGGCCGGCGGGGTGCCGGCCTGGATCGAGCCGATGCTCGCGACACCCGACGGCGGCTGGCTGCCGTCGGGGCCGGAGTGGGCGTACGAGTACAGACTGGACGGCTACCGCGCCTGCATGCGCATCGCACGTGACGGCACAACCGTGCTGACCAGCCGCAACGGCATCGACTTCACCGACGAGTTCGCCGACCTGGCCACCGTCCTGGCCCCCGCGCTGGACGAGCAGGACGCCGTACTGGACGGAGAGGTCGTCGCCTACAGCCCGGCCGGCCGGATCGACTTCGAACGGATGCAGGAACGCCGCGGCCGCTACCAGACCCACCGCAGCTCCATCCGCCGCGACGAGCCGTTCGAGTCCGACATCGAGGTCCGGCTCATCCTGTTCGACCTGCTGCACCTGGCCGGCCGATCCCTGCTCGCCGAGCCCTATGACGAGCGCCGCGCCCGCTTGGCCGCGCTGCCGATGCCCGACCCGTACCGGGTGTCGGTGGTGCGGGCGTTCACGTTCACCGAGCTGGACGCCGACCGCCGCACCCCCGCCAACCTGCTCGAGCACGCGTCGGCCGCCGGCTACGAGGGGCTCGTCGCGAAGCGCCGCACCGGGACTTACCAGCCGGGCCGGCGCAGCGACGGCTGGCGCAAGCACCCGCTGATCCGCACCACCGAGGTCATCGTCTGCGGCTACCGGCCCGGCCAGGGCCGCATCGCCGGCCGGATGGGCGGCCTCGCGCTCGGCGCCCACGACCCCGACACCGGCGACCTCGTCTACATCGGAGACGTGGGGAGCGGCTTCAGCGAGGCCGACCGCTCCCGTCTGCAAGCCCGCCTCGAGCCCCTGGAGCGACGGACGCATCCGTTCGCGGTCGCGCCGCCCCGCGCGGACGTCGCCCATGTCCGCTGGGTCGAACCCGAGCTCGTCGGCGAGGTTGTGTTCCGCGCCTGCACCAGCGCCGGCCGCGTCCGGCACACCGCCTGGCGCGGTCTACGCGAGGACCGCGGCCCCGATGAGGTCGTCGCACCCGATCCTGTGGTGGCATCGGCCGAGACAGCGGCGGCACCAGACCTGGCGGGCACCGCCGCCCCGGTCGAGGCGGCTGCCGCGCCGGCCGCAGCACCGACGGCCGCCCTGGGGAAGAAGGTCACGGTCCAGGCCGGAAACCGGCGTCTGACCCTGTCCAACCTCGACAAACCGCTCTTTCCCGATGGGTTCACCAAGGGCGAGGTGATCATTCACCGGACTGCGGATCCTAGATCCGGAGAACCCGCTGCTATTGGCCGCTTGCCTCCGGCAGGGCCGGGCGTCGGGCGGCGAGCAGCACCTGTGGGTGCTGCGGTGGCTGTGGAGGAAACCGCAGGTCGGCGACCAACTCAAGACCGGCGTCGGCCAGCATTCCAACCAGCTCTTCGGGGCGGTACAGGTGGGTCGTCCAGGACACCGGCAGGCCGCCGTAGCCCTTGGTCCGCGGCACGTCGCCATCGCCGACATGGGTGCCAACCAGGACCTGACCACCGCGCACGAGCGCCCCAGCGAAGGTCTTCAGCACACCTGGAAGCAGCTCCCGCGGGAGGTTGAACAGCGACCACCAGCCGAGCACGCCGCCTAACGATGCCGGCGCGAGGTCGAGTTCGGTCGCCGACGCGACAGAAAACCGCAGGTCGGGGTACAGCTGCCGGGCGTGCTCGATCATGCGCGGCGACAGGTCGACGCCCGCTGCGTCCAGCCCGAGTTTGGTGAGGTGCGAAGTGATGGTGCCTGGGCCGCAGCCGACGTCCAGGACCGGGCCGAGCCCCCGGACGGAGTCGGCAAAGGCGGCAAGCGCGGCCTGTAGCCACGGCTCCTCCTCCAATCGACCCACACCAAGCTCTACATAGACGTCGGCGACCCGGTCGTAGGATTCACGGACCGCAACAAGATCGGATGGCTGCACGTAGGGCATCCTATCGAGCCCGCGTTCGAGTGTCGTTCTCCTTTCACTAGCGGCGAAAGCACCCGTCGGCGATGGAGTGGCTAGGTCATGGGTGGTCGCCAGTTGCGGAAGGTGGGTGACCGTCGCTGTAGCCGAGAAGCCGACGCGGAAGTCTACGGCGCGCGCCGTCGGTAATGGCCAGCGAACCGGGCCGGCTGCACTGGCCGAACGACAAGGCCCTGCTGAGAGCCGGCAGTCAGCCACGGGGATGGCAGCATCGCGAAAACGCAACCGGGTGTGGTGTGGAGTTCCACCTGCTCGTTGCCCCTTGCGCAGCGCACGGGACAGTGGGTCTGCCCGAAGGTGGACGATTCGGGTGCACCGGCGCGAGCCCCGTCGGCGCCGACGGGGCCGGCCGCAAAGGCTTTCCGGGACTCCTACTGCTATCCCGCGACTCCCGGCACCGGACCGGTGGAACATCGACGCGTGCGGAGGGCAGATCGGCAGCACCCTGTCTGGTTCTACAGCCCCTACTACGTTGGGTTCGTGCCGCCGGACGTCACCATGAGCTGGGACCCGTCAGGGTACAACTACTCCGGCGACCCCGCCTGCAAGTCCGAGGTCATCCAGGTCAGCTTCGGGCAAGCCGACAGTCCGGGTGTCAGCTGGCCGATCACGATGAAGAGCCCGGTCGCCTACAGTCTCGACCCGGACACCGATCCCCTCTACCGCTTCCGGACCGCGCAACCGTCGGATCTGCCTGCTGATCCGTTGTCCTGAACTCCGGCCTGACGGGCGCGGGCGCTGGTACGATCCCGAGGTGGCCGACTCGGAGCGCCCTGAAGCGGGGTGCGTTCTCCTCATCCCGTCGGCCGGGCGCCGTTCGTGGTCGGCGGCTTGGGCGGAGACCACGACCGGCGAACACCGCGAGTGGTTCGACGGCGAGAGCTTCCGCGACGTCGTGCTTTGGGCACTCGGTCGAACGATCGAGGTCTACTTGCGGGAACCTAGCGGAGAACTGACCCGGCTCGTCCCTCCCGTCGCGGAGTGAGTGTCCGTCCGGTCCCGCGACCGACCGTCGTTGATGCCGGGCGCCTTGCGCTACAACGTCTCCGTAGCTTGCTGTCGCCTGCCGTGCGGGCGCCTGGCTAGCGCTGTTCGATCGCTTGGTACTCGACGGCATCCCGCTCGAGCTCCCGAAACGTCGACTGGTAGCGCTTCACCGCATCGGGTTCGGTGACGAAGACGGTGCTGTGCAGATGGAGCAGTGCGACAGTGAACACCTTGTCCTCGGTCTCGTAGATCCTGAAGGGCTCGATCACCCCGGCAACGCACGTGCTCGCCGGGACGATCTTGATGCTCAGGTGTCGGTGACTCGCTGCGGCGCCGTTCAGGTGCGCTCCGAAGTCCCCTTGTGCGGCCGACTCGCCCAGCAAGACAACCTGGGGGCAGTGAGGTCGGCGATCCAGCTGACGGACCTGACGCTCGAACAGTTCCTGGTCGAGGTCGTCCGGCCGGATTGCCCGGCCCTGGAGGATCGCGCGGGTGTAGTCGGGAGTTTGCAACGGCTCAGGGATGATATGGGGCGCCCACTCCAGGATGCGGATCGCCATTTCCTCGAAAATCTGCTGCAGGGTGAACGAATCGGCACCGGAGGTTTCGAAAAGGTTTGGATGGTCGAGCCGCCGCCGGAGTTGCATGATGCGCCCGTACTCTGAGGCGTCTACCTGGAGAAAACCGAGTATGTGCGCTACTTCTTCCAGCGTCGGCGATCGTTTACCGGTTTCCCACAACGACAACACTTGCGCCTGGACGCCCAGCTGGTCCGCCAACCGGCGCAGACCCATTCCACGCCGAGTCCGGGCCGCCCGCAGTGACGCGCTCAACGCGAGCAGGGCCGGAAGGCGTGACGCTGTCTTGCTCATAGGGTTCTCACTCCAGAATCAGGCAAAGTCGGAACGACGCCGGCTTCGGTGTCGTCGGCGTGGGATCGCAGCAGTTCGAGCAGCTCGGACAGTTCGTCGGCGATCTCGTTCTGCTCCTCGGCGGTGGCTGTGCCGTCTCGAAGCTGGGTGATCAGCGGGTAGAGCCGCCAATGCCGTTGCTTCGAGGAGGTCGACGAGCTGCTGTGTGGCACGGGTCATGTCAGCCCCGGTTCCGGTTGGACGACAGTCCGAAGTGGATAGTCTCCGTAGGCCGGCCCGAATCCGGCAGAGCAGAACGAAGTCCGGGTGTTCCGCCAGAAGCAGATCGGTCTCGGTCGGCCAGGTGATCTCGGACGACTGCACCTGGGCACACCACCAAAAGGGTTCATCGGGTCACCGGTTTCGACTGGCCTAGGCCACGTAGACGGCGCCACCAGGAACGGTCGCGTGCTTCGCTGCGGCAGCGCGTCCGCCCGCGCACGAGGACCGCGCGGCACGCAGCGCACGTCCCCTGCGGCGCTTCGATCATCGGTGCCGCCGAGAAGTGGCCCCCGCAAAGTCCCACGTAAGAGCCGGAGCACTTCATGCCGTTCACGAAACCTGCCTCGGTGACGAGGTGGTTCAGGCCGGTCGAGGCCTCGGTGATCCAAAACAGGCGTGGCCGAGGTTCGGGTCTTGAAGGCGCTGCGGTGGTCATGGCGAATCTCCGCGGTCGAGTGCTCGTGGGAAGTGTGGGTGCTCGGCCGCTGCGCCGGGTCGGGGCAAGCGCAGCGGCCGAGCTGCTCAGGGGGTGTTCGCGACTGTCGGCGTCGCCGTCATCTCCGGTCGCCGGGGAGATCTCGGTCCAGCAGCACCTGGGCGTGGCTGACCAACTCGGCCATCGCCTGACGAGGCAGGATCGCGGGCCGGCCGTGGGTGCCCACTCGGACGGCGCGGACGAGTCCGTCGGCTGTTTCGACCAGTCCGAGCGCCACCTGGGTCGCGATACCCGCAGGCGAGCGCGCGGGGACGATCAGCGGTACTCCGTGCCAGCGGTGTTCTCGCATGCTCGCCTCCCCGCTACCCTGTCAGGGCCGTGAGCTGCGCGCTGACAGTGCTACCGACTATTGGTAGCAAGTGTCAGCGCTGGTAGCGACGCTGTGCAATGCCCTGATCAGGTGACATCTGCGGCGGCATCCACCTGCATTAGCATGTGCTGCATGGCTGGTAGCACCGCGAGGCGCCGATGAACCTCGGCGAAGCGCTGAAGAGTGCCCGAGAGGCGCAGGGCATCTCGCTGCGGAAGCTGGCCGTGCTCATCGGCCGCAAGGAGTCGGACTCGGGATTGATCTCTCGTTGGGAGACCGGCGAGCGCAATCCGAAGCCGGAGGACGTGGCGGCGATCGTCGAGGCGCTCGACATCGGCGATGACGTGGCCGCCGAGCTGATGGCCCTGGCCACGAACGCGGGGCAGAGCGGGCGTTGGCACGCCGTGACGGTGGCCGAGCGGCGCCAGCAGATGAACGCGCTGCTCGCAGCAGAGCGCACGGCGACCACAGTCACACACCTGGCGCCACTGCTGATCCCCGGCGTGCTTCAGACGAGTGCGGTCATCCGCGCCATGATGGAAGAAGGCGACGTACCCGTCGGCGAGATCGACGAGCGCGTGGCGATCCGGATCGGCCGACGCGACCTGATCACCCGCAAGTCGCCGGCCAAGCTCGACGTCGTCCTCGGTGAAGCGGCGATCCGACAGGCCATCGGTGGTCGCGAGGTGTGGGCGGAACAGCTAGCCTATCTCGCGGAGATGATGGAGCTCCCCAACGTCGAGGTGCGGATCGTTTCGTTCGGCGCCGGCTGGACACCCGTTCTGGCTGGGCCCTTCATCCTGTTCGACTCGGACCAGGCGCCGTCGATCATCAGTCTCGAGCTGCACCGCGGCGGCCTGATGCTCTACGCCGACGAAGACATCGCTGTGCATCGGCAAAAGGCCGAGGCGGCACGTAGCAAGGCGATGAGCGTCGAGGACAGCCTCGACCTCATTGCGAAGGTCAAGAGCGAGCTGTTGGAGGCGACGGAATGACGAACTCGACCGGCTGGTTCAAGTCGAGCTGGAGCACTGAAACGCAGGACTGCGTCGAGGTTCGTCATGGCGATGAAGTCTGTGTGCGTGACTCGAAGGCCCCGTCCCAGGGGCAGCTCGCGGTCGACCAGGCAGCTTGGGTAGCACTTTTGGATCACCTGAACGCTTGACGAGGGGTCAGGGGGTTGTCGAACGCATGTTCTACGGTTTGATAGCTTGGCCGCGCCGAGGTCGTGAAACTCTGAGCGGAGGTCGTCGTGGCGTGGTTGCTGAAGGAACGGGCATCCGGCCGCGAATGGCGAGTCGGCGACAGCGACCTCGCCTGGGAAGCCGGCGGCTACGACTCCGCGCGCTTCGAACTCCACGTTCTCGACGAGGACGTCGTCGGTACCCCGGACGGCGTGCCCGCCGGAGTGACGACTCGATAAGGCGATCTTCCGCTCGCGGACTCCTGTTCCCGGCTGGACCTGCCATGATCGGTTCCCAGGGCCGATCGGGAGGTGAGGCCGCTGTGGACGTCGGTGTTCGCTTGCTCGTGGGGCTGGCACTCGGCTTGGCTGCCGCCCCAGTGGTCGCTCGTCTCACCCGCCGGGCCGCTCACGCGCCCCTGCCGCGTCGGTACGTCGCCGAGACGATCGCCGCCGCTGCGGTGGCCGGAGCGGCCGTCGCGCTGTGGGCTCCCGCCGTCATCGCCGTCGGGGCGACGTTCGTCCTGCTGGGCATCCCGGCGGCCGCGGTCGACGCCGCCGAGCACCGGATCCCGCACCTGCTCAGCCTGCCGCTCGTCGGCGCCACCGTGGTCTGCTCGGTCGTCGCCGCCATCGCCGGGCCGGACGTCGGGGGCGGCGTCCGTGCCCTTGTCAGTGGGGCCTGTTGGGGCTTGCTACTGCTGTTCTCCTACTTACTCAGCGGCCAGCCCGGGCCGGGTGACGTAAAGCTCGCGCCGAGCGTCGGCGTGCTGCTGGGCTGGCTCGGTTGGAACTGGGTGCTGGGTGGACTCATCGCCGTCTACGTCCTGACGGCTGCCGCCGGCGTCGTCGGTGTCGTCCTGCGGCGATACTCCTTCCGGGCCGGCCAAGTGCCGATGGGCCCGCCGATGATCGCGGTCGCGCTGGCGTGCGGCACTCTGGCGCGGTAGTGAGCCGACCGGATCACGCGAAGCGTCGCGGGAACAAGTTCGACGGGTCGTAACGGGCTTTCGCCTTGGCGAGCGGCCCTTGTGCCGTCCCGAGGTGACGCGTCCAGTCCGCCCTGGTGAACGGGATGGCTCCGGTGGGATAGCTGGTACCGCCCAGGCTGACCGCCACTTCGTACCACTGCCGGTTTCCGGCCACCATGTCTCGGGCCTTGGCCGGGTCGGTGGCGAAGCGAAGTCCGGCGACCAGGTAGGCCATGCTGCCCTCGGGTAACCGGAAGAGCGGGGTGCCGAAGGCAGTGGTGGCCATCGGGTAGATGAGGATCAACCCGGACGCGCCCAAGTCGGCAGGTTCGAGGTCGGCCATGATCTCGCCCGTGAACGCATCGAGCTCCGCGTCGGGCAAAAGCAAATTGGGCCACGGGTGCGGGGCTTGCCATTCGCCGGTGCCTTCGAGGTAGGTCACCGTCTCGTCGAGGCGCGTGAGGAACTCCCAGTAGCTCAAGTTCTCGATCTTGTCGCGGGCGGCCACGAAACCAATTCCCGAAACGAGCAGGTGATCGTCGGGCTCGCGAGGCGGCGTGTAGTACGAGGCGACGTCCAGCATGTACACCCAGCCGTCCGGAGTGGGCAGTATCTCTCCCTGCAGGAAGTCGAACCGGCCGTCGGCGAGCAGCCTGCGCTGGCTGACGAGCAACTCGTCGATGGTGGGGTAGTAGACCTTGATGCGCCGCACGCGCTCAGGCGCCGGGATCAGCGGCAGGGTGGCTCGCACGATGATTCCGCATTGACCGAAACCTCCCCGCACGGCGTGGAAGAGGTCGGACAGCTCGGTCGGTGAACAGTGGCGGAGGGCTCCGTCGGCCGTGACAACGTCGAGAGCGAGCACGTTGTCCGTCTGGACTCCGTACCGATGGCTGGTACCGCCGATCCCGCCTACCGAAAGAGTTCCGCCGACGGAGGTCCCCAGGTAGTCGGTGAGGACGCGCGGTGTCAGTCCGTGCTGGAGTGTGCGTGCGAGAAGTGAGTTCCAGGTTGTGCCGGCGTCGACAGTGACCTGGTCCTCGGTGAGGTCTTGAACATCGGCCAAAGCGGTCAGGTCGATGACCAAGCCGTCGAGTGCCTGCGCCTGTCCCAAGCTGCTGTGGCCGCGCCCGCGGGCCACGACCGGGATGTCGTGGGCCGCGGCGACGGGCAGGACGATCTCGATGTCGGCCGAGGATCCGGCGTGGAGTACCGCGAGCGGTGGGTGGTTGATGATGCCGCCGAAGTCGGCTGCCGCGAAGGCCGTCGAGGCAGGGTCGGTGACCATCGTGCCGTCGAAGTGCAGGTGAGAAAAGACGTTGGTCAAAGTGCTGTCCCATCCTTCAGATTGGCGATGCCGGCGCGCACAACAGCTTCGGCGGGATCGCCTCGCCGTTCGAAGATGTCCGCGGCCTCCTCGAGCCGGCAGCGCGCCATGGTGCTGTCGCCGCGAGCGTCCCACGTCCGGCCGAGAGCCCAGAGGGTGTCGGCTTGTCCCTTGTCGTCGTGTGCGGCTTGCTGTACCGAAAGAGCCTCTTCGAGCCGGTGCAACGCATCATCGAGCATGCCGGCGGCGAGGTAGGTCGTCCCCAGCTGGTAGAGCGAGAGCCCTTCGCCGTATTTGTCGTCGATGGACCTGCAGAGTGCCAGGGCTCGGCCGGCATATCCGAGTGCGTCGTCGGTGTGCATCTCTGCTCGGCAAAGATCGGCGAGATGGACCAAGGCCACCGATTCGGCGTGCCGGTCGTTCTGGCCGCGGTGTATCACCATGCCGTGTTCGAGCGCGCTCCTGCCCTCGCTGACGTCCTCCATGTCCGCGTGCGCGAGCCCGATGCCGATGTAGCACCACGCCGACCTGGTTGGCTCTCCCTCGCTTTCCAGCAGGTCCAGTCCCCGCTGGAACGCTTGACGGCCCTTGTCCGGGCTGCCCAAGCCGAGTTCCACGAGACCGAGTCCGGTCAGCATGTCGGCCTGCAGGCAGGGGTCACCGAGCTGGTCCGCGGCTTCCAAGCCCAAGCGGTAGGTGCGTTCCCAGATCGTCCACGGCTTGCGCAGGTGGAAGTAGGAAAAGAGTGCTTGCGACAGGCTGCACGCCAGAGCAGGGTGCCCGATCCGGAGAGCGAGGCCGACCACCGACGGAAAGCTGGCCAGTTCCTGCTCGCACCAGGCGAACGCTTCGGCGTAGCCGGGTAGCGCGGTATCGGAGGTCGGTGGCCGGAACGGCTCGAGAGCGCGCCCGGCCGCGCCGGCGGTGTCGAGGTACCACGACAGCTCACGTACCTGAGCTTGCTCGATCTCTTGGGGCGCGTCCACGGCGAATGCCTGTTCGGACGCGTACACCCGCAGCAGCTCGTGCAGCCAGAAGTGGTCTCGGTCGGCCTCCTCGACCAAGTGGCAAGTGGCGAGCGCGCGAAGGAGCTGCGCTGCCTGGTCGGGCGGTATGTCAGCGAGCGCCGCGGCCGCCGGAACGCCGATCTCCTTGCCGGGGTGCAGGCCGAGCAGCCGGAACATCCGGGCCGCCGAAGCCGGCAGCGCCCGGTACGACCAGGAGAAGACGGCCCGGACGTCGGCGTCCTCGTCCGATGCGAGGGCGGCGAGACGCTGGCGCTCTTCGGCGAGGTCCTCGGCGAGCTCGGACAGCCGGATGGGGTGGGCTGCGATCCGTTCCGCGGCGACCGCGACGGCGAGCGGGAGATGACCGCACCGATCGAGGACGGCTTGCGCTGCCGCCGGCTCTTCGTCGACCCGCGGGCCCACGACTTCACGCAGCAATCGGAATGAATCGCCGGTGGCAAAGGAGGTGAGTGCCAGCTGCGTCGCACCTGCGCGCACGACCAGCCCCGTCAGCATGATCCGGCTCGTCACCAGGACCGTGCTGCCGGCTGCGCCGGGGAGCAGGGGACGCACCTGTTCCGAAGAAAGCGCGTTGTCGAGCACGACCAGGATGCGGCGGTCGTGGGTCATCGTGCGGAACAGTGCTGCGCGCTTCTCCTCGCTGGCCGGTACGTCCGCGGGAGTGAGCCCCAGGGAGATCAGGAAGTTTTCCAGTATTTCGGTGGCGCTGGTCGGCGATTGGTGTCCCGAATGACCGCGAAGGTCCGCGAACAACTGACCGTCGGGGAAGCGGTCGATCTCGCGATGGGCCCAGTAGAGGGCGAGGGTCGTCTTCCCGACTCCGGGTGGCCCGTGGACGGTCGCGATCGACAACCTGTCCGCTCTTCCCGAGGCGCTGTCGAGAGCCGACAGCTGAGAGCTTCGCCCGACAAACCGGCCCGGAGCTGCCGGCAGCTGGGCCGGGCGCGCCACTGCGGCTTCCGAATCACTCCGGCGTGGGCGCGGAATTAGTGCCAGCAGTTCGCCGCCGGCCTCGAGCGCGATGTCGCACGCCTCCGCCAGTTCCGTGGTTGCTGCACGGCGGCCGTGCTCGACGTTGGCGAGGTGAGCTCGACTGTAGTGAGTGCGAGCGGCGAGTTCGGTCAACGAAAGGCCGCGGGCGAGGCGAACGTCCCGGAGCTCGTTTCCGAAATTATTTCGCTTTTTCGCTTCCGTTCTCCGCGTTTCATGTTTCTGGTACATGAAAACAGAAACCCCCTGGTAATCGCGGTCGCTCCGGTTGATCCTGGGATGGAAGCACCGAGCGACGGATACGTACCCCTCGGCAACGAGAATAGCGCTGCGGGAGCTTCGAGACAGGGCAAGTTGCGGGACGCCGCGAGCAAGATCGTCAGCGAGATGGACGATCGAACACTGTAAGTGGTCCAAAGTTGGTCCGTGAACCCAAACGGGTGACGACTTGAACGGTGCGTGGCTAGCTCCCTGTAGCGACTCCGCTTGGCTCGTTCGAGGTGAACCTGTCCGGTCGGAATGACGCGCGTTCACGCAGAACGCCGCGCGCCTCGATTCAGCGAACTCAACACATTCATCGGAGAAGTAAATGTCATTCTTGACGTATCTTCAGCGGGCGTCCGCTGTCAGCTTGGTTGTTCTGTCGTTCGGTTGCTCCGTGGCGATGGATGCATCCGCTCAGCCGACGACGGAGAAAGCTGCGATCATTGGTTGCGGCTACCTCGGCGGAGGCGAATACGAGCATTGCGATAACGGTTCCGGGTCGACGGTGATGCTCGATGTTCAGGACATTTTCTTCAACTTGTACCACTACTGTGTCGGCCCGGGGACGACCAACCTCCAGCCGGTGATCCGGTGGCGCGTGATCGGCGCTTGGTGGAACGGCGGTGTGGGGTGCGGCCCGGGGTACTACGGGCCGGCGTGATGGGGCATCGCGCCACACATTCGTGTGAACAGAGGGCAGCGCGCTGATCGGTTCGTCCGCGCCTGGTTTGGATGGCCTGGTCGAACACACTGCAGGAAGGCCGGAATATGCCCAAGAATCGGTTCTCGGTTGTCTCGCTGCTCCTCGTCGTCGGTCTGCCGGGATGCGCGGGTGACGTGGAGAAGCCAGCGGCCATCACGACGTCCGCGCCAGTGTCGCTTCCGTCAGGGGTGGAACCTGCCGAGCCGGCTTCGAAGGCATCGAGCGCTGCGCTGGCCGCATACGAGCTCTACTGGCAGATCAGCGAACAAGCCGGTCGCGCACCGCGCGAGAAGGATTGGCGACCGGAGCTGGTGAAGGCAATGGCCGATCCGGCGCTGACCGACTACGTCAACGAGGTGACCAACCTGGCCTCGGTGCCGACGCACACCGTCGGCCGGTACGGACGAGCGCCGAAGGTGACTTCGGTGTCCCTCGGCCAGCCGCCGCGAGTGGTCATCACCGACTGCCTCGACGCCACCGACGTACACCTCATCAGCGACAAGGCCGGTGAGGCCGGCCGGAATCTGGACAATCCGGCTCAACCTCGGCGGTACGAGTTCGAGGCCCAGGTGGTCCGCTACCCGGACCCCGATCGGTGGCTGGTTCAGCAAGTCCAAGCACGTCTGGAGAAACCATGCTGAAGGAAAGCTGCGTCCTCGCCGCCGGCCTCGTCGTGGCCGCGGTGCCGACGGTGGCATACGGACAGTCGGGGTCAGGTGGATGTGAGTCGGCCAGCACCCGCGGGATTTGCTGGGTGACGGCCACCGACCCAGGCCGGACAGGCAGCACAGCGACTGGCCGTACGCCTCAACGCGGGACCTCGCAGGGTCATCAGGCTGGCTCATCCGGAGGATCACGTACGTCCTGCGTCGACCAGCTGTGGACTCCGCCGCCCGCGGGTGATCCGCTGTGGGGTGGCCATTCACCATCCGATGGCTCGCTGAAGCTCTTGATCTGTCAGGGCGGTGGCGCTCTGCAGGGGTGGCCGCGGGTGGTGTTCGCGCCGAACGGGCAACCGGTCGTCGTCCCGCAGGTGTCGCCGGCGGAGCTGGCGGAACAGGCCATCTCGGAGATGGCACTGTCCGCGCCTGACATCCGGCTCGCGCCCCCGGCGGACTCGCCGCATGGCGCGACCATCGGCTTTCCGGTCTGGATGTGGACCGCTCGCCGCGAAGCCACCGTCGGCCCACTGACGCGCACCGCCAGCGCCGGCCCGGTCAGTGTGACCGCCACGGCCACCTTGGCCAAGATCGACTGGTCGATGGGCGATGGGACCGCGGTTAGCTGCCCCGGTCCCGGCACTGAGTTCGCCGACAGCCTGGCCGGACAGCCGTCCCCGACCTGCGGACACGTCTACCGCGACCTCGTCGCTGGGGGAGTGGCCGGGATCAACGCCACGAGCCGCTGGGAGATCCGCTGGTCGGGCGGCGGGCAGAGCGCGTTCAGGACAATGGCGCTGACTTCGTCGGCGCGGCTGCCGGTCCGGGAGATCCGCACCTTGAACACCCGGGGACCGCGATGACGACGCGGGTTCAGCAGCTGCGCGGCCTTCCCGACGCCCCACCTCCGGAGCCGGTTCCGCTCCGGCCACCGCGACGTCGCCGCTCCAAGCTGCTCGTTCTGCTCGGTGTCCTGCTGTCCGCGCTCTCCGCGGTCGGGATCGTCTGGGTCTTCCGCGCGACCGACGAGGCAGTGGCCTCGGTCGGTGTCGCCCGGCTCGTCCGGTACGGCGAGGTCATCACCGCCGACGCGTTGCGGGAAGTCCAGGTCCGGCCCGATCCCGGTGTCCGGCCGCTGCCGTGGGACCGGCGGTTGGACGTCGTCGGCCGGACATCCCCGACCGATCTGCACCCGGGTGAGATCGTGACGCCCGACGCGGTGACCGACTCGGCCCCCGTCCCGGGGGCCGGGCAGCAGCTGGTCGGCGTGCCGGTCAAGCCGGGGCAGCTGCCCGCCGCGCCGCTGCAGCCCCGCCAGCCGATCCTCCTGGTCCCCGCCGGTGCCGCCGGAACCGTCGCCGAGGCGTGGCCGCCGGTCCGCGGCGCCGTGATCAGCGTGAGCGACCGCGATGCGACCTCGACCCAGGTGATCGACGTCGTCGTGCCGGAAGCGAACGGCGTCCAGCTGGCCTCGCGGGCCTCGGCCGGCGGCGTCGCCATTGTCGTGCTGCCGAAGGACCGGTGATCGGCGTGCTGATCTCCTTCATCTCCGTCAACGGCAGCCCCGGTGTTTCGACGGCGGCACTGGCTTTCGGCTGGGTTTGGCCGCGACACGCGGTCGTCGCCGAGTGCGACCCGGCCGGCGGCCGTGCGCTCAGCGTGTTCGACCCCGAGGGAACCCACGGACGAACCGGGGTGTTCGAGCTGATGCTTCAGGCACGGACCATGCCGCTGCACCGCGCGATGTCGAGCCAGCTGCTCGTCCTGCCGGACGGCACCGGCCGCCACCACCTGCTGCCCGGCGTCGGCTCTCCGCGCGAAGCCGACAGCCTGGACTGGCGACGGCTGACGTCCTTGTTCCTGGACCTGGAGACCGTCGACGTCCTCGCCGACTGTGGCCGGTTCCGCAGCCGGGCCACCGCGGCCGCGATCCTGTCGGAAGCCGACCTGGTCGTGGTGGTCGTGCGCAACTGCCGCGGTTCACTGCAAGCTCTCGCGAAGGCCGTCGATGTCATCCGGGTGGAGCACGGCGTCTTCGACGACGAAGGGCTAGTAGTCCTCGTCGCCGACCCGGCTCCGCGGATTCACCAGCGCTATCCACACGGCGAGATCGCGAAGGAGCTCGGCCTCCACGTCGTCGGCACGGTGCCCTGGGACCCGGTCAACGCGGCACAGTTCTCCGACCTGCACCGGCCCGGCCGGAAGTTCGAAACGTCGCCATTGCTGGCCGACGCCCGGAAGACGGCCGGCGAGGTCGGCCGCCGCGCGATGGAGCGGATGAGCTGGCTGCGGAAGCCGCCGCCGGTGGTGAACGACCATGTCCTTTGACGTCGCCACGTTCGCCGGTATCGACGATGTCGTCGATGCTGTGCAACAGCGGCTGGCGCCGCTGGTGCAGCAAAGGATCGCAGCAGGGGAGCGGGACGAGCGCGCGGTCGCGGAGGTCCTGCTCGACGACGTCCTCGCCACCGTGATCAAGGAGTGGGCCGGGTCCGGTCGTCCGTTCCTCGACTTCGAGCAGGAACAGGCGGTCCGGGCGGGTGTCCTGGCCGAGATGTTCGGCCTCGGCCGGCTCGAGGTGCTCCTGGCCGACGACGGGGTGGAGAACATCGACATCATCGGCAGCGACCCGGTGTGGCTGTCCTATCACGACGGCAGCGTCGGGCGGGCGCCGCGGATCGCGCCCACCGACCAGGCCGTCGTCCAGTGGCTTCAGCGGATCGCCGCCCGGATGGGCCGCACCGAGCACACAATCAACGAATCCCGCCCTCTCCTCAACATGGAACTGCCCGGTGGAGAACGGCTGGCCGCGGCGATCGGCGTCACCGACCGGCCGCACATCTCGATCCGCCGGCATCGGCTGCCCACGGCCGGCCTGGAGGTTCTGCGGCAACGCGGCATGCTCTCGACCGCCCAGCTGGCCTTCCTGCGCGCGGCGGTGCGAGCCGAGAAGAACATCGTCATCTGCGGACGGCAGAAAGCCGGGAAGACGACACTGCTGCGGGCGCTGTGCTGGGAGGTCCCGGCCACCGAGCGCTTCGCCACGCTGGAGACCGAGTTCGAACTCGGCTTGCACCGCCATCGCGACCGGTTCCCCGCCGTGGTCGCGTTCGAAGAGCGGGAAGGCAACACCGAGCGGTGGGAGAACGGCAAGCCGGTCGGCGGCGTGGACCTGCCGCGGCTGGTCTGGCAGTCGCTGCGGATGCACACCGCGCGCACCGTGGTCGGCGAGGTCCGCGGCGGCGAGATCGTCCCGATGCTCAACGCCCTCGCCGCGGGTGGTGCGGGATCGCTGTCCACAGTGCACGCCCGCAGTGCCGCGCAGGCGATCCACCGCATGGTGCTGCTGTGCCTGGAGGCGAACGCCGCGTGGACGCCCGAGTTCGCGTACGAGCTGGTCGCGAACACCATCGACCTGATCGTGCACGTCGACCTCGTGCAGGAACCCGGCCGCCTCGATCGGCACGTCGCCGAAATCGTCTCCGTCGAGCCGGGGGAGTACGGGCGCCCGGCTCGTACTTCCCTGTTCACTCCCGCGCCGACCGGAAATCTTCCGACCGACATCGCGGACTACGAGCGCGGCGGCTTCGACCGGGTCTGGCTGACCGGCGGTGGCGATGGCGGCTGGCTGACCGATCGGAGCGGACGATGACCGAGTCCGTCCTCGCACTGGCCGGCGGCGGAGCGGGTCTGGGAATCACCCTGGCCGTGCTCGGTATCTACGGGCGTGAGTCGTCCGAGGTGCCTGCCTTCCGACGCGGCCGACGGTGGCTGCTCGTCCGGCGACGTAGCTCGGTGAGGTGGGGGCTGGCCTGCGGTACTGGTGCTCTGGTCTGGCTGATCAGTGGCTGGCCAGTAGCGGGAACGGCCGTCGCAGCGGCCGGGGCGTTCCTGCCGTGGCTCTTCGGCGCCGGCAATCTCGCCGGCCGGCGGGTCGAGCGGCTGGAAGCGCTCGAGGATTGGCTGCGTGGCCTCGCGGATGTCCTGCGCGCCGGCAACGCCGGTCTCGTCGGCGCATTGCAAGGCTCGGCCAACGACGTGGCCCCTTCCATCCGCTCCGAGGTAACCACGCTGGGACAGCGGCTGCGCACTTGGGACCTCGCCGAGGCACTGCTGCAGTTCGCCGACGACGTCGACGACCAGATCGGCGACGCGGCGGCGGCCGGCCTCTGCGTCGCTCACCAGCAGGGGACCGGCACCGCCGAGCTGCTGACCACGCTGGCGCAGCAGGTCGCCGCCGACGTCGCGGCGCGCCGGGACGCCGAGACCGAACGCGCCCGGCGGCGGTCCGCCGCGCGGATTCTGCTCGGGCTTTGGACGGTGATGTTCGTCGGCTTCGCCGCGTTCGGCAGCGACAGTTACACGTCGGTCTACAGCTCCATCGGCGGCCAGCTGGCACTCGCCCTCGTGCTGAGCGTTGTCGGCCTCGCCGTGGTGTGGTTGCGCCGCCTCGGCGTAGAGCCACCAGCGCCGAGGTTCCTTTTCCGGGAGCCGACATGAGCACCGAGTCCGTGCTGATCGTACTGGCGATCACGGCAGCAGTCGGTGCGACCCTGATCGTGGCGGCCTTCGCACCGACGCGGCCACGCCTTGCCGATGTGCTCCGCGAAGCTCCGCGCGGTTCGGACGGGCTGCTCGAAGCCGTCGTCGTGCGTGCTGACCGCATGAAGGTCACGGCGAAGCCCGCTGATCTCACACTGGTCGGGCAGTCACGAGAGTCTTTTGTGGTCCAGCGGGTCGGCTTCTTGCTGGGCGGTGCTCTGTGGATCCCGTTCCTGACAACTGTGCTGGCTCTGATCGACGCCGCGCCGCCGATCGTGCTGACGGGCGCGGCGTCCGTGGGCTGCGCGGTCGTCGGCTGGCAGCTGCCCGTGGTGATGTTGAAGAGCAAGGTCAAGCACGCGCGAGCGACGTTCGCCGGCGCGCTGGCCGCCTACTGCCGGCTCGTCGCGCTGGGCCGGCTCGGCGACCGCGGCCCGGTCGAGGCACTGCGCTACCCGACCACGCTCGGCACCGGCTGGGCATTCCGCCGGATCAAGCAGGCCATCGACGAAGCTGTCCTCCGCGGCCGGATGCCCTGGGACGGCTTCGCCGAACTGGCCGAGGAAACCGGTGTCCGCGAGCTGAAGGACATCGGGCACATCATCGCCAGCGCCGGCCAGGACGGCGCCAGCATCGTCGACACCCTCCGCGCCAAGGCCGCCGCGCTCGACGAGAAACAGCTCGCCGACCGCAAGACCGGCTCCTCGGTCCGCTCGGACCGCATGGACATGCCCGTCGCCCTGCTCGGCCTGGCCTTCATCGCCTTCCTCGCGTTCCCCGGCCTGTACCTGATGCTTCACACCTGAGAGGAGAAGATCATGCTCGAAATGATCACGTGCTGGTGGCTCAGCCTCCGGACACGCTTGGACGAGTTCGCCGACGAGGGCGAGCGCGGCGACGAGAACATCACCAAGGCCTTCTACGCCGCGCTCGGGATCACCGTTGCCACGCTGATCGGCGCCGGGATCACGGCCTTCGTCAACGGCAAGCTCCCGCTGATCGGCGGCCACTGATGCTGCCCGGCGAACGCGGCGACGACAACGTCGCGGCCGCGGTCATCTTCAGCGCGATCCTGCTGGTGGCCTGGGCGATCCTGCAAGTCGCCGTCGTGCTCCTCGGTCGCGGTATCGCGCTCGAAGCCGCACGCGACGGCGTTCACGCGGCCAGGCTACCACCGGTGGACACGGCGGCAGCCGCCTCATCCGCGACCGCCTACGTCGCCCGGGCCACGGGCTCATGGCTGCACGATGCCGCCGCGCACGCCGAGACCGACGGCCGGAACGTCACCGTGACCGTTACCGGTGAAGCAGTTTCTCTGCTGCCGTTCGCGCAGTTCCCGATCAGCCAGACCTCGTCCGGCCCGATCGAGGAACTGCGCCCGTGAAACCGTCCGAGCGCGGCGACATCACCATGGAATCGGCGGTCGGCGTTGTCGCGCTCTTCCTGGTCCTCGGGCTCGGCATCGCCGGCCTGCGTCTGCTCGTGGCCGACGCGGCCATCGACGAAGCGGCACGCTCGGCTGCGCGGGGGGCGTCGATCGCCCACGACGGCCGGACCGCCGCGGTCACGGCGGATCACCGTGCTCGGGCAGTCCTCGCCGAGCAGCAGCTCTCGTGCAGCAGCCTGGATGTCAATGTTGACGCCCGTGACTTCGCAAATTCGCTTGGGGAGACGGGTTACGTCGTCGCGACCGTGACCTGCGTCGTGCCGCTCGCCGACTTGGTCCCGGGGATCGGCGGCTCGAGGACACTCCGATCGGAGTTCCGATCACCGATCGACCGGTACGGAGCCCGATCATGACGTCGTTGCGCGGTGAACGCGGCTCGGCGTCGGTGCTGATCCTCGCTCTGAGCATCGCGGTGCTGGTCGGCGTCGGATTCGCAGTGGACGGAACTCGAAAGGGCCAGGCGTACTCCCAGGCGACTTCGATTGCGGAGGAGGCCGCACGTGCGGGCGGCCAAGCGCTGCGGACCCGCGCGCTGGCGGCGGGCGCAGGGGCGGACGTGGATCCCCAGCCGGCCATGGTCGAGGCGCAGCGCTACCTGACCGTGTCCGGTGTCAGCGGGACGGTGCGCTGGGTTGACGACCGCATCGTCGTCGACACCACGATCACCCGGCCGACCATCTTCCTCGGCTCGATCGGCATCGCCGAGTTCACGGTGCACGGCCGCGGCACGGCGGTCGTCGTTTCCGGGGGATAGGAGTAGAGCGATGTGTGGGAGGACTGTGCGGCTTGCGGCCGCCTCGGTGGTCGTGGTGGCGATCACGGTGGTGCCGCCGATGGCGCTGTGGCACTTCCGATCCGTGTTCCTGCCCGATCACGTGCCGAACGCCGCCGAGGTCGTCGCGTGGCTGACGACCGAAGACAACGGCCGGCTCTTCCTGTTGCTGTTGGTCGGCGCCGCTCTCGTGGCCTGGCTCCAGCTGGTCGTGGCGATCACGCTGGAGACGCTGGCCCGCCTTCGGGGCTCGGCCGTTCCTCGATTGCCCGGCTTCGGGTGGGCCCAGCGCATCGCCGCGGCCCTGCTCCTCGTCGTACTGACCGGCACAGCTGCCGAAGCAGCGGAGCCGACGGGCGACGAACCCCAGCCGACGCATGTCGTCGTCCCCGGCGACAGCCTGACGAAGATCGCCGCCGGTGAGCTCGGCAGTTCCGCGCGCTACCGCGAGGTCTTCGACCTCAATCGTGGTGTCCGCCAGCCCGACGGTCGCTTCCTTCAGGACCCGAACGTGCTCAAGCCGGGATGGGTTCTGCAGCTGCCGCGCGACTCCGACTGCGAAGAGATCGTCGTGCGTCCGGGCCAGACGCTGTCCCAGATCGCACACGAGCAGCTCGGTGACGCCGGACGCTACCGTGAAATCTTCGAACTCAACCGCGGCCGGCCACAGCCGTCGGGGCGGCCGCTCGAGGCCGTCGACGACATCCACCCCGGCGATGTCCTCAGACTTCCCGCGAAGGAGCCGGTGCACGGCGGGGGCGGCGCCGCGGCGGCAAGTCCCCGTCTGGCCGCCCTGAGCTCGTGTGAGCCTCCCGAACCGCCGCCCTCACAGGCTCCACAACCGGAAAGGCCACCTTCGCCACCGCACGGACACACAGCGCCTCCGCCCGAACGCCCATCGCCGGCCGGATCTGCGACGGCCGGGGACTCGCCGTCCGCCGTGGCCGCGAGCATCGGAGGTCTGCTGGCCGCAGGCATCTTGACCGTCCTGGCCGTCCGGCGCGGGCGAGCACACCGGCGACGCCGGCCCGGGCACCGAATCCGCATCCCGAAGCCGGGCGGCTTCGAACGGGAACTCCGGGCGGCCGAGGAGCCTGCGACAGTCGATGTCCTCGATCGCGCGCTCCGGACACTGTCCCGGACTGCTCGGGACACCGGTGTCGGCTTGCCGGCTTTGCTGGCCGCCAAGCTCGGTTCGCATGGCGTCGAGCTGCACCTGACAGATTCCTGCGAGCCGATCGAGCCGTTCGTCGCGGTGTCCTCGAAGGAGTGGAAGCTGGCTGCCGAAGCCGAACTCGACGCGAAGGCGAGCCCAGCTCCGTATCCGGCGCTGGTGTCCCTGGGCCACACGGCTCTGCGTGACCTCGTGCTGGTCGATCTGCGTCAGGCGGGTGTTGTGACTCTCAGCGGCGACAGGACGGCAGCTGAAGCGGTCTTGCTCGCGTTGGCCTGGGACCTGGCCGTTGCACCTTGGGCCGAAGAGACGGTGGTGACGCTCGTGGGCTTCGGAATGAGTTCGGCCGAGGTTCTGCCGGCGCGGACACGATTCGCCGAGGACTGGGATGACGCGTTGCGTCAGGCTCCGGAGTCCGAGACGACGGAGCTGATCCTGGCGGCGGACCCTCCGGACGCCGAGCATGTCCGCGGGCTGAAAGCACTTCTCGGCAGGCCCGGTCTCGAGGCTGTCGTGACGGTCCACAGTGACGAACTGCTCCTCCCCGGCGCGTGGCGCCTCGACGTCGGCACACCTCGCACCTTCGTGAGACCTCTCGGTGAGGAAGTCGAGCTGCAGAAGCTGACCTCCCGCCAGGTGGACGAGCTGGTCGCGGCTCTCGCTCGCGCCGACGAGGCGGTCCAGGTCCCGGCGGAGCCCTATCGCAACGTGCCGCCCGAGGAAGCCGGTCTTCCCGGACCAGTTCCTGCCGCCGGATCGACCACGCGGTCCCTGCAGGTGCTCGGCCCGGTCCGCCTGCTCGGAGCGGATCCGCGGGCCGTGGAAGCCAAGAAGCTCAACCGCCTGGTCGAACTCGCCACCTTCCTGGCGCTGCACCCGGGTGCGACCGCCGACGAGATCTCGCTCAAGTTGGGGACCGAGGCACAGCCGTGGTCCGCGACGACCCGGCAGGGCTACATCTCGCGGCTGCGAACCTGGCTCGGGCGCGACGTGAACGACGACCTCTACGTGCCGAACGTTGACGCGAGGCACGGCTACCGGATGTCCGAGACGTTCGGCTGCGACTGGCGCACGTTCCAAGCCCTGGCCCTGCGCGGACTGGCGCGACCGCAGGTATCGGTCCAGGACCTCCAAAAGGCTCTCGACCTGGTCCACGGCACACCGTTCGGCAACGTCCCGGCAGCGAGGTACGCGTGGAGTTCATGGCTTCAGCGGGAGATGATCGACTCGATCGTCGACGTGGCCCACACGTTGGCCGACGCCTACCAGAAGGCCGGTGACCTGCCGGCCGCGCGCCGGGCCGCGATGCGAGGCCTGCAAGCCGAACCGGTGAGCGAGATCCTCTACCGTGACCTGCTCCGGACCGAGTACCGCGCCGGAAACCTCGTTGCCGTCAGGGAGACGGCGGACAAGCTCGCGGCGTTGGCCGCGTCGCTCGACGTGGAGCTGGACGATGAGACCAGCGCGTTGGTGAGTTCGCTGTTGTCCGGACGGACGTAGGTACTCGTTGCGCCACCTGAGTTTCCCGCGCCCAAAGTCGAACAATTGATCGAATTATGACGTGTCCTATATGGACCAGACCGGCGTCGTCGTCGAGAATCCTCAGGTCAGGGTGGTCTTTTGGGTGACTCGCTCCCGCGTCGGTGGCGAAGGTGAGTGTGGTCGGCCGGAACTTACCTGGCGAAACAACAGAGTTCATGGTCACCCTGTTTGGATTTTGTGTCGCGCTGGTAATACGCTGTGTGGTGTCGGCCGAGATGGGCCTGACGGCTAGTTCCACTATGGAGGACTGGAATGACGAACAAGGCCCAGCTGATCGAGGCGCTGTCGGAGCGTCTGGGCGACGACAAGAAGGTGGCTGCGCAGGCCGTTGACGGCTTGGTGGACATCATCATCCGGACGGTCAACAAGGGCGAGAAGGTCAACATCACCGGCTTCGGGGTGTTCGAGAAGCGTGCTCGTGCCGCTCGTACGGCGCGGAACCCGCGTACCGGTGAGGCTGTGAAGGTCAAGAAGACCAACGTTCCCGCCTTCCGTGCCGGCACGACGTTCAAGGACGTCATCTCCGGTTCGAAGAAGCTGCCGAAGGCGACGCCGGTCAAGCGCGCGACGGCCACCCGTGCCACCGCCACGAAGACGGCCGCGGCCTCGGCTCCGGCCAAGGCGACGACGACCCGTACCACGCGCGCGGCGGCGGCCAAGCCGGCCACGACCACGAGGGCGACGACCACGCGGACCCGCGCGACGCCGGCGAAGCCGGCCGCGAAGGCCACCGCCACCAAGGCTGCTCCGAAGACCACGGCGGCCAAGCCCACCCCGGCGAAGGCGACCACCACGCGGACCCGCGCGACCGCCGCCAAGCCGGCCGCCGCGAAGACCGCGACCGCGGCGAAGAAGCCGGCTGCAGCCAAGGTTCCGGCCAAGCGCACCTCGGCTGCTGCCAAGAAGAAGTAAGTCCCGCTTCATCCCTGAAGGGCTCCGCTCCGGCTAGTGTCGTGCGTCGTTAATTGGTTTACGGCTGTGGGTTTGCGATGATGGGTCATGCCTTTGTCGGGTTTGATGGTCAGTGGCGAGGACCGGGCCATTTTGGAGTCGTGGACGCGGTCCCGGGCGATCCGGGTGAGTCATGTCGAGCGAGCACGGATCGTGTTGGCGGTGGCGGATGGGCATGGCACCGCGGGCACGGCGCGACTGGTCGGGGTGTCCCGTCCGACGGTGATCAAGTGGCGTGACCGCTTCGCCGAACAGGGCCTGGCGGGGTTGGATGACGAGCCGCGTCCCGGGCGACCGAAGATCGTCGACGACGCCTCCATTATCGCCGCCACGCTGGAACCGCCACCGGAATCCTTGGCGGTAACGCACTGGTCGAGCCGGCTGCTGGGCCGGCACCTCGGGATCGGGGACGCGACCGTGGCCAGAGCGTGGCGCACGTATCACGTGCAGCCGTGGCGGCAGGAGACGTTCAAGTTCTCCACCGACCCGGAACTGGAGGCCAAGGTCCGGGACGTGGTCGGCCTCTACCTGAATCCGCCGGAGAAGGCGCTGGTGCTGTGCGTGGACGAGAAGTCTCAGATCCAGGCGCTAAACCGCACCGCGCCGATGCTGCCGCTGCGTCCCGGACTGCCGGAGAAGGCCACCCACGACTACAAACGCAACGGGACCACGACCTTGTTCGCGGCTCTGGAGATCGCGACCGGGAAGGTCATCGACCAGTGCTATGACCGGCACGGCAAAGCGGAGTTCCTCGACTTCCTCAAGAAGGTCGCCAAGGCCTACCCGCGCTGCGAACTGCATGTCGTGCTGGACAACTACCACACCCACAAGCACGCCGAGGTCAACGACTGGTTGGTCAGAAACCCGAGGATCACGTTGCACTTCACGCCTACCTCGGGCTCCTGGCTCAACCTGGTCGAAGTGCGGTCCACCGATGGCCGTGGGCAGCCGCACGCCGAGAGCGCACAGGCCACCGGCGGCCGCGCCGACGGCCAGGCCGGTCGCCGCGCCGCCCAGCGGGCGCAGCGCGTCGACGCGGTTGCGACGCTCGCGCCGGTTGCCGGGTATGCCGGCCCCGGCGTCGTCGGCGAGGGTGGCGATACGGCCGCCTTCGCATCCGTTGATCGTGCACATCGGTGCTGCGGAGCAGCTGGATAGCTGGGTTTCCGGCGTTTTCGACGCGGCGCGTGTGCTGGCCGAGAGCCTGTGGCCGGGTCCCCTCACCTTGGTCCTGCGACGTGGCGACCGGGTACCGCTGGAGGTCACCGGGGGATTGGAGACGGTGGCTCTGCGGGGCCCGCACACCCGGTCGCGCTCGAACTGCTGTCGGCCTTCGGCGGCGGTGTCGCCGCTCCGTCCGCCAACCGCTTCGGCTCGGTCAGCCCACCACGGCCGACCACGTCCGCCTCGAACTCGGCACGGACGTCGATTTCGTGCTGGACGGAGGTCCGTGCGAGGTCGGCGTGGAATCGACGATCGTCGACGCGACCGGGCCGGTCCCGAAGATCCTCCGGCCCGGCGGGGTGACGCCCGAGGACCTCGAAGCGGTGCTCGGGCGCCCGGTCTCAGCCGACTCGACGAGCCCCATCCGGGTGCCGGGCCGGCACCCGTCGCACTACGCGCCCCGCGCGACGGTGATCCTGGTCGAGCCCGCCACGATCGCCGCCGAGGCTAAGCGGGCACAAGAGCAGGGCCACCAAGCCGGGGTCTTCCTTCCGCCGTGCCTGGCCGATACCCCGGTGAAGGCGCACGCGGTCGTGGCGGTGCCGGAATCGATGGCCGCTTATGCGCGCCGGCTGTACGGGTTCCTGCGCGAACTCGACCAGCTGGGCTGCGACGTGATCATCGCGTCGCTGCCGGCGGAGGAGGGACTCGGAGTCGCGATCGCCAACCGGCTCCGCCGCGCCGCCGGTCCCCGTCAAGCCCCACTGATGGAGTCGCAAGCGACGCACTCAGGAGGCCGTGACGTCCACGCCGTGCGCGGCCACCACGTCCGCGCGGCCGTCGGCCAGCCGATAGCACAAGCCCACGACCGCCGCCTGGCCCGCGTCGACCCGCTCGGCGAGCACACGGGAGCGTTCCAACAGCAGGTCCACGGTGTGCCGGACGTGCTCGGCGAGGACCTCGTCGGCGTCGACCCGGCCGGCGGCTCGCGCCGCGAGCACGCTGGGCGTCACCCGCTCGACGACGTCCCGGATGTACCCGCCGGGAGTCACGCCGTCCTCGAGCGCGGCGGAGGCGGCGCCGACCGCGCCGCACGAGTCGTGACCGAGGACCACCACCAGCGGGCAGTCCAGCACCGCCACCCCGTACTCGATGCTGCCCAGCACCTCCGGGCCCGCGACATGACCTGCGGTGCGGACCACGAACAGGTCGCCGAGGCCGCGATCGAAGATGATCTCGGCGGCCAACCGGGAGTCGGAACAGCCGAACAGCACGGCGAACGGGGCCTGGCCGGGCTTGACCTCGGCGCGGCGTGCCGCGTCCTGGTTCGGGTGCTCAGGAGCGCCCGCCACGAATCGGCGGTTGCCGGCACGCAGCATCTCGAACGCTTCAGCAGGGGCAGGCGACTCGATCTTGGCCATGGCTACAGCCTAAGGGAAGGGTTCGCCGGGCCGAGCTGACCTAGCTTGACCGTTGAAATTCCGCCGCCGCGGGCGGCGGAGTTCGTTTCGTGGCTTGCGTGGCGGAGCACGTTGACAGGACCGGCGAAGCACCTGAACGTCCGGAGTCGACGTCCACTACCTGGACGGGACGCGGGTGCTCACTGTCTCGGCGACCTCGCTGCTGGGGGCGTGTTGCAGGGCCCGCCGCGGCTGGACTGCACGTTCTCGAGAATCTACATCGCCGGGCAGCGGACTATCGCGCCGGCTTCAGCGTGGTCGCGCTGCCGGTGCCGGCTCCAGTGCCTCGCCGCCGATGCCGAGCGCTGACGCGGGCCGGCGTCAGCATCACGGTGTCGGCGGCGAGGCGGCCGCAGCCGACCTCGAGTGTCCGGGCGAAGTCGAATTGCCGTTTCGGCGCGCAGCTACGAGGCGTTCACCTTCGGCATGATCTCTTCGGTCAGCCGCTTGAGGTCGTCCAGTGTCTTGGCCGTCGGGACGTCGCGGAACGGCGGCCACAGCAGCGGCATCGTCATCCCGGCTTCCTTGTACCGCTTGAGGATGTCTTCGATCTGCTGGGCGCTGCCCGCCAGCAGGTTCGTGCCCTTGCCCTTCGGGCTCTGGTCCATCGGCTCGTCGGTGATGACGAACCAGATCATGCTGCACATCTCGAACCCGTCGGGGAAGCCGCGGCCGAGCTCGCCCAGCTCGCGCTCCATCTCGCCCTTCCAGCGCCGGATGTCCTCCGGAGTGTCCTGGATGCCGATCCAGCCCTGCAGGCCGTACTTCGCGATGCGCTTGGCCGAGCGCTTCGGGTCTTTTAACCCGGAGAAGAAGATCGGCGGCTGCTCCTGCAGCGGCTTGTGCCCGAAGCCCGACAGCGGGAAGTCCGCGAACTCGCCGTGGTACTCGAACAGCTCGTTGGACCAGATGCCCTGCATGATCTCGATCGTCTCGCGAACGTGGGCGTGGCGGCGCGGGAACAGGTGCGGGACGCTGGCCGCGGCGAATTCCTCCGGCATCCAGCCGGAGCCGATGCCGACGTTGAGCCGGCCGCCGGACAGGTGGTCCTGGGTGGCGAGCTCGGCCGCTAGCACGCCGGGGGAGCGGTACGGCGTGTCGATGATGCTCATCCCGATGCGGACCTTCGTGGTCTTCGCGGCGAGCCAGGGGATCAGCGTCATGCCCTGGAACCACTTGCCGCGGGAGATCACGGGCAGGGCGTTGGGCAGATCGCTCATCATGCCGAACGGGTACTGCAGCTCCGCGCGGTCGGAGGTCTCCGGGACGGACACGCGGTCAAGTGTCCAGACGGAGTCGAAGTCGAGGTCCTCGGCCAGCGCGGTCAGGTCTTCCAGCTCCTTGACCGTGACCTCGTCGCGGAAGTTGGGCAGGTACAGGGCGAGCTTCATGCGTCCGGCCTCCTCGTGACGGCGTCGTCGCCGATGATCGTGTCGCGGCCGGCTCAACCCGGGCACACACGATTCTCAAATCCCCATCAACAACGCCGAGCGGAACCGCGCTCTGCCTCTATGTTCCTCACATGGCCGAGACGCTCTGGAGCCCCACGGCGGATCGCATCGAGAAGTCCGCGTTGCGCGCGTACCTGAACTGGCTGGAGGAGCGCGAGGGACGCGCTTTCCCGGATCACGACGCGCTGTGGGCCTGGTCGGTCGCGGATCTGGGCCGGTTCTGGCTCTCGATCGTCGACTACTACGACGTCGCCTTCTCGGCGAACTGGACGCGGGTGCGCACGGCCGACCCCATGCCGCACACCCGGTGGTTCCCCGGCGGACGGCTCAACTGGGCCCAGCACGCACTGCGGCACGGCGAGGACGACGCGTCCGCGCTGATGTGCGTGCGAGAGGATCACCTGGTCGAGCGGGAGATCACCTTCGGCGAGCTGCGCCGGTCGGTCGCGAGCGCGGCGGGCTGGCTCCGCCGCGCCGGCGTGCGTCCCGGCGATCGGGTCGGCGCCTACCTGCCCAACACCGAGCACGCGGTGATCGCCTGCCTGGCCACCGCCGCCGTCGGCGCGGTGTGGGCGTGCTGCTCCCCGGACTTCGGCGCCGAAGGCACCATCGGGCGTCTCGCCCAGCTCGAACCCACCGTGCTCATCGCGGCCGACGGCTACCACTGGAACGGCAAGGAGATCGACCGCGCCGACGTCGTCGCGCGACTGCGCGAGGAACTGCCAGGCCTGCGGCACTTCGTGCACGTCCCGTACGTGTTCGACCGGCCACTCCCCGCGGGTTCGACGCCGTGGGCCGACCTGCTCGCCCGCGACGAGCCCCTCGAGTTCGAGCCGGTCGAGTTCTCCCACCCGCTGTGGGTGCTGTTCACCTCCGGCACCACCGGCACGCCCAAGGGACTGGTGCACGGCCACGGCGGCATCACGCTGGAAGGGCTCAAGTGGTCCGGGCTCTACTGCGGGCTGCGGGCCGGCGAGCGGATGTGCGCGTTCACCTCGACCGGCTGGGCGCTGTGGAACATGCAGCTGGGCGCGCTCACCCAGGGCGCGGCCATCACGCTCTACGAGGGCAGCCCAACCCACCCGGCCGGCGCGATCTGGGCCGTCGCCGCGCGGGGCGACGTCCTGCTGCTCGGCGCCGCCGTCGTCACCGCGACCGCGAACACCGGAGTCTCACCCCGGCAGCACAACGACTTCGGCCGGCTGCGGCACGTGCTGGTCAGCGGGTCCGCCCTGCCCGCGGCGGGCTACCACTGGATCGCCGAGCACGTGCGCGCGGACCTGCGGATCGACTCGACCAGCGGCGGCACCGACATCTCCGGGTCGTTCGTCGGCGCCAGCGAGTACGACCCGGTCCGGGTGGGCCGCATCGGCGGGCGGCTCGCCGGCGTCGACTGCGCAGCCTGGGACGAGGACGGCCGCCCAGTGGTCGACGCGGTCGGCGACCTCGTTGTCACGCAGCCGATGCCGTCGATGCCGGTGTCCCTGTGGAACGATCCCGGTGCCGTCCGCTACACCGAGTCGTATTTCGACACCTGGCCTGGCGTGTGGCGCCACGGCGACTGGGTGACGGTCCACGCCGACGGCAGCGTCTCCATCCACGGCCGGTCGGACTCGACGCTCAACCGCCACGGGGTGCGGCTGGGCAGCAGCGACTTCTACGACGTGCTGGAAACCCAGCCGGAGATCACCGAAACCTTGGTGATCGGCGTCGACCTGCCCGACGACGGCTATTGGCTCGGGCTGTTCGTGGTTCCCGCGCCGGGCCACGCGCTCGACGACGCGCTCCGCGAGAAGATCGTCACGACGCTGCGGACCCGCCTGACCGCTCGGCACGTCCCCGACGAGATCGTCGAGGCGCCGGCCGTGCCGCACACGCTGAGCGGCAAGCGGCTGGAGGTGCCGATCAAGAAACTGTTGTCGGGCAAGGCGGTGGAGCAGGCCGTGAACCTCGCGTCCGTCGACGACCCGGACGCGTTGCGCTGGTACGCGCGCTTCGCCGAGCAGCGGGTCCGCTGATGCGTTTGGGTGTGACGCTCTCCCGGCTGTCCCCGGGGCCGCCGATCGCGGTCGCGGAATGGGCGAAACGGTTGGCGGGCGCGGGTTTCGAGAGCTTGTGGACACCGCAGATCATCGGGCGCGGCTTCTTCGTGCCGGACCCGTTCGTGACGCTGGCGGTCGCCGCCACGGTCACCGACGGCGTGGAGCTGGGGACGGCCACCGTGCAGGTGCCGCTGCACCATCCCGCCGACCTCGCCCACCGCATCCGGTCGCTGCGGTCGGTGTGCGGCGACCGGCTGGCCCTCGGCGTCAGCCCGGGGTCGACCGCCCTCGACTACGCGGCCCTCGACCGGGACTACTCCGCGCGGTTCCGGGTCTTCCGTGAGACCGTGCCGCGGCTGCGTGAGCTGCTGGATTCCAGCGGACCACCGCTGCTGCTCGGTTCGTGGGGCGCCAACGTCGAACGGGCGGCCCGGGAATTCGACGGCTGGCTGGCTTCGGCGTACCGCCGCACCCCCGAGCAGATCATCGAAGCCCACGAACGTTTCCGCGCCGCCGGCGGCGGCCGGGCGATCGTGTGCGCCATCCCGGTGTCCGAAGTGGACGATTTCGGCTCGGCGCGCGAGGTGCTGCGGCGCTATGCCGAAGCGGGCTTCGACGATGCCGTCGTGCTGATCGCGCCGGAGGGACCTGATCCCGCGCGGGTCAGGGCGTTGCTCTCGTGAGGGGCAGCCGCACTTCGACCGTTGTGCCTTCGCCCGCTTCGCTGGTCACCGTGAGCTGCCCGCCCATCGCTTCGGTAAGTCCTTTCGCGAGGGGCAGGCCCAGGCCGACGCCTTGGCCGGTGTCGGCGCCGAGCCGGTCGAACGGCGTGAACAGCCGCTCCAGGTGGTCCGCCGCGATGCCGCGGCCGCGGTCGGCGACCGTTACGACCGCGGCGCTGTCCTCGGTCCGAGTGGTGAAGGTGACGGTGCCGCCCGGCCGGTTGTAGCGGACGGCGTTGCCCGCGAGGTTCAGCAGCACCTGCTTGAGCCGCCGCTCGTCGCAATGCGCCGAGACCGGGGCGCACTCGTCGCGCAGGTGGACGTCTTCGGCGTCGGCGAGCGGCTCCAGCAGGTGCGCGACGTCGGTGACCACCGCCGTGACGTCGATGTCGGCCGGGTGCAGCGGCAGCGCGCGGGCCTCGATCCGCGCGACGTCCAGGACGTCGTCCACCATCGCCAGGATGTGCCCGGCGGCCGTGCTGATGTGTTCCAGCGCCGCCTTCCGGCGTTCCGGCGGCAGGTCGAGCGAACCCAGCAGCTCGGTGAACCCGGTGACGGCCTGCAGCGGCGTGCGCAGCTCGTGGCCGAGGGCGGCGACGAAGTCGGTCTTGGCCAGGCTGGCTTGTTCGGCGGCCTGGCGGGCCACTTCGGCCTCGCGGCGGCCGCGGCGTTCCCGCTCGGCGGCGCGGCGCTGGGTGACGTCGAGGACGTTGGCGATCAGCCGGACGGGCCGGCCGTCGGGCCCGGCCACCGGGGACACCGAGACGACGACGTCCAACGTGCGTCCGTCGGGGTGGTGCAGGGTCGCCTCGTACGGCGGGGCGCCGGCCGGGGCGAGCAGTTCGTCGAGACGGGTGCCGTCGAGTTCGGATTCGGTGCGTCCGAGCAGGTCTCGCAGGGCTTCGTTGGTCCGGGTCACGGCGCCGTCAGGCTCGGTGATGGCCATGCCGGTCACGTTGTCGTCGAAGGCTCGCCGGAACCGCTCTTCGCTGTCGGCCAGCGCGCCGAACAGCGCGTCGTGGTCGATGGCCACCGACGCGAGGTGGGTGAGCCGGTCGACGAGGTCGCGTTCGCGGGGCGTCGGCTGGTGGGTCCGTTCGTGGTAGACGGCGAACGTGCCGACGACCCCCGCCCGGCCGCGGATCGGCGTCGACCAGCAGGCCCGCAGCCGGTGGGCGCCCGCTAGGTCGCGGAAGCGCACCCAGCGAGGGTCGGTGGTGACGTCCTCGGCGACGACCGGCACGCCGAGATAAGCCGCTGCCCCGCAGGAGCCGGCGTCCCGGCCTATGGCGAGCCCGTCGATGCTCGCGGAGTAGGCCGCGGGCAGAGAGGGTGCCGCGCCGTGGCGCAGCGTCGCCGACGCCGGGTCGAGCAGCAGGATCGAGCAGCGGCAGCCGGGCATGAGCCGCTCGAGCGCGGTCGCGACCTCGGTCAGCACCGCGGCCAGCGGTGTCCCGCCCGCGATCCGTTCCAGGACGTCGGACTGCACCCGCAGCAGCGCCTCGGTGTCGCCGACGGCCTCGTGGACGCCGGTCACGGCTCGAACCGGTAGCCGACGCCGCGGACGGTTCGCACGAGCCGGGGCCCGAGCTTCTGGCGCAGCCGGTGGACGTGTTCGGTGACGGTGGCTTCGCTCTGCCACTCGGCGGCGCTGGCCCAGACGCGTTCGAGCAGCTGGGCGCGGGTGAACACCTGCCGCGGGCGGGCGGCGAGAAACACCAGCAGGTCGAACTCCTTGGCGGTCGCGGCGATTTCGCGGCCGTCGAGGAAGACTTCGCGCGCGGCGTGGTCGATCCGCAGTCCGGCCGCGGTCACCGGCGACGCGGGTACGGCCCGCCGCAGCACCGAGCGCACGCGGGCGGCCAGCTCGCCGGGAGAGAAGGGCTTCACGAGGTAGTCGTCGGCCCCTAGGTCGAGCCCGACGATCCGGTCGGTCTCGCCGCTGCGGCCCGACAGGACGATCACCGGCAGTGCGGCGCCGCCGGCGGACCGCTCGCGGTCCCGCAGCCGCCGCAGCACGTCGAGCCCGCCGACGCCGGGCAGGGCGAGGTCCAGGATGACGAGGTCGAGCTGCTCGCGTTCGATGGTCTCGAGGGCCCGGCGCCCGTCGGCGGCTTCGGCGACCCGGAACCCTTCGGCCTCCAGCTGCCAGGTGACGACGGTCCGCACGCGTGGATCATCATCGACGACCAGGACCAGCCGCCCGACGGCATTGCGCCGATCGGCCGGCGTCGCGGTAGCATCCATCGCGGCTCCTTCCCCGGGTGGGGGACCGCTGCGCTGCGGTCCCCGCCCATGGTGCCTCACCTGCGGAGAAGGAGCCAGATCGGCCGGACTGGGTGGCTCCTGGGTGCTCGCCGACCTGCCGGCCGAGCCGATCAGGTCACGATCCCGCGGGTGCGGGTCCTGGGCGCCGGCACACGTGGCCGGCGTCGACTGCGCCCTGCTCGACCTCCAGCTGCCGGACGCGACCGGCCTGACCACGCTCAGGAGGTTGCGCCGGCACCGTCCCGAGGTGGCCGTCGTGGTGTTGACCGGCCAGAACGACACCGCGACCGGCGTGGCGGCGGTCGCTGCCGGCGCGCAGGACGACCTCGGCAAGGACCAGGTCGACGACCACCTGCTGATGCTGGCCATACGCTACGCCTGGGAACGGGCCCGCGCGGACGGCGTCGAAGAGCACCTGCTGGAACAGCAGATGCTCGCGGGGGAAAACGCGCGCCTCGATTGCGGCGTCCGCCCCACTCCACTGCTCGAGGATCCGCGGCTCGATCTTGACGTCCGCTACCGGCCGGGCCGCGACGGCGCCCTGCTCGGCGGGGATTTTTACGACACCGTCGAGCTGGCTGACGGCACGGTCGAGGTGATCATCGGCGACGTCGGCGGCCACGGGCCGGACGAGGCCGCGCTCGGGGTGGCCCTGCGGAGCACGTGGCGGGCGCTCGTGCTGGTGTCTTGCCCATGGTCGAGCGGGTCCTGGAGAACGAGCAGATCGAGCCGCTGTCGGGCACCGTGTGCACTTTCACGGTCGCGCCGGACCGGACGTCCGCGCGGATGACGCGGGCCGGTCACCCGCCACCCCTGCTGCTGCCGGCGGACCGCCCAGCCGCGCTCCTTCCCCCGACCGCCCTCGGCCCGCCGGGCGTGCCGTCGCGAAGACCCCGGCGGCAGACCGAGGTGTTCTTGACCGCGGGTTGGTCGCTGCTGCTCTACACCGACGGGATCTTCGAGGGCCGGACCGCGCGTGGCGACCGGCTGGGCCACGAAGAATTGGCCGTGCTGGCCGAAGAGGAGATCGCGCGGCCGGTAACGCATCGGCGTGACCCGCGCCCGCCCGACACGGGTGCGGCGTGTCCGTTTCGTGGCGGCACTCTACGCCGACGGGCTTGAGCCGCGGGCGCAGGTGAATCACCAGATCGGCGGCAGAGGGGCCGCGGAGGCAGGCCAGCTGGTCGAGGGCGGCCTCGTCGAGCGTGATCTTCGCGAGGATCAACGGCATCTGGTCGAAGACACGCTGCACCAGCCGGCCTTGGCTGCCAGCCCCGGAATGCCCACCCATGCTGTCTCCGCGCGCTTCGCAAGAGACTGTGGAAGGGCCGGCAACGGCAATTGCGCCAGGTTCCTGCCGCGTCATCGACGACCTCCGCGAGCGCGACGAGCTTTCACTCGGCGAGCGCCGGCATCGACTGCGTCGGCTGTGGGTGTTGCAGCGGCAGGCTGCTGCCAGGCGAAAGCCGACGGCAGTCCGCGCGAGACGGCGATCAACGAGCCGCGCCGACCGGGACGGCATCGCAACGCTTCCGAACCGTTTGGCGAACACCAAGCGGCAGATCTTCGAGACTGTCGCCGGAGGCTGCCCGACGATGTGAGCCGGAACGGTCGAGCCCGCTTGCTTCAGCCCGTTAGCAGGCTCCGCAGCACGGCTCGGCGCCGACCCGGAGCCGACCGGGAACAACTCGCTCCGAACCAGATCATCGCCTGGAGGGGAGACACACACGGCAAACCGAGCGCCTGCACCCGGCGAAGCACCGCCGCGTCAGCCGACGTGCCATGACCGGCAAGGACGTAGTCATCCACCACAGCACAGACCAGCTCGGCGTGCGGTACTTCGATAGGTGTGAAACGTGCCGCCTCGGCCGCGTGCAAGGTATTGCTCAGCTGCAGCGAGTCGCCGAGGAAGATGACCGTCCTACCGCTCCTCGGCCCGCGCCGCCTCGATTCGGTGCGTCGCATTCGAAGAGAATTCCCTCTTCGGGCGCTCGACAAACATCGCTCAAGGCCAGGTGGCAGGGCGGCCTTGCTCCGCTCGGACGCGCTTCCCCGTGCCGCGGGGGAAGCCGTGCTTGCCCAGCCGGACTTCGGCGAGCTCATCCGCGCTGGTGATGGTGAAGAACAGGCTCAACACCAGGCTCAATGCCAGCCCGCCGAGCACGAACCCCACCGGTAGCGGGGTGAGGGTGGTCAACAGGAGGAACACCACGCCCAACCACGGAAGTGCTTCGAAGCACACGCGCGCGGCGAAGCGTAGTAGCCAGGTGCGGGCGGTGGCGTCGTGCAGTACCCACTCACGGTAGCGATCCGGCAGTCGCCGTCCGTAGACATAGCCGATCCACCGCACGGGTCCCGGTCGGTGCATTTCCATGCATGCCGGGTTACCCACTCGACGCTGCGGCAATCCGGTTCGTCGCCTGCCGCGTGGAGCTGCCCGAAGGTCCTCGGCGGTCACAATCCACGTCGGCCTCTGCCTCACGTTCGGTCATGAGCTGACGACGCCACCGCTGGTGTGGCTCGCCGCGCCGCACACGGACGTCGGCTCGCTGATCGTCGAGGACATCGCCGGGCCGAGCGGGTCGGCCGAACGCCGTGGGTGCCTCGCGGGCGCAATTCCGCTCGCGGCTCGTTGGCGGGATCGTGGGCCGCACGTGGGAGCTGTCGCTCGCCGCAGCGGCGGTGTCGGGCGCTTGACTACTTTTTGCCGGCGGGGTCGCCGTTCATCATCTTGAGCATCGGCAGGCCGCCGGTGCGGGCGAACCGGACCAGCAGCACCGCCGCGAGCGCCAGGACGGCGACGTTCAGCCAGGTCGTGTAGTTCCAGGAGATCCCGCGGTCCAGCACGGTGGCGTCCCGAGCCGTTGGGGTGAACCCGGTGGCGCCGAAGAGGAGCTCGACTGCGTAGCCGGCCACGACCATCGCGGCGTAGAAAGTACCGAGCAGCACCAGCATCATGCGCACGCCGTAGTACTTCCGGTAGATGTTCAGGATCGGCAGGATCAGCAGATCGGCGAACAGGAACGAAACCACACCGCCGAAGCTGATGCCGCCGTTCCACAGCACCGCCGCCAACGGCGCGTTCGCCACCGAGCAGACGAACGACAGGATCGCCACGACCGGCCCGATCAGAGGACCCCACACCGCCGACAGGACGGGGTGACCTTCGAAGAACAGGGCGTGCCACCAGGAGTCCGGCACCCACGCCCCGACCGCGCCGGCGATGAGCAACCCGATCACCAGGTCGCGCAGGATCGCCGCCCATTCCATGACGAACACGTGCGCCACCGCGGTGAAGCCTTCACCCGAACCGAACCGGGCCAGGAAAGACCCCTCCCGGTGGACGGACATGTCCATGGCCGCGTGGCCCTCCATCGACCCGGCCAGGCCACGCTCGGCCTGTTCCCGGGCCTTCTCCAGGAGACGTCCGCGGACGAACAGCCGGAACAGCACGGCCAGCGCCACGATCATGATGGGCCCGCCGACGAACTCCGCGACGGTGAACCGCCAGCCCAGCAGCAGGGCGAGGATGACGCCGAGCTCGGCGACGAGATTGGTCGAGCCGATCTCGAACGCCATCGCCGCGGTGAAGTGCGAGCCCTTGCGGAACAGTGAGCGGGCCAGCGCGACCGCAGCGTAGGAGCACGACGACGAGGCCGCACCCAGCCCTGCGGCCACCGCGAGGGTGCGCGGCCGGTCGTCGCCGAGCAGTCTTGCGATGGTCGCCTTGCGCACCACGGCCTGCACGACCGCCGACAGCGCAAAACCAAGGATCAAGGCCCACAGGATTTCCCAGAGCATGGAGCCGGTCATCGCCAGCGCCCGGCCGATCGCCGCCCACATCGCGTCAGTGCGACCCGGTGGCGACGTGGATGACGGCGGCCATGTCCTCGTCGCCGTGTTCGTCTTCGGCGGCGGCGTATTAGGCGTGCAGGGCGGTCATCAGCCGGTCGTCGACGCCGGCGTCGCGCATCGCGTCGAGGATGAGAGCGCTGTCCTTCACCGCGCCGCCGAGCCCGAACGACGGCTCGAGCTCGTCGGAGATCATGGCCTTGCCCTTGAGCTGGGCGTAGGCGCAGTCGAGCGGGCCGCCGCCGATCACGTCGAGGAACCCGCCGGGGTCGATGCCGAGCCGGTCGGCGAGCGCGACGCTCTGTGCGGTGGCGGCGGTGACCGACAGCACCCAGGCGTTGGCGGCGAGCTTGAGCCGGTGTCCGTCGCCCGGCTGCTCGCCGACCCACACCGTGCGGGCGCCGATGGCGTCGAATACCGGGGACACGGCGTCCTTCAGGTCGGCGGGGCCGCCGGCGAGGACGATGAGCTTGCCTTCCTCGGCCGGTTGCTTGGTGCCCAAGACCGGGGCGTCGACGAACGAGGTGCCGTGTTCGCGAGCGAGGTCGGCGAGACGGGCGGTGCCGGCGAGGCCGACGGTACCCGACTGGACCCACACGGTGTCCGGCCCGAAAGCGGGCAGTACCCGGCCCATGATGTCGGCGACCGCGTCGGTGTCGAAGAGCATGGTGAGCACGACGTCAGCGCCCGCGACGGCGTCGGCCGGGTCGTCGGCGACGGTGATGCCTTCCTCGGCGAGCTGGCGAGCCTTTTCGGTGGTGCGGTTCCAGGCGGTGACGGTGAATCCGGCTTTGGCGAGGGAGCGCGCCATGCCGCTGCCCATGAGTCCCGTGCCGAGCACGGCTGCGGTGTTGGTCATGCTTCGGCGGTACCCGCCCGGGCCGGGGAGAAACCTGCAAGGGTGACGGTTCGCCGCGAAAGTTCCCGTTGCCGAACGGGTCTTCGAGCAGCCCTTGCAGCTCCAACCCCTTGTGCTGCGAGTCGTTAGGACCACGGTTTTCGTCCGACGTGAGTTGTCCTCGTCAGGTGCCCGAAGCTAGTGCGTCACGGTCTGTTCGTTCCGCTCGGGGCTGTCGAGGTACGTCATTCCTCTTTTCCACAAAGGTTTTGCGGACCGCATGCTGTGGCGTCCACTGTAGACGTGAGGCCTGCGCGCGAGCAGCTTCCTGTGAGCTGGCATTACGCACATCAGGTCGTCAGGTGCGGGCGATGTGGGGAGGACCGCCCGGGCGTGGGCGTAGCTCCTGCACGCGAGCTCGCCGGAAACGACGACGGTGACCGCGCCGAGGCCGGTTTCGGCGACCTTTTGTGGTCGGCAAGGTCGGGAGGACGTCGCTGTCACGGCGCGATCCCGACGACGGGCCTTGGCTGTGACATGCGGGACTGCCGAGATCGAGCCGGCCGCGGGGTGAACCGGATGTGTCCGGACGCAGGCGCCGACCTTGCCGCCGAACTTCGCGTAGTGCGGTTGCGGCCCGTCGCCTCAGGAGGTATGCCCGGCGAGCGGATCGGGGGCGGCGCCTGAATGGCGGGATGACCTGATGGTAAAACCGGTGCAGGACGACCTCGAGCGAGAATTCCTGGTCGAGAGACGTCGCAGAGCTCGGGTGTTCTCGTGAGCAGCCAGCAGCCCATGGGAGTCCGGACTTCGACGGGATTCTGTGCCTGCCGAAGGGACGAAGGGACCGAGCGGGGACGCGCGGCGGGCAGGCGGCGCCCGACGGCACCTGGATGGCGTCCGATCCCTTCACAGACCGCTGGGCAGTACGTTGATGGGAACGAGTGCCCACACCACCTTGCCGTCCCCGTCCGCGCGGACGCCCCAATCGATGGACAGCTGGCCGACCAGCCGGAGTCCGTAGCCGCCGGTCCCGAACTGGCGCTGCCGGACCCGCTGCGTCACGGGATCCTTGTCGCTGACCTCGACCAGCAACGTGTCCGCCGCGCGGATCACGCGCAGCCGGCGTACCGCCGTGGCGTGCTGGTATGCGTTGGCGATGAGTTCGTCCATCACGAGAAGCACGGCGCCGAAGCTGTCGGCCGCGTCCGCGCCGAACGTCAGAGCCTCCGCCACTACGTTCCTGACCTGCCGTAGGTCGGGCCGCCCCGCGAGATCGACCGCCGTCTCGGCGGCCGCGGCGACTCGCCCGTACAGCCCGGTCAGCTCTTCGTCGAAGTCCATGCCAGGTCCGGCCTCCCTCACCACCACTCCGGTTCGAATTCGTGCCGGGAGCGGGATCGGATGGGTCCGTCGCTCGATCGGACAAGTCTCACCTGTCCGATGAAGTGGCCGCACCGAATGGACTGAACCAGATCAGCACACCCTGGGAAGGCAGGGGCAGGACATGACGACACGGTCGAAGACGCACAACAACGCGGCGGCCCAGGCCGCCGCCATGGTGGTGGCCGCGGTGTTCCTCTTGGTCGGGATCCTCGATTTCGTTCCCGGCGTGAGCACCCGCTCCAGCGAACTGACCTTCGCCGGTCCCAGCTCGATGGCGATGCTGCTCGGGCTGTTCATGGTGTCGGTGCTGCACAACATCGTCCATCGGCTTTTCGGAGACCACACGGTCTTCTGGGTGCACGGATTGGTGATCGACCGCTTGAGCGCTGCCGATTTCGCTCCGGTCAACACGGCCGACAACTGGGCTGCACCTCGGTCTGGGAGCCGACCCGATCGCTTCGGGCGTGCTCACCCGTTCGAGCCGGTAACGTGCGGGAACGAGCACAGGATGCCTACCGGAACAGGAACAGGCCCATGAGCGTTGCCGTTGACCCGCACGACGAGCCGGGCTCGGTTCACCCCGGGGGACCGGTCACGCTCAGCGCTGCCGGCGAGATCGCCGACCCCTCGGCGATCGAGGACATCGCGATTCACATGTTCGCGCTTCCCCCGGCAGTGCCCGTGGTCGTGGACCTCTCGGCGGTGACCTACCTGAGCATGGAGGCCATCGCACCGCTGGTGTTGCTGGCGCGGCACTGCGTCGCCGAGGGGCGCCGGCTCCGGATCGAGTCCTCGGAGCCGGCGCACCGGAAGCTCGTGACGATGGGCTTGGACCGCGTGATCCCGTTGGCCGGGGGTGCGGAGCCAGGACGGTGAAACCGCGTCGGCGAGCCGGTGTCCGGAGGGGTGCGGACAGTCGAGGCCGCACCCCTCCGGGCGGTCAGTGAGGCAGGTGGAAGTCGTTGCCGGAGCCGATGCTCAGGTGGCTCAGGTCGGCGCCGATGTTGCCGCTGAGGGCGCCGTCGCCGATGT
>NZ_JBSGDR010000011.1:0-280387 GCF_053602455.1 Amycolatopsis sp. NPDC004378
CCCACCCTTCTCACTGTGGCGCGTCGTCTCCCTGTTCACCTCCTAGTGTGTGGTGGGTCGTTTTTGTGGCTGCGGTGTGCCTCCTCCAACCGCCCTGACCACTCACGACGGCTCGGTCAGGGGGCCGCGTTCATCAGGTCCAGCGCGGTCTGCTGGCGGGCCGCGTCGGCCTGGTCGAACGGGCCCGCCCACAGCAGGCCGTACGCCTCCGCGCTGTTCCGGTCGTTCGCATACGCCGAGTTCGCCTGGCGCTGCAGGTAACCCGTGTACGGGTGGTCCGAGAGGGCCGCGTTCAGCACCGCCAGATCCCGCACGTACACGCCCTTGAACGTCGGGCCGTCGGCACCGCCGCCGCCCGCCGACTCGCCCGGGTCGCGGAGGATGCCGCCGGGGTTCAGCGTTCCGCTCGTCGTCGACGCGTTCGCCATCGCGCGGGCCTTCGTCAGCAGGCTCGCGTCGTTCGTCGCGCGGTACAGCTCGGTCAGCGCCGCCAGCGGCACGCCTTGGTTGTACGTCCACGTCGTCTGGCCGTTGTTGGCGCACGTCGAGGAGTTCAGTCCGTCGTTGACCAGGTTCGAGCCGTTGATCATCCCGCTGCCGGCGAACCAGGTCCAGCCCGCGCGCGCCCGGGCGAGGTACGCCGTGTCGCCCGCGATGCGGTTGTGCAGGGCGGCGTTCAGCTGGATGTAGAGCGAGTTCGGGATCGCGTTCTTGTAGGTGCGGCTCGTGCTCCACCAGACCCCGCCGCCGCAGACGCCGTCCCAGTACGCGTACATGTGGTCGGCGTCCGCGCGGGCCGTGGTCAGGTAGCGGCTGTCGCCGGTCAGGTCGTACGCGTCGACCCACGCCAGGCCCCACCAGCCGGTGTCGTCGAGGTAGTCGTTGCGGAAGTTCCCGCCCTGGGCGGCGAGGTTCTTCGTGTACGTCGTGTCGATCGCGTACCGGTAGCTGCCCATGCCGCTGATCCGGGCGTTGTCGACGATCGCGGTCAGCGCGTTCGCCGAGTTCCACCAGCCGGTGGTGTCGAACAGGCCGGTGCCCTGGTCGTACCGCTCCATCAGCGCCGTGGCGGCCGCGGTGCGGCGGTCCCAGGCGTTCCAGGTCGTGCGGGCCCCGCCGGTGCAGGCGATCGTGGCCGAACCGGCGGGCTGACCGCAGGCGCGCAGCAGACCGACGCCCCGGTTGTTCCAGTCGTCGACGTTGTACATCAGGGTCCGCCAGCCGGTCTGCCCCGACGGCGTCGCGGTGTCGCCGAGCTTGCTGCCCGACGCCCAGGTGCGCCCGGCGTCGAACGAGCGGTCCAGCCAGACGTGGTCACCCGGCGCGCCGCCGGTGATCGCCGCCCAGCCCATGTCGTCGCCGTCGTCGAGGTGCAGGGAGAGCCGTCGTCCGCTGACGCCGGCCGTAGCGCCTTCGCGATCGCCGGGGGAGAGGGCGGGATCCCTTGCGTCGCAGTACTTGTCGCAGATCGCCGCCAGTGGCGCGGCGGCAGGGCTCGGGGACGGACTCGGAGTGGGGGTGGCCGCCAGGACGACCGTGAGCAGGGGAACGAGGAGGTTCATCGCACAGCTGCCTTCCACGCTGAAGGGGCGATACCTCCATTTTTCCGAGCTAATATTATTGGTCCAGTCCTTTGGCGGGACAGGTTTCGGACAGGAATTCCCGCGGTAACCGCGGTTCACGGCGGATCTCGACGGGCGACGTTCCGCCGGATCCGGCGCAGACTTACCCGAGCGGCGAACGGCGCGGAGGGAGCGGACATGGCCGGCCGGCAGGGAGTTTCACGGGTCTTCGCCGACCGCGAAGACGGTGGTCGCAGGCTCGCCGACGAGCTGGGGCGGCGCACCTGGGTCGCCCCGCTCGTGCTCGGACTCGCCCGCGGCGGGGTGCCGGTGGCCGCCGTCGTCGCCCGGCGGCTCGGGGCCGAACTGGACGTTGCGGTCGCGCGCAAGATCGGCGCCCCCGGGCGGCGCGAGTTCGGCGTCGGCGCGGTGACCGCGGACGGCGCCGCCATCTACGACGAAGCGAGCCTGCGCGCCCTGAAGCTGACGGCAGGCCGGATGGGCCGGGCGGAGGAGCGTGAGCGCGCGGAGGCCCGCCGCCGGCTCGAGCGCTACCGGGCGGGCCGGCCGGACGTCGTCCTCGCCGATCGCGACGTCCTCCTCGTCGACGACGGGCTCGCCACCGGCGTCACCGCGACCGCGGCCCTGCGCGACCTGCGGGCCGGCCACCCGCGGACCCTGGTGTTCGCCGCCCCCGTGGGCGCCCCGGCCGCGGCGGCGGAACTGCTGCACGAAGCCGACGACGTCGTGTGCGTCACCGAGCCGCCGGAGTTCCGCGCGGTCGGCCAGTGGTACGGGGATTTCCGTCAGACGAGTGACGAAGACGTCCTGGACCTGCTCGCCCGGCGACCCCCGGCGAACCGGCCGTGACCTGCTGCTCCATCCGGGGGACGGCCCCGGTTGACCCGTCGGGTGCCGGGGTATCACCCGGCGGGGCACCGACCGGGATGGGCAGGCGCGAGATGATCGAACGGGACGGGCTCGGCGCCGCGGCGCGCGGGCTGCGGCAGTACATGCTGGCTGTCGCGGGCAAGCTCGACGCGCCCGCGTGGTTCTGCGAAGTCGACGCGCCGGCCACGGCGTACATCGCGCTGGAACGACGGCTCACGCGCTTCCCCGACCACGAAGTCGCACTCCTGTGGGACGAACGCGACGGCTGGGCCGCCGCGGTGGAGTCGGCGAGCGGCGAGGACGTGGTCATCCTGGCCTACCTCGGCGAAGACGTGCTGCCCGCGCCGGACAAGGTCGTGGCGTTCGTGGACGGCCTCTACTCGAACGGCTACCCCGGCCGGCCCGACCCGCCGGACTTCCGCAACCCCGGCGCGTCCGACGGCTTCGACGAACGCCTCACGGCCTGCGCGGGCGACACCGTCTGCCTGCCGGAAGGCCAAGCCTGAGTCACCGCGGCGGAAGCACGCAGAACTCGTTGCCCTCCGGGTCGGCGAGCACGATCCACGGGTCGTCGGGCGGGTCCTCGAGGACCTTCGCGCCCAGCATCACCAGGCGTTCCACCTCGGCGCGCTGGTCGCCCTCCGCCGGGGCGAGGTCGAGGTGCAGCCGGTTCTTCACGGACTTGTCTTCGGGCACGGGCTGGAAGAGCAGCGCGGGTCCGCCGGCGAAGTCGAGCTGGCGGTAGGTCAGGCCGCGGGAGTCGGTCCAGGTGCGGGTCCTGCCCGGGGTCCTGAGCGCCTTCGCCCAGAACTCGGCGAGCAGGTCCGGTTGCCGGCAGTCGACGGCCACGGCCAGGATCCTCGTCACGCCGCCACCGCCCGGTCGATCGCCTCGGCGACCAGTTCGGGCTCCGAAACCGTCACGGTCAACCCGGGGTGGCGGACCAGCCCCCAGGGGTCGAGCCCGCGGACCGGCTCGTGGAACCGCAGGCACACGCCGCGGTCGGTCGTGGTGCCGAACGTCAGGCCTCGATCGGCCAGGGACAGCCGGACGCCGAGGCCACGCAGCGGGCTGGACGGCCCGCTCACCTCGGCACCGGCGATGTTGCTCAGAGGGGTCGTGACCACCCACGGCCCGAGCCGCACGCGCAGCCCGCCGGCGTCCAGCTCGAGCCCGCTGCGCGGACCCAGGACGCGGCGCAGGCGAACGGACTTCACGGCGAACTCCGCGTGCAAGCGGTAGTGCACGGCGACCCGTTCCCTCGACGCCGTCACGCTCCACCACCCACCGGCGGGACATCCGGGTCGTCGTCGGCCGGGCCCTCGGGGTCGCGCCACTCCTCGGCGCGGGACGGGCCGTTGCCCTGCAGGGTGCCGCGGAGCTCGGCCTTCAGCTCGTCGTCTTCGCGCGGCGAATGACTGTCGCTTTCGCGGTGCATCGGAACCTCCTCGATCACGTCGCGGCTCGCGTGGCCGCGCGGGTGGCGGCGATCCCGAGCACCAGCCCGGCCACGGCGGTCAGCCCGTGCAGGCAGTTGTCGGCCCAGTTCAGGTTGATCGGGTCCTCCGGTGGGCCGAACGCCGTGGCCAGGACGCCGTAGGCGGTCATGCCGAGGAACCCGACGAAGATCAGCCAGCAGTAGATGATCGAGCCGGTGCGCCGGGTCGCGGCGAGGAGCCCGAGCACGCCGACCAGCGTGTGGACGAGGTTCAGGAGGACGCTCACGCTGAACAGCCACACCACGTGGGTCGTCGCGTGGCCGACGGCCGCCGTCTCCGGTGTCAGCCAGCCCGCGATGCCCAGCGCGAGGTAGCACAGCCCGATCACGGCGACGACCGGGCGGATCACGGTGGTCATCGGTGCCTCCTTTGCCCGTTCGTGCCCGGATACCCGGCGCACCGGGCGGGAAACGGGGGAATGGAACGGGCCGGACGGCGGGCTGGGGGATCCGCCGTCCGGCCCGTGGCCGGGACCCGCGCCGGTCCCTGCAGCCACGACGCGGGCCCCTGGACTGGGGGTGAACAGATCGGCTACCACCTCCACCGGGGACTAAACACCGGGAGCGCGGAGCCGGGCAGCTAGGCCGCCGGGTACCGCCGTGCCCGCAGCAGGTCCGCGAGGTGGACGGCGTTGCGCACCAGGGTCGCGTTCGTCGACGCCACGGCTTCGGGCGTCTCGGCGAGGTCCTGGTAGTCGCCGCCCTTCATGGCTTCGCCGTTCCAGTACGTGCCACCCTGCGCGGGCACCGTGAAGCCGGTGTCGTTGAGCGCCTGGAAGAGGTCCGCGACGATCTTGTGGGCGCCGTCCTCGTTGCCGACCACAGCGGCCACCGCGACCTTGCCGAACATCGCCGGCCGGCCCTCGGCGTCCGTTTCGGACAGTTCCGCGTCCAGCCGTTCGAGCACCCGCTGCGCGACGCTGGACAGGTGACCCACCCACGTCGGGGTGGCGACCAGCAGAACGTCCGCGTCGGCGATCTTCCGCCGGATCCCGGGCCATTCGTCGCCGTCGCCCAGATCGGCCTCGACGCCCGGCCGGACGTCGAAGTCGACCACCCGCACCAGCTCGCCGGTGGCGCCCCGCTCGGCGAACAGGTCGAGGAGCTGGCGTGCGATGAGGTCGCTGCTGGACTTCGCCGGCGACGGCTTGAGCGTGCAGACGAGCGCGAGAACGCGCAGGGTCATGTCGGCCTCCGTCGATGGGTTGAACGGGCCGGGTTTCCCGGAGATCGCCGGTTAAACGGGCCGGCCCGCGGGAAGCCGGTGAGCCAGTCCCGTTCGCGGAAAGGAGAGCCATGAAGGCAGTGACCTGGCACGGCAAGCGCGACGTCCGCGTCGACGAGGTGCCGGATCCGAAGATCGAGGAGTCCACCGACGCGGTCATCCGCGTCACCTCCACCGGGATCTGCGGCTCCGATCTTCACCTGTACGAGGTCCTCGGCGCGTTCATGACCGAAGGCGACATCCTCGGGCACGAGCCGATGGGCGTCGTCGAGGAGGTGGGCGACGCGGTCAGCGGCCTCAAACCCGGCGACCGCGTCGTCATCCCCTTCAACATTTCCTGCGGCCATTGCTGGATGTGCGAACGCGGCCTGCAGTCGCAGTGCGAGACCACCCAGGTGAAGGACCAGGGCAAGGGCGCGGCCCTGCTCGGCTACACCAAGCTGTACGGCCAGGTCCCGGGTGGCCAGGCCGAATACCTGCGCGTCCCGCAGGCGCAGTACGGTCCGATCAAGGTCCCCGAGGGGCCGCCGGACGAGCGGTTCGTCTACCTCTCCGACGTCGTGCCCACGGCGTGGCAGGCCGTCGAGTACGCCGACATCCCCCGGGACGGCACGGTCGTCGTGTTCGGCCTCGGCCCGATCGGGCAGATGAGCTGCCGGATCGCGCGGCACCGCGGCGCGAACGTCATCGGGGTCGACCTGGTGCCCGAGCGGCTCGCGCGGGCCCGCGAGCACGGCGTCACCGCGCTCGACACCCGTGACCACAAGGACATCGGCGACGCCGTCCGGCAGCTGACGAGCGGCCGCGGCGCGGACTCGGTGATCGACGCCGTCGGCATGGAGGCCCACGGCGCGCCGGTCGGCAAGCTCGCGCACGACCTCGTCACCCTGCTCCCGCAGCCGATCGCCGCGAAGATCACCGAGAAGGCCGGGATCGACCGCTTGAGCGTGCTGTACGCGGCCATCGACGCCGTCCGCCGCGGCGGCACAATCTCCCTGTCCGGCGTGTACGGCGGCATGGTCGACCCGATCCCGATGATGGAACTGTTCGACAAGCAGGTCCAGCTGCGGATGGGGCAGGCCAACGTCCGGCGCTGGATCGACGACATCATGCCGGTGCTCACCGCCGACGGCGACCCGCTCGGCGTCGAGGGCTTCGCCACGCACAAGCTCCCGCTGGCCGACGCGCCCCGCGCGTACGAAATGTTCCAGAAGAAGCTGGAGGGCGCCCAGAAGATCCTGCTGCAGCCCGCCGTCTGAGCGATCCGGCAGCCGGCGCCGGTTCCGCTGTCCGTCCACAACGGACACCGCGGGCCGGGCTGCCGGTGACCTCCGGCGAACCCGCGCGACCTGGCCCGGGTTTCGGCTTCGCGGCACGGGGTAAGCGTGGCGGGTGCGGATCGTGATCACCGGGGCCACCGGCAACGTCGGAACAGCGCTGCTGGCCGCCCTCGACCCCGAACACGACGTCGTCGGCCTCGCGCGGCGGCTGCCCGACACCACGGCCGAGCCGTACCGCCGGGCGGGCTGGCGGGCCGTCGACATCGGCGTGCCGGGCGCCGAGGCGGAACTGACGCAGCTGTTCGAAGACGCCGACGCCGTCGTCCACCTCGCGTGGGCCATCTCGCCGGAGCGCGGTGACCCGCCCATGTGGCGCACCAACGACCACGGCACCCGGCACGTCCTGTCCGCGGTCGCGGCCGCCGGCGTGCCGCACCTGGTCGTCGCGTCGTCCGCGGCCGCGTACGGCCCGGCGCCGCGCTGGGTGCCGGTGCCCGAAGCCCGGCCGTGCACCGGGATCCCGCACAGCGCCTACAGCCGCGGCAAGGCCGCGCTCGAGACGCTGCTCGACCGGTTCGGGGAGCGCCACCCCGAAGTCCGGGTGGCCCGGCTGCGGCCGTGCGCGATCCTGCACCGCCGCGCGGCCGGCGAGTTCGCGCGCTGGCTCCTCGGCCCGGCCGTTCCCGCGCGGCTCGTCGGCGGCCGGGCGCTGCCGCTTCCGCTGTGGACGGACCTGCGCGCGCAGGCCGTGCACACCGCCGACGTCGCCGACGCGATCCGGCTGATCCTCGACGCCGGGCACCGCGGGCCGGTCAACCTCGCCGCGCCGGGCGTGCTCGACGCCCACGCGCTCGCCGAGGTGCTCGGCGGCGTGCGCGTCCCGGTGCCGAAGCCGTTGGTGCAGGTCACGGCCCGGGCGGCCTGGTGGGCCGGTGCGCTGCCGGTGCACCCCGGCTGGCTCGAGCTCGCCGACCGGGCGGCGCTCGTGGACGCGACGCTGGCGGAGACCGCGCTGGGCTGGCAACCTCGGTACGACGCCGCGTCCGCGCTCGCCGAGCTGGTCAACGGGCTCCGGGCGGGCGCGGGGGCGGCGAGCCCGCCCCTGGCCCCGCCGCGCCGCGACGGGGTGCTGTCCCGGCTCCGCTCGCTCGCGCGGGTCGGGCCGAGCCACCAGTCGCAAGGCTGACGATCCTGAGCCCCAGGAGGCCCGAGTGAGTACGGAAGCCGCCGACGCGGTCGTGATCGGCGCCGGCCACAACGGACTGGTGGCGGCGAACCTCCTGGCCGACGCGGGCTGGTCCGTGCTCGTGCTGGAGGCGACCGACCACCCGGGTGGCGCGGTGCGCACCGCCGAGGTCACCGAGCCGGGCTTCCGCAACGACCTGTTCAGCGCCTTCTACCCGATGACGGCGGTGTCACCGGTGCTGCGGGGCCTGCGGCTGGAAGAGCACGGCCTGCGCTGGCGGCACGCGCCCGACGTCCTCGCGCACGTGCTGCCGGACGACCGCTGCGCGGTGCTTTCGCGTGACCTCGACCGGACGGCGGCGTCGGTCGACGAGTTCGCACCCGGCGACGGTGATGCGTGGCGGCGGCTGGCCGAGCAGTGGCAGGAGCTGCGCGATCCGTTGCTGGACGCGCTGTTCACGCCGTTCCCGCCGGTGCGCCCGGCCCTGAAGCTGCTGCGCCGCACCGGGACGCCCGACGCGCTGCGCCTGGCCCGGATGCTGACGCTGCCCGCGCGCCGGTTCGCCGATGAGGTGTTCACCGGCGAGGGCGCGAAGCTGCTGGTGGCCGGGAACGCCGCGCACAGTGACCTTTCGGTGGACAACGCGGGCAGCGCGGTGTTCGGCTGGCTGCTCGCGATGATCGGGCAGGACAAGGGTTTCCCGGTGCCGGCGGGCGGCGCGGGCGAGCTGATCACGGCGCTGGTGCGGCGCCTGGAGTCGCGCGGCGGGAAAGTCCACTGTGGACGTCCGGTGCGCGAGGTGCTGGTCGGCGGCGGGCGGGCGCTGGGGGTGCGCGACGGCTCGGGCGACCCGGTACGGGCGCGCAAGGCCGTGCTCGCCGACGTGCCGGCGCCGGTGCTGTACACCGAGCTGGTCGGCACGGAGTGGCTGCCTTCGCGGCTGGTCGAGGACCTCGGCCGGTTCGAGTGGGACAGCGCGACGGTGAAAGTGGACTGGGCGCTGTCCGGGCCGGTGCCGTGGACGGCCGAAGGCGCCCGCGGCGCGGGCACCGTCCACCTCGGCACGGACCTGGACGGCCTCGCGGCGTTCGGCGGCGAGCTGACCCGCGGCCGGACGCCGCGGAAGCCGTTCCTGCTGTTCGGCCAGATGACGACGACCGACCCGGACCGCTCGCCCGCGGGCACGGAGGCGGCGTGGGCGTACACGCACGTCCCGCGCGGCACGATGGAGAGCCGGGCGGCGCTGGAGCGGCGGGCGAAGCGGATCGAGGAGGTCGTCGAGGCGAACGCGCCCGGGTTCGGCGGCCTGATCAAGGCCCGGTACGTCCAGGGGCCCGTCGAGCTGGCGGGCCACAACCCGGGCCTGGTCGGCGGCGCGATCAACGGCGGCACGACGGCGATCCACCAGCAGCTGTTCTTCCGCCCGGTGCCGGGCACGGGCCGGTCGGACACCCCGGTCGACCGGCTGTTCCTGGCCGGCGCCTCGGCCCACCCGGGCGGCGCGGTCCACGGCGGCCCGGGGGCCAACGCGGCCCGCGCGGCCCTGGCCCGGGCGGGCGCGCTGGGCGGCGGCTACGCGGCGGTCATCCGTGCGGCCCACCGCGCGATCTACGGCTGAGCCGGTCCCGCGCCGGTCAGGGGTGGCCGTGGCGGGTGCGGGCGTACTTGCCCGTCGCCAGGTCGGCCAGGCGGGCCAGGGACTCCGTGTTGCGGGGCTTGATCACCAGGGCCTGCAGGGCCGCCGGCAGGACTTTGGCCGGGCCGCTGACGACGTGCTCGGTCATCCGGACCAGCGTCCGGCCCTCGCCGTGCGGGACCAGCGTCAGCCCCACCGCCGCAGCGCCCAGGGGCCAGCCGTGGGCCTCCAGTGAGAGGGAGACGCCGGGCTCGGCCGCCGTCACCACCGTCTCGTCCTGGATGTGCAGCGGCCACGGGCCCACGCTGTGGTGGATCCGCGCGCCCACCGCGGGCCAGTCGTCGTCGACGTCGCGGATGTGCGAGCTGCCGACCACCCAGCCGGCGTAGAGCCAGCCGTCGGCCAGCACGTCGTACAGGGCGCCGGGCGGTACGTCGATGACGCGGCTGACCTCGGTCACGGTTTCCTCCTGTGGTTCGGCTCGAAGGCCGGATACCCGGTCACGGGCCGCGCATTCCTTGTATCGTGGCCGATCTCGAACGTCGCCGGACCCCGAACGGAGCTGAGGGATGGCCTGCCGGATCACCGAGCTCGTGCTGGAGTGCCGGGACCCGCAGCGGCTCGCGGAGTTCTGGTGCGCCGTGCTCGGCTACGAGGTCATCGGCCCCGAACCGGACGGCCTCGCGCTGGGCCCGCCCGGCACGCCCTTCGGCGAAGGGCCGCCGACGCTGATCCTGGCCCGTAGCGGCGACCCGCGCCGCGGCAAGCTGCCCCTGCACCTGGACGTGAGCCCGGCGGGAACCGACCAGGAAACGGAGCTGGCTCGCCTGCTGGCCCTCGGTGCGCGGCCGGCGGACGTCGGCCAGGACGGCACCGAGTCGTGGGAAGTGCTGCAGGACCCGGAGGGCAACGAGTTCTGCCTGCTGCGCACGGACGTCGGCTGACGGCCTAGCGTTCGTCGGGCCCGGCCGCGCAGCGGCGCCAGTGCACCCGGTCGCCGGCGCGGTCCGCGTGCCACACCGTCGTGCCCTCGGACTCCCAGGTCGGCAGCAGCCGGTCCGTCAGGACGCGGCCGCAGGCCACTTCGCCGAACAGTTCGACCCCCGCGGCCTGCCGCGCCGCCGGGATCCACGCCGGGAAGCGGGTGCGCGGCAGCTTCCGTTCGACCCACTCGCGGGCGGAGCCCTCGCTGACGTGGTCGGACTCGACGATGCTCGACACCGGGCCGTCGCCGCCGACGGCGAGGCCGATCGACGCGCGCCAGCGGACGGGGGAGGCTTCGGGATTCATCGCATTCAGGTTCCCGGACGACCGCGTCGGCGGGCCAGTACACGTCCGGGTGGATCGACGCTCACTCACCGTGCCTCCTCGCCGCGATCCGGCCGCCTGTGTTCCCGGGTTTCCCCGCCCGGGTGACGTTCAATCCCACACAGCTCGGGATTCACGGTGGCGGGTCCACAGTGGACCACACCGGCCCCGGACCGGGTACGACAACGGGACATTCGCCGTCGCACGCCGAGCTGGTCGAATTCGTGGGGGCGCCGGCCACGAGATCGTGGTGCGCCTCGGCTGGGGCCAGGATCCGGGCCGCCGGCCGCGGAAGGGGAATTACCAGATTGCCGGGAAGCGGACAGCGACGGTTTCGAGCCGTGCAGTTGGTCGCTGCCCACGCCGAGCAGGAAATGGTGCAGAAGTACCGCGCCCGCGTCGAAGCCCTGCCGTTCGGGTTCGCTTCCGGGTAACCATCGGGTTTCAGCCCGCCACGGGTGGGCTACCCGAGGTGCGGACTTGAGGACTACCTTGGTAGGCGGAGGTGGTGACCGTGCCCGCATTCCGGCGGGACGTCGTGGTCGTCGGCGCGTCGGCAGGCGGGGTCGAGGCCCTCCGAGCGCTGGCCCGGTCACTCCCGGCGGACTTCCCCGCGGCCGTCCTCGTCGTCATGCACCTCTCCCCGGGCGCGCGCAGCGCGCTCCCCCTGATCCTCGACCGCGCCGGCCCGCTGCCCGCCCGGCCCGCCACCCACGGCGCGCGGCTGCGGCCGGGCGTCATCCACGTCGGGCCGCCGGACCACCACCTCCTGACCGACGACGGCGCGGTCGTGCTCACCCACGGCCCCACCGAAAACGGGCACCGGCCGGCGATCAACGCCACCTTCCGCTCCGCCGCCGTGACGGCCGGGCCGAAGGCGATCGGCGTGATCCTGTCGGGCACCCTCGACGACGGGTCGCAGGGACTGCGCTCGATCGTCGACCGGTGCGGTCAGGCCGTGGTGCAGGACCCGGCCGACGCGCTGTACGCGGGCATGCCGCAGAAGGCGCTGGCCGCGGTCGACGCGGAGTACGTCCTGCCGGCGCACGAGATCGGCCCGGCCCTGGACAAGCTCGCCCGGACGCCGGTGGAGGTGGGGGACGTGCCGCCGCCGTCCGCCGCGCTGCTGCTGGAAGACCGGATCGCGCGGGACGACGTGCGGCTCGGGGCCGTCGTCCCCGGCGCCGGGCTCCCGGCCTCCGGCTTCACCTGCCCGGACTGCCACGGGGCGCTGATGGAGGTCGACGCGGCCGACCAGTTCCGCTGCCGGATCGGGCACGCGTGGTCGGCGGAGGCCCTGCTGGGGGCCCACGACATCGAGTTCCAGCGGGCCCTGTGGACCGCGCTGCGCTCGCTCGACGAGAAGGCCGCGCTGGCCAAGCGCCTGCGAGCGGAGTCGAAGCGCCGCAACCGCGGGCTGCTCGAGGACCGGTACGCGCGGTCGGCCGAGGAGTGCGCCGCGGCCGCGGAGACGCTGCGCAAGTTCCTGCTCTCCCTGCCGCCGGACCGACCGGTGGCGGAGACTGCGCCGTGAGCACCGCGGCCGGCCAGGTCCACCTGGAGCCCCAGTACCGGGCCGCGGCGACGACCGCCGTGGTCACCGGCGTCCTCGACCTGGAGTCCTACCCCGAGCTGCGCGACGGCCTGCTGAAGATCGCCGCGGAGGCGCCGGACGGGCTCATCGCGGACATCGACGGGCTGGCCATCCGCGACCCGGCGCTGGTCAGCTTGTTCTCCCTGGTCGCCATGCGGATCGGGGACTGGCCGGGCGTCCCCTTCACCGTGGTCACGGGCCAGTCCGACCACCGGGCGATGTTCGCGGCGCGGACCGTCGACAAGTTCGTCCCGGTGCACGACGACCGTGAGACCGCCGAAAGCCGGCTCGCCCGGCCTCCGCGCCGCCGGGCCGCGCAGCTGCTGGCGCGGTCGGCGAACTCGTCGGCCCTCGCCCGGGACTTCGTGCGGCGGGTGTGCGCCGAGTGGCGGGTCCCGGAGTTCGCCGACGACGCGCTGCTCGTCGCCACGGAGCTCGTCGAGAACGCGATCCGGCACACCGACTCGGTGCCGCGGTTGCGCCTCGAACTGCGGCGTGGCCTCCTGAGCGTCGCGGTGACCGACGACGACCCGCGCCCGGCCGTCCTGCGCGAGCGGCTCGGCGCCCTCGAACCGGGCCTCGGCCTCCGCATGGTCGCCCAGGTCGCCAAGGTCTGGGGCTGCAGCCGCTCGTGGTCGGACGGCAAGATCGTCTGGGCCGTGCTCACCAGGCGTGCCGTCGGAACCGGCGGGCGCGACGGCAGGTAGCGTGTCCGACCGTGACCGAGCCCAAGGAACCCAACGGCGAATTCGAGTCGGTGCTGGCCTACCTGAAGGAGTCGCGGGGCTTCGACTTCACCGGCTACAAGCGCAGCAGCCTGATGCGGCGCGTTCGCCGGCGGATGAGCCAGATCGGCATCGACAGCTACACGGAGTACATCGACCAGCTGCAGGTGAACTCCGAGGAGTTCGTGTCGCTGTTCAACACGATCCTGATCAACGTCACCGGGTTCTTCCGCGACCCCGAGGCCTGGGAGTACCTGCGTGAGCACGTGCTGCCCGCCCTGCTGGCCGAGCGCAGCCCCGAGGAGCCGATCCGGGTGTGGAGCGCCGGCTGCGCGGGCGGCCAGGAGGCCTACAGCCTCGCGATGCTCTTCGCCGACACCATCGGCATCGACGCGTTCCGCCAGCGGGTCAAGATCTACGCCACCGACGTCGACGACGAGGCCCTGGTCCAGGCCCGGCACGCGGCCTACACCCCGGCCGAGGTCGAGGGGCTCAGCGAAGGACAGCTGGAGCAGTACTTCGAGCTGCAGGGAAGCCGGTACTGCTTCCGGAAGGACCTGCGCCGCTCGGTGATCTTCGGCCGCAACGACCTCGTGCAGGACGCGCCGATCTCGCGCATCGACCTGCTGGTCTGCCGCAACACGCTGATGTACTTCAACGCCGAGACGCAGACGAAGATCCTCGAGCGGTTCCACTTCGCGCTGGCGCCCAAGGGCATGCTCTTCCTCGGCAAGGCGGAGATGCTCCTTTCCCACGCCCGGATCTTCGAGCCGCTCGACCTCAAGCGCCGCGTGTTCCGCAAGGCCGTCAACGCGCCGGTCAGCTACAACCACTTCGTGTCGCCGGGCTTCCCGCAGCGGCGCACCCACGACATCTCCGGGCTCGACGAGCTGCGCGAGCACGCCTTCTCGGCGAGCCCGGTGGCCCAGATAGTCGTGACCGAGGAAGAGGTCACCGCGCTGATCAACTCGCAGGCGGAGGTCGCGTTCGGACTGTCCGAACGCGACATCGGCCGGCCGCTGCGCGACCTCGACGTGTCGTACCGCCCGGTGGCGTTGCGCGCGTACGTCGAGCAGGCGCGCCTGGAGCGGCGGTCGCTGCGGATCAAGGACGTCGAATGGCGCCGGGCGGGGGAGACCGTCTGGTACGAGGTGCACGTCAACCCGTTGGTGGGCAAGGAGAAGAAGCTCCTCGGCGTGTCCGTGGTGTTCCACGACGTGAGCTGGGCGCGGCAGCTGCTGACCGAGCTGGAGCACACGAACCGCCAGCTCGAGTCGGCCTACGAAGAGCTCCAGTCGACGAACGAAGAGCTTGAGACCACCAACGAAGAGCTCCAGTCGACGGTGGAGGAACTGGAGACGACCAACGAAGAGCTCCAGTCCACCAACGAAGAGCTGGAGACGATGAACGAGGAGCTCCAGTCGACGAACGACGAGCTCCAGACGATCAACGACGCGCTGCGCGAGCGCAGCCTCGACCTCGACGAGGTCAACGAGTTCCTCGAGTCGGTGCTGACGTCGGTCCGGGCCGGCATCGTGGTCGTCGACCGCGAGATGCGAGTCAAGGCCTGGAACCGCGGCGCGGAGGACCTGTGGGGCGTCCGCCGCGAAGAGGCCGAAGGGACGCACCTGCTCAACCTGGACATCGGCCTGCCCCTCACGGAGCTGCGCCCGGCGGTGCGTGACGCGCTCTCGGACGCCACGTACCACTCGGAGATCGTGCTGGAGGCGATCAACCGCCGTGGCCGGGCGACGGTGGTCCACCTGCAGTGCAGCGCGCTGCGAGGGGCCAACGGGGAGAGCCAGGGGGCGCTCCTGATGATGGAGGAGAGCCCGACGGCGGCCTGAACCCGCGTCTGGCCAGGCGGTGTTTGGCCGTCGGGGCGACCGGGGTAGTTCCCTGGTCATGACGGCTTACCCCCAGCCGGGGGCAGCGGTTCTGGCCCCGGCCCATCACATGCCCTCGCCGCGCGCGCCGCCGACCTGCGGAGCGAGGTCCATTGGCGCAGTTCCGACGCGGTCGTCGTCGAGGTCGCCGGCGAAATCGACGGCTGCACCGCCGCACGCCTGCAGGACACGGTGTGCGCCCAGGTGCTCACGCGGCCCGCGGCCGTGCGGGTGGACCTGGGCGGGGTCGCGTTCCTCGGCGCGGCGGGCCTGCGCGCCCTGCAACGGGCGCAGCTGCTGGCCGACGACGCGGGTGTCCACCTGGTCGTCGATCCCGGCGCCTCACGCGCCGTGCGGCGGGCGTTCGCCGTGCTCGACCGCCTGGGCGCCGAACCCTTCACGACGGCCTAACCCTCGCCGGCCAGGAGGTCGACGACGGCTTCCGCCCGGTTCTCGACCGCGAAGGCGCGTCGCTGCCGGTCGGCGCCACCGCCTTCGGCGACCAGCCGGGCGATCCCCTCGCGAGCGAAGTCCAGGTCTCCCGCGGCTTCCAGCGCGGGCGCGGTGAGCGCGACCAGGTCGTCGAGCACCGCCTTGGCCGGCTGCGGGTCACCCGTTCGCGGATGCGGGCAGGAGCCCGTGACGCCCTCGCGCGACGCCCGCCACAGGCGGCCGCGCAGCACTTCGTTCGACAGCTCCGGCGCGGGCGCGTCGTCGGCCAGCGCGGTCGCGACGAGGCCGCGCGCCAGCACACCGAGCAACACCGCTTCCGACGGCGTCGCGGCGACGTCGGAGCAGCGGAACTCGATAGTGGGCTGCTTCTCCGACAGCCGGACGTCCCAGTAGATCATCCCGCGGTCCAGGATCGCCCCCGCGCGCAGCCAGCCGTCCACGACGCTCTCGTACTCGTCGAGGGAGGCGAACCGCGGCGGCGGCCCGGCCGAGGGCCACCGGCTCCACTGGTGGTACCGCCAGCTGGCGTAGCCGGTGTCGTAGCCGTCGCAGATCGCGGAGTTCGCGGTGACGGCGAGCAGGACGGGCAGCCACGGGCGGACGTGGCCCAGCACCCGGATCCCGCTCTCCCGGTCGGGGATCGCGACGTGCACGTGGCAGCCGCAGGTGAGCGAAGTCCACGCGGTGGCCCCGAAGTGCTCGGCCATCCGCTCGTAGCGCGGGTTCGGCGTGATGCGCGGCGGGTCCACTTCGGACAGCGGGGCCGCACCGGCGGGCAGCAGCCGGTAGCCGCGGGCGCGGGCGGCGCGGGCGAGGTTCTCGCGCAGCCCGCTCAGCTGGCGCACCGCTTCCCCGTGCGTGCGGCAGACGCCGGTGGCGGTCTCGGCCTGTGACAGGTTCAGCTCGTGCTGCAGCTCGCCCTGCACGTCGACGGCCGCTTCCGCGGCGTCGACGACGTCGTCGCCTGCCTGCGACAGGTGACCACGCCGGTCGACGACGAAGAACTCCTCTTCGACGCCGAAGGTCAGCACGTCTGGGTTCACCGGGGCACTCCTGGGGGTTCGGGAGCCCCGGAAATACCCGGACCGCTCGGCGCGCAAACCCGCCCTCGGTGGCGTGACGGTGGCCGGACAGGGTATGCCGGTACGCATGGAGTGGCACGAAGAGCTGCACGAGCGCGCCGACGAACGGATCCGGCACCTGGACGACCGGCTGTGGGCCGTCGCCACCGCGCTGCACGAGCGGCCGGAGCTGTCCTATGCGGAACACGCGGCCGCCGAACGCCTGACGAGCGAGCTGGCGGCGGACGGTTTCGAGGTGGAGACCGGGATCGCCGGGTTGCCCACCGCGTTCGCCGCCCGGGCGGGCAGCGGACGGCCGAGCGTCGCACTGCTGCTCGAGTACGACGCCCTGCCCGGCCTGGGGCACGCGTGCGGCCACAACCTCATCGCCGCGGCCGGGCTCGGCGCCGCTCTCGCCGCGAAGGACGTCCTGGGGGACAGCCCGGGATCGCTGCTCGCCCTGGGCACCCCGGCCGAGGAGCGCGGCGGCGGCAAGGTGGCGCTGGCCGAGGCCGGCGTGTTCGACGACGTCGACGCGGCCCTGGTGGTCCACCCCGGTGTCCACTCCTGGTCCTGGGCGCCGCTGACCGCGCACGTGGAGGTCAAGGTGACCTTCCACGGTCGCGCGGCCCACCCGACGGGCGATCCGGAGGCCGGCATCGACGCGCTCGCCGCGCTGATCCAGCTGTTCGGCGCGCTCTCGGCCCTGCGCCAGCGGCTGCCGCTCGGCTCGCACGTCCAGGGCATCATCACCGAGGGCGGCGAGGCGACGAACATCGTCCCGCACCGGGCCGAAGGCCGGTTCGGGCTGCGCGCGCTCACGACCGGCGCGCTGGACCGCCTGGTCGAGGACGTGACGACGGCCGCGCAGGGCACGGCGCTGGCGACGGGCGCGAAGGCCGACGTCGAACGCCTCGGCCGCGGCCACGCGCACTTCCGGGACAACCCGGTGCTGTCCGAGCGCTTCACCGAACACCTGGCGGCGTGCGGTATCCACGCGACCCCGCCCGAGCCCGGGGTGTTCCCGGGTTCGTCGGACATCGGCGACGTCAGCGTCCGCGTCCCGGCGATCCACCCGTTCGTGGCGATCGCGGCGGAGGAGTACTCGGACCACACCCCGGAGTTCGCCGAGGCGGCGGCGAGCCCGCGCGGGCGGGCGGCGATGCTGGCTTCGGCGGCGGCGCTGGCCCGCACCGCGATCGACCTGCGCACCCACCCGGCGCTGGTCAGCCGCGCCTGGGACTGCTTCCGCGACGCGGAGCGGAACGGGCGCTGAGCGCACCCGTTCCGCACCCGGTCACGCCACCGGGGTGTAGTGCGAGGCGTCGCCTTCGAGGGACTCGCTGGCCCGGCCGTCGATGCCCACCGGGACGTCGCCGGCCACCGTGACGCGGTTGAGGCGCCGCGGCAGGCCGTCGTAGTTGTCGATCGCGTAGTGCTGGGTGATCCGGTTGTCGAACAGCACCAGCTGGTTCGGCTCCCACACCACGCGCACGACGTTCTCCGGCCGCGTCACGTAGGACTGCAGCAGCCGCAGCAGGTCCCGCGACTCGTTCACCGACAGGCCTTCGATCCGCTGGGCGAAGCCGCCGATGAACAGGCCGCGCTCGCCGGTCACCGGGTGCACCCGCACCACCGGGTGGACGGTCCGGTACTTGCGCGAAACGAACTGGGCCCGTCGCGCCTGCTCCTTCTCGTCCACCGTCTCCGGCGGCTGGACGTAGTCGTAGTCGTTGGTGTGCACCGCCCGCAGCGTGTCGGCGAACGCCCGCAGCGGCCCCGGCAGATCGCGGTAGGCCGCTGCCGCGTTCGCGATCAGCGTCTCCCCGCCGTAGGGCGGCACCACCAGGCTGCGCAGCGTGCTGGCCTTCGGCGGGTTGAGCACGAACGTGACGTCGGTGTGCCAGTGGTTGGCCCGGCCCAGCTCGCTGTCGACGGGCAGGATCGTCGGCGCGCCGTCGACGGCGGGCACCGTCGGGTGGGCCTTGGTCAGCTCGCCGAAGCGCGCGGCGAACCGCTGCTGGCCTTCGTCGTCGAGCTCGGTGTTCCGGAACACCAGCGCCTTGTGCTCGTGCAGGGCGTCGGCGAGGAACGCCACCTGGGACGCGTCGAGCTCCCCGGCGGGGTCGAGGCCGACGATCTCGGCGCCGATGTTCCCGGTGATCTTGCGGACGTCGGTGCTGATCGCGGTCATGCGGGCTCCTTCACTCGGTTGCGGTTGACGGGACGCGCGAGGCCGTAGTGCTCGCGCAGGGTGGTGCCGGCGTACTCGGTGCGGAACAGGCCGCGCCGCCGCAGCTCGGGGACGACGAGGTCGACGAAGTCGTCGAGCCCGCCGGGCAGGGTGGGCGGCATGACGTTGAAGCCGTCGGCCGCGCCCCCGGTGAACCAGGCCTCCAGCTCGTCGGCGACCTGGACCGGCGTCCCGGCGAAGACGCGGTGCCCGCGCCCGCCCGCCAGCCGCTCGAGGAGCTGCCGGATCGTCAGGTCCTCGCGCCGGGCCAGGCCGACGACCAGTTCGAACCGGCTCTGGCCGCCTTCGGTGAAACTGCCGACGTCGGGCAGCGGGCCGTCGAGCGGGTAGCCGGTGACGTCGTGGTCGAGCATCTTCGACAGCTGCCGCAGCCCGTAGTCCGGCGTGATCAGCGCGTTCAGCTCGGCCTCGCGCTCGCGTGCCTCGGCTTCGGTGCGGCCGAGGATCGGCGAGATGCCGGGGAGGATCTTGATCTCGTCCGGCGTGCGGCCGTACTTGGCCAGGCGGCCCTTGACGTCGTCGTAGAACGCCTTGCCCTCGGCGAACGTCTGCTGCGCGGTGAACACGGCCTCGGCGTGCCGGGCGGCGTACTCCTTGCCGGTCTCCGACGACCCCGCCTGCACCAGCAGCGGGTGGCCCTGCGGTGGCCGCTCGATGTTCAGCGGGCCGCGCACCTGGAAGTGCTCGCCGTCGTGGGCGATCGGCCGGATCCGGTCGGTGTCGGCGTAGACGCCGGAGGCGCGGTCGACGAGCGCGGCGTCGTCGTCCCAGCTGTCCCACAGCTGCTTGACGACCTCGACGAACTCCTCGGCCCGGTCGTAGCGCGCGTCGTGCGACGGCCGCTTGGCCAGGTTGAAGTTGCGGGCCTCGTCGATGCCCGCCGACGTCACGATGTTCCAGCCCGCGCGGCCGCCGGAGAGGTGGTCGAGCGAGGCGAACTTGCGCGCCAGGTGGTAGGGCTCGTTGTACGTCGTCGACGCCGTCGCGATGAGTCCGATGTGGACCGTGGACGCCGCGAGCGCGGAAAGCAGCGTCAGCGGTTCGAAGTGGCTGTGGGAGTTGTGCTTCACGTTGCCCCACAACGCCACGCCGTCGGCGAGGAAGAGCGAGTCGAGCTTGCCGCGCTCGGCCGTGCGGGCGATGTCGACGTAGTGCTGCAGTGTCCGGGCCCGGTGCGGGTCGGTCGACGGGTGCCGCCAGGCGGCTTCGTGGTGACCGTTCGGCATCACGAACGCGTTGAGGTGCATCATGGTTTCTCCTTGGGACGCCAGGTCGAGAACCGCCGTTCGAGGACGACGAAGCCGGAGTTGACGAGCACGCCGAGCACCGAGACCGCGATGATCCCGGCGTACATCTGCTGGATCTGGAAGTTCACCTGGCTGGTGTTGATGAGGTAGCCGAGCCCGGCCTTCGCGCCGACCATCTCCGCGGCCACCAGCACCAGGATCGAGTAGGACGCCGCCATCCGGATGCCGGTGAACACCGTCGGCACGGCCGAGGGCAGGATCACCTTCCGGAACAGCCGCGGGCTGGACAGCCCCAGCGAGCGGGCCGCCTTCACGAGCAGCGGGTCGACGGTGTTGACGCCGGCGATCGTGTTGAGCAGCACCGGCCAGACGCAGGCGTACACCACGAGCGTGACCTTCGACAGCTCGCCGATGCCCAGCAGCAGGGTGAACACCGGCAGCAGCGCGAGCGCGGCGGTGTTGCGGGCGAGCTCCAGCAGCGGCTGCAGGAACCGCGCCACCGGCCGGTACCAGCCGATCAGCAGCCCGAGCGGCACGGCCACCGCGACGGCGATCGCGAACCCGGCGGCGGAGCGCCCGACGCTGGCGAGGAGGTGGTCGGCGAGCTGGCCGTCGAGGGTGAGCTCCCACAGCGCCCGCAGGTCTTCCGACAGCGGCGGCAGGAACGTCCGGGTGCTCTCGTCGAGGACGAACCGCGGGACGAACTCCCACAGCAGCACGAACAGGACGACCGCCGCGGACGCGTGGACCGCGCGGGTGAGCTTCGTGCGCAACCACCGCGGCTTCGGCGGCGAGAGCGCGGGGCCGATGGGGACCGGCGGCTTCGCGAGGGTGGTGGTCATCCGACCGCGCTCCGTTCGTGTTCGGCCGCCTTGCGGACCTCGTCGTGCAGCAGCTCCCACAGCCGGTGCCGCTGCCGGCCGAACGCCGGGTCGGAGCGGACGTCCCCGCCGCGGTCGCCGAGTTCGACGTCGACGACCGCCTTGAGCCGTCCAGGCCGCGACGTCAGCACGGCGACCTGCTGCCCGAGGTAGACGGCCTCGTCGATGCCGTGGGTGATGAACACGATCGTCTTGCCCGTGCGGGCCCAGATCCGCAGCAGCTCGTCCTGCAGCTGTTCGCGGGTCTGCGCGTCGAGGGCGGCGAACGGCTCGTCCATCAGCAGCACGGCCGGGTCGTAGGCGAGGCTGCGGGCGATCGCGACCCGCTGCTTCATGCCGCCGGACAGCTCGTGCGGGTAGCGGTCCTCGAAGCCGGAAAGCCCGACCAGGTCGAGGTATTCGCGGGCCCGCTCGGCCCGCCGCCGCTTGCCGAGCGGCCCGCCCTCCAGCCCGAACTCGACGTTGGCGCGGGCGGTGCGCCACGGGAACAGCGCGTACTGCTGGAAGACGATCCCGCGGTCGAGGCCCGGGCCGCGCACCGGCTCGCCGTCGATGAGGACCTCGCCGGACGTCGGCGCGGTGAGCCCGCCGAGCAGGTCGAGCAGGGTCGACTTGCCCGAGCCGCTCGGCCCGACCAGGGAGAGGAACGTGCCGTCGGCGACGTCGAGGGAAACGTCGTCCAGCACGGTGAGGGCGCCGAACGTCTTGGTGACCGACCGGATGCTGATCACGGGGTCACCGCCGGGGCGCCGTCGCGGTAGGGGTTGAACTCGTTGGTGTAGAGCTTCGAGGTGTCGATCTGCTCGCCCTTGATGTAGCCCTGCTGCTTCAGCCAGGGCTCCCAGAGCGTGTAGTCCTTGTCCGAGATCAGGCCGCCGTGGGTGATGCCGACGCTCTTCCAGTACTTCAGGGTGTCGGTGTTCTCGTTGCGGCCGCGGCTTTGGATGATCTTCGTGAAGCGGGCGATCACCTGGTCCCGCGGGGTGGTGCGCTCCCACTCGATCGCCTTCGCCACCCCGGAAACGAAGATCTTCGTGGTCTCCGGGTACTTCTTGATGAAGTCGGTGCGCAGCACGTACGGGCCGCCGTTGTAGGGGCCGAACGCGCCGACGTCGCTGAAGAGCCGGCGGACGCCCCCGGTCGCGACGGCGTGGTCCTGCAGGATGCCCTGCAGCGCGACGACGTCGAGCTGGCCGTTGCGCAGCGCCTGCTCGGCGTTCACCGGCGGGATGACGACGAGCTGCACCTGCTTGATCTCGTCGTCGGACAGGCCCTGGCCCTTCAGCCAGGTGTCGAGCGCGGCCTCCAGGTTGGCCCCGGCCGTGTTGATGCCGACCTTCTTGCCGATCAGGTCGCGGGCGGTCCGGATCGGACTGTCCTCTTTGGTGTAGTAGCCGATGAACGCCTTGTCGTCGGAGCCGTAGTAGTTGACGACGGCCTTGACCGGCGCGCCGGCCTCGACGAGCTTGACGACCGCGCCGGTGAAGGCGCCGCCGAAGTCGGTCTGGTCGGTGGCGGCGGACTGGATGTCCTGCGGGCCGCTGATCGTGTTGCCGACCCACTTCAGCTTGACCGGGCCGAAGTAGCCCAGGTCCTCGGCGATTTCGGGCAGGGTCACGGCGTTCGCGCTGCCCTGGTAGCGCAGCTCGAGCAGTTCCGGCTGCCCGGGGGCGCCGGTGGCCGTCGCCGACGCGCAGCCGGCCAGCAGCACCGCGGCGGCGGCGAGGAGAGGCAGGGTTTTCTTCACGGTTTCGTCCGTTCCGGGAGTCGGCGGGGATGCTCCGATTGTTCGGGGACGCCGAGCGGACGGTCAATTTTGCGAGTTCGTGAAATAACTCCGCCGATTCACGAAGCGCGCGACAACCCGGTGAGAAGCGGACCGAGCGGGTCGTCGTAGAGGACGTCGAGGAGCACCGCGCCGCCCGCCGTCGCCAGCTCGGTGCCCGGGAAGCTCGTCGGCACAACGGTTTCCGCCGCGTCGAGGCAGCGGGACCGCTCGCGGACCTCGTCCCGGATGGCGGGAAGGCAGCCGGGGACCTGGGCTACACTCCGGTCGACCACCACGAGCACCGCGGGGTTCAGCACGTCGAGCAGCAATGCCGCGGCCTGCCCGAGGAGCCGGGCGCGGTCGTGGAACAACCGCACCGCGGCGGAATCGCCCGCCGTGGCGAGCGCCAGCAGTTCCGGGAAATCGGGGCGCGCGAGCATTCCGTTTTCCACCGCTTTCCGCGCGAGCGTCGCTTCGGAAACGGTGGCCTCGAGACAGCCGGTGCGCCCGCAGCGGCACGCTTCGGCGCTGTCGTCCACGGGCAGGTGCGCCACGGCTCCCGCGGCCGAGCGCGGCCCGTGGTGCACGGTGCCGCCGGTGGCGAACGCGGCGTCGACGACGTTGCCGGCGAACAGCTGCACGACGCTCTCGCGAGCGCGCGGGTGCCCGAAGAGCCGTTCGGCGTGGGCCAGCGCCCGCGCGTGACCGTCCACTTCGACGGCCAGCCCGGTGCTGCCGGCCAGCAGCTCGCGCACCGGGACGTTCCGCCAGCCCAGCAGCGGGTGTTCCACCACCGTGCCGGACTCGCGGTCGACCCAGCCGCCGGTGGCGACGCCCAGGCCGAGCGGCTCGCGGTCGGGGGCGTGCCCGAGCAGGAGGTCGTCGAGGATCTCGGCGGCGCGGGCGAGCAGGTCTTCGGCGGCGAGCCCGTCGTGCGGTTCTTCGTGCTGCGCCAGGACTTTCCCGCGCAGGTCGAGCAGCGCGACGGTCGCGTGGTGCACGGCCAGGTGCAGCGCGCCGGCGACGTGCCGCCCGGTGTCGAGGTCGACCGGCACGTGCGGCCGTCCGACGCCACGACGCGGTTCGGCCTCCGGCAGCTCGTGCAGCAGCCCGCGCTCGATGAGCTCCGCGGTGTGCCCGGTGACGGCGGCCGCGGACAGCCCGGTCCGGCGCGCGACGGTGCTGCGCGCGATCGGCCCCTCGTCGAGGACGGCCCGCAGCACGGCACTCGCGCTGGCGCTCCGCCTCACCGTCCTCTGTGGACCGCCGGCCCGCGACGTCATGGCCCGATCGTGGCAGACGCGGGGGCGGGGGCCCAGCGTGCCCAGGATGTGGGTATTGACGCATACCCATATGGGCATATGATGGCGGCGTGGCACGAGCAGCGACGACGGCCGACACGTTCAACGCGGTCGCCGAACCCCGGCGGCGGCAGATCCTCGACGTCCTCATGGCGGGCGAGCGGTCGGTCGGCGATCTCGTCGGCGCGCTCGGCCTGGCCCAGCCGCAGGTGTCCAAGCACCTGCGGGTCCTGCGGGAGGTGGGGGCGGTGGACGTGCGCGGCGACGGCCGGCAGCGGCTCTACCGGCTCAACGGCGAGGCGCTCAAGCCCATCCACGACTGGGTGAAGCGCTACGAACGGACGTGGTCGGAGCGGTTCGAGCTGCTGGACGACGTCCTCGGCGAACTCAAGGAACAGGAGCGGTGACATGGAGATCACGACCCCGGCGGACGACCGGATCCTCATCACGCGCGAGTTCGACGCGCCCCGGCACCTCGTCTACCGCGCGTGGACCACCCCGGAGCTGGTGAAGCGCTGGTGGGCCGGACACCGCGGGACGACGACGAAGGTCGAGATGGACCTGCGGCCCGGCGGCCGCTGGCGCTTCGTGCTGGAGACGAACGACGGTGCCGAGGTCGGCTTCCACGGCGAGTACCGGGAAGTCGTGCCGGAGGAGAAGGTCGTCTACACCGAGGTCTTCGAGATGCCGGGCGTGGACCTCGACTCCGTGGACGGACCGCTCACCACCGCCACCTTCACCGCCCTCGGGGACCGCACGCGCCTCGAGCTGCTGACCGTGACCGGCAGCAAGGAGCTGCGGGACGTGATCCTCGGGTCCGGCATGGAGGTCGGCGTGCGGGAGCAGATGGTCCTCATCGAGGAGATCGCGAACTCCCTGCGCTAGCCCGCAGGAACCGCTCGCCCGTCTTCGCCAGCTCGGCGGCCAGCTCCGGCGCGTCGAGCACCTCGAAGTCCACTTCGAGCATCCCCAGGTACAGCGCGAGCATCTGCGCGTTGTCGGAGCCGACCTCCGCGACGCAGCGGTCCGGCCCGTCGGGCGTCACCCCGACCGCGAGCGGGAGCCGGGACCGCACGTGCTCCGCCGGGGCCTGCAGCCGCACCCTCGCGTGGAACCGCCACGTCGCCGCGCCCGCAGTGCGCTGGACGAACTGCGCGACGTCGCCCTCGGGCGGTTCGCGCGGGGTGAACCGCGGCCCGTTCGGCACCTTCGGCGTCATCCGGTCGACGCGGAACGTGCGCCAGTCGTCGCGGGCGGGATCCCACGCGACGAGGTACCAGCGCCGGTTCCAGCCGACCAGCCGGTGCGGCTCGACTTCACGGCGGCTCGCCGTCCGCTCGTGGCTGGTGTAGTCGAACCGCAGCCGCTCGCTCGCCCGGATCGCCGCCGCGATGGCCGTGAGCACGTCGGCGTCGACGGCCGGGCCGGTGCCGGGCACCGCGACGGTCGCGGCCTGCAGCGCGTGCACCCGGTGCCGCAGCCGCGACGGCAGCACCTGCTCCAGCTTGGCGAGCGCGCGCACCGACGTCTCGCCGATCCCGGCGACGCCCGTGGCGGTCCGCAGCCCGACCGCGACCGCCACGGCTTCGTCGTCGTCCAGCAGCAGCGGCGGGAGCTGCGCGCCCGCGCCGAGCCGGTAGCCGCCCCGGACGCCGGGCGACGCCTCGACCGGGTAGCCGAGCTCGCGCAGCTTCCCGATGTCGCTGCGGACGGTGCGCGCGGTGACGCCCAGCCGGGTGGCCAGGTCGGTGCCGGTCCAGTCGCGGTGCGTCTCGAGCAGGGAGAGCAGCCGCAGCAGCCGGGCGGAGGTCTGCAACATTTCCCGAGGGTCGCACGAAACGCGGAAGGAAGTCTTCCGCAATGGTCCATAGCGTGCTGCTCATGACGAACTCCTTCCGCATCGAGATCCCGCAAGCCGACCTCGACGACCTGCACCGGCGCCTCACCGAAGCCCGGTTCGCCGACCCCGTGCCCGGCGACGAGCCGGACTGGTCGCGCGGCATCCCCGCCGCCGTAGTCCGCGAGCTGGCCGAGTACTGGCGCGACGGCTACGACTGGCGGGCGCAGGAAGCCGCGCTCAACGCGTTCCCGCAGTACACGACGGTGATCGACGGCCAGACCATCCACTACCTGCTCGTCCGTTCGGCCGACCCGGACGCGGTCCCGCTGCTGCTCACCCACGGCTATCCCAGCACCTTCGCCGAGTTCCTCGACGTGATCGGGCCGCTGACCGAGCCGGGACCGGACGCGTTCCACGTCGTCATCCCGTCGCTGCCCGGCTTCGGGTTCTCGACGCCGCTGAGCGGGCCCGGCTGGGAGCTCGCCCGGACGACGGACGCCTTCGCCGAGCTGATGACCCGTCTCGGCTACGCCCGCTTCGCCGCACAGGGCGGCGACATCGGCTCCGGCGTCACCGGACGGCTCGCCGCGCTGTACCCGGACCGCGTCCTCGGCACGCACGTCACCAGCGACCGCGGCACGATCGCGCTGGCCGGCGAGCAGCTGCCGCTGCCCCCGGACCTCACCCCCGGCGAGCAGGCCGAACTGGACGCGGCCCGCGAGGCCTGGAAGGCCGGGCGCGGCTACCTCGACCTCCAGTCGCACACGCCGGAGACGATCGCGGCCGCGCTCACCGACTCCCCGGTCGGGCAGCTGGCCTGGATCGCCGAGAAGTTCCAGGCCTGGACGAACCCGGACGGCGCCATCGACCGCGACCGCCTCCTGACGACGGTCAGCCTGTACTGGTTCACCCGCACGGGCGCAACGGCGGCCCGGTTCCTGTACGAGGCCGCCCATTCGGGCCACGGCTGGCTGTCACCCTCGGCCGTACCGGCGGGCTGGGCGGTGTTCAACGCGTCCCCGCTGGTGCGCCGCATCATGGACCCGGACGAGAAGATCGCGCACTGGTCGGAGTTCGCCTCGGGTGGCCACTTCGCGGCGATGGAGGAGCCGGAACTGCTGGTGACCGACATCCGGACGTTCTTCCGCACCCTGCGGCCGTGACGTTGCCGGGCGGCGCGGTGCCGGGCAGCGCGCTCGAGGTGTAGCTCTACTCGAGCGTAGCCGTCAGCGGTCGGCCGCCGTTCTCGGCCTCCGCCATTCGCCGGCTGGACCGCCATTCTTGGGCTTCCGGTTCCTGCACGTAGTCGACGAGGTTGTCCCGCAGCCCCATCTGTTCGAGGATCTCGAGAATCTCGTCTGGAGCCGCGTAGAAGAACTCACGCCGAAGGTTGATCCGGTTGACCCGGCGGGCTGCCAGCCGCTGGTGCAGCCGGGTCTCCAGGCTGACCGCGTCGGCGTCGAAGATCTTGGCGTGGACGTCGAACCTGAACGGGACGGACGCATCGCCCAGCTCTCGCACGCGTTCGAGTGGGTCGAGACGTCTCGTCAGGCCGACCTTGACGACTCCGTCGCCGAAGGAGCCCACGTTGGAGATCACGTACACCCAACCGGTCCTGATGTTGGCTTCGCGTTCTTCCACGCCTCTGATCGCCTCGTCGAGTTCGCTGAGCTTGGCCTGGGCTGCGGCGGTCTTGGCTTGGTCGCCGGACTCGGCCCACTTGAGCATGGCGGTCTGCCAGTGTGCTTGTTCCTTGGCCAGGCGGGCCTTCTCGCGTTCGAACTCCCGCTGGGCCTGCTGTTCGTCTCGTTGGCGTTCCCGTTCCGCTCTGACCCGTTCCTTCTCTTCTTCGACCTTCGCCAAGTGGTCGGCGGTGAGGTCGAGTTCTTCCAACCGCAATCGGTGGTAGCTCGGGGCGATGTTGATGTTCATGGTCTTGCCCAGCCGGGAGATGACGTCCCGGGTCTTGGTGAGACGGTCCTTCGCCGAACCCAGCCGGTAGGGTCGCATCGATCGCACGCAGTTGTCCGCTTCGGCGTTGTACGCCCGCAGCATCAGCTTCGAGAAATCCCGAACCATCCGCTGCCCTTCGGCGGTCGAGCCGTTCACGGTCCAGTCGGTCGCGGCCGTGATAGCGTGGTTGTTCTTGGCGGACACCTTGATCGAGTCCCTCAATCGCTGCAGCGCGGCCTTGTACGCCACTGCGTCGTCGAGCCGATGGCGGAACTCGTAGATGCCCGCTTCCTGGAGCAGGGTGATTTCCTGGGTCTCGACGATCTCGGTGCGGATCTTCCTCAGCTTGTCGCCGGACTCTTCGATCTTGCCGCGGACCGTCGCGAGTTCGGTCTCGGCCGTCTTCAAGGCGCGCTCATGAGCGTCCCGCTGCGCCTGTGCGTCGAGTGCCAGCTGGGCGACCGTCCGGCGCATCTCGGTGATTTCCCGTTCGAGAGCCACTGCGTCCTTGCCCCGGAGGTCGTCGTACCGGGTCGTGAGTGTCTGCAGCTCACCGGCGAGCTTCCCGGCCCTGGCTTTTTCGGTGTGCAGGGACGCTGCCGTTTCCTGCGCCAACGCGCGTGCTGCGGCGAGTTCCGCTTCGGTCGCTCGGAGCTGTTTCCGCGCGCCGAACAGCCCGACACGCTTAGGTGCGGGCCGGCCGGTTTGCGGACCGGACTGGACCGGGAGAGCCTTCGGCATCTGCTCCTCGGGCGTCCACAACTGCCAGAACTTCGGAGGTGCCGGCCAGTCGGCCGGCGGCTGCCAGCCCGGTGGCGGGCTCCAGCCGGCAGGAAGGGCGGGCCAGTTCGGCGGGGGATTGAACCGGTAGCCCATGGTGCTTCCTCCTGCTCGTGATCACGGCGGACGTCTTCGTCGGCCTTGGTCGATCACGCGTCGACGCCTGTTACGACGGTGACGCCAATCGTTATCGGAACCGGGCCGTGATCGGCGCGGATCGGGGTAGCCGCCGGGGCATGGGCAACGATTTCCGCAAGGGCGACCGCGTCCGCTGGGACGCGGGCAACGAAAGTTCCGTCGGCACCGTCGAAGAGAAGATCACCGAGGACACCCGGGCCGGCAAGCGGGCGGTCAAGGCGTCGCCCGACGAACCGCAGTACCTGGTCCGGAGCGAGAAGTCCGGGAAGACCGCGGTGCACCACCCGGACAAGCTGCACAAGGCCTAGCGGGCCGCGCGGACCTTCGCCGTCGTCCGCGTGGCGGGGGATCACGTGCGGGTGGACGTGGGCGGCCGGCCGTGTCGGGTTCAGCCCGGCGTGGTGAGCCAGTGGTGCAGCGCCCACCACGACCGGACGGCGTCGAGCACCCGGCCGCCCGTGTTTTCCGCCAGGGCCAGCGGGGTCAGCTCGGCGAGCCGGTCCAGGCGGTACCGGACCGTGTTGGGGTGCAGGTGCAGGGTTTCGGCCGTGGAGCGCAGGCGCTGGCCGTGGTCGAGGTAGGCGAGCGCCGTGGCGGCCAGCTCGCGGTGGAACGGGTTCGCGGGGTCCAGTTCGCCCAGCAGCGCCGTGGTGAGCAGGTCGCCCAGCAACGGCTGGCCCGCCAGGGCGATCTCGCCCGCCAACGCCGTGAGGTCGTGGCGGCCGGGGCCGGCGATGCGCGCCGCCGCCGTGCAGAGCCGGTGGACCTCCCGCAGCTCGGGCAAGCCGGCCGGGGGAGCGACGACCAGCACGACGTCGCCGTCGAGCGGGACGCCGTCGGGCGGGCGCGCCGCCAAGCCGGTGAGGCGGCCCTCGACCAGCCCGTACACCCCGCCGGACTCCAGGAGCGCCTGCTCCAGCGTGCGTGCCCGGGCCGGGTCGCTGACGTCGGAGACCACGCAGGAGTACCGGCCGTCGGGTCGCAGCCCCGCCTGCCGGAGTTCCTCGGGCGTCGGCGGGTGCCCGGTGAGCAGCACCGTGCGCAGCAGCTGGGTCCGCGCGTCGCGCACCGTGCGCGAAAGCTGGATTTCGGCGGCGTGGTAGCCCTTGACGACGTGGTGCTCCAGCGCGCCCGTGTAGCGGTCGGCGTCGAGGACGGTTTCGAGGATGACGTCGTCGGGCACGCCCGCCGCCCGGCAGCGCTCGACCGCGACGCGCGCCGCGTGCGTCCGGCCGGCCTGGACCCCGCGCAGCAGGTCGGTGAGCGGGACACCCTGTGCGGCGCGGTCGGCACCCAGCGCCTCGGCCGTGGTGTAGTCCTCGCGCACGGCGCCGTCGGGGCTCGTCGTCGCCCGCAGCGCCGCACTCAGCAGGACCTGGATGTGCCGCCGGTTCTCCGCTTCCGGCAGCCGCGCGACACCGGGTGACTCGCTTCGCGCCACCTTGACCAGCTCGTCGAGCACCGACTCGTCCGCGGCCAGCTCGTCGAGGATCCGCCGGAGCAGCGGTGTCACCGGCACCTCCCGGACCCGTTGTGGCACGGCCACAACCGGCCGCCCGCGACGTTGGGCGATCGGGCCTACCGGACCCGCTCCGGTGGCCGGTTATCGTGGCATACCGGACAGTAACGTCTCTCTCCCGCGAAAACCATCCGCCGCCGCACCTGTTCAGCGTCGAAAGGTGTCTTCCGTGCGCACTTCCCCGAGTCCCCGCCGACGGCGGTCGTACCTCTCGCGCCTGGCGTACCTGACCTCGGCCGTCGCCCTGCTCGCGACCGGCGCGGCCGTGCCGGCCGCCGGCGCGCCCGCGGCCCTGCGGGAGGTGATGTTCGTCGGCAACAACTGGGACGGGACCGCCGACGTCATCCAGTCCCGCGGTTCGTTCGCGAAGATCGGGCGCGTCGACATCATCCCGGACAAGGACGACCGGCTGCGCGAGATCTACCTCAACCCGATCAAGCTGGCGTTCTTCCTCGGCATCCGCAACGGGCCCGGCGAGGGGCACGACCAGTTCGTCGACGACATGTACACCACCCCGGACGGCTCGGCGGTGGTGGCTTCGCGGCCGAGCTTCGCCGACGTCGTGTCGATCAGCCTGGCCACCGGCCGGATCAACTGGCGCTTCCCGGTTTCGGGCTTCCGCGCCGACCACATGGCGGTCTCGCCGGACGGGCTCCGCGTCGCCGTCTCCGCGTCGACGTCCAACACCGTGCACGTGCTGGACATCCGCACCGGGCAGCAGCTCGGCTCCTTCGCCACCGGCGACAAGCCGCACGAGAACGTGTTCACCGACGGCGGCCGGTACCTGTGGAACATGTCGATCGGCAACGTCGACACGAACCTCGACGACCCCGGCTGGGACTTCACCAAGGGGGACCGGCACATCACGGTCGTCGACGCCACGACCTTCCGCCAGGTCAAGGTGATCGACATGCGCCAGCGGCTCGACGCCTTCGGCCGCCACGACCTTTCCAACGCCGTCCGGCCGGTCGCGTTCACGCCCGACGAGTCCAAACTCTACTTCCAGGTGTCGTTCTTCAACGGCTTCCTGGAGTACGACGTCGCGGCCGACAAGATCACGCGGCTCAAGGAGCTGCCGAAGAACCCGGCCACGAGCAACGACCGCACCACCTTCGTCAACGACTCCCGCCACCACGGCATGTCGATGAACCCGGCCGGCACCAAGCTGTGCATCGCCGGCACCATGGACGACTACGCCACGGTCGTCGACCGCGCGACGCTGCAGCAGGGCGCGCTGGTGCCCGCGGTGAAGCCGTACTGGGCCACGGTGAGCGGCGACGGCAACGCCTGCGTGATCTCCGAAGCCGGCGCGGACCAGGTGACGGCGATCGACTTCGCGACGGGGCAGAAGCTGGCCTCGGTGCCGGTGGGCGACCACCCGCAGCGCGTCCGCATCGGCCACGTGCCGGACGGCTGGACCGGCCCGGGCGCCTGAGCGGTCAGGAAGCGTCGAAGGCGATCGTGAGCCACTCGCGGACGTCCTCGTCCACATCGGACACTTCGCGCAGCGTAAGCCGGTGGCCCACCCGCGGCCCGCTCGCCCAGCTGGCCGGGGCGATGCGGGCCGTCTCGATCGGGTACGGCAGGAACAGGTACACCAGGACGTCCCGCGACCGCGGGCGCAGCTCCGCCAGCTTCAGGTTCCGCTTGAGGAACACCCCGACCTTGACGGCGTCCTCGTGGACGTCGCCGAGGGTGCGCAGGTGCTCGACGACGGCGTCGTAGATCGCGCGGAACCGCGGGTCGTGCCCGGCGAACGTCTCGTCCACCGTGCAGCCGGGCACGCACGTGTGCGCTTGGCCGGCGCGCGCGAACTCGCGGTCGCACTGCGGGCACGTCCACCGGGTCGCCATGCCGTCCAGCATGGCAGGCCCCGCCCGGTCCGCGGACGGGTCAGCGGTTCGGGGCGACGATCCCGTACTCGTGGATCTTGCGGTAGATGGTCGCCCGGGAGATGCCCAGCAGCTTGGCCGCGCGGACCTTGTTGCCGTCCGCGTCCTCGAGGCAGCGCACGATCGCGTCGCGCTCGATGGACTCGAACCGGTTCAGCGGGCGCCGCGTCACGGCGTGGAACTCCGCGGGGAGGTCGGTCGGGCGGATGGTGCCCGCCCGGCGGCGCTGGGCCACCTTGCGCAGCACCTGGTAGAGCTGCCCGGTGTTGCCCGGCCACTCGGCCCGCATCAGCAGGTGCAGCGCCGCCGCCGAACAGGTGAGCCGGCCGCCGTAGCCGAGCTTGCTCAGGGCCAGGGGGACCAGTTCCGCCAGGTCCTCGACGTGGTGGCGCAGCGGCGGCACGCGCACCGTGCGCGGGAACGACTTCAGCAGCTCGGCCAGCGCCGGTTTCGTCTCGGCCTCCGGTACGAGCGTGACGACCACCCACGGCGCGTCGGGCCGGTCCCGCAGCTCGCGCAGGGTCGCCCCCAGCGCGTTCGCCGCCGACGTCGTCAGGCGGTCGGCGTGGCGGATCACCAGCGTGCGGACCGGGGCCTCGGCGTGTTCGCGCAGCAGCGCGCCGGCCCATTCGGTGCCGGACGCGACCGCCGAGTCGACGGTGAGCAGCCGGTCGGCCGGGTGGTGGCGCTGGTGCAGGCCCTTCGCCAGGGTCAGCTTGCCGGTGCCGGTCTCGCCCTCCAGCGCGACCCACTCGCCGCGCTGGTGTCCCGTGTCGAGGTCGTGCCCGCAGCGCAGCCACAGCGGCGCCGAGCCGACCACGCCCGGCAGGTACATCGGCAGCATCGGCGTCGACACGGCGAGCGTCTCTTCGGCCTCGATCAGCTTCACCGACAGGACACCACCGGCGATGTCGGTCTCGCGCTGCCCCGGGACGCGGCGGCAGAACACGCGCACGCGCAGGCCGCTGGAGAGCGCGAGCGTGGCCGGCGTCCGCCGGCCGTCGGCCAGTGCCTCGGTCGCGTGGCCGAGCAGCACCGACTGGTCGGCCGGGTCGAGCAGCTGCCGCGCCCGGTCGTTCATCATCACGATGTCTTCGTTGAACGCCAGCACGATGCCGGTCCACCGGCGGCACGTCTGCAGGTAGGCCTGGAAGAGGATCATCTCGCGCAGGTCGCTGTGGCGCAGCAGCGCCTGGCGGATCTGCTCGGCCGTCGAGCGGGCCAGCGCGATGAGCAGGCCGCCGGCGTCCTTGTACCAGCAGGTGAGGTCGACGGCCCCGATCTTCTTGCCCGAGATCGGGTGGTGGATCGGCACGCCCGCGCACGCCAGGTTCTCCAGGTGCTCGGCGTAGTGCTCGTGCCCGAACACGGTCGTCGCGCGGCCGTCCTCCAGCGCGGTGCCGATGCCGTTGGTGCCGACGGACTGCTCGCCGTAGCTGAACCCGGGCACGAGCTCCACGCGCTCGAGGTGCCGGCGCAGGTCGGCGTCCCCCGTGCGCTGCGTCAGCACGACGCCGCTGGGGTCGGTGAGGATCAGGCTGATCGGCTGGCCGTCGAACTGCTCGCCCAGCTTGTGCAGCACCGGTTCCGCGCCGCGCATGAGCGGGATGTCGAGGTTCTGGTCGCCGAGGTAGAGGGGGTCGATCCGGTCGGCTTCGACCTGGAGCTCCTGCGACCGCCGCCACGAGGCCAGGATCGTCTGCCGGACCGTGCCCGGTGGCACCGGTTCGGCCGTCAGGAAACGCACCCGGGTGCGGGCGAGCTCGTCGTCGGCGAGCAGCGTTCCGGGCGCCATCTCTTCCACGTGACCTCCAGCTTCCCGCGGCCCACGTGGGTGCGGGCACACCCGTTGTGCCGCCCGTTCAGCCTAGATGCGCCGCGCGGGGAACGGTGTCTCAAATTGAGACGGCCGGGCCGCGCCCCCGGCGGTCCGATGGAGGGGCAACCGACCCCTGACCAGGAGGAGGACCGATGGCCGCCGAGGCCGCGGAGACCTACAACCCGTGGACGATCGTCAACCTGGTTTTCACGCATCTGGCCGAACAGGGGCTGCACCCGACGCTCGGCGGGGACGGCCACCCCGGCGATCCGGCGGCGGCCCTGCTGCGCACCTTCGGGATCGTGCCCACCGTCGAGGGCGACGCGCGGGTGCAGGCCGGCGTCCACGACGAGCTCGCCGAGCTGCGGGCCCGGATGCTCGGCGGGGACGAAACGCCCTGAGCAGCGGTTCTGTCTCAGATTGAGACCCGCGTCACTCGGCGCCGCCCCTTCAATGGTCAACGCAGGACGTGCGCCCCGACGGCGAGCGACGGACAAGGAGTTGATCCATGAGTCGCCAGAGTGTGGCGAAAGCCCACCAGAAGATCCAGGAACTGTCGTGGGAGCCGGCGTACCACACCCCGGTTTCGCACTACGGGACGGATTACACCTTCCAGAAGGCCAAGAAGAAGGACCCGTTGAAGCAGGTCCTCCGCTCGTACTTCCCGATGCAGGAGGAAAAGGACCACCGGGTCTACGGCGCCGAGGACGGCGCGATCCGCGGCAACATGTTCCGCCAGGTGCAGGAGCGCTGGCTGGAGTGGCAGAAGCTGTTCCTGTCGATCATCCCGCTGCCGGAGATCTCGGCCGCGCGGGCGATGCCGCTGCTGTTCCGCACGGTGCCGAACCCGGAGCTGCACAACGGCCAGGCGATCCAGATGATCGACGAGGTCCGCCACTCGACGATCCAGCAGAACCTCAAGCGCCTGTACATGCAGAACTACATCGACCCGGCGGGCTTCAACTCGAGCCTGCGCAACTTCCAGAACGACTACTGCGGCACCATCGGCCGCCAGTTCGCCGAAGGGTTCATCACCGGTGACGCCATCACCGCGGCGAGCATCTACCTGACCATCGTGGCGGAGACGGCGTTCACGAACACGCTGTTCGTCGCCATGCCCGCCGAAGCCGCCGCCAACGGCGACTACCTGCTGCCGACGGTGTTCCACTCGGTGCAGTCCGACGAGTCCCGCCACATCAGCAACGGCTACGCGACGCTGCTGATGGCGCTGTCGGACGAGAGCAACCACCAGCTGCTCGAGCGCGACCTCCGCTACGCGTGGTGGAACAACCACGCCGTCGTCGACGCCGCGATCGGCACGTTCATCGAGTACGGCACCAAGGACCGCCGCAAGGACCGCGAGTCCTACGCGGAGATGTGGCGCCGCTGGATCTACGACGACTACTACCGCTCATACCTGGTGCCACTCGAGAAGTACGGCCTCGTCATCCCGCACGACCTCATCGAAGAAGCCTGGAACCGGATCTGGAACAAGGGCTACGTCCACGAGGTCGCGCAGTTCTTCGCCACCGGGTGGCTCGCCAACTACTGGCGCATCGACCCGATGACGGACGAGGACTTCGAGTGGTTCGAGTACAAGTACCCGGGCTGGTACGACAAGTACGGCAAGTGGTGGGAGAACTACGCCCGCCTCTCGACGCCGAACGGGCACCACCCGATCGTCGCCGAGGACGTCGACTACGTGTACCCGCACCGCTGCTGGACCTGCATGGTGCCGTGCCTCATCCGCGAGGACATGGTCACCGACCAGGTCGACGGCCAGTGGCGCACGTACTGCTCGGAGACCTGCCGCTGGACCGACGCCGAGGCGTTCCGGCCCACCTACCAGGGCCGCAACACCCCGAACATGGGCCAGCTGGTCGGCGCCCGCGAGTGGGAGACGCTCTACCACGGCTGGAACTGGGCCGACGTCGTCTCCGACATGGGCTTCGTGCGCGACGACGGCAAGACCATGGTCGCGCAGCCGCACCTGAACCTGGACGACCCGAAGAAGCTGTGGACGCTCGACCACCTGCGCCGGATGCCCGAGGTGCAGTCGCCGAACGTGCTGCTCAACCAGATGTCCGACGCGGAACGGGCCGCTTTCCAGGCCGACTACAACCGCCAGGGCCCGGCCGGCCGCCCGGCCCCGCAGAAGGCCTGACACGCACCGGTCGTGCGTGGTCGTGGCGGCCGGAACCGCCCTGACCACGCACGACCCCGCACCGAGACGGGGCTGGGATGGCAGAGAAACACCGCGTCCGGTTCGAGCCGGTCGGGATCGAGATCGACGTCGCCGAGGACCAGACGATCCTGCGCGCCGCCGCCGAGCAGGGCGTGATGCTCATGCACGGCTGCAAGGAAGGGCAGTGCGCGTCCTGCAAGTCCTTCCTCCTCGACGGCGACGACGTCGAGCACGACCGCTACTCCACCTTCGCGCTCCCGGACTTCGAAAAGGAGGAAGGCTTCACCCTGCTGTGCCGGGCCCACGCCTACGAGGACGTCACCATCGAGCTGCTCAACTACGACGAGGAGATGATCCACTCCGGGCTGCCGATCCAGGAGACCACCGCCGTGGTCGTCGCCAACGACGACGTCACGCACGACCTGCGGCACCTGGTGGTGCGGCTGGACGAGGAACTGAAGTTCTTCCCCGGCCAGTACCTGGACTTCGCGGTTCCGGACACCGACGAGACGCGGTCGTTCTCCATGGCCAACACCTCCGCGCGCGACGGCACGCTGGAGTTCGTCATCAAGATCTACCCCGACGGCCTGTTCTCCCGGTTCCTGGCCGACGACGTCGCGGTCGGCGACCGGCTCCGGGTCACCGGTCCGTTCGGGGTGTTCACGTTGCGGGACAACCCGGGCGCGGAGCTGGTCTTCGTCGGCGGCGGGGCCGGAATGGCGCCGATCTTGTCGCTGCTGCGGTCCATGGCCGAGCGCGGCATCGACCGGAAGGCGACGTTCTACTACGGGGCCCGTCGCCGCCGGGACCTCTGCTTCACCGACGAGCTGCGGGCGCTGGAGGAGAAGCTGCCGGACTTCCGGTACGTGCCGGCGTTGTCCGAACCGGGTGACGAGGACTGGACCGGCGAAACCGGCTTCGTCACCGACGTGCTCCGGCGGGCGGGCCACGACCTCGCCGGCGCCGACGCCTACGTCTGCGGGCCCCCGCCGATGGTGGAGGCCGCGCTCGAACTGCTGCCCGCGCTCGGCGTCGCCGAAAAGCGCGTCTTCTACGACAAGTTCACCACCACCGGCGAATCCGACGCCTGAGAGGGACGGATCCATGACAGCCACGCAAGAACGAAGCGTGCCCAAGCCGACGTTCACCGACGCCGAGGCGGGGGCCAAGGTCTTCCCGGACTCCACCGCCCGCCAGTACAACTACTTCACCCCGGCCAAGCGCAAGCAGAGCCACTACGAAGACGTCACCGTCGAGGTCCAGCCCGACCCGCGGCACTACCTGTCCCAGGGCTGGCTCTACGCCTTCGCCGACGGCCAGGGCGGCTACCCGCTGGAGTGGACCGCGCTGAAGGCGTGGGGCTCGGACCGGCCGGTGCCCGAGCGGAGCCCGGGATCCGGCGGCAAGGGCTACGACTGGCCGGCCCACGGCTGGCACGAGTTCCGCGACCCGAACGAGGAGTGGGAGCTCACCCTCTACCGCTACAACGCGAACGTGGTGCGCCAGCTCAACCAGAACATCGACGCCGCGCGCCAGGCCAAGGCGTTCGAGCAGTGGAACCGCAACTGGGTCGAGTTCGTGGCCAAGCACGTCGGCGCGTGGATGCACGTCGACCACGGCCTCGGCCTCTACCTGTACGCCAACGCCAACCGCCGCGCGCCGACGAACATGCACAACAACGCGATCTCGGTGAACAGCATGCACCGGATCCGTGCGGCGCAGGACCTGGCGCTGTACAACCTGACCCTGACCGAAGAGGTCGAGGGCTTCGACGGCACCGCGCACCTGGCGACCTGGGCCGAGGACCCGGCGTGGCAGGGCGTGCGGGAGACCGCCGAGCAGCTGACCGGGATCTGGGACTGGTGCGAGGCGATCTTCGCCGCGAACATCGTCTTCGAGCCGCTCGTCGGTGAGCTGTTCCGCAGCAACCTGGTGCAGCAGGCCGCTCCAGCCAACGGCGACTTCGTCACGCCGACGCTGATCGGGGCCGAGGAGTTCGACTTCTCCGAACGCGACCTCCGCTACACCAAGGCGATGTTCCACCTCCTGATCAACGACAAGGAGTTCGCCGGGCACAACCAGGCCCTGCTGCAGAAGTGGCTCGAGGACTGGGTCCCGAAGAGCATCGCCGCCGCCCGCGCGCTGCAGCCGCTGTGGTCGCAGCCCGACGCCAAGCCGATCCGGTTCGAGGACGGTCTCGACCGGGCGAAGAGCCGGTTCGCCGGAATCCTGTCCGAATTGGGCCTCAAGGCACCCGAGGAGCTGGGCCAGTGACCATCTTCAAGACGGCGGAAAGCCCGTACAAGGTCAACAACACCGCGTCCAACATGTGCGGTTTCACCCTGATGAACAACCAGGTCGGCGCGATCGTCGCCGAGGTGATGGGCGCCAAGGACAACGTCACCATCACGCCGCTGCCCTCGATGATCCGGGTCGACGCGGTCGGCCGCATGGACGTCGTCTACGCCGAGGTCGACGAGGCCGCCGGCGAGGAAGAGGGCTGGTTCAACGCGGCCGAGTTCGAGGAGAGCATGTCCACCCACTACGGGCGCATGATCCACGAAGACGACCGCACGATCATGTTCGCCAACCCGGAGGACGCGGCCGAGTACCTCGACTTCGACCTCAAGCCGCTCAAGTAATCCCGGGAAGCACTCGATCCCGCTCAGGAGGATCAACCATGTACGAAAAAGACGGCGAAAAGTATTTCGTGGTGGACGCCCACACCCACTTCTGGGACGCGAGCCCGGACAACTGGGTGGAGGGCCAGGAGGAATACGCCAAGGGCTGGATCGAGTGCTTCCACGCCTACCAGGGACTCGGCCCGAAGGAGACGCACTGGCCGATCGACCGGTTCCAGAAGTACTCCGAGGAACTGATGATGCACGACCTGTTCGAGGTCGGGCACGTCGACAAGGCCGTCTTCCAGCCGACGAACCTGCGGCAGTGGTACAAGACGGGCTTCAACACCACCGAGACCGACGGCGCGCTGGCCGCGAAGCACCCGGACAAGTTCCTGGTGAACACCACCTTCGACCCGCGTGAAGGCGACGCGGGGATGAAGGCCTTCGAAGAGCGCGTCAAGAAGTACGGCTGCAAGGGCGTCAAGCTCTACACGGCCGAGTGGCGCGGGGACTCGCGGGGCTGGAGTCTCAAGGACCCCGAAGCCGCGCGGTACCTCGAGAAGTGCGAGGAACTGGGCGTCACCAACATCCACATCCACAAGGGCCCGACGATCTGGCCGCTGGACAAGGACGCGTTCGACGTGTCCGATGTGGACTACGTGGCGACGAACTTCCAGGGCCTCAACTTCATCGTCGAGCACGTCGGCCTGCCGCGCATCGAGGACTTCTGCTTCATGGCCACCCAGGAGCGGAACGTCTACGCGGGGCTCGCCGTGGTGATCGGCGGCCTGATGCACGCCCGGCCGAAGTTCTTCGCGAAGGTCATGGGCGAGCTGATGTTCTGGCTCGGCGAGGACAAGCTGATCTTCGGCGCGGACTACGCCATCTGGGAACCCAAGTGGCAGGTCGAGGGCTTCGTCGACTGGAACATGCCCGCCGACGACGAGCTGTCGGACTTCCCGCCGCTGACGGTCGACCAGAAGAGGAAGATCCTCGGCCTGAACGCCGCGCGGCTGTACGGCATCGACGTGCCGAAGGAGCTGCAGATCGCGACGGAGTCGGTCGAACCCGTCGGCGTGCCGAACTCATGACGGCACTCGACGACCGGATCGTCCGCGCCGACCACGCCGCGGTGTGGTCGGCGCTGGGCACGGTCCGGGACCCCGAACTGGACGAGCCGCTCACCGACCTCGGGTTCGTGGCCCGCTGCGAGGTGAGCGCGGCGGGCCACGCCGTCATCCGGCTGCGGCTGCCGACCTACTTCTGCGCGCCCAACTTCGCGTTCCTGATGGTCGCGGACGCCTACGACGCCGTCGCCGGGGTGGCGGGCCTGACCGGGCTCGACATCAGGCTGGACGACCACTTCGCGTCCGACGCCATCAACCGCGGGGTGGCGGCGCGGCAGGGGTTCGTCGCGTCGTTCGACGGCGAGGCCGTCGACGAGCTCGACACGCTGCGCCACGACTTCGTGCGCAAGGCCGTGCTGGCCGGCACCGACCGCGTCTGCCGGTCGCTGGACGGCCGCGACCCGACGGCGCTGACCCTCGGGGACGTCCCGCCGAGTCCCGACCTGGACCGGCTGCGCGCCCGCCGTCACGAGCTCGGCCTGCCCGCCGGCGACGGCGACCCGCTGCTGCTCGACCCGGCGACCGGGCAGCCGGTCGCCCCCGCCGACGCGAAGCGTCACCTGGCCTTCGCGCGGCTGACCCGCACGAGCATGGAGGCCAACTCCGGGGTGTGCCGCGGCATGCTGCGCGCGCGGTACGCCCTGACCGCAGAAGAGGAGGGCACGGGATGAAGGCCGTGCGGCTGCAGAAGTACCACCGGCAACCGGTGATCGAAGAAGTGCCGGAGCCGCGCGCGACCGGGCCCTTCGACGTCGTGGTCAAGATCGGCGGCGCCGGCGTGTGCCGCACCGACCTGCACATCATCGAAGAGCAGTGGGCCGAGAAGTCCGGTGTCGCCCTGCCTTACACGATCGGGCACGAGAACGCGGGCTGGGTGCACGAGGTCGGCCCGGCGGTGTCCAATGTGGAGGTCGGCGACACGGTCATCCTGCACCCGACGCCGACGTGCGGGCTCTGCCACGCCTGCCGCGCGGGCGACGACATGCACTGCCCGAACGGGAGCTTCCCGGGCATCGACTCCGACGGCGGCATGGCCGAGTACCTGCTGACCTCGGCGCGGGCGTGCATCAAGCTCGACCCGTCGACCCAGCCGGAAGACGTCGCCGCCCTGGCCGACGCGGGCATCACCGCCTACCACGCGGTGCGCAAGGCCGTCCCGCTGCTGTACCCGGGCACCACCTGCGTCGTCAACGGCGCCGGCGGCCTCGGGCACATCGGCATCCAGTCGCTCAAGGCGCTGACCGCGACCCGCGTGATCGTGGTGGACCGCAACGGCGACGCGCTGAAGCTGGCGGCCGAGCTGGGTGCCGACGAGACCGTGCTGGGCGACGGCAAGCAGGTCGACGCGGTGCTCGACCTGACCGGCGGCAACGGCGCGGAGGTCGTGCTCGACTTCGTCGCCGAGCAGGGCGCCCAGCAGGACGCCTTCGCGATGACGCGCCGGGCCGGCTCGCACTTCGTCATCGGCTACGGCAGCAACATCGACATCCCGACCATCGACATCATCTCCACCGAGCGCAACGTCATCGGCAACCTGGTCGGCACCTACAACGACCTGGTGGAGCTGATGGTGCTCGCCCAGGCCGGGAAGGTCACCCTGCACACGAAGAAGTACCCGCTGGACGCGGCTCTCGACGCACTGGCCGACCTCGACGCCGGTCGCGTGCGCGGTCGGGCCATCCTCACCCCCTAGGAGCAGGAACATGGCGAAGGAACTGCGGTTCGGCTCGGACGCCCGCGACCTGCTGCTGGCGGGTGTGGACAAGCTGGCCGAAGCGGTCAAGTCCACGTTGGGGCCGAAGGGCCGCAACGTGATCATCGAGAAGATCACCGGTTCGCCGGTGGTCACCAACGACGGCGTCACGATCGCCCGCGAGATCCACCTGAAGAACCAGTTCGAGAACATGGGCGCGCAGCTGGTCAAGGAAGCGGCGATCAAGACCAACGACGTCGTCGGCGACGGCACCACCACGGCCACCGTGCTGGCCCAGGCGATCGTCCGCGAAGGTATGCGGGCCATCGAGCGCGGCGGCAACCCGGTGCTCGTCAAGCGCGGCATCGACCACGCGGTCGGGCTGCTCGTGGCACACCTGGAGAAGCAGGCGCACCCGGTGGTGTCCGAACAGGACTACGCGCGGGTCGCGGCGATCTCGGCCAACGACGACGACGCGGTCGGCGCCGTCATCGCGAAGGCCCTGCACACCGTCGGCGACGGCGGGGTGGTGACGGTCGAGGAGTCGCCGTCGATCGGGATGAGCGTCGACTTCGTCGAGGGCTTCGAGTTCGACAACGGCTACCTCTCGCCGTACCTGGTCACCGACCCGGGCCGGCTGGAGGCCGTGCTCGACGACCCGTACATCCTGATGTGCGCGGAGAAGATCACCAAGGTGCAGCAGCTGATGCCGTTGCTGGACAAGGTGATGCGGGCGCCGCGGCCGCTCGTCGTGATCGGGGAGACGGTCGAGGGCACGGCGTTGTCCATGCTGGTGCACAACCACATGAACGGCACGTTCCAGTCGGTCGCCGTCCGCGCGCCCGGCTTCGGCGACCGGCGGCTGCACAAGCTGGAGGACCTCGCCGCGATCGTCGGCGGCTCGGTGCTCTCGCGGCAGTCCGGGTTCACCATGGAGACGATGACGCTGGAGCACCTCGGCCGGGCCAAGCAGGTGCGCGTCACGGAGAACACCACGACCGTCGTGGGCGGCGCCGGCTCGGCCGACGCCGTCGAGTTCCGGGTGGGGCAGCTGCGCGCGGAGCTGGAGCGCGCGCAGTTCGGCGTCGACGAGGACGTGCTCACCGAGCGGATCGGCGCCCTGACCGGCAAGGTCGCGGTGGTGCGCGTCGGCGCGGCCACCCCGGCCGAGCTCAAGGAACTGCAGCACCGCGTCGAGGACGCCCTGTCCGCGACCCGGGCGGCGATGGCCGAAGGCATCGTGGCCGGCGGGGGAGCGGCGCTCCTGCACGCCGAGAAGGCCCTGGAAGGCCTGGGGCTGGACGGTGACCAGGCGATCGGGGTCGAGATCGTCCGGCGCGCGCTGCCGGAGCCGGCGTTCCTCATCGCCCACAACGCGGGCCACCCGGCGCACGAGATCGTCGCGCGCACCCGCGAGCTGGGCGACGACGAAGGCTTCGACGCCCTGCACGACCGCTACGGCGACATGATCGCGCTCGGCGTCGTGGACCCGCTGCGGGTGTGCCGCTCGGCGGTGCAGAACGGCGCGTCGGTCGCGGGCCTGCTGCTCACCACGAACTCGCTGATCGCCGAGGAACAGACCCCGTGGGGTGGCAGCCCGGCGCTGATGACCGAGTTCGGCCCGCTGGACGAAGGCCTGCACCAGCCGTCGCCGGACGCGAGCACGCCGCAGTCCCTCGGGATGGGCCCCTCCGTGGGCTGAGCACTCGTCCGCCCGGCCCCGCGGAGAACCGGAGGTCCCCTCACCGGCGTCCTGAGCCCCGGTGGGGGGACCTTCGCGTCGCGTGCGGCCGCGTTCGGTGCCACCCTGGAGATCATGACGCACTACGTTCTCGCGCAGACGCTGGCGACTGTCGGGGAGTTCGAGGCGAAGGGCTTCCTCGGCACGGTGGGCAAGATCGCCGCGGCGACGGTGATCTTCTTCATCGCGATCGGCCTGGTCGTCGGCTTGCTCCTGGGGTTCTTCATCGGCCGCTCGGTGGGACGGCGGCAAGGCCCGCGCTGACCACTCACGACGGGGTCAGGCCGTGGCGCGCCAGTTCGTGGCCCGCCAGGGTCTCGATGGTGTCCCGGTCGCGCTGCCGCCAGCCGGTCGCGATCTCGCCGGCGTTCGCCAGGCGGCGCAACGGCTGGGTCGCCAACGCGCGCAGCGCCAGCAGGTCCATCCCCTCGTCGCCCAGGGCTCGCAGCCGCGCGGCCGCCGTGGCGCGGCGGGTGAAGTGCCAGCGCAACGGCAGCCACGTGACGACGAGCGTCAGCACCGGCAGCGCGATGATGATCGCCGCCATCCACCACGCGATGCTCTCCACCGCTTCGATCTGCCACCGGCCCGAGTCGACGAGCTTGGTGCCGACGTCCGATCCGCCGTGCAGGGCCTTCGCGAGCGCGTCCCCGACGAGCGGGATGCCGCCCGCGGTGGTGGCCGCGTTGTCGAACGTGCCGCGCAGCCCGGTTCCGGCGTCGACGAGCCCGTCGCCGGGCGCCCGCAGCTTCATCACCTCGTCGTGGACCGAAGTCGCCAGCCACACCGCGAAGACCACGAGCAGCAGGGCGAGCAGGTCGCTGACGAGCTGGGCGGTACGGCGGATCGGCCGTTCGGCGTAGAGCTGCATCGGGACGCCTTTCGCGGTGGGGAAGCGCGGGCGCCCGCAACGTACCCGCGCTCCCGCCCGGCGAACCGTGCCTACTGCCGGACCACCTCCGCGAGCCCGTGCAGCGCGGCCCGCAGCGGGCCTTCGTGCAGCACGCCGAGCCGCTGGGTGGCCCGGGTGAGCGCGACGTAGAGGTCCGCCGCGCTTTCGGCGAGGATCGCGGCCGGGTCCACCACCAGGACGGCGTCGAACTCCAGGCCCTTCGTCTCCGACGCCGGCACCGTGCCCGGCACCCCGGGCGGCCCGATCACGATGCTCGTGCCCTCCCGGCCGGCTTCGTCCGCGGTGAACTCCTCGATGGCCGGCTCGAGTTCGTCCCCGGTGACCAGCCGGGACCACGGCCGGACCCCGCACGCGCGCACCGACTCCGGCGGCGTGACGTCCGGCGCGAACTCGGCGAGCACCGCGGCGGCGACCGCCATGATCTCCGCCGGGGTGCGGTAGTTGACCGTCAGCTTGCGGTACACCCACCGGTCCGCGACGTACGGCTTCAGCATCGTGTCCCACGCCCGCGCCCCGGCCTCGGACCGGCGCTGGGCGAGGTCGCCCACCACCGTGAACGACCGGCCGGGACAGCGCCGCATCAGCACCCGCCAGTCCATTTCGGACAGTTCCTGGGCCTCGTCGACCACGACGTGCCGGTAGGTCCAGTCGCGGTCCGCCGACGCCCGCTCGACCAGCGTCCGGGTGTCGGCCTCGACGAACCGCTCGGCCAGGTCCTCGGCGTAGAGCAGGTTTTCGGCCGAGAGCATGACGTCCTCGTCCATCTCCTCGCGGTCGAGCTTCATCGTCTGGAAGACGCCCTCGGCGTACTCCGCCTCGGCCTTGCGCACCCGGGCTTCGGCCCGCTCGGCGGCCTTGTCCGCCGTCTTGTCGTGACCCAGGAGGTCGACCAGCTCGTCGAGCAGCGGCACGTCCGACACCGTCCACGCGGCACCGTCGGCCCGGAACAACGCCGAATCCTTCGGCGCGGCCGAGTAGAACGACGCCAGCAGCTCCTCCGGCGTCAGGAGCGGCCACAGCTCGTCGATCGTGGCCGTGAACTTCTCGTCGCCGGCGAGGTCGGCGAGCAGGCCCTTGCGCATGCTCTCCCACTCGTCCTTGTCGTCGCGGCTGAGCCAGCCCTTCCCGATCCGGCCGATCGCGCGTTCGGTGAGCACGTACGTGACGATCTCGGTGAACACCGCGCGCGCCTCGTTGTGCGGCAGACCGCTGTCGCGCGCTTCCTGCCGCGCCCACTCCGCCGTCTCGGCGTCGATCCGCACGGTGACGTCCTTGAGCACGACCGGCACCGGCTCGGCCGGCAGCCGCTGCCGGTCGGCGACCGCCGCCTTGAGCACGTCGAGGACCTTCAGCGACCCCTTGAGCCGCGCGGCTTCCGGGGTGTCCTCGGTGGTGACGTGCAGGCCCGGGACGAGGTCGCCGGTGGTCGTGAACACGACGTCGGTCTCGCCCAGCGACGGCAGGACGCGCCCGATGTGGTTCAGGAACGCCGGGTTCGGCCCGACGACGAGCGCGCCGTGCCGCTCCATCCGCTCTCGCTGGGTGTAGAGCAGGTACGCGACGCGGTGCAGCGCCACGACCGTCTTCCCGGTGCCCGGGCCGCCCTCGATCACCAGCACGCCCGGGTGGTCGAGCCGGATGATCTCGTCCTGCTCCGCCTGGATCGTGGCGACGATGTCCCGCATGCCCTCGCCGCGAGGCGCGTTGACGGCCGCGAGCAGCGCCGCGTCACCCTGCGCGTCGCCGCCCGGCCGGCCCAGGTCCTCGTCGGTGAAGCCCAGCACGCTCCGCCCGCGCGTGTGGAACTGGCGACGCCGGCGCATGTCCTCCGGGTTCGCGCCGGTCGCGGTGTAGAACGGGCGCGCCGCCGGTGCCCGCCAGTCGAGCAGCACCGGCCGGTACTCGTCGTCGGTGTCGAACAGGCCGATGCGCCCGATGTAGGACCGCTCGCCCGAGACGGCGTCCAGCCGCCCGAAGCACAGCCCGTTGTCGACGACGTCCAGCCGCTTCACCTGCCGGCCGAGCGCGCGCACGCCGACGTCGCGTTCCATGGCGCCGACGCCCTTGCCGCCCAGCGCCGCCTCGTATTCGCCCTTGACCCGCGCGCGCTCGGCGTCGAGCCGCGCGTACAGCCCGGCGACGTAGTCGCGTTCGGACTCCAGTTCCGCTTCGTACCCCTGTGTCACATTCCCTCTTCGTTGTCCCGCAACAGTTTCCTCAGGCAGTGGGTGCCCCGAACCACTTCCGCAGCGCGCCCGGCAGCCCCGCCGCGTCCTCGCCGGTCCACACGACGTGGCCGTCGGGCCGCAGCAATGCCGCCGGCACGTCCAGTTCCTCGCTGACGTCGACGACGTGGTCGACGCGGTCCTCCCAGCCCGCGGCCGAAAGCGAGCCGGTCTGGTCGAGCAGCAGCCCGCGGCCCGCGTGCATCAGCCCGTAGAGCCGGCCCTGCTTCAGCTCGACGTCCCGCAGCCGGCGGCCCAGCAGCGGGTGGCCCTCGCCGAAGTCGTAGCGGATCCCGATCGCGATGATCTTCTCGGTCAGGTAGCGGTTGACCTCGTCGAACTCCATCAGCTCGGCGATGAGCCGCCGGGTGGCCCGCGGGCCGGGCTCCACCTGCATCAGCTGCATCTGCGCCCGGGTGTTGTTCAGGACGTCCTCGGCCACCGGGTGGCGTTCGGCTTCGTAGGTGTCCAGCAGGCCCTCCGGTGCCCAGCCGGTGACCTCGGCCGCCAGCTTCCAGCCGAGGTTGAACGCGTCCTGGACGCCGAGGTTGAGCCCCTGCCCGCCGGTGGGCGGGTGGATGTGCGCCGCGTCCCCGGCGAGCAGCACGCGGCCGGCCCGGTACCGCTCGGCCTGCCGGGTGGCGTCGCCGAAGCGCGACAGCCAGCGCGGCGAGTGCACGCCGAAGTCGGTGCCCGCGACCTTCCGCAACTGCACCTTGACCTCGTCGAGGGTCGGCGCGGTCCGCCGGTCCTCGGCGACGCCCTCGGCGGGCACGCCGACGCGGTAGGTGCCGTCGGGCAGCGGCATGAAGCCGAACCGCTTCTGGGTCTTGCGGACCTCGATGTTCGCGGCCTCGATCTCCTCCCGCGAGGCGGTCACCTCCACCTCGCCCAGCAGCGACTCGATCCGGCTGGGCTCGCCGGGGAAGCCGACGCCGAGCAGCTTCCGCACGGTGCTGCGGCCGCCGTCGCAGCCGACGAGGAACCGGGCCCGCTCGGTCGTGCCGTCGGCCAGTTCGACCGTGACGCCCTCGTCGTCCTGGCTCAGCCCGGTCACCTCGCCACCGCGCCGGATTTCGGCGCCGGCCTCGACCGCGTGCTCGGTCAGCAGCCGGTCGATGACGGGCTGGTGGATGCCGAGGGTGTACCCGTGCGCGGTGTCGAGCCGCTCGGGCGACGGCTTCGGAATCCCGGCGAAGAAACCCCCGACCGGGTACTTCGTGCCCAGCTCCAGGAACCGCTCCAGCAGCCCCCGCTGGTCCATGACCTCGATGCTGCGCGCGTGCAGCCCGAGCGCGCGGACGACCTTCGTCGGCTCCGCGTCCCGTTCCAGCACGAGCACGCCCACGCCGTGCAGCCGCAGCTCGGCCGCCAGCATCACGCCCGTCGGACCGCCACCGGCGATGATCACGTCGAACAAGAAGACCCCCTTGAATCACCCGCGTTTGCGCAGGTAGTGGCTACGGCCGAGAATTGTGCGGCATCACGGGGGTCTTGCCGCAAGCCCGGGGGTGCGCTATACGTTAGACATGGAGGGGAGTGGTTTTCCTCCCTCCGGCCTCCGGGACGTTCTCCCAGATCCAGCCCTCGATACCACGCTCCGCCTCTTGCCGTGCCCGCGATCTATGACAGCCGTCATAGTGTGCTTCGCGTCGCACTGTGCTGTCATGGGAGTCATGACAGCTGTCATAGAAATCCGGGAGCTGGGTGCCCGCCCGGCCGACCGGGAGTGCGTCGCCGCGCTGGTCGCGGCCTGCTCGCCGGAGAGCCTCCGGCTGCGGTTCCTGATGGGCGGCCCGGCCGAGCCGGGCGAGATCTTCCGGCGCTACGAGCGGTTCCTGCTCGCCGGATCGCCCGCCCTGCTGGCCACCCGGAACGGCGTGCCCGTGGGGTTGCTCAACTTCGCCGCCCCGGCTCCGGGGGAAGCCGAGATCGGCATCCTCGTCGCCGATCCCTGGCAGCGGCAGGGGATCGGCAGTGCGCTGACGCGGTGGCTGTGGGCGTCGGGCCGGTTCCCGGGCTGGACGGTCCGCGCCACCGTGCGCGCCGGCAACACCGGCGCCGAAGCGCTGCTGCGGCGCCAGGGGTTCCGGCCGGTCCCGGCGTACGAACGCGGCGAGCGCGACTTCGCGCTGGTCGTCCCCGACTGGGCTACCATGACGGACGTCATGAAGGAGGCAGCCGATGACCCGGACGCCGCGCGAGCGGATGGTGCTGAGCGCCGCGCAGCTGGTGCGGATCCACGGTGTCGGGGCGACCGGCATGCGGGACGTGGTCGCGCACGCCGAAGCCCCGCGGGGGTCCCTGCAGCACTACTTCCCGGGCGGTAAGGACCAGCTGATCGCCGAAGCGGTGGCGTGGGCCGGGGACTACGCGGCCCGCCGTGTCGCGCGGATGGCGGCGAAGCTCGAGGACCCGACGCCGGGGAAGCTGTTCGAGGCGATGGCCGCGCAGTGGCGCGACGAGTTCACGGCGCAGGGTTTCGACGCGGGCTGCCCCCTGGTGGCGACGGTCGCGGACACGGCGGCGACGAGCGAGAGCCTGCGTGAAGCGGTCGGCAAGGCTTTCGAGGGCTGGCAGCGTCCGGTGGCTTCGACACTGGAGGAGCTGGGCGTGCCGGCTGCGCGGAGCATGTCGTTGGCGGTGCTCATGCTGAGCGCGTTGGAAGGCGCGATCGTCCTGGCGCGGGCCCACCAGGACGTCGCACCACTGGACACGGTGGTCACCGAGCTGCGGCCGTTGCTCGACGGTGCCGTGGTCCCGAACTAGGTGTGCGTGCCGCCGTCGATGCGGATTTCCGTGCCGGTGATGAACTTGCCGTCGTCGGAGGCCAGCATCGCCACCACGCCCGCCACCGTCTCCGGGCCGGCCACCGGGTTGCCGACCTCCGTCGTGTGGTCGGTCGGCAGGATCGGCAGCAGGCGGCCGAACAGCGAGACGTCGATGTCCTGCGGCAGCCAGCTCAGCGCCGAGTCCGTGATGCCGCTCTTCACGCTGCCCGGCGCGATGCTCACCGCGCGCAGGCCCTGCTTGCTGTACTCCAGCGCCAGCGAGTGCGTGAACGCCTGGATGCCGCCCTTGCTCGCGCAGTAGGCCGCCATGTACGGGTGGGCGAACGACGCCGACGTCGAGCTGAAGTTGACCACCACGCCGTTCTCGGAGGCGAGCAGGGCCGGCAGCGCCGCGCGCGTCACCAGGAACGTGCCCGTCAGGTTGACCGCCAGCACCCGGTTCCACAACTCCAGCGACGTCTCGTGCGTGTGCGACGCCAGCAGGATCCCCGCCGCGTTGACCACCACGTCGAGCCCGCCGAGGACCTCGGCCGCCGAGGCCACTCCGGCCGCCACGGACTCCTCGTCGGCCACGTCCATGGCGAACGAAACCAGGCCCGGGGGACCGGCGGCCGCCTGGGTGTCCTCGAGGCCCGCTTCCGAGACGTCGGTCGCGACGACGCGCGCCCCTTCGTCCAGCAGGCGCAGGGTGGTGGCCCGGCCGATGCCGGAACCGGCACCGGTGACCAGGATTCGGCGATCGCGCAGGCGGTCCATGGCGATCACCGTAGCCAAGAACCTACAGCGCGGGCACCCGCTCTTCGGCGGGCGGCGGGCCCGGCGGGGTGCCGTCGCCGAACGGGCGGCCGCCCAGCTCCTCCCGGTGGTGCGGGGTCAGCCAGCCCGAAACGTCCGGTCCCAGCGGCACGATCCCCGTCGGGTTCACGTTCTTGTGCACCACGTAGTAGTGCTCCTTGATCTGCGGGAAGTCGATCGTGTCGCCGAACCCGGGCGTCTGGAACAGGTCGCGCGTGTAGGCCCACAGCACCGGCAGCTCGGTGAGCTTCTGCCGGTTGCACTTGAAGTGGCCGTGGTAGACCGCGTCGAAGCGGACGAGCGTGGTGAACAGCCGGACGTCGGCCTCGGTGATCGTGTCGCCGACGAGGTACCGCTGGTCCGCGAGCCGCTCCGAAAGCCAGTCCAAGCGCGCGAACAGCTTCCGGTAGGAGTGCTCGTACGCTTCCTGTGAGCGTGCGAAGCCGCACTGGTACACCGCGTTGTTGACGTCGGTGAACACCTTCTGCGCGACGTCGTCGATCTCGTCGCGCAGCTTCTCCGGGTACAGCTCGGGCGCGCCCTCGCGGTGGTAGGCCGTCCACTCGGTGGACATGTCCAGCGTCATCTGCGCGAAGTCGTTGGTGACGACCTTCCCGCTGGGGACGTCGACGAACGCCGGCACCGTGATGCCGCGCGGGTACTCCGGGTCGCGCTTGAAGAACGCCTCCTGAAGCCGCTCGATGCCCAGCACCGGGTCACGGCCGTCCGGGTCGAGGTCGAAGCTCCAGCTCCGCTCGTCGTGCACCGGCCCGGCGATGCCCATCGACAGCACCGGCTCCAGGCCGAGCAGCCGCCGGACGATCACCGCGCGGTTCGCCCACGGGCAGGCCCGCGCCACGATCAGCCGGTACCGGCCCGGCTCGACCGGCCAGCCGTCGCGGCCGTCGGCGGTGATGCGGTCCGGGATGTAGTTCAGGTCGCGCTCGTATTCGCCCTTGTCGCTCATCGGCGTCCTCAGCAGTCGTCGGTCGGGGGAGTGGCGTCCAGCGCCGCGGCCAGCTTGGCCAGCACCGGCCCGGCCGTGCGGATGTCTTCGGTGCTCAGGTGGTCGAACACCGAAGCCCGCGCACGGGCGAGGTGGCCCGGGTAGGCCGCCTCCAGTCTGGCCAATCCCGCGGCGGTCAGCACGGCGTTGGACGCGCGGCCGTCTTCGGGGCACTTGCGCTTCTCGACCAGGCCGCGACGGGTGAGGTCGTCGACGACCCGGCTGATCCGGCTCAGGGACAGCCCGGTCGTCGCCGCCAGCGCCGAGATGCGCAGCAGGTTGTCCGGCGCCTCGGACAGCGCGACGAGCACCCCGTAGTCGGTGATCCCCAGGCCCGTCTCGGCCAGGAACTGGTCCTCGAGCGCGCGCGGCAGCGCGGTCGTGACGCGCATCAGCGCTCGCCAGAACGGAGCCTCGTCGCGATCAAGCGCGTACCGTTCACCCATACAGGCGAGTCTAGCGAAAGCTTGCTTGCGCAACCAGTGAAAGTGAGTACAGTGTCGTTGAACCCTCAATTACTTGGGGGCGCCACCACGAGGAGATGACGTAGAGCCATGACCAGCGCGACCACCTACCCCCAGCTGACCGGTGAGTACACCCTGGACGCCGCCCACTCGCGGATCGGGTTCGTCGCCCGGCACGCCATGGTGACCAAGGTGCGCGGCAGCTTCAACGAGTTCACCGGCACCGCCAAGATCGACGGCGAGGCGCCGGAGAAGTCGTCCGCTCAGGTGACCATCCAGGCCAACAGCATCGACACCCGCAACGCCGACCGCGACGGTCACCTGAAGAGCAACGACTTCCTGTCGATGGACGAGTACCCGCAGATCACCTTCACCTCGACCGAGATCAAGCAGACCGGCGAGACGAGCTTCGACGTGACCGGCGACCTGACGATCAAGGACGTCACCCGCTCGATCACCATCCCGTTCGAGTTCGAGGGCTCGGCCAAGGACCCGTTCGGCAACGACCGGATCGGCTTCGAGGGCTCGACCGTGATCAACCGCAAGGACTACGGCGTGACCTGGAACGCCGCGCTCGAGACCGGCGGCGTGCTGGTCAGCGACAAGGTCACCCTCGAGTTCGAGATCTCCGCGATCAAGAACGCCTGACTTCGGGAGCGGGAGCCGGGCTCAGCGCCGGCTCCCGCTCGCCCGCAGGTTCTCGATCCCGACGTCGAGCGCCGCTTCGAGGTGCTCGATGCCGCCCGTCGAGAGCATCACCACCACGCCGCCCTGCAGACCCGCCAGCAGGGCGGCCGCTGTGCGTCCGGCGTCCAGTCCGGGGCTCACCTCGCCCTTGTCCTGCAGCCGGCGGATCCCGGCTTCGAGCTCGTTCTGCCAGCTGCGCAAGAGCTCCGTCACCACGGCCTGCGCACCCGGCGTCGCGCGCCCCAGCTGGGAAATCAGGACGTTGAGCGGGCAGTACTGCCCGCGCTCGCGGTAGTGCGAGACGACCGTGTCCCGCCAGCGCCGCCAAGCCGCCCACGAGTTCAGCTCGCCCAGCTGCGGCTGCTGGGCCGCCATCACCTGGGTCGCCTCGAACCGCGCCACCGCCAGCAGGAGCTCTTCCTTGCCTTCGGGGAAGTAGTGGAACAGCTGGCTCTTGCTGGTGCCGGTGCGCGCCCGGACGTCGTCGAGCGTCGTGACGGCCACGCCGTGCTCGCGGATCCGGGCCGCCGCGCCTTCGATGATCCGCTGCCGCGTCGCGGCGCCCTTCGGGGTCAGCTTTGGACTCACAGGTCCACTTTAATTCAGCGTCGCCGCGGTGCGCCCGGACGCGACAACCCCGGCATGTCCCCTTCACGCCGTTCCCGGCCCTCGCGCTCATGTGCAGCAGCTCGGCTGCCGGTGGAACGACCGGCGAGCGTGGCAGGCCGAGCTGTGGGGACTCCTGCTGAAGCCCGTACGGACGTCTACGCGGTGCGCCCTTGGCCGCCGGGCTGGGCGCTCGGCCCTTCGCGGCCGCTTGCGCCAGGCGAGTGGGCCGATCTCATTCCGGAGCGGTGATCGGCAGATTCGCGCCGTCACGGAGGAACACCGGGATCCGCTCGGCTGGGGCGGGCGCGTCGACCCACGTTCCGCCTTCGTGGCGCGAGCCGGTCACCGCGTCCGTCCACACGGCACCGGAGGGCAGGTGGACGCGGCGGGCAGTGACCCCCGGCGCGAGCACCGGCGCCACCAGCAGGTCCGGCCCGAGCAGGAACTGGTCGGAGACCTCCCACGCCCCGGCGTCCGCGGGGAAGTCGACGAACAGCGGCCGCATCGGGGGCACGCCCTGCTCGTGCGCCACCCGCATCTGGGTCATCAGGTACGGCCGCAGCCGCTCCCGCAGCCGCAGGGAGGCCGAAATCGCGGCGTACGCGGACGCCCCGAAGGACCAGACTTCGTTGGGCCCGCCCGTCATCGACGGCCCGAACGGCGGCCGCGGGTCGCGGAAGCCGTGCAGGCGGAACAGCGGGCAGAACACGCCGTACTGGAACCACCGGACCAGCAGCTCCCGGAACTCCGGCGAGTCCGGATCGCCGCCGTGGAAGCCGCCGATGTCCGTGGTCCACCAGGGGATCCCGGCCACCGCCACGTTCAGCCCGGCCCGGACCTGCGCCCGCAGCGACGCCCACGTCGCCGGGATGTCGCCCGACCAGAGCGCCGCGCCGTACCGCTGGCTCCCGGCCCACGCCGAGCGCGAAAGCAGCACCACTTCGTCGTCGCCTTCGGCGCGGATGCCGTCGTGGAACGTCTGGGCGTTGGCCTGGGGGTAGAGGTTGACCACCTCCGCGCCCGGGCCGGCGTGGAAGCCGAGGTTGTGCGGGTGGCCGGGCTGGATCTCCGGCTCGTCGCCGTCGAGCCACCACGCGCGGACGCCCAGGTCGTAGTAGTTCTCCTTGACCTTCGCCCAGACGAACTGCCGTGCGGCGGGGTTCGTCGGGTCGTAGAACGCGACGGGCATCTCGACGTCGAAGCCCTTGTCCCGCCACGGCGCGTGGGCCGGGACGCCGCTCTCGGCGGCGACCAGCAGGCCCCGCTCGTGCAGCTCGCGGTAGTTCGACGACAGCGGGCTCACCGACGGCCACACCGACACCATCAGCTTGACGCCCAGCTCGTCCAGCTCCCGCACCAGCGCCGCCGGGTCCGGCCATTCGGCGGGGTCGAACCGCCAGTCGCCGAGGTGCGTCCAGTGGAAGAAGTCCGCGACGATCACCGACAGCGGCAGCCCGCGCGCGTGGTACTCGCGGGCGACCGCGAGCAGCTCGTCTTGGGTGCGGTACCGCAGCTTCGACTGCCAGAACCCGGCCGCCCACTCCGGCAACATCGGGGCGTACCCCGTCGCGTCGGCGTAGTGGCCGAGGATCTCGCGCGGGCCGTCGCCGGTGGTGACCCAATAGTCGAGCTGACGCGCGTCGTCGGCGACCCAGCGGGTGCCGTTGGCGGCCAGCTCGACCCGGCCGACCGCGGGGTTGTTCCAGAGGAACCCGTAGCCGCGGCTGGAGAGCAGGAACGGCACCGACACCTCGGCGTTGCGCTGTACCAGGTCGAGGACCAGGCCCTTCTGGTCGAGCCGGCCGTGCGTGTGCTGGCCGAGGCCGTAGAACCGCTCGTCGTCGTAGGCGGTGAACCGCTGTTCGAGCCGGCCGTAGCCGTTGCGCGAAGGCATGAACAGCCGCGCGCCGGGCCACCAGAAGTGCGCGCGCTGCTCGGACAGCAGCTCCTCGCCGGTGTCGGTCCGGACGAACGTCAGCTGCGCGTCGATGCCCGTGTCGGTGTCGGCGATCTCGACGACGACGGTGAGCGCGCCGTTGACCACCCGGCCGGTGCGGCCTTCGGCCGACGCCGTCGCCGCCGAGGGCTTCGCGGGCAGCAGGGCCCCCGGGACGTCGTCGAGGATCCGGTGCCGTCCCGCGCGCACGCGCAGGCTGCCGTCGCCCCACGGCTCGACGCGCAGCACCTCGTGCCGCACGGTCACTTCGAGCGAGCGGCCGTCTTCGGTCGTGGCGATCACGCGGTCTCCTTAGTCTTTGACGGCGCCGCTGGTCAGCCCGGCGACGACGTACCGCTGGGCGACGACGAGCAGGACGGCCGCGGGGATCGCGGCGAGGACGGCGGTGGCCATGATCCCGTTCCAGTCGGCGGACTGGTTGCCGACGAATCGGTAGATGCCCACCGTGACGGGTTCGAACGACTGCCCGGTGGTGAGGGTGACGGCGAACAGGAAGTCCGCCCAGGCGAACAGGAACGCGAACAGCCCGGCCGTCACGAGCGCGTTGCGGCTGACCGGGAGGACGATCGAGAAGAACGTCCGCCAGTGCCCGGCACCGTCCACCCGGGACGCTTCGGTCAGCTCTCGCGGCACGGAGATCATGAACGCGCGCAACAGGAGCACGGCGAACGGGATGGTCGCGGTCGAGTCGGCGAGGACCAGCCCGAGGTAGTTGTCGATCAGGCCGAGGTTGCCGAACACGGTGTAGAGCGCGTTGGCCATCACGATGCCCGGGATCATCTGCACGATGAGCAGCACGAACACCAGCACCGGGCCGCCGCGGACCTTGAGCTGCGCCAGCGCGTAGGACGCGGGCGCGGCGATCGCCAGCGACACGACCACCGTGCCGAGCGCGACGACGACGCTGGAGAGCAGGTGCGGGCCTTGGGAGGACAACGCCTTCCGGTAGCCGTCCAGGGTGCCGCCGACCGGGAAGAACGCCGGGTCCGGGCGCAGGAGCGCGCCGCTGGGCTGCAGCGACGCGTTGACCATCCAGTACAGCGGGAACAGCAGGACCGCGACGATCAGGACGCCGAAGACCGTCCGGGCCTTCACGACGCCGCCTCGGCCAGCGTCGCCTTCGCCGAACGCAGGTAGAGCAGCCCGAACACCGTCGCGACGACGATGAGGACGTTGCCGACCGCCGCGCCCTGGCCGAACGCGAAGTCCTGGAACGACAGCCGGTAGGACCACGTGGTGAGCGTCTGGGTCGCGTTGGCCGGCCCGCCGCCGGTGACGACCATGATGACGTCGAACACCTTGATCGTGTAGACCAGCCCGAGCATGAGCACGATCCCGGTGACCGGCCGCAGCAGCGGCCAGGTGATGTGCCGGAACCGCTGCCACGCGCCCGCGCCGTCCAGCGACGCGGCTTCGTAGAGCGTCGCCGGGATCGCGCGCAGCCCGCCGTGCAGGATGACGAGGTTGAACGGGATGCCGATCCAGACGTTGGTGAGGATCACCGCGGGCAGCGCCCAGCTCGTGCTGCTCAGCCACGGCACCGCGTCGAGGCCCAACAGGCGCAGGGCCGCGTTCAGCACGCCGTGGTCCTGGTCGAACATCCACCGCCAGACCGCGCCGCTCACCACCAGCGGCAGCAGCCACGGCAGCAGGAGCAGCGAGCGCAGCAGGGAGCTGCCGGGGAACCGGCCGCTGAAGAACACCGCGAGCGCCAAGCCGAGGCCGAACTGGAAGACGAGCGACCCGGCGGTGAACAGGACGGTGGTGAGCGCGGCCGTCGAGAACAGGGGGTTGTCGAAGACGGCCGAGTAGTTGGCGAAGCCGACGAAGGGCGCTTCGCCGGTGTAGAACGACTTGACCGTGTAGTTCTGGGTGCTCATCACGACGTTCGCGGCCAGGGGATAGCCGAAGAACACCGCGAGGTAGGCCAGCGCGGGCAGCAGGAACAGCCAGGCGGCGAACCGGTTGTCCCGCTGGGGTTTCCGGCCGGCGCGGGGTGGGGCCGCGACGGCCGGGGCGGCCAGCGTCACGACCCGCTCGCTTGCTGGGCCGCCTTCAGGGCCTGGTCGGCCGGCTGCTTCCCGGTCAGCGCCGCCTGGATCGCGTCGGCCAGCGCCTGCGAGACCTTCGGGTACTTCTCGCCGAGTTCGGCGGTGCGGGAGCGGGCCGAGCCGACCTCGTCGACGAACGCCTGCATCGCCGGCTGCTCGGCGCCGAACTTCGTGGCCGCGGCCGTCTTCGACGGGACGTAGGCGTGCGCCTTGCTCCACTGCAGCATCGTCGGCTCGGACAGGATGCAGGAGAGCACCTTCCCGGCGGCCTGCTGCGCCGGCCCGCTGGTGACGGGCACGGTCCCGACCTCGCCGCCGAGCGCGACCACCGGCTTCGCGCCCGCCTGCGGCACCGGGATCGGCACGACGCCGTAGTGCAGCGACTTCTGCTCGTCGAGCCGGGCCAGGTTCCACGACCCGTTGACCATCATCGCCGCGTTGCCCGCGACGAACTGGTCCGCGACGTCGTTCTGGTTCCAGGTCACCACGGACTTGGACGCCGAGCCGGAGTTCACGAGGTCCGTGACGAATCGAAGCGCTTTCACGGCCTGCGCGGAGTCCACTTGCGACAGTTCCGCGCCGGTGCTCCAGAAGAACGGGAGGAACTGCCAGGTGCCCTCTTCGGACGGGATCGCCGAGAACGCGAGGCCGTACTTGCCGTCCTTGGTGAGCTTCGCCGCGGCGGCCTTCAGCTCGTCCCACGTCCGGGGTGGCTGGACCCCGGCCGCGGCCAGGAGGTCCTTATTGTAGATCAGCGCGAGGCCGTTGACGCCGGGGGCGACGCCGTACACCTTGCCCTGGTAGGTCCCGGCCTTCACGATGCTGTCGAAGTACCCCTCGGTGGTGATGCCGTAGCCGTCGAGGGGAGTCAGCGCGCCGGTGGCGGCGACCTGCTGCAGCGTCGGGTTGTCGGTGAAGAGCAGGTCGGGCAGCGTTTTCGAGCTCGCGCCCTGCAGCACCTTCGGCAGCATCTGCGCGGTCGGCACGGTCTGCCGCTCGACCTTGATGCCGGTCTGCGACGCGCAGGCGTCGAGGATCTTCTGCCACGCCGCGGAACCCTGCTCGTCGGCGTAGTAGTCGAGCTCGGTGATGGACGACGCGGGCGCGGCACCCGAGCCGACCGGCGGGGTGGCGGGGCTGGGGCTGCAGGCGGCGGCGAGCGCGGCGCTCGCGGCCAGGACGAGGGCGCGACGGGGTAGGGACATGGTGATCCTCCTTCGGCGCTGGAGCAGAACCGGTCAGGCGCGCGGCGCGGCGGTGCTGGCGCGCCGGGTGAGGCGGGGCCCGAGCAGCCGGACCTCCGGGGTGGTGTGGCCGGCGAGCCGGCGCACGGTCATCTCGACGGCCTGGGCCCCGACCTCCTCGGCCGGGATCGCGACGGTGGTCAGCGCGACCGGGTGCTGCTCGGCCATGGTGTCCGGGCAGACCGCGACGACGGAGATGTCCTCGGGCACCCGCAGGCCGCGGTGGCGCAGGTCGGAGAGCAGCCCGGGCAGGACGGCCTCGTTGTGCACGACCAGGCCCGTCAGATCCGGGTCTGCGGCGAGCAGCTCGTCGAGGCAGGCGCTCACCGCTTCGTAGGAGTGGGCGCACGGCCGGTTGGTCGCGCGGACGTCGTGGCTCTTCGCGGCATCGTCGAACCCGCGCAGGAACCGGGTCGCGTAGCTCGTGCCGCGCCGGTAGACGGCGGGGGAGGGGCCGATCAGCGCGATCGAGCGGTGGCCGAGCTCGGCCAGGTGCGCGACGCACGCCGAACCGGCGGCGGTGAAGTCCAGGTCCACGCAGCTCAGCCCGGCCGGGTGGTCGGGCACGCCGATGAGCACCACCGGCCGGTCGAGCGCGATGAGCATCGGCACCCGCGGGTCGGCGGCTTCGACGTCCATCACCATCAGCGCGTCGGCGATCGCCGACGACGCCACCCGCTGCAGCGCGGCGGGTCCTTCGTCCTTCGTGAGCAGGAGCAGGTCGTGGTCGTGCGCGCGGGCCGCGGTGACCGCCGAGGCGACGAACTCCATCACGACGGCGACGTTGAGGTCCGTGCGCAGCGGCACGACGAGGGCCAGCACGTTCGTCTTGCTGCTGGCGAGGGCCCGGGCCCCGGCGTGCGGGTGGTACCCGAGCTTGCGGATACTCTCCTCGACCAGCCGGCGGGTCTTCGGCGAGATCGAGCGCTTGCCACTGATCACGTAGGACACCGTGCTCGGTGCCACGCCCGCCGCCGTGGCGACGTCGTTGATCGTGACCACGGGCGGCCTCCTGGGGACGGTGCGAGCAGAGGTTGTCGAAGCGCATCGACGGTGGCACGAAGGTAAGTGACGGACGGCCGGAACACAAGCGTGATTTACCGTCCGCGAATATTCGATTCCCCTTCGACGAGCACCACCTCCGTCGAAACTTTCGAACGTCCCTGATGGCGCGACTTCCCGCAGCTCAACGGCCGGATTTCCGGACGGCCCGGAGTTACTGGGTGCGCTCCCAGCGCGGGCTTGACCGGGTACTCGGGCGGCTGTAATAGTCGTCACCATCTTCACCTCCGGCGTGTTTATCCACGCCGTGCTGTCGAAGCGATTCGACGAATTCGGGAGGCCGTCCGTGCGCCACTTCCCGCTCCGCCGCGCCCTCGTGCCCGTGCTGACCGCGACCCTGCTGGCGCCCGCGCCGACGGCACCGCCGATGCCGTTCCGCGACCCGGCCCTGCCGCTCGCGACGCGGATCGACGACCTGCTGTCCCGGCTCACGGCGGACGAGAAGATCTCGCTGCTGCACCAGTACGAGCCCGCCATCCCGCGGCTGGGCATCGGCGTGTTCAAAACCGGGACGGAAGCGCTGCACGGCGTCGCGTGGTCGACCGACCACGACGACAACGGCGCGGTCGTGAAGGCCGACGGCACGGTGTTCCCGCAGGCCGTCGGCCTGGCCACGACCTGGGACCCCGCGCTGGTGAAGCGGGTCGGCACGGCCGTCGGGGAGGAGGCGCGCGGGTTCAGCGCGCGCAACCCGGCGCTGTGGGGCCTCAACCTCTGGGCGCCGGTGAACCTGCTGCGCGACCCGCGCTGGGGCCGCAACGAAGAGGGCTACTCGGAGGACCCGTACCTCACCGGGCGGCTCGCGACCGCGTAGAAGAAGGTCGCCGTCGTCGGCCCGCTGTCGGACACCCTGTACGAAGACTGGTACAGCGGCGCGATGACTTACCGCGTGACGCCAAAGCCGGGCATCTCGGCGCCCCGGTGACGTCCTCCGAAGGCGTCGACCGGATCGCGCTGAACGACCTCGCGACCGGCCGGTACCTGACCGCGCCCGCGGCGCCGGGCAAGGTGACCGCGGGCGGAACCACGGCGGGCCCGGCGGAGTCCTTCGACTGGGGCGCGGGCAGGTACACCCTGCGCGCGGCGGCGAACGGCAAGTACCCGAGCTATTCGGGCGGGGCCCTGGTGAACGACGCCGACCAGCCCACCGGCTGGTTCGCGCAGCAGCAGCTCAAGCTCGACCCGCAGCCCGACGGCAGCTCCGTGCTCGAGTACGCGGGCAACGAGGTGACCGAACCGTGGTTCGGCCCGGACCGCTACGCCGTCGTCGGCGCCGACGGGATCCTCACGATCTCCGCGCCCGACGCGGCCCACGCGACGAAGTTCGGCCGCGACATGCTGCGCGGCGGCGTCTCCGACGCGGTCGCCGCGGCACGGGGTGCCGACACGGCGGTGGTCGTGGTCGGCAGCATGCCGTTCATCACTGGACGAGCCACGCGGGGCAGGAAACCGGGCACGCGCTCGCCGACGCCGGGTTGCCGAGCATCCTGGACTACGACATCGCGAAGACCGGCATGACGTACCAGTATCACCGCGGGAAGCCGTTGTACCCCTTCGGATACGGGCTCGGCTACACGAGCTTCCACTACGGCGCGATCCGTGCTTCGCTCGCCGGTCCGGCGGTTCAGGTCAGTGTCGACGTGACGAACGCCGGCGCCCGTTCCGGCACCGACGTCGTCCAGCTGTACTCGAAGGCGTCCGGCGTGCAGCGGCTGCGGGACTTCTCGCGCGTGACACTGGCGCCGCGCGAGACGCGCACCGTGCGGTTCTCGGTGCCCGTGGCCGACCTGGCCGCCTGGAACGCTTCGCTGGGCCGATCCGCGGTGATGGCCGGTGACTACGACTTCGCGGTGGGCCGCAACGCCACCGACCTCTCCGCGGCGCAGCGGGTTTCCGTGCCGGGCGAGCGGCCGGCGCCGCGCGACCTCAGCCTACTCCGGGACGACGCTGACGGACACGGCGAAGACGGCGGGCACGTCGGTGGCGGCCGCCTCCGGCAGCTGGCGCGTCTACCGCGATGTTGCCTTGGCCGGACCGTCACGGTTCACGGCCTCGGTGTCCACAATGGAGTCAGCGCACGTCACCGTCCGGCTGGACTCGCCGACCGGCCGGATCCTGGGCGCGGCCGCGGTACCGTCCACCGGGGACCACTACGCCTCCACGTCGGTGACAGCCGGCCTGACCACCGTGACCGGCCGCCACGACGTCTGCCTCGCGTTCGACGGGCCGGTGAACCTGGTGCGGTGACTAGGGTTTCCGGCCGACCCCGGCGTAGGGCAGGGTGTTGATCGCCGGGTCCTCGGACATGTCGCCGACGCCTTCGGGCTTCCACATCGCGCAGCCGACCACACCCGGCTCGACCATCTCGAAGCCGTCGAAGAAGGCGAGGACCTCGTCGTGCGTGCGGGGGACCGGCTGGTTCTGCTGGTCCTGGTTGCTCTTGTACACCTCGACCGCCTCGTCGAGCCGCTCCGACTCGGAGTCGGCCGCGACGTGCGAGACCGCCAGGAAGCTGCCCGGGGCCAGGCGGTCGCGGTAGCGGGCCAGGATGCCCACCGGGTCCCACGAGTCCGGCACGAAGTGCAGCAGCAGCAACATGAACACGCCGACCGGCTCGTCGAGGTCCAGCAGCTTGCCCGCGCCGTCGAAGATGTCGTTCACGTCGCGTAGATCAGCCTGCAGCACTGCGCAGCCGGCGTTGTCCTGCAACAGCAGTTCGCTGTGCGCCACGGCCACCGGTTCGCGGTCGACGTAGACCACGCGGCACGACGGGTCGGCCTGCTGGACGATCTCGTGCAGGTTCCCCACGGTCGGGATGCCGGAGCCGACGTCGAGGAACTGGCGGACGCCGGAGTCCACCATGAACTTCGCCGCGCGGCGCAGGAACGCGCGGTTGAGGCGGGCCGCGTCGCGCACACCCGGCATGATCTTGAGGATCTGCTCCCCGAGGGCCCGGTCGGCGGCGAAGTTGTGGTCGCCGTCGAGCCAGAAGTCGTACACCCGCGCCGGGTTCGGCACCGCGGTGTCGATCTCCGGCGGTACCCAGCTCAGCTCCCCGGTCACGGGACCTCCCACCCTCGCTTCGAGGTGTCGGAGTGTAGCGCTCTCCTCCGTTCGTGTGGACTCGCGCTCGGCGGCCCGGCCGCCCCGTTAGGGTGACGCGACATGACCGACGCGCGTCCCGTGCCCGGCCGCCGGCCCGTGCTCGGGCATTCGGTGGCGCTCCTGCGCGACCCGCTGAAGCTCTTCACTTCCCTTCCGGCGCACGGAGATGTCGTCGAACTCCGGCTCGGGCCGCTGCCGGTGCACGTGGTCACCACGCCCGAGCTCGCGTGGCAGGTGCTGGCCACCGACGCCGACAAGTTCGACAAGGGCCTGGTCTTCGACAAGATGCGCCCGCTGTTCGGCGACGGGCTCGCGACCTCGAACGGCGAGCTCAACCGCCGTCAGCGCCGGCTGGTGATGCCCGCCTTCGGCCGCACGCGGATCGCGGGCTACGCCGAGCACACCATGACGAAGCTGGCGGACGGGCTGGCGAGCTCGTGGCGGCCCGGCGAGGTCGTCCAGGTCGACCGGCGGATGCAGGACCTCGTGCTGACCATCGCCGGCCAGACGCTCTTCTCCACCGCGCTGGGCGAAGACGCGCTCGCCGAAATCCAGCGCTCGATCCCGATCATGCTGAAGTACGTGCTGGTCCGGGCGTTCTCGCCGAAGTTCGTCGAGAAGCTGCCGATCCCGCCGAACCGGAAGTTCGACGCGGCCGCCGCGCGGTTGCGCGACGTCATCGGCGAAACCGTCGTCACCGCGCGGGAACAGGGCGCCGACCACGGCGACCTGCTGTCGATGCTGCTGCTGGCCCGCGACGAGGACACCGGCGAAGGCATGTCCGACCGGCAGGTGCACGACGAGGTCATCACGATCCTCACCACCGGCGCCGAGACCACCGCCGTCGCGCTGGCCTGGTTCTTCCACGAGCTCGGACAGCACCCGGACGTCGAACGGCGGTTCCACGCGGAGGTCGACGACGTCCTCGGCGGCCGGCCCGCGCGCTTCGAGGACCTGCCGGACCTGGTGTACACGCACCAGATCGTCAACGAGATCGTCCGCCGCACGCCGCCGCTGATCCTCATGCGCCGCGCCCGCGAAGACGTCGAACTCGGCGGCGTGAGGATCGCCGCGGGGAGCGAGGTCGCGGTCAGCCAGCACACGCTGCACCGGGATCCGCGCTGGTTCCCCGATCCCGAGCGGTTCGACCCGGACCGCTGGACGCCCGGGCACACGGCCGAGTTGCCGAAGGGCGCGTACATCCCGTTCGGTGCGGGCGCCCGGCTGTGCCCGGGGCACGTGTTCGCGCCGACGGAGATCGGCATCGTCGCCGCCACGATCGGGGCGCGCTGGCGGCTGGTTCCCGTGCCGGGCAAGAAGGTCCGGGCCCAGCTGAAGGCGACGATGCAGCCGAACCGGCTGCCGATGACCGTGGTGCCCTGGACCTGACGGTACCCGTTCGGCTACCGGGTGTAGTGTTCCGGAGTTCCTTCACCTGTCCGAGTTCAGAGGGAGTGCGGCGTGAAGCTGCCCGTAAAGGTGACGTCGGCCCTGTTCGCCTGCGGTGTTCTGCTCGCTTCGCTGACGGCCGCGATGCCCGCGGAGGCCGCCGCGATCTCCTGCAGCGACACGGATCTGCCGGTCAGCGGCCCGGGCCTGCCTCCGCTGGTGCCGGGCGCGCCCGCGACGATCCACGGCCGGCTGTGCCTGCCCGGCGGCGACGCCCCGGACACGGTCCAGCTCCTCGTGCACGGCGGGACGTACAACAGCGCGTACTGGGACCTGCCGTACGAGCCGGAGCGCTACTCCTACCAGCGCGACATGGCCGCGCACGGCTACGCGACCTTCGCCGCGGACCAGCTCGGCGCCGGGCAGAGCAGCCACCCGCTGAGCCTGCCGCTGTCGGTCTGGGCGGCGGCCGAGTCGATGCACGAGGTCGTCGGCCACCTGCGTGCCGGGCACATCGGCGGGGTGCCGTTCGCGAAGGTCGTCATCGTGGGGCACTCGGTCGGGTCCGGGGTCGTCGCGGTGGAGGCGTCGACCTACCACGACGTCGACGGCGTGGTCCTGACCGGCATCACGCACCTGCCCGCGCTGCCGGTGCTGGCCCTCGGCGCGGCTTTGGGCCTGCAGCCCGCGTTCCTCGACGGCCAGCTCGGCCAGGTCGGCAGCGACCCGCTGTACTTCACGACGCGGCCGGGCGCGCGGGCCGGGCTGTTCTACGCGGCCGGGGACGCCGACCCGGGCGTGATCGCCGCCGACGAAGCCACCAAGGACCAGGTCTCCGTGCCCGGTATGGGCACGGTGGCCCTGTTCGGGATCGTCTTGCCGGCGACGAAGGGGATTACCGTACCGGTTTTCCAGGTGGTGGGGGAAAAGGACGTCCTTTTCTGCGGTTTGCTCGCCCTGCGTGACTGCGCGGACCCGAACGTCCTTCGCGCGCAGGAAGCGCCGTATTACGCCGATCCGTCGAAACTGTCGATGTACGTCCTTCCGGGTGCGGGTCATTCCGTTGCGTTGCACGAGAACGCCGGCGAATACCGTGACGCCACCCGGTCGTGGCTGCGGGATCAACTCGAGATCGCTCCGCAGGGTTATCACTCGATTGGATGAATGCTGTTTCGTGCGCCGGACACGAATTCGCGCCAAGATATATCGGCTACCCGAACCGGAGTGTCTGCGTAGAACCCAGGACAGGCTGACGTGACTGCTCCCCACCCCCGTGGTGAGGTCCCGCGGAAGAAGCCGTCCGCCGAACGAGCGGCGCGACGGCTCGGCACCCTCGCGCGCAAGTGGGGCTACCTGATCAGCACCACCGCGTACCTGCCGCACACGCCCGAAGAAATCGAGCGTGAGCTGTCGGTCCTGGTGGGCCGGCTGTTCGAGGCCGTCGCGAGCGACCCGCCGGGCCTCGAGGACGCGGCCGCCGCGGGCGGGCGGCTGGTCGAGCTGCGCTGCGTCGGCGCCGACAGCCTGCGTCGCAGCCTGGAGGTGCTCGGGAAGGCGCTGCTGCGCGAGCCGGAGCTGCGCCGGGTCGACGACCTGGCCGAGCGGGTGGTGCTGGTGCTCGGCGCGCTCAGCTCCGGCTACGGCGAGATGCTGCGCGAGGACATCCAGAAACGCCAAGAGGGCCTGAGCCGCGCGTTGCTGAAGGTCGAGCAGGAGACGCGGGCGAAGCAGGTCATCACGCGCGCGCAGTTCGAGGAGGTCTTCGCCGGTTCGGCCAGCGGTGTCGCGCTCACCGAGCTGGACGGCCGGGTGCTGCGGGCCAACGCGGCACTCGCCAAGACGCTCAACCGCACGCCGGCCGAGATCGCCGCGCTGACCCTGTTCGACCTGGTGCACCCGGACGAGGTCGAGCAGCTGCGCGAGGCCTACCGGGAGCTGGTCGCCGGCCGGCTGCACCGGCTGCGCGTCGGCCGCCGCCTGGTCGGCAGCGACGGCGAGCCGATGTGGGCCACGTTCGCGGCGTCCGTGATCCGCGACGCGGTCGGCACGCCCCGGCAGCTGATCACGATCGTCGACGACGACACCGAGGTCTCGCTGCTGCAGCGGCGGCTGTCCCACCAGGCGCTGCACGACGTGCTCACGGGGCTGCCGAACCGGCAGTTCTTCGGCACCCGCTTGGAAAACCTCCTTCGCGACGCGGACGCGTCTCGCGGCGTCACGCTGTTCCACCTGGACCTCGACGGCTTCTCGCAGATCACCGGCGGGCTCGGCCAGGAGCTCGGCGACCGGGTGCTGCGCGGGGTCGCGGCGAAGCTGAAGACGGTCTTCGACGGCGAGAAGGCGCTCGTCGCCCGCCTCGGCGGCGACGAATTCGGCGTGCTGGTGCAGAACGCGGAAAACACGCCGGACGTGGTGACGCTCGTCCGCCGGATCACCCACGAGCTCGCCGAACCGGAGTACGTCGACGGGCACCGCGGCGTCGCCGTCTCGGCCAGCATCGGCGTCGTGCACCGCCCACCGCGCGACGTCGCGCCGGACGAGCTGCTGCGCGCGTCGGACCTGACGCTGCGGCGCGTCCAGCGGGCCGGGAACCAGTGGGGCCTGTTCGACCGCGAGCTGGACCGCCGCGACCGGCACGACTTCGGCCTCGCCGCGGCGATGGCGGGCGCGTGGGAGACCGGCGAGATCGAGGTCGGCTTCCGCCCGCTGACCTCCGCGGCGGACGGCTCGGTCCACGGCGTCGAGGCGCGGATGCGCTGGAACCACCCGGCCGAAGGCGTGCTGCCGCACGAGACGTGCGTGCGGCTCGCGGCGGAGACCGGGCTGGCGCTGCCGCTGGGCGCGTGGCTGCTGCGCACGGCGGCCGAGCACCTCGCGGCCGCGGACGTCTGCCTGCCGCTGACCGTCGAGCTGACCCCGCACCAGGCCTCGGATCCCGAGCTGGTCGGCGAGATCCGCGGTGTGCTGGAGGCCACCGGCCTGGCGCCGGACCGCCTGCGGCCCGGCTTCCCGGCGGCGTCTCTGCTCGCCGACACCGGCGACGCGGCCGACAACCTCAAGGTGCTGGCGGAAATCGGGGTCGTGGCGGAGATCCACGACTTCGCCGACGTCACCTGCCTGACCGAGCTCGCGGCCGGCGCCGTGCGCGTCGCGGCCTCGCTGGCGGCGCGCCGGGAGCACCCGCTGGTGACGGGCTCGCTGGTGGCCCTGATCGAGGCCGCGCACGCCGCCGGCGCCGAGGTCGGCGTGGCCGGGGTCGACTCGTGGGAGCAGGCCGAGTGGTGGCGGGAGCGCGGCGCGGACCGGTTGTCGGGCCCGCTGTTCGCCGAGCTGCCGGGCGGCCTCAAATCCTGACGAGAACCTCGTCGAGCGCCTTGCGCCGCAGGTCCGGCACCACGCAGTCGTCGGCCGGGTAGCCCACCGGGACCACCGCGAACGCCCGTTCGTTGCGGGGCCGGCCCAGCAGCTCGCCGAGGAACCGCATCGGCGACGGCGTGTGCGTCAGGGCGGCGAGCCCGGCCACCTGCAACGCCGTCAGCAGCATGCCGACCGCGATGCCGACCGACTCGTCGACGTAGTAGTGCTTGCGGACGCCGCCGTCGGCGGAGAGCGCGAACCGTTGCTGGAACACGACGATCAGGTAGGGCGCGTCGGTCAGGTGGGGCTTGACCGCGTCCGTGCCCAGCGGCCGCAGCGCGTCGAGCCACTCCTCGCCGAGCCGGCCGTCGTAGGAGACCCGTTCCTCCGCTTCGGCCGCTTCGCGGATCCTCCGCCGCACCGCGGGATCGGTGACGAGGACGAACGTCCACGGCTGCTGGTGCGCCCCGCTCGGCGCCGTCGAGGCCACCGCGATCGCGTCGAGCACCGCGCACTCGGGAACCGGGTCGGGGGAGAACATCCGGACCGAGCGCCGCGCTTCCATCCGGCGGCGCAGGGCGGCGGACTCGGCGACGGCTTCGGCGGCGGGGAGCCGGGCCGGCCGGTACGGGACGGGGCGATACGTCATGCCCGGATTGTGGCGGGGGCCACGCCCGGGACAGCAGGGCCGAACGTACGATTTTCGCGACAGCAGCGTCCGCCATACGGACAGTAAGGTCATCCTTGCCTCGATTTTTACGCCGAACGGCGCAATGTAACTAGGCTGTTTGGTCCTGTCGCGTGAAGTGACCTCCTCATTACCCTCCAGTAGTCAGTGGTGCCGATCACAGTCGCCGGAGGAGGCCCCATGGCGTCGCGCGTCCGAGGACCCCGTTCCGGAGACCCGCGCGAACAGGACCGGCGCGAGCTGCGGCTCAGGCACATCGCGGGCTGCCTCTCCTGCACCCTCAAGTGCGGGTACTGCGGGCTTCCGGTGCGGCTCACCGGGCTGGGCGACCACCCCGGCTACGGCGTCGTCGAAGAAGTCGGCGGCGACCTGGTGCTGCTGCACCGCTTCTGCCGCGGCGCGCTCGGCCGCTGCCGGACGCGGGGGTGCGTGCTGCGGCGCGCCCACCTCGGCCGGGCGACCGAGCAGTACGAAACCGGCCGCCGCCGTCCGGGGCGCTACCAGCGCCTCGGCGTCCGCCGGTCGGCCGACCTCGATCTGTACCGGAAACACTGGCGGGTCGCGAAGATGCGGTACGCGTGCAAGGCGTGCCGGTACTACACCGGCTCGCACTGAGCCGGTCCTTCACAGTACGTCCGGAGGACTCGTGCTCGTTCGTCTCATCCTCGGCCTGCTCATGACGGTCGTCGGCCTCGCCGTCGCCGGCAAGCGAGTGGCCTTCCTGTACCGGCTGATCAAGGCCGGCCAGCCCGACCACAAGCGGTCGGACGAGCTGGGGGCCCGCCTCTTCGCCCAGGTGCGCGAAGTGTTCGGCCAGCGCAAGCTCCTGAAGTGGTCCGTGCCCGGCCTGGCGCACTTCTTCACGTTCTGGGGCTTCGTGATCCTCGCTTCGGTGTACCTCGAGGCGTACGGCGCGTTGTTCGACGAGCGGTTCGCGATCCCGTGGATCGGCCACTGGGCGGTGCTCGGCTTCCTCCAGGACTTCATCGCCGTCATGGTGGCCGTCTCCCTGGGCGTGTTCACCGTGATCCGGATCCGGCAGGCCCCTGAGCGCAAGGACCGCGCGTCGCGCTTCTACGGCTCGCACACCGGCGGCGCGTGGCTGATCCTGTTCATGATCTTCAACGTCGTCTGGACGATGTTCTTCTTCCGCGGCGCCTCCTCGGCGTCCGGCAACTTCCCCTACGACAACGGCGCGTACGTCTCGCTCGGGGTCGGGAACCTCCTGGAACCGCTGGGCCACTCGACGACCGAGGTGCTCGAAACGGTCGGGCTGCTGCTGCACATCGGCGTCATGCTGGTGTTCCTGTCGATCGTGCTCTACTCCAAGCACCTGCACATCTTCGTCGCGCCGATCAACGTCTCGGCGAAGCGGCTGCCGGACGCCCTCGGCCCGCTGCTGCCGATGGAGTCGGCCGGCAAGCCGATCGACTTCGAGGACCCGGGCGAGGACGACACGTTCGGCCGCGGCAAGATCGGCGACTTCACGTGGAAGGGCATGCTCGACTTCGCGACGTGCACCGAGTGCGGCCGCTGCCAGTCGCAGTGCCCGGCGTGGAACACCGGGAAGCCGTTGTCGCCCAAGCTGCTCATCATGGGGCTGCGCGACAACCTGTTCGAGGAGGCGCCCTACATCCTCGCGGGCAAGGAGCACGAGGACGCGCGCCCGCTGGTCGGCCCGGAGGCCGACGGCGGCGTCATCGACCCGGACGTGCTCTGGTCGTGCACCACGTGCGGTGCGTGCGTCGAGCAGTGCCCGGTCGACATCGAGCACGTCGACCACATCGTCGACATGCGCCGCTACCAGGTGATGATCGAGTCGGCGTTCCCGACCGAGCTGGGCGGGCTGTTCAAGAACCTGGAGACCAAGGGCAACCCGTGGGGCCAGAACAACTCCGAGCGCCTGGCCTGGACGAAGGACCTCGGCTTCGACGTCCCGGTGTTCGACGGCGAGCTCGCCGAAGACGTCGAATACGTCTACTGGGTCGGCTGCGCGGGCGCGTTCGACGACAACGCCCGCAAGACCGTCCGCGCGACGGCCGAGCTGCTGCACATCGCCGGCGTCAAGTACGTGGTCCTCGGCAAGGAGGAGTCGTGCACCGGTGACCCGGCGCGCCGCGCGGGCAACGAGTTCCTGTTCCAGATGATGGCCCAGCAGACGGCGGAGACGCTCAACGCCGTGTTCGAGGGCCGCGAGCCCCGGCTGCGCAAGATCGTCACGACGTGCCCGCACTGCCTCAACACCCTGAGCCGCGAGTACCCGGACCTGGACGGCCACTACGAGGTGGTCCACCACACGCAGCTGCTGAACCGCCTGGTCCGCTCGGGCGTCTTGACCCCGGTCAAGCCGGTCGAGGACGGCCCGCGCGTGACCTACCACGACCCGTGCTACCTGGGCCGCCACAACAAGGTCTACACACCCCCGCGCGAGCTGGTCGGCGCGGCGGGCGCCTCGTTGACGGAGATGCCCCGCCACGCGGACCGGGCCCTCTGCTGCGGCGCGGGCGGCGCCCGCATGTGGATGGAAGAGCAGATCGGCAAGCGCATCAACCTGGAGCGCGTGGACGAGGCGATCGCCACGGACGCCGAGACGATCGTGACGGGCTGCCCGTTCTGCCGGGTGATGCTGACCGACGGGCTGGTGCAGCGGCAGAGCGAGCAGAAGGCGGAGAACGTCGACGTCCGCGATGTGGCCCAGCTGCTGCTGGAACGGGTGAAGACACCGGAGGAGGCGCCGAAGCCGTCCTGACGAGTTCAGTGCGCGATCTGGTCGACGGCTTTGATCGTCGAGCAGAACCCTTCGATGGCCGGGAGATCCTGGTCCTGGATCTCGTCGCCGGAGAAGTGCATCAGCTCGTTCCTGATCCGGCGCGCGTCGCGGAGCAGTTGGAGGAATGCCTCGTGATCGAGCGGCCAGTTCAGCATGTCGAAGTGGTGCTGCTTCTCGAAGAGACTCACGTAGTTGCCGAACGTCGGGTTGCCGTTCGCCCACTTCGGTGCCGCTTTCTCCAGCACGTCCTCGGGCAGGCACCGCTTGGTGTGCCGGCGAAGCCGCAGCTCGGCCTCTTCGAGCAGGGCGAACGGCCGGGCGAGCTTGCCGAACTGCAGAGCCAGGTCGTTCGCGGTCACGACGCCGATGAGCGTCCGGCGGTCCTCTCCTTGGACGAAGACGTACCCGCGGCGGTAGATCTCGTCGATCTGGCCGAACAGTTCTTCGTCGATGCCAATGACCCGAACCTGGACAGTGGCGTCCTGCAAGGTCGGCTCGGGGTGCGCCAGGCGGGCCCTCCCGATGGACTCCCAGCTGACCGCTCCGGCGTAGTAGCCGTCTTCCGTGATCACCGCCAGCTGTGAGTAGTTCTTGGCCAGCATCAGGGTCACGGCGGCGGCGAGCGGCTTGCCGACGGTGACGGATTCGATGGCCGGCTCGTCGGGCAGGATCGCGCGCACCATCCACTTGGTTGGCAGGTCGTCCGGCACCTCGACCTCCCGGGAATCCTGCTCCGGATCCGCCGTGTTCGGCTCGACGGCGACCGGGACCAGCTCGACGACCGTGTCCATCCTGGCCGTCGTGAACGGCGGCCGGGTCGAAAGTCCCCGGTCGGCCAGCTCGGACTGGACGGTCACCAGTGAGGTTGCGGTGCGTCGCCGGTAACCCCATTTCGACAGCAGTTCCCGGACGGTGAGTTTGACGGGCGCGTCCCCGGTCTCGACGGCTTCCCAGAGGTCGGCTCGGGTCGCGTCCGGGTCGAGGTTCGCCGCAGCGTGCTGCCAGCCGGGGTCGGGTCGCCCGGCCGCGATCTCCCCGATCCGATGTGCGGCGTCGTGGCGGGTCAGCCGGCAGACTGTCAGGAGCGAGCCGAGGCTGCTGCGCAGGTCCGCCTTGAACTCGGCGGTGCCGATGTCCGTGCGGAGCCAGCGGACCGGCCGGGCGTGGCGGCATTCCGGCACTGCGTCGGCACGGAAGCGGTACGGTCCGGTGATCTCCCCGATGGCGAACCGCCGCACGTTCTTCAGCGGCATCACGACAAGGTCGCCTTCAGCCATCTCATGGTAGAAGCGCCACAACTGGCCGGTCCAGTTCCCGAGGACGGAGTTGGATCGCTGGGGATAGCAGTCGCGGAGCCCGGCCTTCAGTGATTCCCGGCTGTCGAAGTCGCTGAGATCCGGCACGCCGCCCCAGCCGACGATGGTGAGGCCTTCGGTGAGGGATTCGTGGTCGCGTTCGCCGTTTCTCCCGGCACGCACCTGCCAAGCTGAGGTCATACGCACCAAGTCGGCCGAAGCCTGACCGCCGTCGCCGAAAGTCCGACGAGTTCACCCGTTCGCCGGATATCTTCCGCGCCTGGCCCGGCTCTGAGAGGAGCCGGGTCAGGACGGGAGGGGCGATGGGGCGACAGGAGGCGGCGACGATCGAGATGCTCGACGGCGCCGTGGCGAGGCTCGAGGTGCGGCGGGGTTCGTGGCTGGTCGGCCGGGGGCCGGATGCGGACCTGCGGGTGCACTCGGACCACGTGAGCACGCGGCACGCGTGGGTGCGGCGTGACGCGCGTGGCACCTGGGTCAGCGATGCGGGGTCGCGCAACGGCACCTGGGTGAACGGGCAGCGGCTCGCCGTGCGGGAGGCGCGGCTGCTGCGTGACGGGGACCAGCTGTCCTTCGGGCCGATCGGTGCCGTCTACTCGGACGCCGCAGGGGTGCCGCAGGACTTCGGTGTCTCCCTCGGGGAGGTCACCGCCGGGACGGTCAACGACGCCGGGCGCGCGATCGTGGTGGTGGGGCTGCTGGTGCTGCTCGGCGGGTTCGGGATCTGGGCGTCGGGCACCGTCGGGTTCGTCAAGGACATCCCGCTGGGGCTGGTGCTGGCCGGTCTCGGCGGCGTCGTGACGCTCTCCGGGACGGTCCTGTCCAAGGGGCCCCGGCGGAGGCGATGAGATTCCCCCGCGACCGCCGGGGTTCCGGACTAACCGTCCACAGTGGAAGGGACCACAGTGGACGACGGCGTCGCCGCCACGCGGCTGCCGAGCTGGGCGGTCGGCACGCGGTAGGTCTCCCGGGCCGTCGCCGCGGCGGCCGCCGCCACCAGGCAGACCACCGCGGTGAAGACCGCGACGCCGAGCCAGTCCTCCTTGGCCGAGCCGATCGCCGCCACGACGCTGGGGGCGAAGCCCGCCACCGCGAAGCCGATCTGGGTGCCGATCGCCATGCCCGAAAGGCGGACTCGGGCGCTGAACATCTCGCCGTACAGCGACGGCCAGACGCCGTTGACCCCGGAGTACGCCACGCCGAACAGCGCGACGCCGAGCACGAACAGCAGCGCGTACGAGCCGATCGAGATCGACCACAGGTACGGGAAGATCAGCACGCCGCAGGCGAGGCAGCCGGTGATGAACACCGGCTTGCGGCCGATCCGGTCGGCCAGCGAGGCCAGCAGCGGGATCGCCGCCAGCGCGACGATGTTCGCCAGCACGCCGACCCACAGCATCGGGGTGCGCGCCAGGCCGATCGTGTTGACCGCGTAGCTCAGCGCGTACACGGTGAAGATCGTGCTGACCGAGGCGATCGTCGCGGCGACGACCACGCGCAGGACGTCGGCCCAGTGCGTCCGGAACAGCACCGCGACCGGCAGCTTCGCGACCTCGGTGCGTTCGAACACCGGCGTCTCGTCGAGCTTGCGGCGGATGACGAACCCGACGACCACGACCGCCGCGCTGCACCAGAACGGGATCCGCCAGCCCCACGTCAGCAGGTCGGCCTGGGGGAGCGCGGCGACCGGCAGGAAGATCGCCGTCGCCAGGATCTGGCCGGCCTGCGTGCCGCTGAGGGTGAAGCTGGTGAAGTACGCGCGCCGCCGTTCCGGGGCGTGTTCGAGCGACATCGAGTTCGCGCCCGCCTGCTCGCCGGCGGCCGAAAGTCCTTGCAGCAGCCGGAGAGCGACCAGCAGGACCGGCGCGAGCACCCCAACGCTCGCGTACGTCGGGAGGCACCCGACGGCGAACGTCGCGACGCCCATCAGGAGCAGCGTGAAGACGAGGACCCGCTTGCGGCCGAACCGGTCCCCGACGTGGCCGAGGATGAACGCGCCGACCGGCCGCGCCAGGTAGCCGACGCCGAAGGTGGCCAGCGCCAGCAGGGTGCCGGTCGCGGGGGAGGAGGCGGGGAAGAAGACCTTGTTGAACACCAGCGCGGCGGCGGTGCCGTAGATGAAGAAGTCGTAGTACTCGAGCGCGCTGCCGATCCAGGCGGCCAGCGCCGCCTTGCGGGGCATCGATCCGGTCACGGGGATGAGCTCCTGACGTCCGTGCTTCGTTGCTCAGAGTCGGCGGGAAGCAATGTACGGTCTAGTTAGTTAATAAAGAGTGCGAGAAGCGTGCGCGGGTGTCAAGAGATCCTTTTTCGGCGGCCGCCGGGCGCTGCTGGTGAGGCGGGGTGTGCCGCGGCGGACGGCCGCTGGGTGCTGGCGGTCGGCTGAGGTTGTGCTGCGGGCGAACGGTCGCCGGGTGCTCGCGGTCAGGCGGGGGCGAGCGGCGCCGAGCAGGCGAGTGCGCGGCGGCGGATGGTGCCTCAGCGGGCGGTCAGGCGGGGGCGTGCGGCCCCGAGCAGGCTGGGGCGCGCCGCAGGGGGCGGGGCGTCAGCGGGCGGTCAGGTAGTCGATCAGCAGGTCGCCGAGCATGGTGCGGTAGTGCTCGCGGCGGGCCGGGTCCAGCATGTCGCGGCCGAAGATCGCCTGGAACGTGTGGCGGTTCGCGAGGCGGAACACGCAGAACGAGCTGATGACCATGTGGACGTCCAGCGGGTCGGCGTCTTCGCGGAAACGGCCGGCCGCGCGGCCGCGCTCGAGGACGATCGTCAGCCCGCCGAGTGCCGGGTCGGCCAGGCCGGCCAGGATCTCCGACTGCTTGAGGTGCTCGGCGTGGTGGATGTTCTCGATGCTGACCAGCCGGATGAAGTCCGGGTGCGCCTCGTGGTGGTCGAAGGTCAGTGCGGCCAGCCGCCGCAGGGCGTCCTCCGGCTCGAGGTGCCGGACGTCGACCTGGGCCTCGAGCGTGCGGATCTCGGCGTACGCCTTCTCCAGCACGGCCAGGTAGAGCTGTTCCTTGCCGCCGAAGTAGTAGTAGATCATCCGCTTGGTGGTGCTGGTGCGCGCGGCGATCTCGTCGACGCGCGCGCCGGCGTAGCCCTTGTCCGCGAACTCCCGCGTGGCCACCGCGAGGATGTCCGCCCGCGTTCGTTCCTTGTCGCGCTGGCGCTCGGCCTCCGACGACGGTGCGGCCACCGGGCTCCCTCCGCTGCAGGTGAACGGCCCCACTCTAGCCCAGCCCTTCCGCCGGGGCGGACACCGCGCTAACGTGAACGTACTAGTTCGTACATTAATCCGGAGGACGCGGCGTGACCAGCTACCTGATCGGACTCGTCGGCTCGGGCATCGGGCCGTCCGCCAGCCCGGCGTTGCACGAGCGGGAGGCCGACGAGCTCGGCCTCCGCTACGTCTACCGCCTGCTGGACCTCGACGTGCTGGGCCGCCCGGTCGCCGACGTCGTCGCGGCGGCCCGTCTCGCCGGGTTCGACGGCCTCAACGTCACGCACCCGGCCAAGCAGGCCGTCCTCCCGCACCTGGACGAGCTCTCGCCGGAGGCCGCCGCGCTCGGCGCGGTCAACACCGTCGTCTTCGAGCAGGGCCGCGCGATCGGCCACAACACCGACGCGACCGGCTTCGCGCGCAGCCTCACCCGCGGCCTGCCCGACGTCCGGATGGACGACGTCGTCCTGCTCGGCGCCGGGGGAGCGGGCGCCGCGGTCGCGCACGCGCTCCTGTCGCTCGGCGCCGGGCGGCTGACGGTCCACGACGTCGACGGGACGCGCAGCGCGAACCTCGTCCAGGCGCTGCAACGCCGCTTCGGCGCCGCCCGGGCCGAGGCCGGCGGCCTGGACGCGGTCGAGAAAGCCGACGGCCTGGTGCACGCGACCCCGACCGGCATGGCCGCCCATCCCGGCTCGCCACTCCCGGCGGAGCTGGTGCGTCCCGAGCTCTGGGTGGCCGACATCGTCTACCGGCCCCTGGAAACCGCGCTGCTCGCCGCCGCCCGCGCCCGCGGCTGCCGGGTCCTGCACGGCGGCGGCATGGTCGTGCTGCAGGCCGCGGAGTCGTTCCGGCTGTTCACCGGCGTCGAGCCGGACCCGGCCCGGATGCTGCGCCACTTCGACGCGCTCGAAGGCGAGGCCGCCCGTGCTGCCTGAGCCGCGCACCGCGATCGCCACCGTCTGCCTGTCCGGCACCCTCGAAGACAAGCTCGCCGCGGCGGCCGCGGCCGGGTTCGACGGCGTCGAGCTGTTCGAAAACGACCTGCTCGTGTCGCCGTCGCGCCCGGCCGAGATCCGCCGCCGCTGCGCCGACCTCGGCCTGTCGATCGACCTCTACCAGCCGTTCCGCGACTTCGAGGCCGTTCCGCCGTCCGTGCACGCGGCCAATATGCGCCGCGCGGCCCGCAAGTTCGACGTCATGGCCGAGCTCGGCACGGACACGGTCCTGGTCTGCTCGTCGGTGTCGCCGGACGCGATCGACGACGACGAACTGGCGGCCGGGCAGCTGCACGCGCTCGCCGAGCTGGCGCAGAAGCGCGGCCTGCGGGTCGCCTACGAAGCCCTGGCCTGGGGCCGGCACGTCCACGGGTACGAGCACGCGTGGCGGATCGTGCGGAAGGCCGCCCACCCCGCGCTCGGCGTCTGCCTCGACAGCTTCCACATCCTGTCGAAGGGCCACGACCCGGCGCCGATCCGCGCGATCCCGGGCGACAAGATCTTCTTCCTGCAGCTCGCCGACGCGCCCGAGCTGCCGATGGACGTCCTGCCGTGGAGCCGGCACCACCGGCTCTTCCCCGGCCAGGGCGACTTCGACCTGACGGCCTTCACCGGGCACGTGCTCGCCGCGGGTTACCGCGGCCCGTTGTCGCTCGAAGTCTTCAACGACGTGTTCCGCCAGGCCGACCCGCGCCCGGCCGCGGTCGACGCGATGCGGTCGCTGCTGGCGTTGAAGGAGTCCTTGGGCGTCCTCGACGTGCCGGCCGCGCCGAGACTGACCGGGCACGCGTTCGCCGAGGTCGTCACCGATCCCGGCGCGGGCCGGGTGCTGGCTTCGCTGGGGTTCACGCGCACCGGCGTGCACCGCACCAAGCCGGTCGAGCTGTGGGAGCAGGGCGACGCCCGGGTGGTGGTCAACGAAGGCGGCGCGGCGCATGGCGCCGTCGGCGCGGTCGCCCTGGCCAGTACCGATTCGGCCCGTTCGGCCCGCCGGGCGGAGGCGTTGCTCGCGCCGGTGCTGCCGCGGACGCGCGGTCCGCGGGAGGCGGACCTGGCGTCGGTCGCGGCCCCGGACGGCACCGAGGTCTTCCTGTGCGGCGGCGACGACTGGCGCGGCGACTTCGTGCCGGCCGGCGAGACGGCGGACGGCTTCGGCGTCCTCGGGATCGATCACGTCGCCCTCACGCAGCCGTTCGACCACTTCGAGGAGGCGGCCCTGTTCTACCGGTCGGTGTTCGGGCTGACGCCGTCGCCGGTCACCGAGTTCGCGGCGCCGTTCGGGCTGGTCCGCAGCCGCGCGATGGCGGCGGGGGAGGTGCGGCTGACGCTGGACAGCGCGCTGGTCCGGCGTGGTGGCTGGGCGCCGGCGGTGCCCGAACCGCAGCACGTGGCGTTCGCCTGCGCGGACGCCTTGGCGGCGGCCGCGGCGATGCGGGCGGCGGGGGCGCCGCTGCTGGACATCCCGGCCAACTACTACGACGACCTCGAGGCTCGGCTCGAGCTGCCGCCGGACCGGCTCGCCGGGCTGCGGGCGCATTCGGTGCTCTACGACCGCGACGAGGACGGCGAGTTCCTGCACTTCTACACCGCCCTGGCCGGGGCCCGGGTGTTCTTCGAAGTGGTCCAGCGCATCGGTGGGTACCGCGGGTTCGGGGTGGTCAACGCGCCCGTGCGGATGGCCGCGCACCGCGCCCGGCGACACGCGGCCCTACCAGCGACAACGCCGGCCTGATCGACTTCGCCGCCCCGGGATTTCTTTCCCGGGGCGGTTTTCGTCGTGCCCGCCGCGTGCCGGTGCACGGCTTTCGGCTTCGCTGCGGTGAAAAACGGCCCGGACACCTTCCTATTCGGACGACTTCTGGCACGCAGGCGTCGCCCTCCGGTAACCACCCGGCTACTCCCTGTACAACTCCCGGGCGGGTTTACAACGTTCCGGCAACCGCCTTGACAGGGCCTGTGGTACGTACCACTCTAGCTCCAACATTGGTCTACACCATTTGGGGCGCTCGGCCGCGGTGGCCGGGCAGGGAAAGGACGGCATCGAGTGAAACGCTGGCTCAAGCTGGCGGCGGGCGCCGCCGCACTCACGCTCGCGACCGCAGGCTGCGCGGGCTCCAGCGGAACCGACACGGCCGCTTCGTCGAGCGGTGCTCCCGCGCAGATCACGGGCGACGTCACGGTCTGGCTGATGACGGGGTCCGCGCCGGCTTCGCTGACCGACGCGCTGAACAAGGAGTTCGAGGCCGCGCACCCCGGGGTCAAGGTCAAGTACGAAGTCCAGCAGTGGGACGGCATCCAGCAGAAGCTGACCACCGCGCTCGCCAGTGGCGCGCCGCCGGACGTGATCGAGATCGGCAACACGCAGACCGCCGCGTTCGCTTCGCAGGACGGCGTCCTGACCGACCTGACCGCCGACAAGGACAGCTTCAACGGCGCGCAGTGGCTGAAGGGTCTCGCGGACTCCGGCACCTACGACGGCAAGGTCTACGGCGTCCCGTTCTACGCGGCCAACCGCGAGGTCATCTACCGCAAGGACATGTTCGAGCAGGCCGGCATCGCCAAGCCGCCGACCTCGAACGACGAGTGGATCGACGCGATCACCAAGCTGAAGACCAAGTTCGGCTCCGACCCGGACTTCCAGGCGCTCTACATGCCCGGCCAGAACTGGTACGCCCTGCTGTCCTTCATCTGGGACAACGGCGGTGACATCGCCCAGCCCGACGGCAAGAACTTCAAGGCGACGCTGGACAGCGCCGGCGCGAAGGCGGGCCTGGACTTCTACAAGAAGCTCGTCGACACCTCCGGCACCAAGGCGCCGAAGGACGCCGACGAGGCCAAGCCGCAGCAGGCGACCATCTACGGCGGCGGCAAGGTGGCCATGATGATCGGCCTCCCGTGGGAGCTGGCCACCGCGGCCAAGACCGACGCGAGCCTGACCGGCAAGACCGGCGCCTTCGCCATCCCGAGCAAGACCGCCGGCCAGAGCGCCCCGGTCTTCCTGGGCGGCTCCAACCTGGCGATCCCGGCCAACAGCAAGAACGTGGCCGCCGCCAAGGAGTACATCAAGCTCCTCTCCAGCCCGAAGTACCAGAGCCAGCTCGCCGCGGCGGGTGTCGTGCCCGGCACGTCGACCGACCTCTCCGGCCTGGACAAGGACCCGCTGGGCAGCGTGATGGCCAAGGCCTCCACCAACGGCAAGGCCGTGCCGGCCAGCCCGAAGTGGGGTGACGTGGAGTCCGGCCAGAACCCGGTCAAGGACATGCTGACCGCGTACCTGACCGGCAAGAAGACGCTCGACCAGGCGACCGCCGACGCCAACGCAGCGCTGAACAAGCTCATCGGCGGATGACAGCGACCGCGAACGTGACGATGCCGGCGGGGGCCACCCCGCCGGCATCGCCGCGCGACGCCCGGGCCAAGAAGCGCAGGCGGGGCCGGTTCGGCGACCGGGTGCTCCCCTACCTGCTGCTGCTCCCGGCCGTCGCCGCGATCCTCGTGCTGCTCGCCTGGCCGCTGGTCCAGGTCATCGCGATCAGCTTCCGCAAGCTCGACGTCGGGCAGCTCATCTCCGGCAAGACCGTCTGGGTCGGGTTCGACAACTACACCAACAACCTCGCGGACCCCGAGTTCTGGACGATCACCGTCCGGACGCTGGTCTTCACCGCCTCGATCGTGGCCGCGACCATCGTCGGCGGCCTGCTGCTGGCGGTGCTGATGCGCCACCTCGGCCCGGTCGTCCGGGTGTTCGTCCAGGTGACGCTGGTGCTCGCCTGGGCGACGCCGGTGATCGCCACGACCACGGTGTTCCAGTGGATCTTCGACGAGCAGTACGGCATCCTCAACAAGACCCTCGACCGGCTCGGGTTCCACGGCTTCATCGGCTTCTCGTGGTTCTCCAGCGGGGCCAGCACGCTGACCGTGATCGGGCTGCTCATCGTGTGGCAGGCCGTGCCGTTCGTGACGTTCGCGCTCTACGCGGGCCTCCTCGGCGTTCCGCAGGAGCAGTACGAGGCCGCCGGCATGGACGGCGCCGGGCCGTGGCAGACGTTCCGCGCGGTCACCTGGCCGTCGATCGCGCCGATCACCACGATGGTGACCTTCCTGTCGGTGCTGTGGGACTTCAACGCCTTCGCCCAGATCTGGGCGATCCGCGAGGGCGGCCCGGACGGCGAGAGCACGACGCTGGCCGTCGTGCTCTACCTCAAGGGCATCGCGGGCAACCACTTCGGCGCGGCGGGCGCGATCGCGACGCTGATGCTGATCCTGCTCGCGCTCATCACGGGGCGGTACATCCAGCTGCTCATCCGGACCCCGGAAGGTGATCTCAAGTGAGGAAGTCGCTCCCGCAGCGGATCGCGCTTTCGGTCGTCGGCGTGGTCGTGGCGCTGCTGATCCTCTTCCCGACGTACTGGATGTTCGTCACCTCGCTGCGGACGCCCGGCGAGATCCTCTCGCCCAAGTACGACCTGATCCCCACGTCGTTCTCGTTCGGCAACTTCGCCACGGCGCTCGGGCGGGACAACTTCCCGACGTACCTGCTCAACAGCCTGATCGTCACGGTCGGCGCGGTGCTCTGCGCGCTGGTCGCCGGGACGCTGGCGGCGATCCCGCTGTCGAGGCTGCGCTTCACCGGGCGCCGGGGGTTCCTCCTGCTGGTCATGGTGTCGCAGCTGGCCCCGACGTCGGCCCTGTTCCTCCCGCTGTTCCTGCTGATGCGGGACGCCGGGCTGCTCGACACGCTGCCGTCGCTGCTGCTGATCTACTTCGCGACGACGCTGCCGTTCACGGTCTGGATGCTCTACGGGTTCGTCAACGGGATCCCGTACGAGCTGGAGGAGGCCGCGATGATCGACGGCTGCAGCCAGACCGGCGCCTTCCGCCGGGTGACGCTGCCGCTGCTCGCGCCCGGGCTGGTCACGACGTCGGTGTTCAGCTTCATCACGGCGTGGAACGAGTACCTGTTCGCGCTGGTGTTCATCAAGAGCAAGGACCGGGAGACGCTGCCGGTGTGGCTGGCGACGTTCCGCACGGCGTTCGCGACCGACTGGGGCGGCGTGATGGCGTCGTCGGTCATCTACGCCCTCCCGGCGCTGGTGTTCTTCCTGATCGTGCAGCGCAAGCTCGTGTCCGGCGTCGCCGCCGGCGCGGTGAAGGGATAGCCGTTGAGCTCACCGGAGAAGCTCGCCGAAGCCGTTCTCCTGCCCGGGTTCGCCGGGACCACCGCGCCGGACTGGCTGCGCGGACGCCTCGCCGACGGCCTGGGCGGGGTGGTGCTGTTCGGCCGCAACGTCGTCGACGACGAGCAGGTCGCCGCGCTCACCGCGCAGCTGCGGGGCGAGCGGGACGGCGTCGTGGTCGGGATCGACGAGGAGGGCGGCGACGTCACCCGGCTCGACGTCAACACCGGGTCGTTCGTGCCGGGGCCCCTGGCCCTGGGCGCGGCCGACGACCCGGAGCTGACCACGGCGGTCGCCGCCGCGCTCGGCGAACGGCTGGCGGCCTGCGGCGTCACGCTCAATCTGGCGCCGTGCGCGGACCTGACCCTGGCGGCCGAGGACCCGATCATCGGCGTCCGGGCGTTCGGGTCCGACCCGGCGAAGGCGTCGCCGCACGTCGCGGCGTACGTCACGGGTTTGCAGAAGTACGGCGTCGCGGCGTGCGCGAAGCACTTCCCGGGCCACGGCGCGGCGACCGAGGACTCGCACGTGGCCCTGCCGGTGCTGCCCCGGACGCCCGAGGAGCTGCGGGAGATCGAGCTGGTCCCGTTCGCCGCGGCGATCCGGGCCGGGGTGCGCTCGGTGATGTCGGGCCACCTGGTCGTGAAGGCGTGGGGCGAGGAACCCGCGACGCTCAACCGCGTCGCACTCACCGACGTCCTGCGCGGCGAGCTGGGCTTCACCGGCGCGGTGATCACCGACGCGCTCGAGATGGGCGCGGTGTCCGGCGCGTACGGCAAGCACGACGGCCTCGGCCGCTCGGCCGTGCGCGCGCTGGCCGCCGGTGCCGACGCGCTGTGCCTCGGTGGCGCGGCGTTCGAGGCCGAACACCTCGACGCGTGCGTGTCGGCGATCGTGGCCGCCGTCGCGGCGGGGGAGCTGCCCCTGGAGCGGCTGGCGGAGGCGGCGGCGCGCACGGCGGCGCTGGGCACCGACCCGGTACCGGCTTCGGTGGGCCCGGTGGACCGCCGCCTCGGTCTGGAGGCGGCTCGCAAGGCCCTCCGGATCCGGGGTGACGTGCGGCTGGCCGGGCCGGCGCTGGTGGTCGACGTCCAGACCGAGCCGACCATCGCGGCCGGCCCGATGCCGTGGGGCCTCGGCGCGCACCTGGCCGAGCTGGTGCCGGGCACGCGCACGCTCACGGCGACGCCGGAGGACGCCGACGCGATCCTCGAAGCGGCCCAAGGGGTGCGCAGCGTCGTCGTGGTCACCCGCGAGGCGCACCGGCACCCGCGGGTGCGCGCCCTGCTCGACCGGATGTCCACAGTGGACTACATTCGCGTCGAAACCGGGGCGCCGGGCCCGGTGGACGGCGGCGGCCCCCGGATCGACACGTTCAGCGGCTCCTACGTGAGCCTGCGCGCGGCGGCCGAGTACCTGGCCTGAAGGACCGACGACGAAGCCCCGCCGGACGCGTTCCGGCGGGGCTTCGTCCGGTTTGCCGCATCTTCAGAAGGCGGCCGGGCTTTTGTACGGGCCTTGTACCGGCGCTCGCCATGCTGTCCCCACAACGAATCCTGGAGGGACGGACCAATGAGAATTCGGATCGGGAAGCGGACGGCCGCGGTGCTCGGCGCGGCGGCGGCGATCGCGCTGGCCGGCGCCACCCCGGCCCTGGCGGCCTCGGGCACGGTGCACACCGACTCGGGAGCCGCGCTGACCGTGCGGGCCACCCCGAGCACCAGCGGGAGCGCGGTCGGGTCCATCGCCGACGGCACCGCGGTCACCATTTCCTGCCAGACCAACGGGTCGACCGTCGACGGCAAGTACGGCACCTCGGACATCTGGGACCATATGCCCCTCTAGAGGGCTACAATACGCCGTGTGACAGGCACTCGTCCAGGAACAGCTCAAAGTCCCCCGGTCCTCGCAGCTCACAGCGGCCAAGAGCGCTCCCAGGCCGAGCAGCACAGGCTTCTCCTCCGCCCCTACCTCCGCGTCTCCCAGGACCAGAGTGGCCGCGAGCGCTCGCCCGCCGAGCAGAACAGCGACCTCAATCGCGACACCGAAACGCAGAACTTCGACCTGCACCCCGACCCCTACCGGGACATCGGCAGCGCCTCGATCTATGCCCGCAAAGCCCGCGATGACTTCGAGCAGATGATCGCCGACCTCATCTCCGGTGAGTTCGGCGCCGACGGCCTCGCCCTCTGGGAATCCAGCCGCGGCAGCCGCAAAGTCAGCGAGTGGGCGCACCTCATCGAGTTGCTCGCCGACCGCAAGATGAAGGTCTGGGTCCACACCCACGGCCGCGTCTACGACATGACCCGCGCCCGCGACCGCCGCACCCTCCAGGAAGACGCGGTCGACTCCGAGTACGAGTCCGCGAAGACCTCCGACCGGTCGAAGCGCAGCCACAACGAACGCGCCGAAGAAGGTGGGCCGGCCGGACGGCTGAGCGTCGGCCAGATCGCCGAGTACGACCCACGCACCGGCCGTCTGATCCGCCGCAGCTGGGACCCCGAGGTCTCGAAACTGCCGCTGGAGCTGTTCGACCGGATCCGCGCGGGCGATGCGCTCTCCAGGATCGCCCGCGACTGGAAGGAGCGCGGCATCCTCAACGGAGTCGGCAAGCCGTACACGAGCTCGCAGCTGCTGTCGATCGCCCGGAACCGGGCCTACATCGCGCAGCGCGTGCACATCGTCGGCCAGCCGGGCAAGTCCTGGTGGCAGGTTCCGCCCGAGACGGTGTCGATCACCCCGGGGAAGTGGGAGCCGCTGCTGAAGACCAAGGACGACGAGCCGGACTTCAAGCTGTTCGACGACGTCCAAGCGCTCCTCGCCACGGACGACCGGCGCAACACCTACCGGCCGGCCCGCGCGCGTCATCGGCTGTCCTCGGTCGCGCTGTGCGACCCGTGCGGAGGCCCCCTGCGCACGAAGACCCTGCGCGGGGAGCCGGTGTACACCTGTGCGGCGAAGACCTGCGTGACCGTTCCTGAGCACGACCTGGACAAGTTCGTGACGGAGATGATGCTGGCCTACCTCGCCGACCCTGAGCAGTACGGTCAGCTCGATCATGGCCGCAGCACGCCGCAGGAACTGCGGGCCGCGCGTGCCGAGCGGGACCGGTGGCAGACCCACTACGACGACATGAAGGCGCAGCTGAGGGCGCTTCGCATGTCGGCGGCGGCGTTCGCGGAGACGGAGCCGAGCGTGGTTGCGTCCCTTGAGGAGTGGAAGGTGAAGGTGCAGCGGCTGGAGCGTCCGTCTCGGCTGGCCGGTTTGATCGAGCCTGGTCCGGATGTGGCGGATCGGTGGCCGGAGGACATCGTGGTCGAGCGGAAGATCGCGGCGGCGTTGCTGCAGCGGGATGCGCTGGGCGAGCTGCGGATCGTGCATACGCCGCGGCGGGGTCCGGTGCGGGCGCCGATCGAGGATCGGGTGCGGTTCGTGACGGACGAGGGCTGAGGCCGGGGAGACTGGCCGGGGGAAGCGGCCTGCCCTCCCTTCGGCGTCATGCAGTGCCGTCGCCGTTCCCGCGGAACTCGCGGAGTTGGCGGGTGATCGCGTCGAAGCTGTCGACGGTCTCGTCCGGCTCCGGCTCGGTGGCGGCTCTGCCTAGTTCGGCTCGCCAGCCTCCGCCGACAAGCAGCAGCACCACCAGGAGGTGCGCGTTGAACGGCTGGGCTGGCCAATCCCCCACGATCGACAGGACGAGGTGCGGGACGAGCATGGCTCCTGCCAGGATCGCGGCGATGAACAGCCGGTCCGAGGTGTGGAGTCGCCTGCGGGTTGATGCTGGGCTCGTCACGGACGTTGCCTCCTTTGGCTGTGTGTAGTCACCTGATTGCGGCGCTGGATTGCGCCGCTTGCAGGAGGCTTATCCGTCGTCCGTGACGGGGTGTTAATCCCGAAAAAGAAGATGACCCGGTTAGACGAAGATCACGGTCACGGGAAGGGCACAGTTCGGTACAGGGTTCACTTTTGCTCGTCGTACCACTACGGTGTCGCGCCGCGACAGATCACAGAGGACTGTCCTCCGGGGACAGTGCGGCGTCTCTTTCCTTTGCCCATTCCTGTATCCAGACGACTGCCGTGTGTTCGCCCTCGTCGGCTTTCAACTTCCGACCGAACATAATCGCGTCATCGAGGTCCATTGACCGCATTACGGCGCGCTGTTCGGCTGACCATTCGTGCGGCGTTGTTTCGCCGAGCAGTCGGTCGACTTCGTTGCGTGGCCATTTGAAGACGCGTTCGAGGGCGCGGCGGCGGCGCGGTGGGATGCCGCTGGGGCCCTTGCGGATGTTCCGGATGCCTTCGGTCGTCATGCCGGCGGCGGCGGCCACTTCGCGCCAGGTGAGGTCGAGTTCGGCGCGGCTCTCTTCCATGGCTTCGTCGAGGCGCGCTCGCGCGGCGGGATCTATCGGGTCCGTCGCCATGGATTTTCCTCTCCCCCCTGGTCGGTGTGGCAAAAGTACCGCAAGTGACAACAGATCACAACAAGTCTGTGACCTCGTGATCACGCAGAGGGGCGTGACCGTTCTGTGACCCCAAACTTGGCGAAACTTGTTGTCCTCTGGTGGAACTTGGCCTAACTTGGCGTCATGCCCCACGGATCACCCAGCTACCAGATCGACGGCCCCGAGCTCCGTCGACGCCGGGAGAACGCGGGCTGGTCGCTGCGTGACTTCGCAGAGAAGTGCCGCGAGACCGGACAGCCCGTGGACCACTCCCAGATCTCCACCTACGAGCAGGGCCGACGTAACCCGCGGCCGCGCGCGCTCAAGGCCATGGCCGAGGCCCTCGGCTGCGAGCCGGACGACCTGAAGCGCGCCCTGCCGGAGGCGTCGTGATGGCCAGCGTGCAGAAGCGGCCGGACGAGACGCGCGAGCAGTTCATCGCCCGCGTCGTCGCGAACGCCCGGCCGCTCCCGGACACGCGCATGGCGCTGATCCGCCGCCTGCTCCCGCCCGTCCGCCGCCCGGCCACCAACGCCGACGCGGCCTGAACCCCCACAAGAAGACGCCCGCCCCGGCCGGACCAGGGCCAGAGGCGGGCTCGACCAGAGAGAAAGGGCTCTCATGATCGAAGGAAATGGTACGGCGCTCGCCGACAACGCGTTCGAGGACGCGATCGAGGCGACCGTCTTCATGGCCACCGTGCACGTCCGCGAGGGCGAGCTGGCGCTGCCGGAGCGGATCCGCGGGCACCTCGCCGACGGGCCCGTCATCGTGCACCTGGTGCGCGGCGAGAACGACGTCGCCGTGCACGAGGCCACGCTGACCTCCCGGTCGACGCTCACCGGGATCGTGTGGCCGGAGGACGTCAAGCCGCGCACCTCGCTGACCGTGCTCGCCCCGCGCGGCGCGGCCGGCCACGACATCGGCGTGCTGCTGCCGGACCTGCCGGACCAGGTGCCCGATGTCGCCGAGCCGGAGCCGGTGCAGGAGGTGGTCGCGGGGCTGCTCTCCGCGCTGGCCGAGGCGGAACAGCCCGCCGTCGAGACCGAGCTGCCCGGCCCGGCCGAGTACGACGTCCCGACCGCTCCGCTGGTGGTGACCGGCGAGCTGCCCGCCGCCGAGCCGACCTGGCCGGGCGACGAGGATTCCGAGGAGCGGACCGACCTCCTGCCCGCCGTCGTCGTGCCGGACCTGGTCGAGGACGACGACCCGCGCACGGTGTTCTCCGCCGCGCTGATCGCTGTCCGCACCCCGCCGCCGCCGAAGCCGCAGCGCGGTTGGCTGGAGCGGCGCGTCCGGCTGCTGGCCCGGCTGGTGCTGGCGGAGTCGCGGACCGCGACCCGTATCGCCCTGTCGGCCGTGTCCGGGCTGGTCCTCGCCGGTGCCGGGCTCGGCTACGCCGTGATGGCGGTGTTCCAGTGACCGCCGCCGTCCGCACCGCGGTGCTGCTCACCGCGAAGATCCCCGTCCCGGCCGGGTCGCTCGCCGTCGCGGGGGAGACCCGCGCGCACTACGCCCACGCCGGGCACGTCGGCGAGACCGGCGCCGACGCGTGCACGTACCGGGTCCACGACGGCGACCACGCGGCCACGGTCCGGCTGACTCCGGACCCGGACCAGTTCCTGCGGTGGGCGCACGAGGACGTCATGACCGTGTGCTGGTGCTGCGCGTTCGCGGGCGGCCGCCTGTACGACGAGATGCGCGGCCAGTGCCGTACGTCCGGGCACGTCGGCGTCGAGCTGCGCCAGGACGACGGGCGGTGGCTGTCGTGAGCGGATCCACGGCGAACAACGACCCCGCGTACATGACGACAGCCGAGGTGGCGAAGCGGTTCCGCACGGTCGAAGGGACGGTCCGCTACTGGCGCACGGTCGGCTACGGCCCGACAGGAGTGAAGGTCGGCCGCCACGTGCTGTACCGCGCGGCGGACGTCGAGGCGTGGGAAGAGCAGCTGACGGAAGCGGCCGAGGCCGAGCGCCAGGAACGGATCGCAGCGCTGCGCGCGGAACTGGCCGAGCTTGAAGGGGGACATAGCTGATGGGGATCTTCCGCAAGGCCATCGAGAAGATCGACCGGGCCGCCGAGAAGAAGATCGACACGACGGTCGAGCAGGCCGACGTGAAGCCCGCCGACCGGAAGCCCGCCCCGAAGAAGCCCGGCGACGCGAAGTTCGCGCGCGGGCTGGGAGAGCGGATCGGGTTCGCCGGGATCGCGGTCTTCACCGTCGCGGCGGCGTTGTCCGGTGCGGTCGCGTGCAAGCCGGACAACCCCGGCCGGCCCGCGCCGACGACGGCGGCGACGTGCGAGGAGGACCAGCCGTGGTGCTGGGACTGCCACCGCGACGGCAACAAGCGGTGCGGCCCGGACGACGGGGCGGTGAAGCGATGAGCACCACCGACCGCCCAGAACACATCGTGAAGGCCGAGGGGCTGTTCGCCCTCGCCGCGTTCGTCGAGCAGAACCCCGAGCTGGCCGAGCATTTCCGGCACACGATCGAAGACATCAACATCCCGGTCAGCTCGGCGGACGACCCGGTGTCGCTGATCGCCGCGTTCACCCGCGCTGGCCTGGCTGCCGGTGCGACCGTGACGAAGGAGTACAGCGAGAACCACGGCGGAGTGACGATCTCGTGGGGCGCGGTCGGCATCCACGTCTACGCCGCGCGGGATCAGGTGTGTGAGCGCATCGTCACCGGCACCGAGACTGTCACCCGGCGGGTCCCGGATCCGGCTGCGCCGCTCGTCGAGGTCACCGAAGAAGTCGAGACCGTCGAGTGGCGCTGCCGCCCGCTTCTGGCCGCCGAGCAGTCGTCGACGCTGACGCCGGAGCTGCTGGCCGAGGCCGAGCACTGGGCCGCGAACCCGCTGCCGCGCGACCCGGGAGCGACGTCGTGACCGCCACCGAGGAGCGGACCATCACGCCGCGGTTCGCCGCGATCAACCACCTGCGCGGCGTCGGCTACGGCTACGCCCTCGGCCGCGCCGCCCAGGGGGACGTGCGCGTGCAGGGCAACGACGCGGGCGACTTCGGGGACTACTACGCCACCCACCACTCCCGGCCGCTCGACATCGACGAGCTGTTCGCCGAGTTCATCGCTGCGCGGTCCGGTGAGGACGGTGCACCGTGACGGCCACGCTGCCCGTGCCGGTCAAGTGGAACTTGCAGGCCGGCATCTACGAGGACGTGCCGGACGAGGCGTACCACGCGGACCCGGTCGAGGGCGGCTCGCTGTCCTCGACCGGCGCCCGCGCGCTGCTCCCGCCCGGCTGCCCGGCGAAGTTCCGCTACGAGCAGCTGCACGGCGGCACGCCGAAGAAGGAGTTCGACGTCGGGCACGCCGCGCACCACTTGGTGCTCGGCACCGGCCCGGAGCTTCGCGTGATCGAGGTCGAGAACTGGCGCACGAAGGCCGCCCAGGACGCCGCGAAGAAGGCCCGCGAGGAAGGCGCCGTGCCGCTGCTCCCGCACGAGTACGACCTCGTCGAGGACATGGCGCTGGCGCTCCGCCAGGACCCGGTGGCCGGCCCGCTGCTCAACCCGCGCAAGGGCCGCACCGAGCTGACGCTGGTCTGGCGCGACGTCCAGACCGGCGTGATGCTCCGGGCCCGCGTCGACTTCGCCCGCCCGGAGAAGGACTCCGACGTGGTCTACATCGTCGACTACAAGACGGCGAAGTCCGCCGAGCCGTCCGCGATCGAGCGCGCGATCTACGACCGCGGCTACCACCAGCAGATGCCGTTCTACTGCGACGGCGCGATGGAGACCGGGCTCACGATGAACCCGGTGCCGCTGCTGGTGGTGCAGGAGAAGACGCCGCCGTACGTCGTCACGGTCACCGCGATCACGAAGACCGCGTTCGACTGGGGATCGGTCCTCAACCGCGCGGCGATCAACCTCTATTCCCGTTGCCTCGCAACGGACACGTGGCCCGGCTACGCCACCGACATCATCGCCACCGGGGTGCCGGGCTGGGCCGAGCGGAACTACGAGCAGGCGCAGGACCGGGGCGACTACGACATCGAGGGGATCAAGAGATGAGCAGCAACGGCAAGGAAATCACGCTCCCGCAGGCTGCCGCGCAGCCCAGCCGCGTCGGGCAGGGCACAGTCGTCGAGCAGTCCCGCGCGATCGCCGAGGTGCAGGGCGCGATCATCGTCGCGCAGCGCGTGCCACGGAACGTCGCCGCGGCGACGACGGCGATGGTCGATTCCTGCAAGCAGACGTACATGGCGGAGCGGTCGAAGTTCCGCTACTCGCGCGGCGGCACCATGGTCACCGGCATCTCCGTGTACCTCGCCCGGGAACTGGCGCGCTGCTGGGGCAACGTCCAGTACGGCGTCGACGAGCTGCGCCGCGACGACGAGCACGGCCAGTCCGAGATGCTCGCGTGGGCGTGGGACGTCCAGACCAACACCCGCGTGTCGACGAAGTTCATCGTGCCGCACATGCGCGACCGCAGCGCCGAAAAGGGCGGCCCGATCCGCCTGACCGACATGCGCGACATCTACGAGAGCAACGCCAACGCCGGCGCGCGCCGGGTCCGCGAGTGCATCCTGAACATCCTGCCGCCGTGGTACGTCGACCAGGCGAAGCAGCTGTGCGAGCAGACCCTGCGCGACGGTGGCGGCGCGCCGCTGCCGCTGCGGATCGCCACGACCATCGCGACGTTCGCCGAGATGGGCGTGACGCAGCAGCAGCTGGAGCGCAAGCAGGGCCGCGGCTCGAACGCGTGGACCGTCGACGACGTCGCCGTGCTGACGGTGCTGGGCCGGTCGCTCCGGTCGGGGGAGACCACGAAGGAGGAGGAGTTCGAACCGGACATCCCGTCGGCCAAGAACTTCAAGGACGCGGAGTCCGTGCCGGACCAGAAGCCGGCCCCCGCTGCCGAGGCGGTTCCCGCGGTCGGGGCATCGGTGTCCCCGCCGGAGAACACGGAGGCTGGGGCAGTGGAGGACGACCCCGCCGAGACGGCCGACGAGGGCGGCCAGGAGGACGCCGAGCAGGAGAAGGTCCCGAACGGCGACGCGCCGGTCTCCCGGCTGCAGGTGGCCGAGCTGGTGAACCTGCTCAACGACAACGAGGTCAAGACGCGCAACGACCAGCTGGCCGTCGTGTCGCTGCTCGTCGACGAGCGCGTGGCCGGGCTCAAGGACTTGCGCGTCCAGGAGCACGCCTACCTCATGAAGCGGATTCCGGAACTGGTCGCCGGTGGCGATTTCGCCGGGACCATCGCGCGCGCCCGACAGGCGGCGAACGCATGACCGCCGTCGCTCCGGAGCGGGCCACTCGCAGCCAGTTGACCGTCATCAACGCCGGGCTCACCGAGCACGGCGCGAAGAAGCGCGAGCACCGCATCGCGATCGTCGCCGGGCTCGCCGGCCGCCCGAACCTGACGTCCACACGGGACCTCACCCGGGCGCAGGCCAGCTCGATCCTCCGGCACCTCGACCAGCTGGAGCAGATCGACGAGATGCGCCAGCTCGTCGAGCAGTACCGCCCCGAGTAGCCACGCGGGCCCGGCCGCACCCCTCGCCGGACGGGCCCGCCTCCCACACCCGAACGGAGAAATCGATGACCGCCACCTCGCTCATCGCGTGGCTGCCGCTCTTCCTCCTCGCCGCCGGCGCCTGGGCGGTGTCCGCCCACCTGCGCCACCTCGTCCGGAAAGACGCCCGCCGATGACCACCCTCGCCACCGTCGCGCACATCGCGCAGCACGCCCGCAACCGCCACCTCTCCGACCGGCTCGCGTTCTTCTGCGTCACCGAAGTCCAGACCGTGCTCGTCCTCCCCGACGACGCGCTCGACCTGTTCGTCGACTGGGCGCGCAGCCTGGAGAACCCCGAGATGACCGGCGTCGCCCCGGGCCCGATCGGCACGCTCGAGGTGACCGGCCGGATCCTGTCCGGCGACCCCGTCCAGATCACCGTGCACACCGATGGCGACGCCTTGCGCGCCGCCGGGCTGGTCGGCGCGCTGGTGCTCGGCCAGGTCGAGCAGCACGCCCGCAAGCGGACGGCGGTGCCGGCATGAGCTACTTCCCCTTCCGCGACCACCCCGACCTCGCCAAGCTCGACAGCGAGCTCGTCGGCCGCCTCGTCGACCTCACGGGCCAGGCCAACGCCGTCACCGTCGCCGGAGTCCACAAGGACCTCTGCGGCTGCAGCGACTCCGGCTGCGACTACCTCGGCCAGCTGCAGCTCAATACCACCGCGTCGGGCCCGGAGGTGCTCGCCTACCTGGCCGCACGAGGCATGCTCCGGCTCGACGACGAACACCCCGGCCCGTTCCGGCTCGGCCGTTCCCACAACGACATCGTCTACGAGACCATCGAAGGCGAGGAGCACCGTAACCACCCGCGCGTGTGCGTCGCGACCTCGCCCGCGTACGCGCGGCGGATCAAGTTCGCGCTGAACCAGATGGGCGGCTCCGTCTCGCACGGCACGCTCGTCGGCGCGGTCATGGAGATGACCGGCTGCGCGCCCTCCGATGCCCGCAAGGTCATCGAGGTGCTCCGGCCCGATCTCTCGCCCACCGCGGGCGGCGAGTCATGACCGCCACCGTGGCCGCGCCGACCATCGACAGCGTCCTCAAGCGCACCGACGCCCAGTGGGCGCGGCGCTTCGGCGACGACCCGGCCCCGCCGGAGTACCTCGCCGCGCACGCCGCCGCGCTCCGCCCGCTGCTCGAGCAGAACGGCGGTCCGGGTGTCGACGCGGAGGAGGTGGCCCGGCTCCGGAGCGAGTCCGACGCTCGCGGTCGGATCATCGCCCAGCGCGACGCGACGATCGAGGGCCTCAAGGAGCGACTGGCCAAGGCCCGGCAGGCCGGCACGGCCGGGGTCGAGCGCGTCACCCGTGAACGCGACGAGGCCCGGCGCCAGCTGGCCGACGCGCGGGCGCAGGGGACTGGCGGCGCCGCGGCCGCCGAGGTCGAGTCGCTCACGCGTGAGGTCGCCGAGCTGAAGGAGAAGCTCGCCGCCGCCGACGAAGACGCGCGGCGCCGCATCGACGCCGCCGTCGGCGCGGTCACGGCCGCGACCGACGGCATGGCCGGCAAGGTCGACGAACTCCGCCGGGCGCTCGCGGCGAAGGACCGCGAGATCAACGAGGCCCGCGCGGAACGCGACACCGCCCGCGGCCAGCTGCGCGACGCCGCCCCGGCCGCGGACACCTCGCGCCTCACCGCCGAGATCGCCGAGCTGAAGCAGCAGCTGGCCACCCAGGGCCAGCAGCTCGCCGCGGCGACCCGGGACCTCGCGCTGGCGAACCGGACCCTCGACGAGATCGCCGACGAAGAGGCCGACCGGCAGGCGGCCGTGCCGCACCGGCACCAGTTCGAGGTCGACCTGAAGACCGGCAAGCACGCGAACTGCGAGTGCGGGCAGCCGTGGATCCGCGACCTCGCCGAGGACGGCGACCCGGTCGTCCCGGACGTCGAGCCGCTGGCCGTGATGTTCGACCGGATCCGCGCCGAGGTCGCCGAGGCGGGGTGGGCGTCATGACCCGCGCCCAATGGCGCCAGCTGGCCGGCCGACTCCGCGCCGCCGTCGCCCGCCGCCCCGAAACCGCCGACATCCCGCCGCGCCTGCAGACCGACCTCTGGCAGGCCACCGAGCACCGCATCCACGCCTCCCGGAGGACCCGATGGCTCTGACCGCCGACACCCAACCGACCGCGCCACCGAAGTACGCCGCCGCCTACCTGATCGCCACCGACGTCGCCGAAGGCGTCGCCGCTCTCCTCGTCATCGGCGGCTACCGCGTCACCGCCGCGGTCGTCAACGGGCCTGGGCAGATCCCGCGCTACCTCGTCCAGTCCGCCGACCCGCACGCCGCCGGCCGGGATGCCGGGCTAACGGACCGGGAGATGGAGGTGCTGGCCCGCATCGCGCGTGGACAGTCCAATCCGGACATCGGCCGCGACATGTACCTCGCCGTCGACACGGTGAAGACGCACGTTCGGAGGCTGTTCCGGAAGCTGAACGTGGGGGACCGGGCGGAGGCGGTCGCGGTGGCGTACCAGCGCGGCATCCTCGGACAGGCGGCGGCATGAACACGCGCCCCGAGATCGCCAAGCGGTTCGCGAACGAGACCGCCGACCACGTCATGACCGTCGCCCACGACGACGACCTGTACCGGCACCTGAAGTTCCGGCACACCGGCAAGAACTACTCGGGCTACTACTGGTTCGACCTGATCACCGTGCCCGGCACGCTGATCTTCCAGGGTGACGGGGACTCGTACGTGTTCCAGCGCGTCGAGGACATGTTCGCGTTCTTCCGTGGCCGCGTCGGCGAGATCAACCCGCACTACTGGTCGGAGAAGGTCGTCTCCGGCCGCGACCGGATCCGCACCTACGACGAGCGGATCTTCCGCGCGCGTGTGCTGGAGGAATTCACCGAGGCGTGTCAGTGGGGTGTGCCGCGCGGCACCGGTCGGGCGCTGCGCGAGCAGCTGCTCGACGACGACTACTCCGAGCTCCACTACGAGCAGGGCGCCCGGGACGCGCTGGCCCGGTTCGAGCACGACGGGTTCACGTTCTCCGACACGTGCGAGTGGGATTTCCGGGACTACGACTGGTGGTTCCTCTGGGCCTGCCACGCCCTCGTGTGGGGCATCGCCTACTACGACACCGGCGAGCGGCCCACCGTGCCCGTCCCGGTGGGCGAGAAGCCTCGGACGAAGGTGCGGCCGCAGCAGCGCGTCATCGCCGATGCGGAGCTGAATCCTCCGACCCGGCCGCGCGCCGGTGCGCGTCCGGTCGTCGACGTCCACCTGCCGGCGGTGACCTCGTGACCGCCGACGAGCAGCTCACCCAGCTGCTGTCCGCGTGGCGCGACGACGTCGACTCCGCGCCACTCCCGCCGATGCCGCGCGTCGAGGCGCTGCTCGAGCAGCTGGAGGCTGCGGCCTGATGTCGACCCGGTGCCAGCGCACGCAGTGCGGCAGGAAGCTCACGGACCCCGCTAGCCAGGACCGCGGCTACGGGCCCGTGTGCTACCGCAAAGTGCACGGCCACGGCCCGCGGCTGGTGCCGATCACCAAGCCGCCCCGGTACACGCCGGGCGTCGCGGTGCCGCTGTTCGACCTGCCCGACGCGCCGGCACCGGACGCGCCCAAGCCGTCCCGCGAGACGCGACGCACGCTCCGGCAGGCCGAGGCGATCCGCCGCGGCTACCACCCGCTCGGCGTCGCGCTCCGGGTGAACATCCCGCTGCACCCGGACGCGCCGCGCGGCGACGACCGCAAGGCGCCCGGGCCGCGGTGCGGCACCTGCGTACACCGCGTCGTGCCGCTGCGCGAGGTCTCCGGCGCCTACCCGAAGTGCAACTACAGCTCGTCCGGACGCGCGTGGGAGCGCGCGTCCGGCGGACCCGGCACCGACTGCCGCGCCTGGTGGCCCGCCTGCCAGGCATACCAACCGAAGGAAGGAACCACAGGTGAGTGACGAAAAGTCCACAGAGGACACCAAGGAAGAGCCGCCACCGGACTTCGCCGCGTTCCTCGCCACCCTCAACCGCGGCCGCTCCAACCGCGACCTCTCGGCCAAACTCGCCGAGCTGGTCGAAGCGATCGAGGAGACCGGCAAGCAGGGCAGCCTGACCTACACGATCAAGATCAAGCCGCAGAAGGCCGGCGGCATGGTGATCCTCACCGACGAAGTCCGCGCGTCCGTCCCGCGCGGCGAGCGCCCCGAGGCCGTCGCGTTCATCGGCCCGAACTTCGCCCTGCTCCGCAACCCGCACGACCAGCCGAGCCTCTACGACGAGGTCACCGAAGGGACCGCCAAGTGAGCGACTTCGATCCGCTCGACGCCACCAACGCCGTCGAGGCCATCGCCGAGCTGGCGCACCGCGCCGCCGCAGCCGAGGCACCGGCACCGCACCCCATCGTCCAGGACGACTCGCTCGTCGTCCGCGTCGTCCCGAACGACCAGACGATCCGCACCGTCGACCTCGAACGCCACCTCGGCACGCCGCGGCGCCCACGCGGCGACGCCACCATCACCGACCCCGCCGACTTCTGCACCTACGTCCGCCGCCTCGAGGGCACGCAGACCACGGTGTGGGCCAACGAGGACGCGGCCACGGTCACCGCGGTGTTCAACGACCACGGCGAGACCGAGGATGGCGACGCCGAGGGCTTCGGTGGTTGGCGGGACCACACGGCCACGCTGCGGCTCAAGGTCGACCGCGACTGGGCCGCCTGGGCCGAATTCGACGGCAAGTTGTTCGAACAGGAGACGTTCGCCGAGTTCCTCGAGGACAACGCGCGGCTGATCGTCGACCCGGACGCCGCGACGATGTACGAGGTGGCCCGATCGTTCCAGGCCCGCAGTAAGTCCGACTACTCCCGCGTCGTGCGCGTCGACAACGGCGACGTCCAGATGACGTGGAACGAGCAGACCGACGCGAAGGTCGGCGTGGGCAAGGGGACCTTCGAGGTGCCGGCGACCTTCACGGTGCGGCTGGCGCCGTTCGTGGGCACACCCATGCAGGAGCTCACCGCGCGCTTGCGGTGGCGTCTGCGCGAGGGACGGCTCGGCATCGGCTTCGCCTTGCTGCGGCCGGACCTCGTGGTGCGTGAGGCCTTCCAGGACGTCGTCGCGACGGTCAACGGCGACATCAATTCGCCGGTGCTGCTCGGCGTGTCCCCGAAGGCCTTGACCGCGCCGCAGTGACCTCGCTGGCCGGGCCAGGGGGCTCGGCCAGCACGCCGCGGAGGGGAGCGCCGACCGCGCCCGGCCCCACCTCCGCACCCCGCCGCCCGCCCCGGCCGCCCGGTTCCAGCCACGGCGCCGGGCGGGCGGCACCCCGAACTGCTCTGCCCCGGGCACAGGACTCCAGGCCTGCCCGGGGCAGAGCACCCCACCACCCCGAGGAGGTGTACCCCGATGGCGTACCGCGCACGCGCCGTGCTGGCCGAGAAGCCCGCAACGGCCCCGATCTCGCGCTCGCGCCTCATCGACGCCTGCAGGCGCGGCCAGCTCCCCGCAGAGCTGCTCGAGCAGGCCGACCGCGAGCACCTCGTCTACGACCTCTGGGCAGACGGCTGGACCGACGTCGAGATCGCGCAGCACACCTTCATGACCACCTACACCACCGGCCGGATCCGCGACCGTCTCGGCGTCCCGGCGCACCCGAGCACGAGGGGAGCAGACGCCTGATGGCCGACGAGCGCACCTACATCCGCGTCCACGACGGAATCGAAGACCACCCGAAGACTGCGGCCTTGTCCGACAAGGGCTTCCGCCTGCTCGTGACGACGTGGGGCTGGTGCTCGCGGCACCGCACCGACGGACGGGTTCCGCTCGCGGTGTGGAAGAAGCGCGGCACGTCCAAGGCTCGCGCCGAGCTCGCGGTCGCGGGTCTCGTCGAGGTCTACGCGGACCACATCGTGATGCACGACTACCTCGAGCACCAGCGTTCGGCCGGCGAGATCGCGGAGAAGATCGAGGCCAAGAAGGAGGGTGCGCGAAAGGGCAACCACGTGCGATGGCACGAGGTCCCCGGCAAGTTCGACCCCGACTGCAGGTACTGCGTCGAGGGCGCCGCACCGCCGGATCAGCCACCCCCCAAGGGATCGCATAGCGATCGGTCTAGCGACTCGCATATGCGATCGGGAAGCGATCGCAAAACATCGCCAGAGACAGAGACAGAGACAGAGACAGAGAAAGAAGAAGCGAGGCTTTTCGAGGCAGCTCCCGTAGGCAACGCGCGCGGCCGCGGAGCGACCGGCCCGCACAGCGCCGCCGCCTACCGGCTCGTCGACCGCGCCATCGGCCGACGCCTCACCAGCGGCACCCGCACCGCCCTCGCCATCGAAGTCGCCACGCTCCTCGCCGAAGCCACCGAACCCGAACTCACCGCCGCCCTCGAACGCTGGAACACCCGCACCGGCATCGGCCCCCGCATGCTCGGCGCCCTCGTCGACGACCTCCGGAAAGAAGCCGACGGCGCCACCTCGAAGCCCACACCCGTCGGCGCAGCAGCCAACGCCACCGACGCCTACGCCGCCCAACTCCTCGCCGGCGGCCAGCCCCACCAGCCCGCGCTCCGCGCACTCCCCGGAGGAGCCTGATGCTCACCGACGACCAGATCCGAGCCCTCCTCGCCGTCGCCATGGGCTACGACAACCGCCGCCCCGGCGAACTCAACGTCGCCGCCTGGCGCGAAGCCGCCACCCGCGGCCGCTGGACCTTCGACGCCGCCGTCGATGCCATCCACGACCACTACGCCCGCAACACCGACTTCCTCATGCCCGGCCACATCACCACCAAGATCACCACAGGCCACGGCCAACCGCCCCAGTACGTCGCACTCCCCGCCGCCCAGCCGGCCAGCGACGAACACCGCCGCCGCATGCGCGACCTCATCGGCGAAGCCTTCGCCCTGCCACGTGGCCGCCGCCGCTGGGCGCCGCGCACCGGCGAAGGCGACCCCGCCCGCCAGGCCGCCCGCGCCGAACTCGACGCCATCCGCCGCGCCGACCCCGGAGGCCCGCCGTGACCCGCCGCAAAGGCCGCGCCAACCTCCGCCAAGGCCTCTGGCAGGACACCGCCGAACAGGCCTACGTCCCCGCCCACGACCTCCGAATCGAGCAGGAAACCAGCCCCCTCCTGCGCGAATGCCCCGCCTGCCACGCCGCCCCACGCCAACGCTGCACACCCCTATGGGGCGGCCGAAAACCCCTCCGCGGTTACCACAACAGCCGCCTCAACCCCCAGGAGAACCCATGACCAACCCAACTGACCAAAGCGCACTTCCCGTCGAGGACGACGGTCTCGCGCCCGTGGAGGCCTCGTCGGCGGCGAAGGCCCGGGAGTACCTGGCGCTGGCGGAGCGGCAGATCGCGAGCGGGTTCTCGGCGAACGCGACGCCGTTCGCGACGATCGCGGTGGGGTACGCGTTGCTGGCCGGCGTCGAGGCGCGGGGCTCCGGGCCGGGTGTGGTGCTGTCGATGCCGGGGGAGTTGTCGGCGGAGCAGCTGGCTGCGTTCGGTGCTGCGGTTGAGGCGTCGGAGGCGGCTTCGGGCGGCGACGGGGGGCCGAGGTCGGCGCGGCGTGGGAAGCCGGGTGCGCGGTCGGGGGAGGCGCTCCGTGGCTGAGTCGGTTGCCGGTGCGGTGCGCCGAACCCAGCGGCCTGATCTTGCTGAGGTGCCCGAAACGGGCGGCCGATCTTGCGCAGGAGCGGAGAAGATCGCTTCCGAGGGTAAGGACACCGACCCCCAGGTTTCAGCCCGCGAGAGGCTCGCTGAGCTGATCGTCTCGGCGCGGTGGTCCGGCGCGCCCCTGCACCCGGCCGAGGCCCTGTGCGACCACTGCCGGGGCGCGCGGGCCGCCGCCGACCGGATGCTCGCCGAGGGCTGGACCCGGATGGTCGGCGAGCAGTGGGCGTACCGGCTCGCCGACGTGGCGAACGCCGTCGCTGTACCTGCGTCCGAGGCCACCGCGCGGAAGCAGGCCGAACTCGACCCCGACACCACCGAGGTTGTCCGCCGGCCCGTCGGCGAATGGGAGGTGGTCACCCGTGCCTGACTTCAACGTCGAGGCCGCTGCCGAGCAGCTGATCACCGACGCCGCCTACGTCGTCCACGCCGCGTCAGCGGAGGAGCTGGGCGTGTCCGCCGACGGCGCACCGGCCCCGGTCGACTACGCCGCCGTCCGCGCGCTCGCCGCCCGCGGCATGCTCGCCCCGGTCGAGCTGTTCGAGGAGCGGAAACGCCGCGCGCCGCGGGTGTTCTTCCCCGGCGACACCATCCCCGGCGGAGTCTGGACGGTGGCAGAAGGTCCCGACGGCCGCACGACGTCGCCGAGCTGCTCGCCCGGGCCGCGCATCGCCCGGTTCACGCCGAAGCTCGAGGTCTTCATGCCGACGCTGCCGCAGTTCCACGCGGCCGTCGAGCGGGCCCGCGCCGAGCGCGAGGAGGCCGGCCGTGGCTGACCGGACCCACGCCTGCCCGGGCAAGTGCGGCGCGCAGATCCCGCGCCACCGCCTCGCCTGCCCCGCCGACTGGGCCCGGCTCCCGCGCGACCTGAACACCGCCATCACGGACAACTACCGCCGCAACCCGAGCGCCCACTTCGCCGCCGTCCGCGACGCCATCGAGTGGTACGCCGCCAACCCACTCCAGGAGAACGCCCGTGGCTGAGCCGAACCCGGCCGAAAACGGCCACCAGTTCCACTTCACCGTCGACATCCAGGGTGCACACCGCGTCGGCGACGGCCCGTACGTCGACGAGGAACAGCCAGCCGGGCTGCCGTTCACCGTTACGGTGCGGGCCTGGAACCTGCGCGACGCCTGCATTGCCGCGGCGGCGCTCTCGCTCGCCGACTGGACCCAGCCGGACGAGAACGGAGCCGGCAGCTTCGAGCTGCTTGACGCCGCGGCCGAGCGCGGGCACAACGCGATGTTCGAAGGTGAGCTGGCCGCCGACGGGATCGAGCGCGATCTGTGGCACAAGGTCGTCCTCGCCGTGCTGGCCGACCCGCAGCTGCTGTCGCACTGGGCCCGCGCCGCACGCATCGACGCCGACAACTGGCACCGCCAGTGCCGCGACCTCGACGCCGAACTCGAGGAGTGGCGCTCCACAGCGAAATCCGGGACCCGCGCCGGCTGGGTTCTGTCCCGGGTCCGCGAAGCGCTCGGCACCCCGGATGGGCGCGCGGTCAGCGTCCACGCCGCCGAAGTCCGCGCCGAGCGGGACGCGGAGCGGCAGACGGCGGTCGCGATGAGCGACGCTTACCGCAAGGCGGTTCGCGAGCGCGACCAGATGCGCGATGCGGTGCTCGCGCTGTGCGACACGTGGTGGCGCGGCAAGCAAGGTGAGGTCTCCGCCGGGCACACGTTCACCGCCATCCGCGCCGCGCTGCAGGGCGACCAGCCCACCGAGCAGCCCGTGCGCCCCCGGTTCTCCGGCCCGATGGAGCCGGTGCACCCGTGCCGGCAGATCCCCACCCGGCACTGCCCGGCGGTGTACGACGACGTGTGCGGGGACCGGCCGTGCGCGCGGTTCGAGTCCGAGGACGAGACGCCGTGGCTGCCGGAGCTGCCCGCCGCCAAGCGGCCCGCCGAGCCGGACGTGACGCCGCCCGACCCGTCCGGCCGCATCGTCGACGGCGGCCCCGTCCAGCCCTTCACCGACACCGACCACGAGGTGCCCCATGCCTGACGACACCTGCCGCGGCTACGACATCGACGGCGAGCCGGTCGTCGTCCACGGCGGCGGCCAACTCGACGCCGAGGGCCAGGAGCACCTCGCCACGATCGTCCGCGCCACCCGCCGCCGGTTCGGCACCGACGCGCTGAAACGCCTCCTGGCCGAGATCGAGCGCAACGACACCAACTACGTCATCCGCTACCCGCTCGTCGTCCGCGCGCTCGGCATCGCCGCCGAGCTCGGCTACGTCGTCGGCATCGCCCTCGACCCCGCCGAGCCCGCCTGGCCGGTCGTCTACATCGAACTCCCCACCGGCCAGGTGTCGTGGCACATGCCGGCCTACGGCGGCACGTACGACGGCCACACCACCCCGGAGAAGTACCAGCGCACCCGGGACTACATCGCCCAGGAGGCTCCGTGACGATCCTGTCCCGCGTCGTCAAGCCAGGCTTCGATCTGACCGTGTGCGGCACGCCGAGCAAGGCGTGGCTCGACTGGCTGCGCACCACCGACGCACCGCTTACTGCGGACCAGATCCGCTGGCGTGACGGCAACTTCGGCGCGCCCGCATTGGACTGCGAGGAACGCGAGGATGGCTGAGCACGAGCTGTCCGAAGAGGAGCTGCAGCAACGCGTCCTGCAGACGGCCCGCCTGTACGGCTGGCGTGCCGCGCACTTCCGCCCGGCGCAGACCGCGAAGGGCTGGCGCACCCCGATGTCCGGCGACCCTGGCTTCCCCGACCTCGTCCTTGCCCGCGACGGCGTCGTGCTGTTCGCCGAGCTGAAGTCCCGCCGCGGCCGCACCACCCCGGATCAGGACCTGTGGCTCGACCAGCTCGGCGACCACTCCGTGCTGTGGCGGCCGGCCGACTGGCCCGCGATCCAGAACGAACTCAGGAGGACCCCGTGACCGAGACCCCTGCCCGCCGGTGGCCGAAGACCGGCACCGTCGGCGCGCACATCAGCAAGGACGTCGGCGACCACTGCACCACCGGCGACCCCGCACCGGAGATCCCCGCCCGCCCGTACCCCGGTGAGACTCGCCCGTTCGCCACCGGCGGCCTGATCCGGCTACCCGGCGACCACGGCGACGCCGTGCCAGCGCCGATCTCCCGGTGCCTCTACGAGCAGCCATTGCCGACGCCGCCGCCCGCCGCCGAGCTGCTCGCCATGGCCGACGACCTCAACGCGCACGGCGGCCTCGACGAGACGTTCGTCGCCGAGCTGATCCGCCAGGCCGTCACCGACGAACCGCTCGACGCCGCGTACAAGGCCCTCGGCGTGCCCCGCCCGGCGCCCGGCAGCGTGCCGCCCGTGACGACGACCGCGGCCGAGACGATCAGCTACGAGACGATCGTCGAGGCGCTGGAGAAGGTCGCCCCGCTCAGGCCGCCGCCGGAGCCGATCAAGCTCACCCGCGAGCAGTGGGCCGCCGTGCCGAAGGCGTCGCCGGGCGAGCCTTGGGAGCTGTACCCCGGGCTCGTCGGCACGCGAGTGGAGCTCGTCGAGACCGTCCAGGAGTCAACCCCGTACCGGCTGTGGCTCGAACAGGCCGAGGCAGAGTCTGGGTTGAAGGCCGTGGTCGAGTTGCCCAGCGGCGCTATCCTCGGCGACCCGGCGTGGCTCGTCGAGGCGGACCGCGAGTTCGTCGCCCACGTCAACGACGGCGTGGACCGGGGCGCCGTGCTCGACGCCGTCCGGGCGGCCGCCGACGAGGCCGTCGCGAACACCGCCCCGTACGGGCCGAAGCTGGAGTTCGGCGCGGCCCGCCGCCCGCGCGCGCACCAGCACATCTGGACGACCACCAGCCCGACACGCTGCGTGGCGTGCCGCCGCTACCTGCGCCCGTGGTGGCGCCGCGCCCTCGACCGCGCACGGCGGTGGTGGAGATGACCACCCGAACCACCAACACCGGCACCGGCATCGGCCGACACCTCCGTAGCCTCCGCGAACAAGCAGGCCTCTCCGCCGCCCAAGTCGCCGACCGGCTCGGCACGAACATCGGCCGCGTCTACCAGATCGAGAACGACCACCGCGACTCCCAGATGTCCACCATCGTCCGCTACTGCAACGCCATCGGCGCACGAATCCACATCGGACTCGACACCCGAGCGCACACTGAACCCAGCACCAGCCCGCCCACAACACCCGAGAGGACGTGAACCCCCAATGGCACAAGGCCAAGACAACCGCAGCCCCGAAGAACGGGAACGCGCCGCCGCCATGGACGCGGACATCATCGCCCTCCGCCGCAAACGCGTCCCATTCGACGAAATCGGCCGGCTCATGCTGGACAAGTACGGACGCACCGGCTGGTCCGGCCCCGACGGCGACAGCGAACGGCCGTTCACCCGCCAGTACATGAGCGACCGCTACACCGCCGCACTCGCAGCCATCCCCGCCCGCGAAGCCGCGAACCACCGCGCCGAGCTCGGCGAGCTGTTCAACCAGGTGATCGACGAGGCGTACGCGATCGCGCAGAAAGATCACTGGGCGCACTCGAACGGCCGCCTGGTCCGCGAAGGCAAGCCGTACATCAACGGCGACGGCGAAGCCGAGATCGCCGAAGGTGCCGGCGCGCCGGTGCTCGACGACGGCCCGAAGCTGGCCGCGCTGGCCGAGGTCCGCAAGGCCGCGGTCGAGGTGATGCGCCTCTACGGCCTGGCTGTGCCGGTGAAGCAGGAGGTCGGAGTGAATGCGGCCTTGGAGATCCGGGTCAACGGGGTGGACCTGGAGACACTGAAGTGACCAACTTCAAGCACGGGCACACCTGGCGCGGCGGCCACAGCCCCACCTACACCTCTTACCGCAGCATGATCCAACGCTGCACCAACCCGAACCACGCCAACTACGAGCACTACGCCGGCCGCGGCATCACCGTCTGCGCGCGGTGGCTGGCCTCGTTCGAGGCGTTCCTCGTCGACATGGGTGAGCGGCCCGACGGCACCACCATCGACCGGATCGACCCGGCCGGTGACTACGAGCCCAGCAACTGCCGATGGGCAACGGCCGACGTCCAGGCCGCGAACCGAACTGTGCTCGGTTCCCGCAGCTGCGAGCCGGGCTGCGTGTGCGGCCGCCATCGTTCTCACCCGCACACGTCGGAAACCCGGGCGAAGATCAGCGCCTCGAAGATGGGGCACACGGTCAGCGACGAGGCCCGCGCCAAGATGTCCGCCCGTGCGAAGGCTCGCGGCGGCCGCCGATGTCCACCCGGCTGCACATGCGGACGACACCGCCGGCTCACCTGACAAAAACCCACCAACGACAGGACAAAAGCGTGACAACCTACAGCATCACCCGCTACCAGGAAGACGTGATCGCCACGATCGGCGAGTTCCTGCGCGCGCACGACATCGAGCCCGGTGACGTTCCCATCCCGAGCGACATCACCGTCGACAACGGCAAGGTCACCCTCACCCGGCTGCAGCGGGGCGACAACGGCAACGTCGTGTTCGTCGACGGCGCCGGTGTCGTCGAGACCGTGACCGTCGACCAGGTCGCGCCGTGGCCGCTGCCCGAAGGGACCGACCTGTGACCCGCCGCGCCAAGCCGAAGAAGCCGCGCCCCGAGCTGGTGAAGCACAGCCTCTCCCTCGAGGTGTCCCTCGACGACCTCGCCATCGTCGGCCGCGACGCCTGGGAGTTGCGCGCGGAGAAGGACCACAACATCCCCGAGCGGCACCGGCTCATCCGGACGTGGCTGCCCGGCGACGTCTACCACTACCAGTGGAGCTGGCTCGCCCCGAAGCCCACCGAGCCGGCCACGGCGACCGCCGAGGAGGTGACCGCGTGAAGCACTGGGCCCTCGTCATCGAATGGCAGACCCCCGACGACGCCGACCACCACGCCGCCATGACCTCCATCGTCGACAAGTTCCACCAGGCGAACGAACTCCCCGCCGAACGCGTCACGGCCTACGCCGGCGTCTCCGCCGAGCTGATCGCGCAGGCCGCCGAGACCGGCGCGATCGTCGAGCAGGCCTCCCGGCTGCAGCTGGCGCCCGGCGACGTCGTCACCATCCGCCCCGCGCCTGACCTTCGCGACTACACCGCCCAGGAGTTCCACGAGTACTGCCAGGTGGCGAAGGCCGCGTTCCCTGGGCACCAGGTCGTCGTCCTCGAGCGCGACGCCACGATCGAAGCCGGACCGGCCGGAGAATCCACCGACGAGCCTGAGGAGACCTCATGACCGACCCCACCCCCGACCCCACCCCCACCACCTGGCCCGACTGGACCGCGATCACCACCACCTACAACGGCCCCGCCGAAACCGACCCCGACCACTACACCGCCACCTGCTACCGCTGCCAAACCGCCCAGCAAGAACCCTGGACGCACAACGGCACCCGCGACGAATGCATCACCTGGGCCCAGGGGCACGCCGACGACCCGGAGCACGGCGAGGTCAACGCGTGAGCGAGACCCACATCCCAGGCGAGTGCATCACCCTCGGCGGCCGCTTCATGCGGCAGCGCTGCGGCTGGTGCGGCAAGACGCTCCTCGACTACGACCTCACCCGCGTCGCCGTCGAGGTGGCGCCAGGGGAGGAGCCGCGGCCGCCCGCGCACTACCCGACCGGCTCCCTCGTCAGGTTCGACGGGCCCGTGTCGGCCGTCCTCGACGCGGACGACTGCGGCCGGGACGCGGCCGGCCACGTGCTGACCCCGCCCGACGCGTGCACCCGAGTGGACCCCACGGTGACCGCCTGAGCGCAACGACGAAGGCCCCCAGCATCACGCTGGGGGCCTTCGCTAGTTCAGCCCGCCGCGGGCTTCCCGCAGGTTGTCCTCGCGGGGCCCGCTGGTCCTCGGTGTCGAGGCCGTGCGCGGCGCGTTCGATCAGCTGCTGCTCGACCTCGTCGAGCTCACGGTCGAGGCGCCGCGCCGGTTTCCCGATCTCCGGGTTCCGGGCGAACGGGTACAGCTCGGCTCTTCAGACCGCGCCGATGGCGTCGGCTGCCCGGTCGATCGCGACGAGCACGTCGGCGACGTCGGTCCAGAGGTTGTCGAGGTCCGCCTTCGCGCTCTCGCCGGACGTCTGGATGCTCGCCTTCGCGCGCTCGGCGGCGCCCTGGATGTCGGTCAGGTTCGGCGAGCCGCTGTCGAGGTGTTGCGCGGCCGACGCGACCATGTTGTCGATGTTCGCGAGCGACTGCTGGACGGCCGCGTCGACGGCGGACATCAGGTCGGGCGTGGGGTTGGCCGGCTCCTCGATGGCGCGGAGCGCGGCGGCGATGCCCTGGGGGGTGGTCAACGGATCCTCCTGAAAATGGCATGGTTCGACCGCAACAGGGATTGTCGGCGAACGCCTTGGGTGTGTCAGACGGGGGAGCCCTCGTCAGCCCGGTCTCGATTCCGGGGACGCCCACGCCTCCCGGCGCGGGTCGTTTCGGCTCAGCTGGCTGGAAAGATCACGTGGCGGTTCGGCTCGGCGTCCGGCCGGTGCTCCAGCAGCACCCGCGCGACCGCCGCGGTGGTCGGCGACGCGGACGCGGCCATCTTCCGCAGCACCGGCAGCGGCATGTTCCGGAGCGTCCGGGTCAACGTCGCGACCGCCTCGCGCTCCGCGTCGGTCAGCGCCACTGCCGGACGCCGACGCCGCAGCACCCGGGCGGGCAGCCGGTACCGTGCCGCACGGGAGCGGGCGCGGGCGTGGGGGCGGGCCGCGGCGCGACCCGGAGCAGCTCCAGCCGCACACCGAACTCGGCCTGCGCCGCCTTGTTCATCTCCGGCAAGGTCCGGCTGATGAAGTGGCGCAGCTCGTCGTCGGTCAGCGTCTCCAGCCACTCGGTGAAACCGGGGATCATCGCGGTGTCCTTTCAGGACTCGGAGGGGTGGTAGTCGATCTCGCAGCTGGCCGGGACGGTGTCGCCCGGGCGGCAGATCAGCTCGCCGTACAGGTCGCGGCCGTCGACGACCTGGCTGGCGTCGAGCGGGGCGTCGTCGGCGAACTCGTGGTGTCCTGGCGTGTCGGCCACGGTCGGGGCGCCGAGGAGGAGCACGGCGGAGAGCAGCAGCGCGCGGAGCATCCGGTTCCTCTGGGGTTGGGGGAGCGGGTGGGTGGGGTCGGCGGCGACGGCTTCGAACGTGGCCTGGGCTTCGGCGAGGACGGAGGTGCGGCGCCACCCGGTGACCTCGACGTCGACCGTGACGCCCCGGGCCCGGCCGGTGAGGCGGGCCCGGGTGCGTCCGCACCAGGTGCGGGTGACGTCGATGCTGAGGTCGGTCACCAGTCGTCGCCGGGCTGGTCGTCCTCGATCCAGCGGCCGCCGGTGAAGGTCTGGCCGTCGCGCTGGTCGCCCTCGCGGGGTTCTTCCTGCGTGTCCTGCGGTTCCGACATGGCGTGTCCCTTCTGGACGGTCAGGCCGCGGCCAGGGTGGCGGCGGCGAGGTGGTAGCACTGGCGGCCGTTCTGGCCGGCGGGGCAGGTGCAGCTGGCGTGGGTGGTGTCGACGGCGTAGCGGTCGGTGCCGTTGGAGGCGACGACCTCGAAGGTGTGGCGGTCGACGCGGGCGATGCCACCGTCGGCGAGCAGCTCGCGGACCTTCTCGACCTGGACGGGGGAGTAGTTCGCGAGGACGAGGCGGGCGGCGGCTTCCTGGCGGGCCTTGCGGGCGCAGGTGCGGCCCATGCCGCGGGCGATGCTGTCGAGGGAGCGGAGGGTCCGGCCGCAGCGCTTGCACTTGGCGGTGTGGGCGGTGGTGGTCATCGGGTCCTCGCTCTCTCCGGTGTGACACCAGTGTACGCACAGCGCTATGTCTAGTCAAGCGGTGTGTGTACACCGGTATGTGTAAGTGGGGTTGCTGGGGTTGCGCCCGCCTCGCTGGCCAGTCGGGCGGGCGCGTGCCGGAGGCGCGACCTCACGGCACCGCGGCTGTGGCGGGAACTCCGGGCGTACGGGGAGCGACCCGCATTGCCCGGCCACCTTGGTTCCACAGCCGGCCCCTCGTGCCCCTGCTCGGTCGTGTACCGGCGGCGCCCGAAGCGCGGCGGGGGCTTGGCCCCCGGCCTTTCGGCCGGGGGCGGTGGTGCTACTTGCCGTAGTTGTCGGCGAGGAAGCCGGCGACTCCGCCGCGCCAGGTGTTCTCGATCTTGCGGAGGATGTTGGCTTCGGGGGCGGTGGTGGCGGCGGGGAAGCGGTCCTTGAGGACGTCGCGCATGTCGTCGATCTGGGCGGTGGTGGGGGTGGGCTGCTCGGTCATCTGGTCCTCCGGGGCTCGCGGTGTGACACCAGTATAGGCACACTGGTGTGTGTAGCACAAGGGGGTGTGCGCACACTGGTGTATGCTCCGGTGATGGACGACATCGAGGCCCAGCTACGCGCCGCGCAAGCAGCCGTGGACAAGGCCGCCAAGACCACCCAGCAAGCCCGCACCCGCAGGCAGGAAGCCGTCGTCGCAGCCCGCGCAGCGAACTGGTCCAAGTACCGCATCGCCGCCGTGCTCGGCGTCAAGGCTCCGACCGTCGACTCGATCATCAAGACCGCCGAGAAGGAGGAGACCCCCGATGTCTGACCAACTCGCCGGCGTCGCCCAGGTCGAGGGGCCGGCTGTGCTCGAAGTGCGGCAGCGTCCCGGCCGGGCCGGGCGGGATCCTCTGCCCGGGCTGCTTCGACATGATCGCCGCGCAGAAGCTGCCCGCGCCGTGAGCGCACAGTTCCGTGGCGAGTGCACCTGCGACCACGATCGCAGTGAGCACTCTCCTACGGCCGGTGCTTCGAAGTCCTCGACGAGCACGAGGTCGATGCGTGGGCCGACAAGGGCGTGTTCATCAGGCTGACGACATTGGACGGCGGCCTGAAGACGCGGTTGTGTCCGTGCCTCGCGGGCTGGGTGGAATGACCACCGTGACGCACACTGGACGCATGAGCACCGTGAACGGCCGCATGCTGGGGAAGCCGGCGCACACCACCGGCTGCTGGTGCCGAGACTGCCAGAGCTACCCGAACCGCGCACTGCACGTGATCAGTAAGAGGCGGTGGCGTCGCCGCGAACGTCGCGCCTGGCTGCGCGAGCAGAGACCATGACCGCGCCCGCGGTGCTCGAGCACGCCTACGAGCCGTGGGGGAGCGCGCAGCAGCTCCTGCACTGCCGCGACACCGAGGTCCTCATGTCCGGCCCGGCCGGCACCGGCAAGTCCCGCGCGTGCCTGGAGAAGGTGCACCTGATGTGCCTCCTCAACCCCGGCATGCGCGCCCTGGTGCTCCGCAAGACACACGTGTCGCTCACGAGCACCGGCCTGGTCACCTTCGAGGAGAAGGTCGCGGCCGAGGCGCTCACCACCGGGGTGCTGAAGTTCTTCGGCGGCAGCGCCAAGGAACCATCGGCGTACAAGTACAGCAACGGCTCACGCATCGTCGTCGGCGGCATGGACAACCCCACCAAGATCATGTCGTCGGAGTACGACGTGATCTACGTGCAGGAAGCCATCGAGATCTCCGAAGACGACTGGGAGAAGCTCCTCACCCGCCTCCGCAACGGCAAACTCAGCTTCCATCAGCTGATGGCCGACACCAACCCCGACGCCGAAACCCACTGGCTCAACCAGCGCTGCCAGGCCGGCAAGACCACCATGCTGAACTGCCGCCACGAGGACAACCCGCGCCTGTTCAACCGCGACGGCACCAAGACCAGCGAGGGTGTCGCCTACATCGGGATCCTCGACGGCCTCACCGGCGTCCGCTACCTGCGTCTGCGCAAAGGCCTGTGGGTCGCCGCCGAAGGCGTCATCTACGAGGGGTTCGACCGCGACACCCACGTCATCGGCTGGGACGCCGTCACCCGGTCCGGCGCGCGGATCTTCCCCGACGGGAAGATCCCGGCCGCCTGGACGCGCTGGTGGTCTGTCGACTTCGGATTCACCAACCCCCTGGTCCTGCAGTGCTGGGCCGAGGACCCGGACGGCCGGCTCTACCTGTACCGGGAGATCTACCGCACGCAGCGCCTGGTCGAGGACCACGCGCTCGACATCCTGCTCGCGGTGACGCGGGTCGTCGACGAGAAGCGGCTCCCGAAGCGCAGCGTGCTGCGCCCCGAGGACGTGCAGGACGACGTCCGCGCAGGCCTGCGGGAGTGGACGGAGCCGAAGCCGCGGGCGATCATCTGCGACCACGACGCCGAGGACCGGGCGACGCTCGAGCGGAAGCTCGGCATGTCGACGACCGCGGCGGACAAGCGCGTGAAGACCGGCATCGAGGCCGTGCAATCCCGCCTGAAGATCGCGGGCGACGGCCGGCCGCGGATCTACTACCTCGAAGGCGCACTGCTCGAGCGGGACACGGCCCTGGACGAGCGGAAGCTGCCGTGCTCGACGGTCGAGGAGAAGGGCGGCTACGTGTGGTCGGACAAGAAGACCAAGGAGGAGCCCGTGAAGGAGAACGACCACGGGTGCGACGGTGAGCGGTACCTGGTGATGGACCGGGACTTCGGCGCGCGGCCCCGCATCCGCGGGCTCAGCTCCCGACGGAGGTAGACTCCCGAGCGCAGCAGTTGGCGCCCGCCGGGACGAGCGGCCAGCTGGAGAGGCCCCGTGAGCATCGTGCTCCGGGGGCCTCTCGCATGTTCAGCGGCCGACGATCTTGATCGTGCTGGCCTTCACCATCCACGGGCCTTGTGGGTCGCCGTCGTCGACCCACGCGGCGTCGGCGGGCGGGCGCGCGCCGAGGTGGTCGGTGCGCGGCACGTACGGGCCGGTGATCGGTCCGGTGTGGAACGGCTCGCCGGGCTCAGTGTCGCCGTAGGGCTCGGCGGTGACGATGTCGCCACGCTTGGGCTTGCCTGCCCAGTCGCGGACGGTCTGGCGACTGATGCCTGCCTCGCGGGCGACAGCGGCCTCGGACATGCCTTCACGTACGGCCGAGACGACGATCTCGCGGTGCTCCTCGGTCAGTTTGGCGAGGCTGTCGCTGGCTTCGCGCAGAACTTCGCTGAGCCGCTGGAAGTTCGCCGATGCGGCGGCGATCGAGACGCCAGGGAGTTTGTGGGCGGGCATCTTGCTCGACTCGTTCATGTCTAGAACTGTACAGCTGCCTAGTTCTAGACACAAGGCTTGTCCTGCGCATACACCACAGTGTGCATTTCGGCGCGCCACCGCGCCCACAGCCATGCGCAGCTGTTCATCTGAGCAGTTGGACAGGTATACAGCGATCATGCTGGCCGCCCTCGGAGCCCTGCTCCGCCCCGCGCTCAGCTACGTCCTGCCCTTGTTCTGGGTCCTCGCCGCCTGCACCGCCGCCTGCATCGGCATGTTCACCTGGTCCACCATCGCCGGCTGGATCGCCGTCGCCGTGTCCTGCCTCGTCGTCGAATTCCGCGCCGACATCGAGCAGCGCATCAAGCCGGCGGCCCGCCGTGGCTAGCCTCCTCGGCGCCCTCGCCCCCCGCGTCCGCAACGACAGCCCCGCGCCGCTCGTCTCCCGCAGCGCCTCCGGCCGCTTCTCCGGCGTCTTCAGCCGCCGCGACGCCAAAGCCCAGCTCGACATGATGGCCCTCAACGGCACCGTCTTCGGCATCGTCGACAAGACGAGCACCGCCGTCGCCGGCGTCGAATGGCACCTCTACCGCAAGTCGAAGACCGGGAAGAAGGAAGACCGCGTCGAGGTCACCAGCCACGCCGCCCTCGACCTGCTCAACAAGCCGAACGCGTTCTTCGACCGCATGACGCTGCTGGAAACGGCCCAGCAGCACCTCGACCTCCCCGGCGAAGCCGCGCTGCTGGTCGCCCGCTCCGGCCGCTCCAGCCTCCCGCTCGAGCTGTGGCCGATCCGCCCGGACCGGCTCGACCCCGTCCCGCACCCGACGAAGTACCTGACCGGCTGGATCTACACCTCCCCGGACGGCGAGCAGGTCCCGCTCCGGATCGACGAGGTCATCCACATCCGCCGCCCGAACCCCGTCGACCCCTACCGCGGGCTCGGCCCGGTCGGCACCGTCCTGACCGAGATCATGTCCGCGGACTACGCGGCCCGCTGGAACGCGAACTTCTTCAAGAACGACGCCTCGCCGGGCGGGATCATCGAGGTCGAGAAGCGCCTCACCGACGACGAGTTCGACGAGCTCACCATGCGGTGGGAGGAGCAGCACCGCGGCGTCGCCCGCGCGCACCGCGTCGCGATCCTCGAACAGGGCAAGTGGGTCGACCGCAAGTACTCCCAGCGCGACATGCAGTTCACCGACCTCCGCGGCGTCTCCCGCGACGCGATCATGGAGGCCTACGGGTTCCCGAAGTCGATGCTCGGCATCACCGAGGACGTCAACCGCGCCGTCGCCGAGGCCGGCAAGGCCGTGTTCGCCGAGTGGCTGACCGTCCCGCGGCTCAACCGGTGGCGCAACGCCTGGAACGGCCGGTTGCTGCCGCTGTACGGCCCGGACGCGGCGAAGACGCTGGAGTTCGACTACGAGTCCCCGGTGCCGGAGGACCGCGAGGCCGACAACGCCGAACGCACCTCGAAAGCCACCGCCGCCAAGACCTACATCGACGCCGGCTACGACGGCGACAGCGTCAAGGAAGCACTCGACCTGCCCGACGCCCTCACGTGGGAGAAGCCCGCCCCGCAGCCCACGTTCGGGCACATGCCCGCGGGCCCCGAAGCAGCGCCCGGCTCGGAAGGCGCGGCGGTAGCCGAGCCGGGCGCTCCCACCGAACCGTCGGCGCTGTTCGCCGCGTTCCTCCGCGGCCTCCCCGCCGCCGAGGAACCCCACGGCACGCTCTCCGCCGTCCGGCAGCTGGTGCGCAACGCCGACTACCCGGCACCCGTCGGCGACTGGCCGGCCGAGGACCCCGACAGCGTCGACGACGTCGACCTGGCCCCGCTGCAGGCCGCCTTCGAGACCGCGCTCGCCACCCTCGTCGCGACCTGGAGCGCCAGCATCGTCGGCGAGTGGATCAGCCAGCTCGTCTCCGCCATCCGCGCCGCGCTCGGCCCGGACGGCGACCGCAGCGACCTCGCCTACCTCACCGTCGACACCGCCCACGCCACCACCACCCTCGCCGACGCCATGGCCAGTTTCGCCCAGACCGCGGCCGGGCACGCCGTCGCCGAGGCCTCCGCCGCCGGCGTCCACCTCACCGCGGAGTGGCCGACGGCCGCCGACCTGGAGGCGGCCGCGCGGGAGATCGCCGAGTTCGAGGGCCGCCGCTACGCGCTCACCGCATCCCGCGAAGCCGCCCGGGTCGCCGGGCCGGAGCCCGACGCCGACGCCGTCGCGTCGCACACCGAGACGTTCCTCAACGAGCTGTCCACCGCGCCGACCGAGACCGCACTCGGCGGCGCCCTGACCGACGCCCAGAACCAGGGCCGTCTCGCCACGTTCGCGACCGTCACCACGTCCGGCGCGCTCTACGCCAGCGAACAGATGGACAGCAACACCTGCAAGCCCTGCCGCGCCATCCACGGCCGGTTCATCGCCACCACCGACGACCTCACCGCGCTGTTCAAGCTCTACCCCTTCGGCGGCTACATCGACTGCCTCGGCCGCTGGCGCTGCCGCGGCACGTTCGTCGGTGTCTGGCGCCCATCGACCACCGAGGGAGGCCAGTGATGGCACGCCGTTCCCGTCCCCGCGCGCAGCAACGCCGCCTGCAGAACCTGCGCGCGGCCCGCGCAGCCGGCGCCGCCCCCCGGCAGCAGCCCACGAACTGGTACCGCATGGTCACCAACCTCGTGGACCAGCCGGACACCGCGGCGATCTACATCTACGAGGAGATCGGCTACTGGGGCGTCACCGCCCAGGACTTCGTGCGGGACCTCATGGGGCTGCGCGTGTCGAACGTCATCGTCCACATCAACTCCCCGGGCGGGGACGTGTTCGACGGCCTCGCGATCTTCCACGCGCTGCGCGACCACCCGGCCACCATCGAGGTCCGCATCGACGGGCTCGCCGCGTCGGCCGCGTCGTTCATCGCGATGGCCGGCGACACCGTCGTGTGCCAGCGCAACGCCCAGATGATGATCCACGACGCGTCGGGGATCTGCATCGGCAACGCCGCCGACATGCAGGAGATGGTCGACCTCCTGAACCGCTGCTCGGACAACATCGCCGACATCTACGCGGCGCGGGCGGGCGGCACGGTCGCGCAGTGGCGCGCCTTGATGCAGGCCGAGACCTGGTACTCGGGCACCGAAGCGGTCGCCGCGGGGCTGGCCGACTCGACCGCGGAGCCGGGCGAGGAGACCAACGAGGACACCGCGGTCGTGCCGGGGGAGGACGAAGAGGTCGACGAGCTGATGAACCGCTCGTGGGACCTGTCGATCTTCACCTACGCCGGGCGGTCGAAGGCGCCGGGCCCGCGCGCCACCGCCACCGCCACCGCCGCGACCGACACCGAGCCGGCCGCGGGCGAGCCGCAGGAGGCTCCGGCCGCCGAGCAGGCCGCCGACGACACGGCCACCGCGACGGACGTCGTCGACGAGCCCGCCGACGGCGAGCCCACCGAGGACACCGGCACCGAGCCCGCCGACGAGGCCCCGGCCGACACCGCGGCCGAAGCCACCACCGACTCGGAGACGCCGGCCGACGGCGTCACCGACACCTGGGCCGCCCTCACCGGCGCCCTCTACGAAGCCGCTCCGTCCACCGTGGACGAGCTGTTCGCCGCCCTTGCAAGGAAAGGAATTCCGGCATGACCGCCATGCTCACCGTCACCCCGGGGCAGCGCGACCGCCTCGCCCGCCTCGGCGTCCGCCTGGACGACCTCGGCCGCATCGTCAACAAGACCCCCACCATCGCGCCGAAGAACGTGCACATCCCGAAGAACTCCGACGAGCTCGCCGAGATGATCGCCGACCAGGGCAAGATGGCGCCGGTCCTGTCCAACCAGGAGACCTTCCGCGACTGGATCGACGCCTACGCCGAGCAGCGCCAGGGCGAGGGCACCGACCTGCACCAGATCGTCAAGGACGAGACGCAGCGCCAGCTCGCCGACTTCCTGCGCGAGAAGGACCTCGACGGCGACAACACCGAGCGCATCAACCGCCTCAACCTCAACCCGCAGGCCCGCGGCGGCGCGGGCGGCAAGCGCATGCTCGCCTCCTACGGCCAGGGCGCCAAGTACAACCCGAACGCCCCCGGCAACGTCCTCGACGGCAAGTTCCGCGACTCCGTCGAGTACCTCGAGGCGATCTGGCACCTCAACGAGTCCCCGGAGGCCAGCGCCCGCCGCACCGAGATCCGCAACGCGGCCAGCTCCGTCAGCCCGGCCGACGGCGGGTTCCTGGTGCCGGAGACGCTGCGCGCGAACCTCCTCGAGATCGCGCTGGAGACCGCCACCGTCCGGCCGCGCGCGACCGTGGTGCCGATGGACTCGGCGCGGGTGCCGTTCCCGACGATCGACGTCTCCAGCAACCAGTCCAGCGTGTTCGGCGGCATGATCGCCTACTGGGGCGAGGAGTCCGCGGCGCTGGTCGACAGCAACCCGCGGTTCTCCCGGGTCGAGCTGGACGCGAAGAAGCTGACCGGCCTCTCCGTCGTCCCGAACGAGCTGCTGCAGGACAGCATCATCTCGTTCTCGGCGCTGATCGAGCGGCTCTGGCCGCTGGCGCTGTCGTTCCAGGAGGACAGCGCGTTCACGGCCGGGTCCGGCGTCGGTGAGCCGCTGGGCTACCTCGGCAACCCGGCGTCGGTCGCCGTCGCCGCGGAGGCCGGCCAGGACCCGTCGACGATCAACTACTTCAACATCGTCAACATGTACGCCCGCATGCTGCCCTCCAGCCTGCAGCGGGCGGCGTGGATCTGCTCGCCGGACGCGATCCCGCAGCTGCTCACGATGTCCCTGTCGGTCGGCACCGGCGGCAACAGCATCTTCGTGGCCAACGCCGCGGGTGCCGCGCCGATGTCCATCTTCGGCCGCCCGATCATCGTGACCGAGCAGGCGAAGACGCTGGGCGCGCAGGGCGACATCGCGTTCGTCGACCTGACCTACTACCTGGTCGGCGACCGCCAGGCGATGACCGCCGCGTCGAGCACGGACTGGAAGTTCGGGAACGACCAGACGGCCTACCGGATCATCCAGCGCGTCGACGGCCAGCCGTGGATCAAGAACCCGATCACCCCGAAGAACGGCGGCAACGCGCTGTCGCCGTTCGTCGAGCTCGCCGCCCGCTGAGTCCACACCGGACCAGCGGCCACGGGCCCGGCAGGCACTCAACCCCCTGCCGGGCCCACCACCCGGGGCGGCAGTAACGCCCCGCCCCGAGAAACGGAGTTGGCACCATGTCCCAGAAGGCACTCGGCCGGCTGTTCAACAGCGTCCCGGCCGCCGACGGTCGGTGGATCAGCCTCAAGCAGGCCGCCGGCGTCACGTTCGCCTGCTACCTCGCCGGCGCGGCGGGCGACACGTACACGCTGCAGGAGGCGAAGGACGCTTCCGGCACCGGCGCGCAGAACCTCCCCGTGATCGCCGAGTACCGGACGGCGACCGGCGACGGCTCGGACGCGTGGGTGAAGCGTACCCAGGCAGCCGCGGCCACCATGGTCACCGCGGCATCCGCGGTGCAGAACGCCGCCGTGCTCGAGGTCGAGGGCACGTCGCTCTCGGACGGCTACAAGTACGTCAAGCTCACCTCGACCGGTGCCGGCACCGTGAGCGCGCTGACGCGCGACCTCACGTCCCAGCGTGCGCCGGAGAACCTGCCCGCGGTGGGGGTCTGATCATGGCCTTCATTCAAGGCTCCGAACTCCGGAAGCTGCTGTTCGGTCAGAAGATCGACCGGGCGGCCGCGGCGCTGCCGCAGTCGGCGGCCGGGACGCTGTTCACCGTCACCGGCGGCCGCGTCGCGGTCACCAGCATCGTCGGCCAGGTCACCACGGCCATCCAGGCCCAGGCCAACAACACGAAGCTGCAGTCCGTGCCGGCCGTCGGGTCGGCGGTCGACCTGTGCGCGGTGCTCGACATCACCGCGGACGAGGTCGGCTGCCTCTACGGCATCACCGGCCTGTTCTCCGACGCGATGGTCGGCGCGAACGCCGGCGCGTCCGTGCTGCCGCGCAACTCGCTGATCATCCCGGTCGGGGCGATCAAGCTGAACTGCGCGGCCAGCAGCACCGGCGCCGTGAAGTGGTCGCTGACCTACGTGCCGCTCGACAGCGGCGCGTCGGTGGCCGCGGCCTGACGACGTCCGAGGCGCGGCCGACCGCCCGATGAGGCCGGCCGCGCCCCGGCACCCCGTCCCTCGAGGAGAGCGATGAGCGTCTGGATCTGCGGCGAGTGCACCGCGGCGTACGCACCCGGCATGCCGACGTGCCCGCAGTGCACCGCGAACGACCCGATCAAGGAAGACGAGCAGCTGGCGAAGGAGCGCGAGAACATGCCGAAGACCACCGTCCACAACGGAGCGTCGGACGAGAACGCGGAGCCGGGGCAGCCCGGCTACGTCGAGCCGGAGAACACCGAGCAGACCGGCGAGCCGGGCGACGGCGGCGAGGAGCCGGGCGGCGACGAGACCGAGGCCGTCGACTACAACGCCTTCACCGTCGACGAGCTGCGCGCCGAGCTGGCCGACCGGGATCTGCCGGTGTCCGGGAACAAGGCGGAGCTCGTCGAGCGCCTGGCCCAGAACGACCAGGACCGCGCCAAGGCCGCCGAGACCGAGCAGGGCGCGGAGTAGGCCATGGCCGAGGGCTTCTCGACGGCGGCGGCGAACACGCGCCTGGACGACCAGGTCACCGCCTACCCGTATTTCAAGCTCCACGTCGGGGCGCCCGGACCCAACGGCACGGCGAACGCCGCGGTCGAGACGACCCGGAAGAACCCGGCGTTCGCCGCGGCCGCCGGAGCCAGCAAGGCCTCAAGCGCCGACGCGGTGTGGACCGGCGTCGCCGGTACCGAGGACTACACGCACTGGTCGCAGTGGTCCGCGCCGACCGGCGGGAACTTCGGCGGCTCCGGATCGGTCACCGCGAACGCGGTCACCGCCGGAGACACCTTCACCATCCCCGCCGGCCAGCTCGTCCTCACGCTGCCCGTCGCGTCCTGACCCTGTCGTCCACTTCGGAAGGAGGTGATCGACCATGACGAGCTTCACCGACAGCTTCACCCGCGCGGACTCGACCACCGTGGGCAACGGTTGGGTCGAGGTCGTCGAGGACTGGTCGATCGCCTCCAACCGGCTCGCCGCCCCGGCGTCGGGCGGGACCGGCATCATCACCTGCGGCACGGCGATGGCGACCGACGACAACTCCGCGCAGGTCACCATCGCGGTCGCCGCGGCGGTCTCCTGCGGCGTCTGGTGCCGCGGCGACAGCGTGTTCGGCAACGGCTACCTCTGGCGCAACGACGGCACCAGCTGGGACCTGTTCCGCAACCAGTCCGGCAGCTTCACCGTCCTCGCGACGTTCGCCGGTGCCGCGGTCAACGGCGACGTCGCGAAGATCCAGGCCGTCGGCTCCACGATCAAGGCCTACGTCAACGGCGTCGAACGCGCCTCGGTGACCGACACCGGCATCGTCACCGGCAAGAACACCGGCCTGCGCTGCGCCGCCTCCGGCTCCGTGCGCTACGACGACTTCTCCGCCGCGGACGTCGGCGGCGCGTCGAACGTCACCGGCACAGCGGCCGGCCCGTTCGGCGCGCTCACCGGCACCGCGACAGGCGTCCGGAAGGTGCTCGGCGCGGCGGCCAGCTCCTTCGGAGGCCTCGCCGGGGCCGCGTCCGGCACCCGCAAGGTCATCGGCACCGCCGCGCTCGCCGGAGGCGCGCTCACCGGCAACGCCGTCGGGCTCCGCACCGTCACCGGCCACGCCGCCACCACCTACGGCGGCCTGGCCGGCCACGCCACCGCCCCCAACCACGTCACCGGCGCCGCCCGCGGCACCTTCGGCGCCCTGCACGGCCACGCCACCGCCGGCGAACAGTTCGGCACCGGCGACGACCGCGGCGGCAGCGGCGGCTGGTACGAGCTGCTCAACATCGTCACCGACTACCGCATCGCCGTCGAAGCCGAGCGATCGCGGCCACCCGACGCGTGCCCCGACTGCGGGGAACCGCTGCGCACCAACACCTACGGCGAGCACCACTGCTCGTTCGACGGCTCCATCTGGGAAGAAGGCCCCCGCCGGGTCCCCAGGTCTTACCTCCACAACTGAACACGCGCTCCACCCCTGCCGCTCACGGGCGGCACGGCCAAAGAAAGCAAGGGCACAGGATGGGCATCGTTTACTGCACCAGGGAGGACGTGGCGTCCGCCCTGGACGTCAAGGCAACCGCGCGCAGAGACGCGCAGCTCGACCGCTGCATCGAAGCGGGCTCCCGCGCGGTCGACGGCCTCACCCACCGCGTGTTCTTCCCCGAGTTCCGGACGATGACCTTCGACTGGCCCGACCGGCAGTCGCCCACCTCGTGGCGGCTCTGGCTCGACAAGAACGAACTCATCTCCGCCACCACCCTCACCGCGGCCGGGCAGTCCATCCCGGACACGGACTTCTTCCTCCGCCCGGACGACGGGCCGCCGTTCAACCGCGTCGAGATCAACCTCGGCGGTCACTCCGGATTCGCTGCGGGGGACACGACACAGCGCGCGATCGGCATCACCGGCTGGTACGGCGGCTGCCCCGACATCCAGACCGACGCCGGCGCGCTCGCCGCCGCCGTCGACGCGTCGCAGACCACCCTCGACGTCACCGACCCGGTCGCCGTCGGCGTCGGCACGCTGCTGCGCATCGACGACGAACGCATCGTCGTCACCGGCAAGACCTGGACCGCCAGCGGCCAGACGATCCAGGCCGACCTCGTCGACAAGAACAACGCCGGCGCCGTGACGGTGACCGACGGGACGGCGTTCGTCGAGGGCGAGCTGCTGCTCATCGGCGGCGAGCGCGTCCAGGTCCGCGACATCGCCGGCAACACGCTGACCGTGGACCGCGCGGTCGACGGCTCGACGCTGACGGCGCACACGAGCGACGACGCGGTGTTCTGGCGACGCCGCTGCATGGTGCTGCGCGGCCAGCTCGGCACCGCGCCGGGCCCCCACAGCGCGGACCCGCTGCACGCCCAGGTGTACCCGCCGCTGGTGCGGCAGCTCGCGATCGGCGAAGCGCTGGTCGCGCTCGGCCAGGAGACCGGCGGCTACGCCTACCAGATCCGCGCGGGCGAGTCCGCGGCGAAGTTCGCCCAGTCCATCCAGGACCTGCGCGACACCGTCTACACCAAGCACGCCCGCAAGGCCCGGAGTCGTGCAGTATGAAGCGCCCCGACCTCGCCGAGCGCAACCGCGCAGCACACGAACACCGGATCTGGCCGCCCGACGGTGACGGCACGATCAAGCACTGCACGGGCTGCTGCGTCAATAAGCCGCTCAACGAGTTCGCGCGTGACTCGCGGATCCCAGGTGGACGACGCGAGATCTGTTCGCCGTGCGCGGCCACGAAGGCACGAGAGGCGTACCGCCAGAACGGCGGCAAGGAGAAGCAGCTGCGCAGACGAAAGGCGCTCATTGCGGCTCGCTACGAGAAGCTGGAGGTCTTGAAGGACGCGCCGTGCACCGATTGTCGCCAGCGATTCCCGCGTGTGTGCATGGACTTTGACCATGTGCGTGGCGACAAGGTCAACTCGATCTCGCGGATGATCCGCATGGCCTACTCGTGGGAGCTGATCGAGGAGGAGATCAAGAAGTGTGAGCTGGTGTGCTCGAACTGCCACAGGATCCGGACTGCGGAACGTGGTCAGTGGCACACCGCGCCAGCCAACGAGAGGGCGGTGTGACGTGGCCGATGTGACGATCTCCGGGCCGTTCTTCGACGAACGCAACCCGGCCGCGCGGCGGCACCTCGAGGACGACGGCCTGAACCGGCTCGGCGGCCAGGGCGTCGCCGACGTCCACCAGAACCTCGACATCTCGATCCGCAACCCGACCCCGTACTACGAGACGCAGATCGCGACCGAACGCGACGGCGACACCCAGCTCGTGCACGACAGCGACGTCATCTACGGGCCGTGGCTCGAAGGCGTCGGCTCCCGCAACTCGCCGGTCACCCGGTTTGCCGGCTACTTCAGCTTCCGGCGCGCCACCCAGACGCTCGAGCAACAGGCGCCGACGGTCCTGCGGCCGCTGGTGGATCAGTGCGTGGGGAGGTTGAACGCATGAGCAGCGACGACTTCATCGACTACGAGGTCTACCAGGACGCGCTGATCTCCCATGCGTCCCGGCTGGGGCTGTTCGACACGGTGAACGGGCACGAGGCGAAGAACTCGCCGGGCCTGGGGACGCACTGCGAGATCTTCACGGACACGATCGACCCGATCCAGAGCAGCGGCGCGGCGGCCACGTCGTGCCGGCTGGCGGTGAAGGCCCGCGTCAGCACGGACATGAAGTCGGAACCGCAGGACGGGATCGACCCTCGGGTCGTCCGGGCGGCGGGGAACCTCATCGGCTCGATCCACAAGAACTTCGAGCTCGACGGTGACGCGCGCGCGGTGGATCTGCTGGGCATGTACGGCATTCCGCTGTCTGCGCGCGCTGGATACCTGAACCGGGACAACAAGATCTACCGCGTGCTCGACGTGACCGTCCCGATCATCATCAACGACGTCTGGGAGCAGACACCATGAGTACTGCGTGGCAGGACCGGCACCCGAGCGTCGCGCACTTCGCGCCGCTGTTCGCCTACGCCCACCTTCCCGAGCGCCTGCAGGCCATCTCGAAGCCGTGCGCCGCGCTCGCCGACGAGATGCTGCGCGCGCTCCCGGACGGCCCCGAGCTGACGGTGGGGCTGCGGAAGCTGCTGGAGGCCAAGGACGCGTTCGTCCGCCAGGCCGTGATCACCAAGAAGGAGGCCTGACGTGGCAAAGCAAAGCGGACTCGGCGACAACCTCTACTGGTCCGGTTACGCGATCTCGAACGACATCCGCGAACTCGGGAAGGTCGGCGGCGGATTCTCCCCGATCGACAGCACCGGCATCGACAAGTCCGCGATGGAACGCATCGGCGGACTCCGCGACGGCGGCATCGACCTCACCGGCTACCTCAACCCCGAAACCATCGCCGGCGGCGGCACCGTCGACGGCGCGCACAAGGTCCTCTCGCCCCTGGCCACCGCGGACCAGCTCGTCACCTACTGCCGCGGCACCAGCCTCGGCGCGCCGGCGGCGTGCTGCACCAGCAAGCAGCTGAACTACGACCTCAAGCGCGCCACCTCCGGCGAAATCACCCTCGACGTGTCGGCCGCCGCGAACGCCTTCGGCCTCGAATGGGGTGTGCAGCTGACGCAGGGGAAGCGGACCGACGCGACCGCGACGAACGGCACCGGTGTCGACATGGGCCCCGGCTCGCCGCCCGGATTCACGGGCCCGGCGAACTTCGGCGCCCAGTTCTACCTGCACGTGTTCGCGTTCACCGGCACCTCGGTGACGGTGAAAGTGCAGGAGTCCAGCGACAACGGCGTCGGCGACCCCTGGGCCGACGTCGTCGGCGGCACCTTCACCGCCGCCGCCGGCCGCACCTTCGAACGCCTGCAGACCGCGCGGAACCAGACCGTCAAACGGTACCTCCGCGCGATCACCACCGGCACGTTCACCAACGCCGTCTTCGCGGTGGTCGCCGTCCGCAACGACATCTCCACCGTCTTCTGAAAGGGCCGCCGCCATGCTGATGGACCACTTCGAGATCTCCGCGCCGCTCGACACCCACTGGCGCGTCCGCTCCTGCGCCGAGGAGCAGTGCCCAGCGCACGTCAACGGCTGGAAAAGCTACTTCGACGAGAACCTCGACCTCGGTCGTCGGCAGGCCGCGTACGTGCGCACGACGGCCGGGCGCCGGTTCACCGAACGCCGCACCGAAGAAGGCCTCACCGAGTTCACGTTCGAACCGGGCCAGGACTGCTTCTCCACCGTCGTCCACCAAGGACGGCCACAGCACGGCCACCTCGCCCCGATCGGCCGGCCGGAACTGTTCGTCGTACGCGGCGACGACGGCGCCCTCACCCAGCACTCCGGGCCCGACGCCTGGACGGACCACCTGCACACCAAGACGACCGCGCTGGCGCGGCAGATCAACGGATAGGAGCACACCACCATGGCCAAGATCTCCGGTCTCGGGATGACCACCCTCAGCGTCGACGACGCCGCGGGCACCGCGCGGGACATCCGCAACGACATCACGAACTTCGACTTCGCGACCCCGCGCAACGTCCAGGACGTGACCGGCGTGGACAAGTCCGCGATGGAGCGGCTGCTGCTGCTGGCCGACTTCTCCGGCACGTTCACCGGGGTCATGAACCCGACCGCCAACCGCGCGCACGACGTGTTCAAGACCGTGCCGTCCACCTCGGTCGCGCGAACGGTGTCGCTGACCGTCGGCGGCGTCACCCTCAACAACGAGTGCGTGCTCACCGACTACTCGATCAAGCGCGCGGCGTCCGGCGAACTCACCTTCGACGCGCCGTTCTCCCTCGCCGACGGCACCGTGCCGACCTGGTCGTGATCGGCCCCTGACCACAAAGGACCGCCGCAATGGGATTCAAACGCACCCAGACGATCTACACCCTCGAGTTCGACGGCCAGTTCGCCGGTCTCGAGGTCAAGCTGCGCCGCGGGTCGATCCGCGAGCGCATGGACTACGAGGCGCTCGGCGACTGGAAAAAGCAGGTCGATGCGCTGCCGCAGTTCATGATCTCGTGGAACGTCACGGACGACGACACCGACGAGGTGCTGCCGATGACGGCGGAAAGTCTGTGGTCGCTTGAGGAGCCGGTGCTCACGGCGATCGTCAATGCCTACACGGAGGCGATCTACCCGAACGTCCCTTTAGACGCGCCATCGACCGATGGCGCGCAGACGAACGAGCCCGCGCCGCCGGAGCGGGACCTCGAACTGGAGGAGTCGATGCAGCAGATGGCCGTCCTCGCGAGCTGATCCACGCCGAAACGCTCGTCCGCCTGGGCGAGCGATTCGGGATGTCACCTCTCGCGGTGGCCGAAGAAAGCGACGAGCTACTCCAGTTGGTCGAGATCGTCAACTACGCGTACCGGAAGGAGGCCTGAGTGAGCAACGACGTGCGCATCCGAGTGCACTGGGACGACCCCGACGGCGACAAGTTCGCCGCGTCTCAGAAGGCAAAAGCAAAGCGCGCCGGCGAGCAGGCCGGCGACGCATTCGCGGGTGCGACGCGTCGAAAGGCAAGCAAAGCCGGTGAAGACGCCGCCGACGACTTCAACGGCAGCTTCTCCGGCAAGCTCACCAAGTCCTCGATCAACGCGGCTCAGAAAGCCGGCCAGGAGGCCGCGAAGTCGTTCTCCGGCAACTTCTCGGGCAGCCTCGGCGACGAGCTCGGCAAGGCCGGCGAGGACGCAGCGAAGAAGACACGCGACGGGTTCGAGAAGGAGAGCAAGAAGACCCCGGCGAAGCTGCCGGTCAAGGCCGACAACCCGATCGACGCGGCGTGGCGGAAGGACATCGAGGCGTCGATCAAGCACGCCGCATCCGGAGCCATCAAGATCCCGGCCACTCCGGATACCGAAATGTTCCGGCAAGACCTCGAGGCCTCGCTGAAGAAGGCCGCGGCACTGCTCAAGACCGAGGTGCCTGTTAAGCCTGAGGAAGCGGCCGCGTTCCGCGCGAAGCTGCAGGCGATGGTCGATGCCGCGGAGGCCGGGGTCAAGGCGAACATCCCGGCCGAAGTCGACGAGGCGAAGGCCCGCAACTCGGCCCGGAAGGCCGGCGCCGGGGTCGAGCAGGAGATGAACAAGGTCGCGAAGCGATCGCAGTCGCAGTTCGAGGCGCTCCGTTTCATTGGCTTGTCGGTCGGTCTGCCCGCTGCGGCCGCAGTGGGCGCGGCCGGCGTTACGGTTGCGCTCGCGGCGATGGGTGCGGGGTTCGCGGCGCTCGGGGTGTACGCGGCGTCATCGTCGGAGAAGGTCCAGGTCGCAGCGAAGAGCATGGCGAACAACGTCCTCGACGACGTCAACGGCATGGGCCAGGCGGTTGAGGGCGACATCATCGAGACGCTGCAGGGCGCCGGGAAGGCGTGGGACCGGCTGACACCGCAGGTGCAGGCCGCCGTCGCCGCGTCGGGCCCGGCGATCCGGGAGCTCGGCGGGTCGGTCACGGATTTCGCGGAGAACGCGATGCCGGGGATGCTGACTGCGGTCCAGCGGTCGGAGCCGGTGTTCAAGGGGCTACGGTCGTTCACGGGGCAGGCGGGGCAAGGACTGGCCGAGTTCTTCACGAACGCGTCGCAGGGCAGCGACGCGGCCGGGGCTGGGATGTCGCGGTTCGGTGGGACGGTGCAGCTGCTGGAGGCGCGGCTGGGGACGTTGTTCGCGAACCTGGCCAATGGCTCGGCCGGGCCGCTGAACTCGCTGCACGTGCTCGTCGACGAGGCGACCGGTGCGCTGGTGCGGATGACCGCGCAGGGCTCCGGCGTGATGGGGTTCCTGCAGGGTTTCTCGACCACCGGTTCCGGGCTGATCACGGTGCTGTCGGGGCTGGCGAGCGTCGTGTCGTCGCTGCCGCCTGGGCTCAACCAGATCGGCGGGTCGCTGACGGCGACGTCGATGCTGCTGTCGAAGTTCGGGATCGACGCGACCGCCGGGTTCGAGGGCTTCGGCAGCAAGCTGAAGAACCTCGGCAGCGACCTGGTGAACGCCCGCAACCCGATGAACTCGCTCAAGGAGGCCGGGGCCGGGCTCGTGTCCGGGGCGTTCAACCCGGCCGCGATCGCCACCGTCGGGTTGAGCGTGCTCCTCGCCGAGCTGGGGCGCCGGCAGGAGGAGGCCGCGGCCAAGGCGCAGGCGCACGCAACGAACGTGCAGAACCTCACCTCGGCGCTGCGTGAGGACGGCGGCGTGATCGGCACGTCGATCAGTAACACGACCGCGAAGGCGTTGGCGGACAAGAACGCGGCCGGGAACGCCGCTGCGCTCGGTGTGTCGCTCGGCACGGTCCAGTCCGCCGCGATGGGCAACGGCGACGCGATGTCGGAGCTCACCGGTAGGGCCAACCAGCTCTACGACAGCTTCATCGCGCAGGGCAAGGTCGGCAGCGATAACGCGTGGATGTTCCGCGAGCACGCGAAGGCCCTCGCAGCCAACGGCGGCGCGGCCCAGGACGCGGCGTACGACACCGGCAACCTCACGCAAGCGGAGCGGGATCAGCTCGACGCGGCGTTGAACGTCATCGGCGCGGCGGGCGAGCAGTCGAAGTCGCTGCGAGACACCCAGGAAGCCGCGCGGAGCCTGAAGTCGGCGCTCAGCGGCGTCTCGGTCGAGCAGCTGAAGCTCAACGAGGCCTCGACGATCGGGCAGGCCGCCTCCGCGAACCTGGCCGCGGCCTTCGGAACGCTCGCGCAGGCAGGCGGCGACGTCCAGTCCAAGGGCAACGCTCTCATCGACGTGTTCGACGCGCTGCACGGCTCGCAGCTCACGGCCGAGGAAGCTCAGCAGGCGTGGAACGACCAGATGCGCGAGGCCGCCGACTCGATGAAGAACCTGGACTTGCCCAAGCACGCCAAGGACTTCATCAACACCGCGGGGGCGATCAACACCACCTCGGAGGCCGGGTCGAAGCTGCAGAACTTCGTCCGCGAGGCCGCGGGGCACATGGCGGCGTTCGCGCAGTCACTGAAGGACCAGGGCAAGTCGTCGCAGGAGATCACCCAGGCGCTCGCGCCGATGGAAGGCCAGCTCCGCAACCAGCTCAAGGCGTGGGGTCTCAACGACCAGGAGATCCAGAAGGTTCTCGAGCACTACGGCGCGATCCCGAGTGAGATCCAGACGGTGCTGAAGGTGTCCGGCGGCGAGGCGTCGAAGGTGCAGGTGCAAACCGTCCTCGAAGAGCTGCTGAAGGTGCCGCCGGAGAAGGGCGTCAAGGTCTCGACGCTGACGGAGGACGCGAAGAAGAATCTGGAGGAGCTCGGCTACCAGGTGGTTGCGTTGCCGGACGGCACGTTCCAGGTGTTCGCGAACACGCAGCCGGGCCGGGACGCGGCGTCCGCGTTGATCGGTGAGGTGAACCACTACCAGGGCACGGTCACGGTGCACGCGAACACCGCGGACGCGGTCGGGGCGGTGCAGGTGTGGCAGCAGCGCGCGGACGGCACGATCGGCATGACGACCACGGACACGCGCGTCGACCCGGCGACCGGGAAGGTCCAGACCTGGCTGGCGCAGGCCAACGGTACGTGGGCGTGGACGAACACCGACAGCCGCATCGACCCGGCGACCGGGAAGGTGCAGCTGTGGGTGGCGAGCACGAACGGGAAGTGGGCGTGGGTCAACGCCGACGCCCGTACCGGAGCCGCGGAGGGCGCCCTGAACTACGCGGCCCGCACGCGCACGGCGGTGATCCAGGGCGTGTTCATCGCGCCGTCGATCTCGGGGCTCGGCGCGGCGGCGAACCGGCTCGCGAAGGGCGGCATGGTCGGGTACGCCGCGGGCGGCGAGATCCGGTCGGTGCCGCGGTTCGCCGAGGGCGGCAGCATGCTCGACATCCGCGCCGGCGGGATCATGCGCGGTCCGGGCACGGGGACGTCGGACAGCATCCTGGCGCTGTCGTCGCGTGGCCCGATCGCGGGGTCGGCGGGCGAGATGGTGATCCGGGCGTCGCAGACCCGGAAGTGGCGCCCGCTGCTGGAGGCGATCAACGCGGGGGTGAACGGGTTCGCCGGCGGCGGGCCGATCCAGGCGGAGGACGGCAGTTGGGTGTCGTCGTCGTTCTATGGCCCGGCGCCGAAGGGCCCGCATCCGATGCTCACCGAGGAGGGCTACGCGAAGCTGCGGGCGCGGGCGACCGCGAACGGGATCGGGTCGCTGCCTCCGATCCTGCAGGACCAGCTGCGCACCTACGGCGGCTGGGTCGACAGCCTGCCGTCGGCCGCTGGAGCGCAGCCCTCGTCGTCGGGTAACGCGACGAGCAGCGGCAGGGTCCCGGTCACCACGATCCGGCTCGTGGTCGACCTGTCCGGGGCGGACACGCGCGTGCTGGATTGGCTGCGTGACCGCATCCGGGTCGAGGGCGGCGACGTGCAGATGGTGCTGGGGAGGAACTGATGGCCGACTTCCCCTACGCGCCCGAAGATGTCGCGGTCGAGCTGTGGCTGAACGGCGCATGGGTGGATGTCGCCGCGGCCGGGCGTGTTCGCCTGTCCGACGGTGTCCGGATCCGGCGGGGCAAGTCGAGCGGGTCGACGGGGCTGGCTCAGCCGCAGTCGCAGAGCTGCGAGTTCACGCTGGAGTCCATCGACGGCGCGTTCTCGCCGGACAACCCGCTGTCGCCGTACTACGGCAGTTTCGGCCAGGGCACACCGGTGCGGGTCGCGACCCGCGTGGCCAAGTCGTCGTTCTCCGGGACGGCGTCGAACGGGTTCGCCACACCCGAACGCGGCGGCACGTGGGGGGTCACGGGCACCGCCAGCCGGTACTCGGAGTCGAGCGGCGCGGGGAAGATCGCGTTCACCGCGGCGAACCAGACCGGTGAGGCGCTGCAAACCAACCAGACCTACGCCTCGCACGACGTCGCCGTCACGTTCACGTTCCCGTTCAGCAACGTCACCGGAGCGGAAGTCGGCGCAGGCGTCGTCCTGGGCCAGCTCACCGGCACCGACCAGTTCCTCGCCCGACTCCGGATCTCCGCCGCCGAAGTGATGACGGTCGACGTGATCCACGAGCTGCTCGGCTACACCATCGCGACCCCGGTGACGATCACGGACTTCGCCTTCACCGGGCAGGCCATCCGGATGCGCGCCCAGCTGGCCGGCCAGACGATTCGGGTCCGGGTGTGGCCCGCAGCGTCGGCCGAGCCGAGCACCTGGCACGCCGAGGGCGCCATTCACGCCTTCAGCGACCTGCTCGACCGGCCGAAAGGCCACGCGGGCCTGTGGGGCCTGGCGAACACCGGCAATACCAACGTGCCCTTCACGATCTCCTACGACAACTGGGAAGTGCGTTCGAACCGGTACGCCGGGTCGGTCGCGGCGCTGACGGCCCAGTCGGACACTTCGGGCCGGGACGTCACGGTGCGCGTGGAGTGCGGGGGCCCGCGGCGCCGGTTGTCGCAGGGGCAGCCGCCGGTGTACTCGCCGCTGCGGCGGGTGATGTCGTTCGAGCTGTCCCCGCCGAACTTGCTGTATTACCCGATGGAGGACGAGTCCTCGTCGTCGCAGGCCGCGTCGGGCCTGCCGAATCAGCCGCCGATGATCCAGCCGTCGGGCACGAACCTGGTGCAGTTCGCGTCGAACACGACGTTCCCCGGCTCGAAGGCGGTGCTGGCCCCGAACGGTGGCCGGCTGTTCGCGCCGCCGATCGTAGGCGCCGCTGCTACCGGGGTGATGCAGGCGCTGTTCTGCTTCATCCCGCCCGGGGACGGGTCCGAGACCAACGGCTGTTCGCTGCTGCAGCTGCAGCTGACAGGGACGTGCGCCTACATCGACGTGCGGTACGCGACCGCGTCCTCCGGCTCCATCTACCTGGAGTTCTACGACGCGGCCAAGACGTCGCTCGGGACATCGCCCAACTTGGTCACCAGCCTGAACGGTGTGCCGTCGCTGATCTCGGTCGAGCTGACACAGAGCGGCTCGGACATCAGCTACCAGGTGGCGCAATACCCGATCAACTCGACCGTCGGCGCGTCGAGCGGTTCGACGCTGACCGGCCGTACGATCGGCGCGCCGCAAGGCGTCTACGTCGCCGCCGGTGGACAGGTCCTGAAGTCCGCCATCGGGCATGTCGCGCTGCGCAACGCCATCCAGGCGCTGTTCACGTTCCAGAACTCGTTGAACGCGTACAGCTTCCCCGACATGATCGGGTTCGAGCCGTACACCGAGACGTCGCTGGCGCGTGCGCAGCGGCTGCTGGACGCGGCCGGCATCGAGGTCTCGGCGATTCGCCGCCCGGGTGTCAGCCACTTCTACACCAACATGGGGCTGCAGCCGCTGTCCGGGCTCATGGCGCTGCTCGACGAGACCGCGAAGGTCGAGCTGGCCACGCTCTACGAGGACCGGGACGTCGAGGGTTTCGTGTTCCGGTACGGCCGGTCGAAGTTCAACCAGGACGCCGTGCTCACGTTGGACATCTCGGCCGGGCAGCTGGCGCCTCCGTTCGCGATGCCGAAGGACGACCAGTCGACCATCAACATCGTGGAGGCGAAGCGGGAAAGCGGGTCGAGTATCGCGGTCCGCGACGACGCGTCGGTCGCGGTGAAGGGCGAGTACGCCACGAGTGAGTCGTTCCGGCTCTGGACCGACCGGGATCTCGCCGACCGGGCCTACTGGCTGCTGCACCTCGGGTTGGACACGAGCGCGCGGTACCCGTCGATGGAGCTGAACCTCGCGCGCGCGGCGTCGAAATCCACGCAGCTGTACCTCGACATGCTGGCGTTCGACATCGACGACCGGATCGTCGCGACGAACCCGAACGCCGCGATCATCAGCGCCGACCTCGACCTGATCGGGATCGGCTACGCCGAGGTGCTGAAAGGCATGGAGCACACGATCACCGTGGCGTGCACGCCGGGCGGCCCGTGGGCAGTCGCCGAGGCCGCCACCATCAGCGGAGACACAAACCCCTGGCTCGGCCGCGCCGACACCAGCGACTCCCAGGTGAACACGTCGGCGTCGGCGGGCGCGACGACGCTGTCGGTGAAAACGAACTCGGGTCCACTATGGACGACAGTCGCGGACAACTTCCCGCTCTACCTGAACGTCGGCGGGATCCAGGTGCGCGCCACCGCGTGCTCGGGATCCAGTTCGCCGCAGACGTTCACCGTCGACGCCCTCCCGGCCGCGCGCGCCGCGGGCCTGTCCGTGTCCGTCTGGCATCTGCCGGTGCTCGCCTTCTAGGAGAAAAGCTATGGCGTTTTGGGCTGCGGGGCAGAAGATCCGCGCCGATGACCTGAACAACATCACCCCGGGTTCCGAGCAGGGCGAGTGGACGATCTCGGCGAACCTGGCGATCGGCACCGGCACGCTGATCAACAACTGGACTCCGTGGATCGGCAGCAACCCGGCGACGATCGACGGGATCTCGCACAGCGCCGGAGTCTTCACGGTGACCCGCGGCGGGATCTACCTGATCAGCCTGGCCGTGCGGTTCGTTTCGTCGACCACCGACCGGTACTGCATGATCACAGGCTCGGGTGGGCTGACGGACCAGTGGGCGAAGAGCAGCACCCCCAGCGCCGCCGGAGGGTTGAACGTCTCGTGCTCGGTGCCGAAACGGATCGCCGCGGGCGGCACGTTCCGCTGCTACGCGTTCGTCACCACGACAACGAACGCCACGCACGAGTCCGGCAGCGACCTCGTCACCGGCGTCACCGCCTACCGGCTCGGCCCGTGATGAACCGTCCACAGTGGGCAACTGAGAAGCACGAAAGGGGTGACGGTGGGTGCTCTTGACATCGGTCAGCTTCTGCAGAGCGCTGGTCCTTCGGCGGCTCTGCTCGTCGTCGTCATCGTCCTCGTCTGGCTGTGGCTCCGCGCCGAGCGCCGCGCGGACCGCGCCGATCAGCGGACCGAGCGCGTCCAGGCGCTGCTCGACAAGGAACGCGAACGGAACGTCGACCAGGTCGACGACGAGCGCCGGCGTCGGTGGCGGGCCGAGGACGTCGCGGCCCGCGCGAAGCGGAAGGTCGGTGATGTAGATGCGTAGCCGGATTGCAGTCGTCGCCGTCGTCCTCTCGGCGCTTGCCTTCGTCGCCGCGGCGTGGGCGACGATCAGCCCGATCATCGTGCGGCAGGACGCGGCCGCGGTGCAGTCGCAGGCGAAGTCCCTCGCCGACCAGGTCGCCGAGGCCTGCGCGAAGGGCGGCCCGGCAGCGGCCGAGCTGGTGCAGCGTGGGGCGTGCGCGAAGGCCGCGGAGGTGAAGGACCAGCCTCCGGTCGCCCAGGCCGCCCAGGCCGACCCGGCCCAGCTTCGGCAGGCCGCACGGACCGCGGTCGCGGAGTTCTGCGCGGCGCCGTCGCATCCGTGCCGCGGCGCTGATGGGGCGTCGCCGAACTTCGACCTGATCGTCGAGGCCGTCGTCGCCCGGATCCCGACGCCGAAGAACGGCACCGACGGGGCCAACGGAGCGAACGCTACGGCGGATCAGGTCGCCGCCGCGGTCGCGGCGTACTGCGGGCAGGCCGACGAGCCGTGCCGCGGCCCGCAGGGCGTGAAGGGCGAGAAGGGCGACCCGCCGCCGTGTATGGCCGACGCGAGCCAGTGCCGCGGCGCGGACGGCCAGCCGCCCGCCGGGTGGACGACGTCCTACCCGGACGGCTCGACCGGAACCTGCACCCGCGCGGACCCCTTCGACCCGGCCGCACCCCGCTACACGTGCACCCGCTCGGCGCCGCCGAGCAGTGATCCGCCTCTCCCCGTTGGAGGAAGCTGATGGACCCCACCCTCATCACGGTGCTGATCTGCGTCGCTGTCGCGCTCACCGCGGCCGCGGTCATCGTCGGCCGGCGCCCCGCCCAGGTGATCCTCGCCGCGCTCGGCCTCGCCCTGGCCGCCGTCGTCGCGCTCATCACCCTCATCACCACGAACGGAGGCTGACGTGGCCATCACGTTCGCGATCGACATCTCTCACCACCAGGACAAAGCGCTCAGCCTCGCGGCTGCACGAGCCGACGGCTGCGAACTCGCGATCCTCAAAGCGGGCGAGGGCAACAACTTCGTCGACCCGGACTTCGCGTCGAACCTCGCCGAGGCGCGCGCCGCCGGCCAGCTCGTCGCCGCCTACTGGTACCAGCGCAGCAGCGCCACCGCGGCGCAGCACGTCGCGAAGATCCGGCAGGTCGTCCCCCTGGACGTTCCGGTGATCCCGGACGTCGAAGCGAACTCCGGCGGCGTCGCCCTGACCCGCGACCTCGTGACGCAGCTGCGCGCCGCCGGCTACCGGGTGCCGCTCCTGTACCTGCCGCGCTGGTACTGGCAGCAGCTCGGCTCGCCATCGCTCGCGGGCCTGCCGCCGCTGTGGAGCTCCCGGTACCCGGACAACGTCGTCGGGCTCCTCGCCGACGAATGGACCCGCGTGCCCGCCTCGTACTGGTCCGGCTACGGCGGGCTCGACGTCGCGCTGCTCCAGTTCACCAGCTCGGCCCGGATCGCCGGGTACGCGCCGCTGGACGCCTCGGCGTTCCGCGGCACCCGAGACCAACTCGCCGCCCTCCTCGGCGGCCAGACCACGGAGGAAGACACCATGGCAGTACTCACCGACCAGCAAGCGGCCGCGCTGCTGAACCAGGCCGGCAGCACCTGGGCCGCCGTGTTCGTCGGCGGCGGCGAGAACCCGCTCAAGCGCGGACTCGTCTACGAGGTCGCGGACATGCAGACCAAGCTCACGGCGCTCGCCGACGGGCAGGCCGCGATGGCCAAGGCCCTCGCCAGCGGCGGCGTGGACACCGGCACGCTCGCGTCCGCGCTGCTGCCGTCCCTGCAGGACACCGTCCGGCAGGCCCTCGCCAACGTCGACGGCCTGGACGAGCAGGCCGTCGCCGACCGGCTCGCGGCCGACCTCGTGAACAGGCTCGCCCAGTGAACGGCCTCAGCGACCGGCTGGTGTCGTGGCTGCGCACCATCGTCCCGAGCCTCTGGTCCGCGCTGATCACGTGGCTGATCGCGCTCGGCCTTCCCGACAGCGTGATCGGCGCCCTGAACGGGCTCTGGACGACCGTCCTGATGCCAGTGGTGTTCGGCCTCGTGTACGCGGGGCTGCGCGCCGTCGAGTCCAGGTTGCCGGCGTGGGCGACTCGGCTGCTGCTCGGCTCGAACCAGACACCGAGCTACGGGACGAGCTCGGACGGCACGCCGCGGATCACGAGTCTGCCGGAGATCCCGCCTCCGCCGGTGGCCGGCGGTCCGTCGACCTGACCCTTGCGATAGTCGAACACGTGTTCTACGGTGTGTCGGGTCGGGCGAGACGGGGAAGGTCCCGCCCGACACACCGACAGCACGGCACCCGACCGGGCAACCCAGGAGAGTCGTCGAACACCTCATCCAAGGAGTGCTCGCCGGGTGCCGTGCCCCACACCGCCCCGGAGACGTCGCCGTGCTGCAATGCGTCGCCCGCCACAAGGTCACCCGCGAACGCCGCGTCTGGCGCGACCGCGCCGACTGCGACCGCTGGTTCACGCGCCACGCCGGCCCCGAGTTCGATCAGGCTGACTGGGAGATCACGGACGAGGCCGTCCCGTTCTGGGGGTCCGCGATGCCCCACCCGCGTCCGGACGGCACCGACGGCTTGGGCCCGTTCTACGACACCCCCGACCACAAACCCGCCGGCTAGCTTGCGTCTGGGCGCCCCGGCCGACGCAGCTGCACCCCGGCCGCGAGCAGCATGTTCCGGGCCTGGTTGAAGGTGTGCCCGTATCGCGCGGCGACCTGCCGGATCGAGGCTCCGCCCTCGTAGGCCGCGATCATGCCGGGCGGGCACTCCGGAACTTGGATCCGCGGCGGCCGCAGCGCGACCCCTGCATCGAGCAGGGCCGTGCGGATGGCGCGGTAGCTGAACGGGGTCACGTCCGCGAGTGCTTCGAGCGTTGCGCCGTGTTCGTACCAGCGACGCAGGTGGGCGATATCCGCCGGGGTCACGCTGTGCTCCTCGGAAACGGGCTCGGCCCCCGGGCCTGCTGTTCCCGGGGGCCGAGCGGCGCAACGCGGTTGTGCGGGAACCGGTGCGCTGGGATGCCGCCGCGCCCTCAGGGGTGGGGCCGCCCGGCCGGAGGCCTTGGCCGGTCGCCGACGCGGTCGGCGTGAACGCTGCTACTCGTCGTCCTCGGCGGCTTCGTCCCTCTCCGCCGCCTGCGCCTCGACGCGCTCCTGCGCGGCGCGGTCGTCGCGCTCGTCGCGGCTTTCGTACCGCCACACCATGGCTCGCTCCTCTCGATCGATGAGGCGCCGGGCCCCCGGCGACGGCCGGGGGCCCGGCTCCGCGCCCGCCCGCAGGACAGGCACGGTCTGGTCCGCCCGCCTCGCTGACCCTGCAGGCCGTGCGGGGATCGGAAACGCGAGACGGGCGGAGCTTGGAGTGCTGCCGGGCCTCCGAGGGGCGCAGGCCCGGCAGCGTGCCGCGCCTGCACCGGCGCGACACCCGGCCGGCGCGCAGAGGGAAAGGACGGGGGCGCGCGCCGACCGGGCTGATCAGGGGGAACTTGGCGCCACCGCGACCGCCACGGCCAGCAGCTCGTCGACCAACGATCGGCCGTGCAGCAGCCGCGGCCCGTTCGGGAACCAGTCGACCGCCTTCACGACACCGGGTGTCTCCAGCTGGTGCTCGGCGAACAGCTGGCCGATCGCCGCCCGGCGTCGGAACCAGCCCGCGCCGACCACGCTGTCGAGCTTGAAGAGCAGCTGCTCGATCGGCGCGACGGCCTCCTCGAGTTCCGGGTCGAGAAAGTGTGTCGTCGCGACCAGCGACCCAGGTGCCAGCTCGGCGACCATGTCGTTGACCCATGTTCGCGCCCGGCCTTCGTCGGCCCAGGGCAGCACGCTGGGCGCGATCACCGCGACCGGCTCAAGCCAATCGATCCGGCCGTCGATCGCGTCGATCACCGCGGCGACGTCGAGCGGGTCGGCTTGGACGACGTCGACGCCGTTCTCGCCCAGCCACACCGAGCCCTTGCGGTACAGCAGCTCGTCGCCCTCGACGTACACGACCCGGCCGGGCTCGGCGAGACTCCGGTGCGGCGGATGCCCGACCGGCAGCGGCGCTCCGAGGTAGACGACCTGCGCGATGTTGCGGATGCCGGTGGCGTACCGCCAGAACCGGCTAACGACATCCCGTTCGTTCCGGGCAAGCAGGTCGAAGTCGGGCACGATCGTGTTGAGCTGGGTCAGCAGCCCCCGGTCGTTCTCGTACACGTCGGAGCCGCCGAGCATCGCGTTCCAGAGCCGTGCGCGGGCCTGGCGGGCGTAAGCGACGGTCTCGTCCACGATCATCGGCCTGCCCGTCGGGCATCGTCGAGGTCGGCGAGCGTGGCGACGATGTTCGCGCGCACCTGCGACGCCGAGCCGTCCAGGATCACACTGGGCCCGTCGGCGACAGCCATCGCGGCGACCACCCGGCCTTCGCTCGTAGTGAGCCCGGTCACGATCGGCACTCGCCGCCCGGTCGTATCGAACGCCCAGGCGGTGCGCTCCTCGCGCCACCCGCGCACCTTCATCTCCATCGCCGCCCCGCGGTACTCTTCGTGGTAGAGGCCGTTTCACAACGTTCCCTCTCGTTCCACAACAAGTGGAACACAAGGGAACAACGGTCGCAAGTGCGCCGATCGGGCGACGCTGTATCCGCTGGATGCCTGCTCTATCCTCGTTCCATGGCAGAAAACAAGGCCTCCGCGAAGTCCGCGAAGATCGGCGCTCACCTGCGCGTCGAGCGCGAAGACCGCAACATCACGCTGACCGCGTTCGCCAACGAGGTCGGCATCTCCAAGGCCCACCTGTCCCGCATCGAAACCGGCCAGACGCCGGTCAAGGTCGAAGACGCAGCCCGGATGCTCACCCTCCTGGGCGTCAACGGCGACCGCTTCGACGAGATCATCGGCATGGTCCACGGCGACGAAACCCAGCACGGCTGGACCGCCACCACCCTCAGCGAGCAGGCCGCGATGAACGCCGCCCTCGCCGACTTCGAAGCCAACGCAGCCTCGATCACCGACGGCGCGCTCGTGCTCCTGCCCGGCCTGACCCAGGATTCCGGCTACACCCGCGCGGTCATGTCCGGCGGCACCGTCCCCGCCCACGAGATCAGCGCCCGCGTCGCCATGCGCGCCGGCCGCGGCGCCGTGATCAATCCGCACCTCACCCGCCGGCCCGCGAAGTACAAGGCACTCATCGACGAAGCCGCGCTGCGCAAGCAGATCGGCGGCCGCGAGGTGATGGCCGACGCGCTGCGATTCGTCTACACGATCGCCACGACATGGGACAACGCCACCATCCTCATCGTGCCCGACAGCGCCGGCTGGTACCCCGGCATGACCGGCGCGTTCTCGATGATCGAGCCGCGGGACACAGACGCGCTCTCGATCGTCCACCTCGGAACCCGGCGAAGCGGCCAGATCCTCGATCGTGACGAAGACCTGGCCGAGTACAGGAAGACCGCGAAAGCCGGGGAGGCGGCGGCGCTGGACGAAGTCGAGTCGGCCCAGCGCATCGCCGCCGCAATTGAAGAGATGGAGAAAGGATGACGGTACCCGAAATCCCGGAGGAAATCTGGGAGGAGAACGGATTCAAGAGCAGCTGGAGCGGCAACGACGACAACTGCGTCGAGGTCGTCTTCGTGCCGACCGCCGACGTCGTCGGCGTGCGCGACACCAAGGACCGCGAAGGCGGCCAGCTCGTCCTGCCCACGGCGACGTGGCGAGGCCTCGTTACCGTGGTCCGCTCGAAGAAGTAGCTGCACGACACGACGCCCCCGGCACACCCGCAGGGTGCTGGGGGCGTCGTCGTGTTCGGGCTACGCCGCGGCGGCCGGCGGCGTGCTCACCGGCGCCGAACGCCGCGGCCGTACGACACCCGCGCCGACGGCTGCCGCCACGCCGACGACTCCGAGCCCGATGCCCCAGCCGAGCCGGCCGGTCGTCGCGTCGTCGCACGCTGCCTTGAACCCGTGATCGCCGAGGTTGCCGAGCTGGTCGGTGTTCTCGGCCTTCGTCGTGTCCGGGTTGAACACGGTGCCGCAGCCGACCTGGACGCCGCTATAGGTGGCGTTGATCGGGAGGAGCAGGAGCAGCGCGGCGCCGATGAGGGCGGCCGCGGCGGCGAGTGCGGCGATGAGGCGGAGTTTCATGGCGGTCTCCAACGGGTTGGCGGCGTCACCCGGTCAGGTCGTACCGGACAAGACGTGCGTTACGTCCGCTGGTTGCGTCGCCTCGGCCCGTGCTCGTAGACGACCCCGAACCCGACGCCCCCGACGACGAGCAGCAGCACGGCGAGGAGTCCGATCCAGGGCCGGTCGGTGACCGGCAGCCACGGCACCAGCGCGCTGTAGACGGCCGGCGTCGAGCTGGTTGTCGGCGGTGGCGGCGTGCTCGAGCTGCCGGGTGGGGCGGCCGCGCCGGCGTTGGCCGCGGACGGCCGCGGGGCGCGGCTGGTCGTGGCGGGCGGTTGGCTGGTGCTCGGTGGGGCTGCGGTGCTTGAGTTCGTCGGCGGCGCGGTCGTCGGGGTGGTGGTCGGCGTGGGCGTCGTCGTGCTGGGTGGGGTGCTCGTGGTTGGTGTCGGTGCGGCGGTCGTGGGTGGTGCGGTGGTCTCGACGACGGTCGGGTCGGGGGACGGCGGGACGCTGGGGTCGTCTTGAGCGTGCGCGGTGCTGGCGCCGCCGAGCAGCAACGCCAGCACGACGACGGCCGCCGCGGCGAGGCGCTTCATGACGCGCCTCCGAGCGCCGCGAAGAGGTCCGCCTGGCCAGGGACCTCTGCCGACACCTTCGTCGGGTCGGTGCCCGCGGCCCGCGCTCGTTCCTTCGGGTCTGAGCAGCGCCAGGCGGCGAGCCGGCCGTAGTCGGCGGATCGGTCGATGCTGATGCCGGTGTGGCCTAGCATGGTGGCTACGAGGGCGGTGGTTCCGGTGCCGCCGAAGGGGTCGAGGACGACGCCGTCGGGCGGGCACCAGCCGGTGATGAGGCGGCGCGGCCACTCCATCGGAAATGCGGCGTAATGGTCGACGCCGAGCTCGGCGGGCGCGTGAAGCGGCTGCGTGGAGATCTCCCATACCGAGCCGGGCACGCGGCCGCGCGGGTTCACGGTGTCGAGCATCGTCCGGGCCTTCTGCCCGCCGCGCGGCTCGCGTCCGGTGCCGTTCGGCCGGACGTACCCCGACGGCGGCTCGCGGATCTCGTCGACCGCCGCGAAGTACCGCTGCTCCTTCGTGAGGTGAAACCACGTCTCGTGCGACCGGCGCACGCGGTCGGTCGCAGACTCGGGCATCCCGTTCGACTTTGACCAGATCAGCTCGCCGCGCAGGATCAACTCGAGGTCGTCGATGCAGCGGAGTGCGTAGCGCCAGGGGATGCCGAGCAGCGACTTCGCGCGGAAGCCGGCAGGAACCTTCGTCGAGCCGCGGTAGTGGCGGCCGTGCCCAGCCCGCTGGTCCTCACCCTTGCGGCCCATGGGGTTGAGGAACGGTGACGGCGTCGCGCCGAGCGACGTGTGCCCGCCCGCGGCCGCGTACTTGTCGCCGAGGTTGACGAAGATGCTGCCGGTCGGTTTGAGCACGCGCACCATCTCGCGGGTGCAGCCGATCAGTGCGTCGACGAACTCTCGCGGCGAGGCCTCCGCACCCAGCTGCCCGGCGTAGTGTTCCCCGCCGTCCTGGTAGGACCGCAGCCCGAAGTACGGCGGGCTGGTCACGACCAGGTCGACGGACTCGTCGGCGAGCGGCAGAGCTCGAGCGTCACCGCGAAGCAGCAGCGGCGCGCTCATCGCGCATCTCCCGGCACGCGCTGCCAGGCGACGCAGGTGCGGACGAACACGCCCCACCAGGCGAGCAGCACGGCGAGGTTCGGCAGCACGAACCCGGGCTCGTGCGCCCGGACGCGGTACTCGACCCCGACCACCCAGACCAGGTAGAGGGTCAGGGCGGCGAACGCCACGAACCAGGCCCGGAACCGGGCGAGACGACGCGCGCTCACCGGGCCACCGCCTCGACGAGGTAGCCGTCGGCGTCGACCGGGTCCTGGTCGGTGGCGGCGAACTCCGGGGAGCTGCCGTCCTCGTTGACGTGCCCGTCGAGCGCGGACGCCGGGTCGCACCAGCAGCCGGGCGTGAGGGTGTGCAGCTCGGACACGTCAGTCCTCCCCGCAGTAGCAGCCGTCGCAGTTCTTGCAGTGCCCGCAGCCGCCGCAGCGCTCGCGCTGGAGGCAGCCGCAGGGCTGGAACTTGCCGGACTCGTCGGTGCGCTCGGACTGCCAGTTCCCAAGCGGGCAGGTGACGATGAGGCTGGCCTGGCAGTCGCCGTCCGGGTCGGTGTCGACGCAGCCGCGCGGGCACGTGGCGGGTTCGGTCATCGCGCACCGCCCAGCGCGTTGCGAACAGCTTCGGCGAACTCGTCCGGCACGCCCACCCAGTACGCCGGGTCCGCGCACAGCTTCAGCGCGGCGTCCCGCTGTTCGCGCAGCTCGCGAACCTTCTGCGCCTGCTCGTTCTCGTGGGCGAGCGCCGACCGGTAGTTGTCCATGATCGGCGCGACCGCGACCTTGTGCCCGCACGTCTCGCACTCGACGACGACGTTCTCGCGCGGCCACGGCACCGTCCGCGGCCCGCAGTCGCAGGTGATCGTGCACGGCTCGACGTACGACACATCCACGTCGGCGTCGCGGCCGAACGCGCGCAGCTGCTTGTGCACCTCGCGGGCCCGGTCGTACCAGTACGCGCGGTTCGCGTTGTCGGCGTGCCCGGCGGTCAGGTCGATGCCCTGTGCGGCGGCGAGCAGTCGGCCGTCGCGCTCGAGCTGGCCGCCGAGCGGGCGGCCGTGCGGGTCGGTGGCTTCGGGTGTCGTCGGCTCGGTCATCGGGTCACCGCGCGGGCGGCCGGGGTGCGGACGGCGCGGCCGCCGAGCTGGGCGGCGCGGATCAGCTCGATCCGTTCGGCGGCCTCCGGGTAGCTGGGGTGGCCGAGGGCCTGGCCCCAGTCGCGTTCGAGGTTGGCGAGGCGTCCGGGCGAGGCGGCGGCGTATCGTGCGCGGAGGTGCTGGGTGGCTTCTTCGTCGGTCATGGGGTGTGGCTCCCTCGGTGGGGAGCGGGCGACCGATTAGCTGAGATACGGGCCCGCTCGGTGGTCTGGTCACGAGGGGCGGGTCTGACCTGCTAAGACTTATCGCCACTTAGTGCGGTATTTGCGACAAGGTGGGCACCGGCTACATCAGCGACGCCTACGTCTACACCGGCTCCGACGGCCGCGTCGCGCCGGACTGCGACGGTTCGACCCAGACCTGCAGCACCGCCGGCACCGGCGACCCCAAGACGTGCGCGCAGGCCGTGGCCTACGCGAAGACCCGGATCCACACGAACGACCTCGACTCCTACGAGGGCTGGTGCGACCGGATCAACGCGCAGAACTACGGCTGGAGCGCCTCGGGCTCGGAGACGGCCTACATCCACTGGACCCAGATCCCGGCTTCGTTCAAGCACCCGGGTGACACCGAAGTGCCGGCCGGCGGCCTCGCGTTCTTCAAGAGCAGCGGCGCCGGGCACACGATGATCTCGATCGGCGGCGGCAAGTTCCTGTCGAACGACATCAACGGCTACGGCAGCTACACCGAGACGACGATCGCGCAGATCAAGAGCAAGTGGGGCCAGACCTACCTCGGCTGGTCGCAGCCGTGGTTCAAGGTCAACCACTGACGCGCTGACCGGACTGCCCCTGCCCACCTCCCCTGGGCAGGGGCAGTCCGCTGTCCAGGTACTCCGACACCGCCGCGACGTCGCCCGCGTCGGAGATCAGCGCGACGTAGCCGTCGGGACGGATCAGCACGAGGGTCCGGCCGGTCGCGCCGTACGCCTCGGCGAGGTGGCCTCCGGTGTCGGCGACGTCGCCGGGGCGCGCCGGCCGGCCGGCGACGTGGAGCGTCCTGATGCCGGGCACGACGGCCGTGGCGCCGAAGTCCAGCAGGGTGAACCGGCCGCCCCGCGTCAGGTCGAAGAGCCGGCGTTCGCCGTCCACGGTGGCCAGTCCGGTCGCGTCCGGCGCGCGGTCTCCGGCGCGCAGGCCCGCCGTGTCGTCGCGGTCGTCACGGGCCAGGGCCGAGCCGCGGTAGGTGATCGCCAGCTGCGAAGTCGTCGCGTCGCGGCGGAGGGTGATGCTCTTCTGCTCGATCGCCTGCTTCAGGCGCGCGTCCGAGAGCGCGAGCACGCCGGCCGCGACCGGCCGCCGTTCGGCTTCGTAGGTGTCCAGCAGCGCCCGGGGCGCGCCGTTCGCGACGGCGGCGAGCTTCCAGCCGAGGTTGTGCGCGTCCTGGATGCCGGTGTTCATGCCCTGGCCGCCGGCGGGGGAGTGGATGTGCGCCGCGTCGCCGGCGACGAACACGCGGCCCTCGCGGTAGCGGTCGGCGAGCCGCACGTTGGCGCGCCACAGCGACGACCATTCCGGTTCGTGGAGCCGGATGCCGGTGCGGCCCGTGCGGTGGTCGAGGGTCGCCTGCAGGTTCGCGAGGTCCAGCCCGGGGTCCTGGCCGGGGGCGACGGAGGCCTGGTACTGGAAGAGGTCGGTCGAGGGCAGCGGGCAGAGGCTGACCATGCCGTCGGGGTGGCGCCACAGGTGCCAGGCGTCGCGGTCGAGCCCGTCGGCCCGGACGTCGGCGACGAGCATCCGCACCTCGTCGCGGGTCTCGCCCTCGAACGCGATGCCGGCCTGCTTGCGGACGACGCTGTGGCCGCCGTCGCAGCCGACCAGCCGGCTCGCGGAGACGGTCTCGGCCACGCCGTCCTTGACGACCACCGCCGAAACGCCGCCTTCCGACTGCTCGAATCCTTCGAGCGCCGTGCCGAACTCGACCGTGCCGCCGAGCTCGGCCAGCCGCAGCCGCAGGGCTTCCTCGACCCGCCATTCGGGGGTGATCAGGCCGGCCGGGTACGGGATGTCCGGACGGCTCTCCGGCGATTCGCTGCTGAGCGACACCTGCCCGTCGGGCCCGGTCGTGCGGATCGGCATCGCGGGCCGGCCGTGGGCGAGCACGCGGCCGACGACGCCGAGGTCGTCGAACACCTCGAGGGTGCGGGGCTGGACCCCCTTGCCGCGTGAGCCCGGCCGCGGGCCGGGCGCGGCCTCGACCAGGCGGAACGGAACCCCGCGGCGGGCCAGTTCGCAGGCCAGCGTCAGCCCGGTCGGGCCTGCGCCGGCGATCAGCACCGTCGTCTCCATGTCTCGCCCCTCAGTCCAAGATAGGAATGCCTTTCTAACGAGCGTAGCCGCGATTGCCGAGAAAGGAAACCCTATCTATCGTGGGGCGGTGGTTACCGAGGACTCCGCACCCGCCCGCCGCCGGCACGGCAAGCAGCTCGAGGCCGAGCTGCTGGCGGCCGCCTGGGACGAGCTGGTCGAAGCCGGCTACGCCCGGCTGACGATGGCGACGATCGCCGCCCGCGCCCGCACCAGCGAGGCCGTGCTCTACCGCCGGTGGGCCAACAAGGACCAGCTCGTGCTCGCCGCGCTCGAGCACCACCGCGCCGTCAACCCGATCGCGCTGCCGGACACCGGCGAGCTGCGCGGAGACCTGCTCGCGTACCTGGCGACCGTGAGCGAAGTCCGTGCCGCCTTCTTCGCCATCGCCGCGGCGACGGTGTTTTCGGGCCTGCTGGCCGACAGGGGGATGACACCCGCGCAGGCCCGTGCCGAGGTCATGGGCGGCGCGCCGCTGCCGGGGGAACGCGTCCTCTACCGGCGGGCGCACGAGCGCGGCGAGATCGACCTGGCGCGCATCCCCGAGTCGGTGCTCGACCTGCCGTTCGACCTGGTGCGGCACGACCTGCTCATGGACCTCGAACCGCCGAAGCCCGCCCGCATCAAGGCGATCGTCGACGAGCTCTTCCTGCCCTTGGTGCGTTCGCGCGGCTAGGCCACTACGCCGACATAGTCGCCCTCCGAGGTCGGGCACACGCAGGACTGCCCGACCGGCAGGGACTCGCCCATCGGGCAGGTGACGCGCTGGGTGACGCACACCGTGCCGATCCGCTGGGGCGGCGGGGACGAACTCCCGCCGTCGACGACGAGCACGACGACCACCGCGAGCACGGCGGCGACGAGGAACGCGGCGAGGCAGCCGAGCGGCTTGGCGAGGCCGGCCGTCTTCGGCGGCGGGACGGCCGCGGGCGGCGGGCCCCACGCCGCGCGGGGCGGTGGCGGCCCGGGCGGCGGGTACGGCTGGGTCGTCGACGGCCCCGGCAGTGGCGGCCCAGGCGGTGGCGGCCCGGGCGGTGGCGGCCCGGGCGGTGGTCCGGTCGTCGGCCCTGGCGGCGGGGTGGCGGACGTCCACTTCTCCGCGTACCGCCGGTTCAGCTCGGCTTCCACCGCCTGCCGCCGGCCGGGCGGGAGGTCGCCGCCGCGCAGCAGGGCTTCCAGCTCCGGCAACGGCAGCGCGGCGTAGTCCTCCGTCACGGCTGGTTCGCCTCCATGCCCAGCAGGCGGTGCACGCGGGTCGGCGACAGCGGCGCGAGCCGGAAGCCCTGCAGCGTGTCGACCGTGCTGCGCAGCGACGCGGAGTTCTGCTTCAGCACCCGCAGCATGGCCACCAGCTGCAGCGTCATGATCTGGATGCGGGCGTTGTCGCGGAAGATTTCGAGCGCGGGCAGGATCGCGCGCGTTCCTTCGGCCTTTTCCCGCATTTCCCGCACTTCGCCGAGGTACTTGTCCCATTCACGGTCGATTTCGCGGAAAGCGGCTTCGCGGTTGCGGATGTCCTCCAGCACCTGTTCGCGCATCGCGGGCGGGACGTTTTCCCCGCGCAACCGTTCTTCGAGCGCGCGCTGTTCCTCGCGGGTCTGGTCGACCCGGTCCTTCGCTTCGCGGTGCAGCTGGTCGAGATCGCCGCTGATGGCGAAGTTCGCGACGTACCCGATCACGAAGTCGGTAAGCTCGTAGATGATGATCGCGTTGCCGAACATCATGTCCGACAGCCGCTGCGCCGACGACTCGCGTTCGATCCGGCCGAGGATGCTCTGGTTGAGCGCGCTGAGGAACTCCACGGTCAGCCGCAGGGACTCGTACGAGACGTGCATCCGCTTCTCGGTCTGCACGAGCCGGTAGGCCCACTCGCGCTCGGCGTAGCCCGCCGGAAGCACCCGGACGGCGGCCTCGACGTCCTGGTAGTGCTGGTTTTCGATGTGCTCGGCGACCTGCTCGATGACGGTCCGGATCCGGGCGTGCAGCCCCGCGACGTCGGCGCGCACCTGCTGGTCGATCGCGGGGTTGCGGCCGATGTTGGCGCTGAGCAGGTCGGTCACCTCGACGCTGTGCCGCGCGCGGACCGCGAGCACCTGCGTGATGTGCCCGTCGAGCATCTGCCGGATCGCGCCCAGCGCGCTCGAGCGCTGCACCCGCTCGACCGGGTCTTCCGGCAGCAGCGCCTGGTCGGGTGCCTCGACGAGCACGCGCAGCCGTTCGGCGAGGGCGAGCAGCTGGGGATCGCGGTCCGCGCCCGCGTTCCGCAGTTCCCGCGCCACCGCGGCCCGGCACTGCGGCGACTCCGGGTGCTGTTCGAGCAGTTCGACGCTGCGCGCGACCGGCCCGCCGTACCTGCGGGCGATCGACTGCCGCAGCGCGCGGGCGCCGTCGGTCACGGCTTCGCGCGCCGAATCCTTGACGCCTTCGAGCAGGCCTTGCACCAGCACGCCCACGATCAGGCTGATCGGGTCCATCCAGGGCCACCTCCGAGCGGGACTGTCCTGCCCGGTCAATCGGCGGAAAGGCGGTTCGCGTAACGATTCCGGCGCCGTTAACCCGAACCGGGAAATGGCGTGGTCCGGAGATTCATCGACGTTTCGGGCCGCTCAGGTGGTGCACCACGAAAATGCCGCCGAGGGCGGGCCGGTCGAGCCGTTCGTGATCGGTGGCCACGTACTCGTCCAGCACGGCCAGAATCCGCCGGTCCAGTTCCTCGACCTCGTCGGGGGACAGGTGCAGCAGGAACTTCTCGTGCACCGCGACCGACTCGGGGCCGGCGTCACGCAGTTCCTCCTGGAAGATCTCGATCGGTGCGAACCGCGTCTCCGGGTCGGCGCCGGCCAGGGGGCCGTCCAGCCACCACGTCTCGGAGTTCGAGCGGTACGGCTTCTCCAGCGCGCCGCTCGCGCCCGTGCGGACCGGGGCCTGCTCCAGCAGCCCCGCCGCCACCAGCTGGCGCACGTGGTGCAGCACGGTCCCGGGGTCGCGGTCGAGGCGGTCGGCCAGCTGCTTGTTGGTCAGCTCCTCGACCAGGCACAGCCGCATGATGCGCAGCCGCAGCGGGTGGCCGAGGGCCTTCGCCTCCTCGGGCGTCGCCGGGCGCCGCCTGCGGGGTTCGGTCATGAGCGGAGCGTAGTCCATCGATGGAATCCGGTCACATCGATGGAGAAAAGCCCATCGATGTGCGATGCTCCACCAATGACCAGCGCGTTCTGGCGGCTGTGGACCGCCGCGGGCCTGTCCAGCCTCGCCGACGGCGTTCTCAAGGTCGCGTTGCCGCTGATCGCCGTCGGCTACACGCGGTCCCCGGCGCTCATCGCGGGACTCGCGTTCGCTTTCAGCCTGCCGTGGCTGCTCTTCGCGCTGCCCGCCGGCGCAGTGGTCGACCGCCTCGACCGCCGCCGCGCGATGCTCGCCGCCAACCTCGTCCGCGGTGGGCTGCTCGCGGCCGTCACGCTGCTGACCGGTTTCGGCGGCGGATCGATCTGGGCGCTCTACGTCGTCGCCGTCGGCGTCGGGTGCGCCGAGACGATTTACGACACCGCCGCGCAGTCGATCGTCCCGCAGGTCGTCGGGCGCGAGCAGCTGGCGCGGGCCAACGGCCGGATGTTCGCCGCCGAGCAGACGGCCAACGAGTTCGCCGGACCGCCGCTGGCCGGGGTGCTGGCCGCGGTCGGCACGCCGGTGGCGCTGTGGGCGGTGGCCGTCGCGGCTCTGCTGCTCGTGCGCGGCTCGTACCGGGTCCCGCGCGAAAAGCCCACCACCCTGCGCACGGACATCGCCGAGGGCCTGCGGTTCCTGCTGCACCACCGCGTGCTGCGGACGTTCTCGGTCATGACCGGCACGTTCAACTTCGCCACCGGCGCGACCTTCGCCGTCCTCGTCCTCTACGCGGTCGGCCCCGGCTCGGCGATGGGCCTGTCCGAACCGGCCTTCGGGCTGCTGATGGCCACCAGCGCGGCCGGCGGCCTGACCGGGTCGCTCGTCGCCGAAGCGGTGGAACGCCGCCTGGGCCGCGTCCGCGCGTTGTGGGTGTCCTGGCCGGTGGGCGGCGCGGGCGTCGGCGCGCTCGCGGTGACGGCGAACCCGTACGTGGCCGGGGCGGCCTTCTTCGTCAGCGGCGCGGCCATCCTCGTGTCGAACGTCGTGATGGTGTCGCTGCGCCAGCAGCTCACGCCCGACCGCCTGCTCGGCAGGCTCAACAGCAGCCACCGGCTCGTCGCGTGGGGCACGAAGTCCCTCGGCGCGCTCGCGGGCGGGGCGATCGCCCAGGCCTTCGGGCTCCGCGCGGTGTTCGCGGTGATGGCGGTGCTGGCGTTCGCCGTCGTGGCCGGGCTGCGCGTAGTGACCGAGGAAGCGCTCGATCAGAGCGGGAGCGTCTCCGCGTAGGCGTTCCACACCTTCTACGCCACGCAGATCCGCAGGGCGAAGGCGCGGACCTCGGAGACCGGCCGGGTTCACTCAGACATCGGCCGTCTCCCGGGTCGCGGCGTGCTCGGACACCGCCTTGACGCCGACGAGGACCACGACCGCCACCAGGGCGCACCCGGCGAGCACGAACCACGGCAGCCGCGTGCCGCCGGCCAGGAGCGCGGTGAACGTCACCGGTGCCAGGACCCGGGCCGCGCCCCACAGCAGCTCTTCCAGGCCGAGGTAGCGGCCGCGCAGGTGCGCCGGGGCGAGGGCGACGATGAAGGCACTGCTGGTCGGGGCCTGCAGCAGCTCCGCCGCGGTGAACACCACCGTGGCGGCGGTCAGCACGGCGAACGCCGTCAGCGGCGCGCCCGGCGGGGCGAAGGCGAACAGCAGGAAGGACACCGCCCACACGCCGGCCGCGACCTGCAGCGTCTTCGGCTTGCCGAAGCGTTCCACCCGGCTCGCCACGACGGTCTGCGCGAGCACCACGAGAACGGTGTTGAGGGCGAACAGCACGCCCGGCTGCCACACCGGCAACCGCAGGCCGTCGAGGGCGTAGGCGCTCAGCAGGACGGTGAACGCCAAGTCGCACAACGCGAAGACGAACACCGTCACCAGCACCCGCCGGAACACGCGATCGGCGAGCACGCTCCGGTAGCCCCCGCGCGGCGCGGCGCGGACCACGCCGCGTGCCGGGGCCGGCGTGCCACCGCGCCACCCGGCGACGAGCAGCGCCGCGAGCAGGAACGTCGCCGCGTTCAGCAGCACGATCCCCGTGTAGCCGCCGGTTCCGGTCCACCCGACCAGGACGCCGCCCGCGAGCCCGCCGAGGCCGAGGCCGACGTTGCGCAGCGTGCGGTCCATCGCGTACCAGCGGGCGCGCTGGCCCTCGTCGGCCACCTGCGCCACCAGGGCCCCGGACGCGGGCCAGAACAGGCCTTCACCCCAGAACGTCAACGCCGCCAAGGCGACCAGCTGCCACAGCGAGCCGGCGAAGACGTACCCGGTGAAAGTCAGCACCCGCAGCAGGTTCGCGGCGACCACGACCCGCCGCGGGCCGAACCGGTCCACGAGCGGCCCGGCCGAGAGCCCGGCCGGGAGGGCGAGCAGGGCCGCCATCGAGAGCAACGCGCCGACCGACGTCAGCGCGATGCCCTTGGCCGCGTGGAAGTAGACGACCGCGAACGGCAGGAACAGGCCCGTGCCCAGCGCGTCGACGCCCTGCGCGACGACCAGCGGCCGGCGGCCCCGGGTGCGGGGCAGCCCGATCAGTTCGGCGACGGCCATCGGCGTCTCCTCACGCGTGGGGGAGGGGAAAGACGTTCAACCGGTCCTCGGCGAGGGGGTCGGCGCGCCAGCCGAGGTCGACCGCGGCGCGGCGGATCCGCCCGTCGCCCCAGTACGGCAGCCCCGCCGGGAAGTTGGCCACCAGCCCCGGAACCAGCGTGTGGGCGGCGTGGAACCCGGCGGCGGCGATGTCGCGGGTGGTGAGGTCGACGCTCAGCACTTCGAACCCGCGGGCTTCGACGCGCTCCTGGTAGGCCTTGAGCCGCCGCTCGCCGAGGGCGGGCAGGCCCTCCCACGACCGCACGGGCAGGTTGCGCACCCACGGCGCGACCTTGGCCGCGGCCCGCGGGTCGAGGTAGACCTGTTGCTGGCACACGAGGTCCACGACGTCGGCGAAGTCCTCGCGGTAGGAGTCGAGGTACCGCCGGTCCGCCCGGTACGGCTTGAGGTTGCCCAGGTGCGGCAGGTCCGCGCGCATGCCGGCGACCTCGCCCTCGTCGTCGAGGGCTTGGCAGGTGTGGTGCAGGGTGAACCCTTCGGCGAGGGCCTTCTTGGCCGCTTCGAGCGCACCCGGCCGGGTCGCGAACCCGATCGAGAGCCACCGCCGGACGCGGTCGAACACCGCGGCGGCGACGATCGGGACGTCGAACTCGTTGTCCAGCGGGATGAGTTCGATGTCGTAGCTGTCGGAGGTGTCGGCGACGAGCTGCCGGATTTCGGCGGGCAGCTGCAGCCGGCGCAGCCGCGGCGTGTTGGCCCACCAGATCATGGTCGCGTCGCGCTCCAGCACCTCTTCGAGGCCCGAGGTGACGGCGTGCTCCGGGGCGGTCCCGGCGGCGAGGCCCGCGATCAGCGGGTCGGTGAACCGGGCGCCGGTGGGCTCCGGCACCTGGGAGACGAGGCACGCGGGTACCCAGACCGGTTCGCGCGTCGTGTGGGAAAAGCCTTCCACCCAAGCACATTCCGTGTCGGTGGTCAGCGGTGCGAAGGGGAAGCCCGCGGTGGCGTGCTGACGTGGCGAGTAGAGGTTCAGCCGTCGTGGGTCGAGAGCCGGGACGCCGGCGCGCTTCAGCTGGTCGAAGCTGGCGTGGCGGATCTCGCGCTCCGGAGGCAGCCAGCTGCCGCAGTAGCGCTCGACCGCCTCGCCGATCGCGGAGTCGCGGGCGAGCTCGAAGTCGTGCCAAGAGGTGCCGAACGCCTGGCGGTCGTTGGGCCAGTCGACCACGCGCCGCATGTCCGCGACGTCGACGGCGCACACCTTGAGCCGGGCGGGCATCCCGGGCGCGGCGGCCAGTTCGTGGACCGCCGTCACGACTCCGGTGCGTTCGTCGACGAGCAGGTCGGGCCGCGGGCCCGGCGGGTCGACCGGCCGCGGCCGGTCAGGCACCGGAAGCACGGGCCGGAACCGCGTGGTGAGCCGGCCGGGGTCGAGCTCCAGCTCCCCGGCGGTGGTCTCGGTCGGCTCGCCGGTCACCCAGCGTTCGAGGTGGACGGCGAGGGCGGTGAGCAGCCAGCGGACGGCGCCGGGACGCAGGGGTGTGCCGGACGCCGGGCCGGCGGCGGCGAAGGCGTCGAGCACCCGCGGGTCGAACGCGGCGGAGCGGCGGCGCGCCAGGACGTCCGCGAAGTCGGGGCCGGTGCCGCCGGGCGTGACCGCGGGGCCGGCGATGCCGCGGCCGCGTTCGTGGCGGAAGGAGAAGAAGCGCACGCCGCGGTCCGCGCAGAACGCATCCAGCGCGGTGAGCTCCGCATACGCCGGATGGGCGAACGCGCCGACGACGACGGTGTCGTCGGGCACCACGGGGAGGTCGCCGGTGGCGCCGGCGAGCGGGGCCACCCGGGCGTACCCGTACGGGGCGAGGACTTCGGCGAGCGGACCGGTCAGCTCGGCCGCGCCCGCGAGCAGCACGATCGTCGAGGCGACGCGCCGGAGTGCGGCTCGCTCGTCCACGGTGGACAGGCAGCCGTCGGCGTCCAGGACGTCGAGGACTTCGGCGTAGTCGGGATCCATCCCGGCGAGCAGGACCGCGCGGGTGCGGGTGCCGTCGATGCGGCCCAGCCACGCGCGGAACTCCGCTGCGGGCGCGGTGATCGAGTACTCGCCGCCGTCCGGTGTGATGAGCAGGCACAACCCGGGGTCCAGGTCGTGGACCTCGACGCCGGTCAGCTGCGGGCGGACGTCGTCGTGCGGCATGGTGGACCCCCTGTCGGGCGGATACGGACGTGCCGCGGTCCCGTGGGGCGGGACCGCGGCACGCGGGAACCGGACTTACTTGGCGGACGTGCGGTTGTGCACGACGGCGCGGTTGTGGACGACGGCGCGGTTGTGCACGACGGCGCGGTTGTGGACCACGGCGCGGTTGTGGACGACGACGGCGGTGGGGCGCTCGAACGTCGAGATCATCTTTTCCTCCTGTGGGGTGGTGGTGTCCCCTCCGGGACGGGGTGACTGGGAAAAGTTTGCGTCCTGGCCGTGCGTCGTGACGTCTTCTCGAATGCGGTCCGCATGGACGGCCCGTGCGTTCCGCATGGACGGCCGCGGGCGGCATGCACGGCCCGCGCATGCCGAACCCCCTTGCCGGCGCGGCCGGCAAGGGGGTTCGGGAAGGACAGCGCGTCAGCTCACGCCCGGCAAGTCCGGCCGCGGTTCACGCAGTTGACCAGACCGTTCATGATCCGCTGCGACATCACGTTGGCGAAGTCGTCGTGGTCGGACAGCGGGTTGTGCTTCTCCTGCGGGAAAGCGTCCACTTTGTACTGCTTCTTGACCTGGATGTCGTGTGGGATGTCGTAGGTCAGTGAGATCTGCAGCTGCGGCACCGCCTTGAACCCCTGGGCGCACCCGCCGAACCGGTCCGGGAACACGATGTGCGTGCGGTGGTTGGCGCTGTCGGTGTTCTTCCCGTCCCAGCAGCTCGGGAACGTGTGGATCCGCTTGACCTTGCTGTTCGGCGGGCAGATCGGGTACTTGTCGGTGAGGCGGTTCTCGAAGCCGGTGCACGTCCAGCTGGCCTTGGCGTTGGCGGGGCCGTTGGTGGACTGCTTCGCGTCGCCGTAGAGCACGCGCAGGAACTTCGGCATCGCCACGACCTTGCCCACCGGGCTGCCGCGGAAGGTGATCTGCACCTTCTGCGGGCGCAGGATCTTGCCGTCGTTGCCGGGCAGCTCGTTGTTCTGGTCCTGGCCGGGCAGGGCGCCGCCCGCCGTGGTGCTCGGCGGCGGGGCCGGGGTGCCGGTGTCCTTGCCGGGCTTCGGCGCGCACGGCGCGAGCCCGCCGAGGTCACGCGGCTTCGGCGCGAACCGGCCGATCGCGATGGCGATGCGCTCGATGATCGCGGCGCGCCGGTCCTTGAGCGGGTTCAGGATCGCGTTCTGGACGAAGTTCGCGCCGCCCTGGCCCTGCGTCGCCGCGACGCGCTGGTTGGCCTCGTCGGTCTGTGCGTCGAGCTGGTCCAGGTTGCTGTCCACTTCGGACATCGCCTGGTCGGGAACGTCGGCGAGGTTGCTCGCGACGTCCGGGCAGGCGACCTGGACGGTTTTGGCCTCCTGGTCGGCCTGCGCGCGGTCGCCGTCCGGCTTCTTCGCGGGCTCGTTCTTCTCCGCTTCGCCGGTGTCGATCCGGACGACGGGCCAGAAGTAGGCGGACTTGTCGCCGTTGCGGCAGGTGGTGCCGGCCTTGACGAGGCTCTTGTTGTTGGAGTCGGCGTTGGTGGAGAGGTTGCCGACGTAGTCGTGCAGGTGTTGGGCGCCGTTCTTGACGCCGGGCTGGGCGATGAAGTTGTCGGGGTTGAAGTGCTGGTTTTCGTTGCGGCCGCAGTCGACGGTGAAGGTGCCGGTCGAGGCGCCGTAGACCGGGCGCGGGTCGAACTGGTTCGGCTGGACCTTCAGGATGTCGACGAAGAACGCGGGGTTCGCCTCGTCGGCGCTGGCTTCACCGGTGTTGCCGGTGGTCGTCGCGACGACGATGCCGCCGACCGCGATGGCGAGGGCGAGGCCGCCGGTCGCGATCTTCGTCCTTCGGGAAACGCGATGGCGCCCTGGGGTGCGGGACATGGATCCTCCGGGGTGTCGGGCTGGCGGGAGTGCGCGACACTGATCGGGTTCGAGCAAGGCTCGCCCCCGACAGGTTTGCGTCGGCGGGGTGGGACGATTCCCGGCTGGTCCACCGACCCGACATCAGTGGGTGCGCGGCCACCTGCCCGTGACCACGCCGTCAACCGGCTGGTTATCGTTCCGTGATGGAAGCTACACCGGGGTTTGACACCGGGCAAGAAGGGATTTCCGCCCATCACGAACCGTTAGTCACGGTTTCCGTTTCCGTAGTCGGCGGTGGTCGTGAAAGGGGGCGAGGAATGCGCGAAGAATGGCGCACGCGAAAAACGCGGGCACGACGGCCCGCACCTGGATCACGCTGGGCGGCCGCGCGTGTCCCTCTCCGGCGTACTCGGATGCGGGCCCATCCTGGGCCGCTGACCGGGGCGTTGTCCAGCGTCCGGCGGTGTGGCGAAAAACTTTGAACCGACCTGAACCGCCGTACGTATCCCTGGGTGAGGCGCGCGGAATGCCCACCGGCCGAATGGCCGCCGTCGCGGTGGAATCCGTGCCCGACGGACGGCGGTAAAACCCGGACATCTCATTCCCGGCCCTCGTGAGTGGTTAGGACCGTTAGAACCGCCTAACCACTCACCACAAGGTGCGGCAGACCAGTTACAGGTCGTCCGTCGCTACCTTGCCCGACTCGCCCGGCGCGAACGGGCAGCCGCCGATCCCGACCGCGGGTGCGGCCGGGACGTTCGGTCAGCTTCGGCACCCGGTGGTGCCCGTGCATCCCGCGGGCCGCGAAGTGCGGGTCCCCGGCGACGTCTGTAGCGGTCAGGATGGGTCCACAAGGGACGGACGCTTCGCGCGGCGCGGCCTCGGCGGCGGCCTGGGACCGCGTCGCGGTCCGCGCGCCGATCGCGTAGTCGAGCAGTCCGGTGTGCGCGACCCAACCGGGGATCTTCGCGGCCGATGGCGTACATGAGCCGCCGGAAGATCGCGTTGCCGCTGACGACGATGTACTTGCCTTCGGCGCGGCGATGAAGTTGCCGGGTTCGACCGCCCGATCAACAATCACGATGTGAGTTACCAACTCAAAATGCGGGCGAGTGTCGGGCAGTCAACCGGGTGGGACGCGGATAGACTGTGCGGCACACCACGGGCACGGGACGGGGCGAATGGCAGAGGAAGAACGCAGCGGCACGACGCCGGTGCTGGTCCTGCGCAAGTTCAAGCAGATCCTCGAGTCGTTCACGATCGACGAACCCGAGCTGACGCTGCAGCAGATCACCCGGTCGACCGGGCTGCCGGCGAGCACGTGCCAGCGGCTGGTGCACAACCTCGTGCGCGAAGGCTTCCTCGACCGCTACGACGACACCTACCGCGTCGGGCTCGGCCTGGTCCGCTGGGCGGCGCCCGGCACCTTCGGGCTCGACCTGGTCCGGCTGACCCGGCCGGTGTTGCAGCAGCTGCGCGACGAAACGGGCGAGACGGCCTGCCTGTACGTCCGCGACGGCGCCTACCGCACGGTGATTTCCCTGGCCGAGTCGCGGCACCCGGTGGTGCGGCTGTTCGTCGTCGGCATGGTGATGCCGCTGCACGCCGGCTCGGCCGGGAAGGTGTTCCTGGCCTGGGACAAGCTCGCGGTCAAGGACGCGATCGGCCACGGCCTGGCGCGGTTCACCCCGCGCACGACGGTCGACATCGACCTGCTCACCGAGCAGCTCGGGCAGATCCGCGAGGCCGGGTACGCGGTCAGCTTCGAGGAGCGCGACCTCGGCGCGGCGTCGCTGAGCGCCCCGGTGTTCGGGCTGAACGGCGAGGTCAGCGCGGCGATCGGGATCGGCGCGCCGACCCAGCGCATGACCGCGGCGGACGTCCCCAGGCTGGCGCCGATCGTGGTCGAGGCGGCCCGCCGCGCCTCGGAGCGGCTCGGCCACCGGCCCGGCGTGGAGCGGGTCGCCGCCCTCTGAGGAAGCCGGGCCGGCCGGGCTGCGGGGTGTTGCCGTTCCACTCATCCTGTCTCTGACCTGTGGCTCCTTGACTCCGCGCTGTGGCCGTCACATCATGGGTCGGCCAACCACATAGTGGCGATGTCAAAGGAGACAACGGATGGCCAACATCCCCGACGCCGCCCCACCGGACGCCGGCACGATCGCGGGCCGGCTCGACCGGCTGCCCATCACCCGCACGCACCGCCGGGCCACCGTCGCCGTCGGGCTCGGCCTGTTCTTCGACTTCTACGAGGTCTTCCTGACCGGCGTGCTCAGCTCGGTGCTCGTCGAGGAGTTCGACCTGACCAAGGCGGAGCTGCCGCCGCTGCTGGCGTCGACGTTCGTCGGGATGTTCGTCGGCGCGCTGCTGCTCGGGCGGCTCGCCGACCGGTTCGGCCGACGCGGCGCGTTCCTGCTGAACCTCGGGCTCTACTCGCTGTTCTCGCTGCTCGGCGCGTTCAGCGGCAGCGCGGTGATGCTGCTGGTGACGCGGTTCTTCGCGGGCATCGGCCTGGGCGCGGAGCCGCCGCTGGCCGACACCTACCTCACTGACCTGCTCCCGGCCCGCAAGCGCGGCCGGTTCATCGCCTGGGCCTACACGCTCGCCTTCTGCGGCTTCCCGGTCGTCGGTTTCCTCGCCCGCGGCCTGACCGACCACGAGATCCTCGGCGTCGCCGGCTGGCGCTGGCTGTTCGTCATCGGCGCGCTCGGCGCGGGCGCCGTCTTCCTGCTGCGGCGCGGACTTCCGGAGTCGCCGCGGTGGCTGGAGTCCGTCGGCCGCACCGAAGAGGCCGAGCACCTGGTGGCCGGGCTGGAGGCCGAAGCCCGCGGCGGTGTCGACGAAAGCCACGCCCCGCCGCGCGGCACCACCCGCAAGCGCGCCGCCGCGCCCGTCCGCGACCTGTTCGGGCCCGCCCTGCGCCGCCGGACCTGGATGATGGTCGTCTTCCAGGTCCTGCAGACCCTCGGCTACTACGGCTTCGGCACGCTCGTACCGCTGGTGCTGGCCGCCAAGGGCTACGCCGTTTCGCAGTCGCTGCTGTTCGCCGCGCTGACCTACCTCGGCTACCCGGTCGGGTCGGCGCTGTCGCTGCCGATCGTGGAACGCGTCGAGCGGAAGTACCTCGTCGTCGGCTCGGTGCTGGCGATGGCGGTGTTCGGCATCGCGTTCGGGTACGCCGGTTCGATGGCGCTGATCCTCGTGTTCGGCTTCCTCTACACCGCGACCAGCAACCTGTTCTCGAACGCCTTCCACATCTACCAGGCCGAAATCTTCCCGACGGCCCTGCGCTCGACGGCCTCGAGCGGCACCTACTCGCTGTCGCGGCTGGCCAGCGGCGCGATGCCGTTCGTGCTGCTGCCGTTGCTGAACTCGAGCGGGCCGACGACGTTGTTCCTGGTCGTCGCGGGCGCGCTGGTGGTGGTCGCGGTGGACGTCGCGGTGCTCGGCCCGCGCACGACCGGCCGTCGCCTGGAGAACCTCAACGACGAGATCACGGCCGCGCAGCCGCTTCGATGACCGCCGCCGCCTCGCCGGCCGGCACCCGGGCGGTGTCGACGACGAGGCGGTCGCGGGTCCACGGCTCGTATTCGCGGGCCACGATGTCCTGCCAGGTGGGTGGCACGAGGTCCGGGATGCCGGTGTCGCGGAACTCCGCGCGGCGCCGGTGTTCCGCCGGGTCGGAACAGACGATCTCGGTTTCCAGCACACGGGCGCCGGCGCCGAGCGCGGTGGCGCGCCAGGCATCGCGCGTGACGGCGAGGGGATTGACGCACTCGGCGATCACGCTCACCCCGGTGCGCAGCAGGTCGGCGGCGACCTCCCGGGCGACGACGTAGCCGACCGGCCCGAGCGGCTGCTCCAGCGCCGTGGCGCGGACGATGGCCTGTTCGATGGTGTCGACGCGCAGGAAGGCGAACCCGGTGCGGCGGGCCAGGTCCGTGGCGACGGTGGTCTTCCCGGTCGCGGGCAGCCCGCCCACGACGATCAGCAGCGGTGGCGGCACCGCTGCATGATCGCACGGCGGCACGCGCGGGACTGCCGCATCGGAGGAGGCCAAGTCCCTCGATGCGGCGCCCGCCCGCCGCTTCCCGCTCAGGAAGCCGCTTCCCGCCTCTGCGTCGTCAACCCGCGCCGCAACGTCGTCAGCGCGCGGTGCTGGGCCACCCGCACCGCGCCCGCACTGCTCAAGCCCACCGCCGCCGCCGTTTCCTCGGCCGACAGCCCGAGGATGATCCGCAGCACCAGGATTTCCCGCTGGCGGGCCGGGAGGGTGTCGAGGAGCCCGGCCGACCAGTCCAGCGCCGCCGACCGTTCGACCTCCTCGCCCGTCGGGTCGCCGCCCACCCAGCGCTCGGCGGGCGGCTCGGCGACCGGGCTCGTGCGGTCGCGCGCCCGGCGCCGGTGGAAGTCGGCCACCTTGTGCGCCGCGATGCCGAACACGAACGGCAGGAAGCTTTCGCCCTCGTACCGGTATTCCGGCAGCGCGCGGATGACCGCCAGCAGCACCTCCTGCGCGCAGTCTTCGGCGTCGGACGAACCGTCCTGCCACGACCCGATCCGGCCGAGGCAGTAGCGGAACACCAGCGGCCGCAGCGCGCGCAGCACGCCCGCGACGGCCGCGCGGTTGCCGGCCATCGCGGACCGGACGAGATCCGGGTCGAGGGTGAACGTCGCCGAAGGAGCGGGTTCGCCCTCGGCGGACTGCGGCGGCATCGGGCTTTCCCCTCTCCTCGGGCACGGCTGCCCGGCAACGGACGGTCACGACGCTAGGTCACCGCGCGTGCCCGCCACACCGGCCGGGAGGCCGCCGCGGCCCGGGTCTTCCGGCCCTAGCCGGCCGCGTCGCGATGTGCGTTCATGTCCCCTCCGGCGGCGGCCGGGCCGAACGGCCCTACCGGCGCCCCGGGGCCGTCGATCACGCTGGTGACCGGGGTATTCACAGGGAGAACACAGGGACGTGATGGTGGACGACGTGGGCTTCGGGCTCGACCGGCAGCAGTGCTTGGCACTGCTTCGCACGGCGAGCCTGGGCCGGGTGATCTTCACCCACCGGGCGATGCCGGCGGTCCGCCCGGTGCGGTTCGCCGTCGTCGACGACGGCGTGGTGTTCGCCGCCCCGGCCGGCAGTCCCCTCTACGCGGGCGCGCGCGACGCCGTCGTGGCGTTCGAGGTCGACGAGTTCGCCACCGACTTCGGCGCCGGCTGGTTCGTCAGCCTGCTGGGCCGCGCCACCGAGTCGCCGCTCGACAGCGGCGAAGTCGCCTGCCTGTGCCCGTGCCCGGCGCTCTCCGGCCGCCGGTTCCTGCGGATCCCGGTCGAGGCGATCACCGGTCACCGCATCGGTTGCCACGTGGAGTAACAATCCCGCTGCTCCGATCGACCCACCGGATGGACGAACCGGATTGGGCCGACACGGGCAGTCGCTTGTGGGACCCTTGACGGCCCGGGGAGCACCCCGGGATCGGGCTACTACGGGGTCGACGGGAAGTGGCGGACGAAATCGGCATGCCGGTGATCCTGGCCGCGGTGGCCGGGATCGCGCGTGAGCTGGAGATGCCGGCGTTGGTGGACCGCGCGGTGAAGACCGTGTGCGAGCTGGTCGGCGCGCGGCGCGGCCGGCTGGAGGTGACGGGGCCCGACGGAGCCGCGGTCGCGGAGTACGGGCGGCCGGGCGGGACGCCCGGGGTCGAGCTGCCGGTGCGGGCCGGTGACCGGGTCTACGGGAAGTTCGTGCTCGAACCGGGCGAGCACGAGTTCGGCCGTCGCGAGCGCGAGATCGTGGGCGCTCTGGTCGCGGCGACCGGGATGGCCGTCGAGAAAGCCGTGCTGGTCGACGGGATGCGCCGCCGCGAACGCTGGCTCGAAGCCTCCTACGACGTCACCCGCGCGCTGCTCGGCGCGCAGGACCTGCGCGCGACGCTCCGGCTGATCGCCGAACGGGCCCGGGTGGTGGCCGGCGGCACCGGGGGTGCGATCGCGCTGCCCGACGGGCCGGGCCGGCTGGTGTTCGACGTCGTCGAGCCGCCGGGGGAGGATTCGGAGCGGCTCACCGGGCTGACCGTCCCGATGGAGGGCACGGCGACCGGCGTGGCCTTCACGACCCGGCGTCCGGTGGTCGTGCGCGACTACGGCGAGCACGTCCAGAACGAGCAGCGCGACCGCGCCGGGCCGATGCCCGCGATGATCAAGGATCTCGACTCGGCGATCTCCGTCCCGCTGATCGTCGGCGAGGAGACCCTCGGCGTGCTGCTGGTCGCGAAGTTCCGCGACAAGTCGCCGTTCACCGACTCCGACGTCCAGCTGGCCGAGACCTTCGCCGGGCACGCCGCGCTCGCCGTCGAGTTCTCCCGGGCGCAGGAGGCCCGCCAGCAGCTGGCCGTGTTCGAGGACCGCGACCGGATCGCCCGCGACCTGCACGACCTGGTGATCCAGCGGCTGTTCGCGACCGGGCTGGGGCTGGAGGGCGTGAGCAGGCTGATCGCCGACGCGGGGGTCGCCGCGCGCGTCGCCGGGTTCGCCCAGGACCTCGACGGCACGATCCGGGAGATCCGCAACAGCATCTTTTCGCTGCAGGCCCCCGCGCAGGCGCAGGGCAGCCTCCGCGCGGAACTGCTGCGGGTGGCCGTCGACGCTCGGGACACCCTGGGCTTCGAGCCGCGCGTCGGCTTCGACGGGCCGCTGGATGCCGCCGTGCCGGACGCGGTGCGCTCCGACCTGATCGCGTCGCTGCGCGAGGCGCTGACGAACGTGGCCCGGCACGCGGGCGCGAGCACGTCGTCGGTCGACGTCACCGTGGACGGGCTCGGCCGCCGGCTGAGTCTCGTGGTGCGCGACGACGGGACCGGGCCGCCCTCGGAGACCGGCCGGCGCAGCGGGCTCGCCAACCTGGCCGCCCGCGCCGCCCGCTGGGGCGGCAGCTGCGAACTGGCCGCCGCCGAAGGGGGCGGCTCCCGGCTGGAATGGACCGCCGAGCTGCCGGCGCGGGCCGGCGAGCAGGGGAGTGGGCGATGACGATCTCGGTGTTTCTGCTCGACGACCACGAGCTGGTCCGCACCGGGCTGAAGACCGTGTTCGAATCCGAAGTGGACATCGAGGTGGTCGGCGAAGCGTCGACAGCCGCCGAGGCGCTGGTCCGGATCCCGCAGGCGCGCCCGGACGTGGCGATCCTGGACGTCCGGCTGCCCGACGGCCAGGGCGTCGAGGTGTGCCGCGAGATCCGCTCGACGGTGGAGCCGCCGCCCGCGTGCCTGATGCTGACGTCCTATTCGGACGACGACGCGCTGTTCGGCGCCATCATGGCCGGCGCGGCGGGGTACATGCTCAAGCAGGTCTCCGGCCGGTCGCTGGTCGAGGCCGTCCGGACGGTCGCCGTCGGCGGCTCGCTGCTCGACGCGACGCTCACGGCGTCAGTCATGAACAAGCTGCGCGGCGAGGACGTGGCGGCCCCGGACCCGCGGTACGAGCAGCTCAGCCCGCAGGAGCGGCGAGTGCTGGACCTGGTCGCGGAGGGCCTGACCAACCGCCAGATCGCGGAACGGCTGTTCCTGGCGGAGAAGACGGTGAAGAACTACGTGTCCTCGGTGCTGCACAAGCTCGGGGTCGAGCGGCGCACCTCGGCGGCGGTCTACGTCTCCCAGCGGAAGGCCGACGGCCGATCGGGCTGATCTCGCGCCCACTCGGGCGAAACCGGTGGGGCGTCCGACGTATCTGGCCGCCGATGCGATACACCTGTCGGGGTGACGCACGAGTTGTCGTGCGCGGCGGAGGGGACGGCATGTCGGGGTTGTCGAGCGGGGACTATGTCACGCAGCAGATCCGGGCACTCGCGGAAGCGGTGCGCCGGGAAGGGGCCGGCGGGGTCGGCACGCGCAGCTTCCAGCTGGCGGAGCACCTGGCGGCGGAGGGAGGCGTCCACCGCGGCGACATCCTGACGGCGACGGCGACGCTCCTGGCGATGACGGCGTGGTGCGACGGCGAAGCCGAGGCGGCCCGCAGGTTCGCCGAGCTGGCGGCCGAGCACGACGAAGAGTCCCGCGAGCTGGTGGCGCACCTGCTGTGCCTCGAGATCGGCGCCGAGGAGGGCTGGCTGCCGGAAGGCCGCGCGGAGGCGTTGCTGGAGTACGCCCGCCGGGCGCGGCGCGGTGACCTGGCTTCGCGGGTGCGGGCGATCGCCGGGGCGCGCGGTGGCCGCCATCGGCGTGCGGATTAGCGGCGGTTCGGGGCGGGGCCGTTGCTGGGTACGCGCGCAGCGACCTGGCTTCGCGGTGCGGGCCGCCATCGGCGTGAGGACCGGCCGGGTCCGTCCGGATCGGACGGACCCGGCCAGCTCGTGAGGGGCCGGGCGGGGCCGGCCAGTGCGGCCGGATCCACGCCGTGGTGGCAGTGCAGGTTCGCGAAGTGTTCGCCCGGCTCCGGCCCGAGCCTCGCGTGCAGCGGTGACGGGCTCGGCTCGACGACCGTCACCTCGCAGCCGTACGTCCGCGCCGCCGCCTCCAGGCCGATCCAGCGGGCGCCGGCCACGACGACGCGGCCAGCGCGTCGCGCAGCCGGTCGGCGTGGGTGAGGCGGCGCAGGTAGTGGACGCCCTCGAGGTCGTTGCCCGGCACCCGCAGCCGTGGCGGCGACGCACCTGTCGCCAGCGGCAGCTTCGTGTAGCCGAGGCGGTCGCCGCCGACGAGGACGACCCGGCCCCCGAACCCCTTCCGCTCGCAGCGTTTCCGCGGCCTTCGCACCGGTCAGGCCGCCGCCGACGATGACGAAGGCGTCTATCAGGCGCTGACTCCCGTGAGGGCGAAGAACTCCTGCCGCGTCTTGGGTTCCTCGCGCAGCAGGCCGTGCAGCGAAGACGTCACGGTCAGCGCGCCGCTCGCCCGCACCCCGCGCAGCGACATGCAGAGGTGCTCGGCTTCGATGACGACGCCGACGCCCTTCGGGGAGAGCTGCTCCTGCAGCCAGTCCGCGACCTGCTTGGTCAGCCGCTCCTGCACCTGCAGGTCGAGGGCGAACATCTCCACGACGCGGGCGAGCTTCGAGAGCCCGAGGATCCGCTCGCCGGGCAGGTAGCCCACGTGCGCGACGCCGCGGAAGGGCAGCATGTGGTGCTCGCACAGCGACTGCACCGGGATGCTCTTCGCCAGGACGAGCTCGTCGTAGCCCTCGTCGTTGGGGAACGTCGTCAGCTGGAAGTCGCGCGGGCGCAGCATCTCGGCGTAGGCGTGGGCCACCCGCCGCGGCGTGTCGCCCAGGTGCTCGGTCGTCGGGTCCTTCCCCAGCGCCCGCAGCAGGTCGGCGACCGCGCGCTCGGCCGCGCGCAGGTCCATGGCGTCGCGGTCGGGGACGACACCGAGGTGCCGCAGCGGGACCGGTTCGCTGACGGGGTCGACGCTCACAGGGACCTCCTTAGATGACCAAGACGTGCCGACGTTAGAAGCCCGCGCGGGTTTTCGTCAACGATTGTTTGTTTTAGAGTGCTCGGATGCACAAGTCCCAGGCGGGCGCGCTGGCCGCGGTCGCGGCGCTGGACGAGCCGACGCGGCGGCGGCTCTACGAGTATGTCGTCCGGAGGCCCGGGCCGGTGAGCCGCGACGACGCCGCGGCGGCGCTCGGCGTGCCCCGGGCGACCGTCGCGTTCCACCTGGACCGCCTGGTCGGGGAGGGGCTCCTGGCCGTCGAGTTCGAACGCCGCACCGGCCGCTCCGGGCCGGGCGCGGGCCGTCCCGCGAAGCTGTATCGCCGCTCCGACCGGCAGGTGAGCGTCTCGGTGCCGGAGCGGCACTACGAACTCGCGGGCGAACTGCTCGCGTCCGCCGTCGAGGAAGCCGACGAAACCGGCGGCTCGGCGCGGGCGATCCTGAGGCGGCGCGCCCGCGAACACGGGGCCGAACTGGCCGCCCGCGGCGGGGACACGGTCGGCACGCTCGAAGAACTCGGGTTCGAGCCCCGCCTCGAAGACGGCGGGGTGCTGCTCGGCAACTGCCCGTTCCAGCGGCTCGCCCGGACGCACCCGCGGCTGGTGTGCGAGATGAACCTCGGACTCGTCGACGGCCTCCTCGCCGGGGCGGGTGACCGCCGCTACCGGGCCGGCCTCGAGCCGCAGCCCGGCTACTGCTGCGTGCGGCTCTCGCCCGCCTGACGGGCGTTCTAGCGCGGGAGGAACGCGAGGGCGAAGAGGAAGGCGCCGAAGCCGACCAGGGCCGCCGAGGCGACGCGGTGGAGGTGGTTTCCCCGCAGCCGCCGGGCGAGGCGGCTGCCGAGCAGGACCCCGGCGCCGGCCAGGACGCCGAGGACACTGCCGAGTCCGAAGTGGACGGACCCCTGCGCCGCGTAGCCGAGTGTCGCGAACCCCACCAGCGGCAGCTGGATCAGCTGCCCGGCGGCGATCGTCGTCAACGCCGGGACGCCGAGCGCCAGCAGCACCGGGACGAGCAGCACCGGCCCGCCGGTGCCGGTCAGCGCCGAGCCGAACCCGACCGCGGCGCCGACGGCGACCGCGGCGGGCGCGGGCAGCTCACGCGATTCGCGCGGGCGGGCCCACAGGTTGAAGGCCCCGGAGCTGACGGTCACCACGGCGAGGAACAGCCAAAGCACGGTCTCCGGCACCACGCCGTTCACCAGCGCACCGGCCGCGGCGGCCGGTGCCGCGCCGAGGGTGAGGAAGCCGCCGAAGCGCCACGGCATCGCCTGGTGCCGCGCATAGGCGAGGGTGCCGGCGACCCCGGTGAACAGGAAGCACCAGCTGCTCGTGCCCGCCGCCGCGTGGACGTCCAGCCCGGCGAGCCAGGTCAGGGCGGGCGGCAGCAGGACGCCACCGATGCCGACGGCGCCGACGAAGACGCCGACCGGCACCGCCAGCAGCAGGACGGCTCCCGTGCCGCTCGTCAGCAGCCCGGCCACGGCCAGGGCCGCATGACTTCGCAGCACCGTTCACCTCCCGGCCGTGCTCTCTGCCCGCCCGAACCTACGGGCTTCGGGCGCTACTTGGCCGGGGGCTCGCCGAGGCGGGAGGCGACGCCCGTGGTGATCGCGCTGGCGCCGATCTCCGTGCCCGGCTTGATCCACGGGCTCTCCGGCTCCGCGCCCGCGACCTCGCGTTCGCCGAGGAACGCGCCGGTCACCGGGTCGATGATCAGCTGCCGGATCTCGTGGCGGTCGTCGAGGCCGAGCGCGACGCCCGCGCGGCCGTCGAGGTTCGTCTCCGTGGCCAGCACCGTCATACCCGGGATCTTCGCCAGCGCCCGGTACCACTGCGCCCGCAGTCCGGCCGGCATCAGGCCGGCCCGCAGGATCTCGGTGCCGAAGTGGAACATCACGCTCGGCGTCGAGCCGCGGCCCTTCGTCAGCTCCTGCAGCTTCGCGTACAGCGCCGCCGGGTCGTTCGGGAGCGTCGCGTAGAACGCCGGGCTGTCCCAGTCGGCCGGGTCGTCGCACTGCTTGGCCGGCTTGGCCTTCGGGAAGAAGTCACCGCACCGGCCCTGCCACTGGCCCTGGTCGGTGTTCGTGACGTCCGGGACGGGTGCCTGTGCCTGCGGCACGGACCCGCCGAGGAACTTGCCGGTGTTCAGGATCCGGCGGCTCTCCTGCCAGACGTCGTGCGCGTCGGCCGGGATCCAGCGCTGGATCTGCTGCTCCCACAGGTAGGTGTAGCCGGTGTCGTCACCGGTCTGGACGCCGCGCTGGACCCACGTGTGCTCGTCGACGTACCGGAACTGCCCGGGCCCGACCGGCTGGTCGGCCGCGCCGACGCTCAGGTCGGCGGCCCGGTTCAGCACCTGGACCGCCGACATCAGCTTGATGTCCGGCCAGTTCGCGGTCGGGTTCGCGCTCGGGCGCGGGTTCGGCGCCGCGGCCGGCGGACCCGCGGGCGCCGACCCGGTCTGGACGACGACCGTCACCGCGACCACCCCGGCCACGGCGGCGGCGACCGGCACGGCGAACCGCCAGGTCCGCTTCGGTCGCAGCGGGACCACGGTCGTCTCCGCGCCGAGTTCGGCCATCAGCTTCGCGCGGGCCGCGGACAGGTCGGCGGGCGCCGTGCGGGCGTCGCGGTGGAGCTGCTCGAGGGTTTCGTCGAGCTCATGCATGGGGGTTCTCCTCGGTGGGGACGAGCAGGGCCTGGAGGCGGTGGCGCACGCGGTGCAGGCGCGAGCGGACCGTGCTGGCGGGCACGCCGAGCGCCTCGGCGACCTCGGCCGGTTCGAGCCCGGCCCACGACGTCAGCAACAGGACGTCGCGGTCCTGTTCGGACAGTCCGGCGAGCTCGCCGGCGAGCACGCGCAGGCGGGCGGCCGCGTCGACCCGGCCGGCGACGGCGGTGTCGTGGTTCTCGGCCGGCCGGTCCTCGGCGCCCGCCCGCGCGGTCAGCTGGAACCCGCGCACCTCCTGGCGGACGTGGTTGCGCAGCAGGTTGGTGGCGATGCCGTAGAGCCACCCGCGGACGGGCGCCTTCTCGGGGTCGTAGCTGGCGCGTCTTCGCAGGGCGACGACGAACGTCTCGGCCACGAGGTCGTCGGCGGCGTGCCCGCCCACCCGGCCCGCGAGGTAGCCGCGCAGGGGAGGAGCGTACTCGTCGAAGAGCCGCGAGAAGACCTCTTTCGGATCCCGGGCGGCGAGGTCGGGCCGGTCGAGCCGTTCCACGATTCTGGTCACGCTACTGGTTGTCGTGAACCGCAGCCCGCGTCCCGGCCGCCCGCCCGGATGAGACGCAGGCCACATCCCGGCCGTCCGCGCCGAACACCGGAGGGGCCTGCGGACAACAGCCGGTATGCACAGAGGAAACGCGATGCTGCTGGCCGGGACGTGCGCGGGTGCCGTGGTGGCGATGCTCGTCGTGGCGGCGGCGGTGCGGCCGCCGGCTCCCGTCGCGGCGGCGAGCCCGGCCCTGCCGGCCGCGCCGGCCCTGACGACGAGCGTGGCGACGACCGCGACGTCGGCGACCCGCTCGAAGTCGCCGCTGCCGGACGGCGCCGCGCTGGCCGCGCTGGTGCCCGGCAGGCTCAGCGTGCTCGTCCGTGACCGCCGGACCGGCCGGGACGTCGTCTCCTACCGGCCGGACGCGACCTACACCTCGGCGTCGCTGGTCAAGCTCTTCATCGCGCTGGAAGCACTGCGGCGCGACCTGCCCGCCGGCCAGGTCGCGGAGATGCTGTCGCGCAGTGACGACGACGTCGCCAGCGGGCTCTGGGTGCAGCTCGGCGGGCCCGCGATCGTCACGGCGTGGGCCGAGCGGATCGGGCTCGAGTCGACCCGCCCGCCGGCCGACGACGGGCACTGGGGGAGCACGCTCGTCAGCGCCGCAGACGTCGCGCGCGTGTACCGCTACCTGATGGAGGACTTCCCGGCCGGGCCGCGGCAGACCGTCCTGCGGGCCCTCGACGGCGCCACCGAGCACGGTGCCGACGGGTTCGACCAGTTCTTCGGCATCCCGGACGCGGTCACCGCCACGGACTGGGCCGTCAAGCAGGGCTGGTCCTGCTGCGACCCCGGCCGCACCCTGCACACCAGCGGGCTCGTCGGCGACCGCCGGTACATCGTGGTGGTCCTCAGCGCCCAGCCGTCGTCGACCGGGTGGGCGACGGCGTCGCGGCACATCACGGCCGTCGTGAAAGCGCTCTCCGGTCCGCTCGGCTGGTCCTGACGCGCCCGGCGTCCGCCGCCGCGGGGCCGTTCGGCGGTACCGTCTCGGGGTGGTGGAACGGCGCGAGGCGGAGGGGGCCAGGGTGGTGGACCGGGCGAAGGCGGGGGAGCAGGCCAGGACGCCGGCCGCGGCGCCGCGGCAGCCGAGCCTGGCCGACGTCGCCGGCATGGCCGGGGTGTCCCACATGACCGTCTCGCGCGTGGTCAACGAGAGCGGGCCGGTGCGCCCGGAGACCCGCGAGCGCGTGCTCGCCGCCGTGCACAAGCTCGGCTACCGGCCCAACACCGCCGCGCGGACGCTGGTCACCGGCCGGTCCGGCACGCTCGGCGTGGTCGCGCTGGAGTCCAACCTCTACGGGCCGGCGAGCACGCTCTACGGCATCGAGAACGCCGCGCGGGAAGCCGGCTACGGCATCGCGATCTGCAGCGTCACCCGGCCCGGGCGGACGTCGATCGGCGACGCGGTCGAGAGCCTGCGGCGCCAGGCCGTCGAAGGCATCGTCGTCATCGCCCCGCACGTCACGGCCGGGCGCGCGCTGGCCGCGGTGCCCGCGGACATCCCGGTGGTGGCGGTCGGCGGCGGCGACGCGGCGCCGGTGCCGGTCATCTCGGTCGACCAGTACGACGGCGCCCGCCGCGCCACCGAGCACCTCCTGGCCCTGGGCCACCGGACGGTCTGGCACGTCGCCGGCCCCGAGGACTGGCTGGAGGCCCGCGACCGCGAACGCGGCTGGCGCGAGACCCTCGAACGTCGTGGCCTGCGGGTGCCCGCGGTCGTCCGCGGCGACTGGAGCCCGCGGTCCGGCTACGAGGCCGGCCGCGCGCTCGCCGGCAAGCGCGGGCTCAAGGCGGTCTTCTCCGCCAACGACCAGATGGCGCTCGGCCTGCTGCGGGCGTTCACCGAGGCCGGCATCCGGGTGCCGGAGGACGTCCACGTCGCCGGGTTCGACGACGTGCCGGAGGCGGCGTACTTCAACCCGCCGCTGACCACCGTCCGCCAGGACTTCATCGAGGTCGGCCGCCGCACGTTCGGGCTCCTGGAAAACCGGATGGCGGGCGGCGACGCCGGGGCGCGGCACCTCGTGCCGGCCGAGCTGATCGTGCGGGAGAGCACCGGCCCGCGCTGATGTCCCGTGAATGACCTGTTCCGGACAGGGATCGGACGACTGTTAGCGTTAACACGACGTCGGCACTGATCCATCCCGGTGTTGCATCTTGACCGCTTCTGTGGAGTTGCCAAAGGATCGTGTGCGGTTCTGGTTCAGTGCTGCTCCAGCCGGAGGTCCCCGCCATGCGCTCCGCCGTCGCCGCCCTGCTCGCCGCCGTCCTCGCGCTCGTCGGCGTCGTCGTCCCGCAAGCCGCGGCCGCGCCACCGAAACAGCCGCACACCGTGACCTACGACGGCTACTCGTTCCTGGTCGACGGCAACCGGACCTACCTGTGGTCGGGGGAGTTCCACAGCTACCGCGTCCCGAGCCCCGACCTGTGGCTCGACATCTTCCAGAAGATGAAGGCCGCCGGCTTCAACGCGACGTCGCTGTACTTCGACTGGGGCTACCACTCGCCGCGCCAAGGCGTCTACGACTTCACCGGCGTCCGCGACCTCGACAAGCTCCTCGACATGGCGCAGCAGGCCGGGCTCTACGTCATCGCGCGGCCCGGGCCGTACATCAACGCCGAGGTCGACGGCGGCGGCTTCCCGACCTGGCTGTCCACCACCCCCGGCCACACGCGCAGCGCCGACCCGGTCTACCTGAAGTATTCCGACGAATGGCAGACGCAGATCGACCGGATCATCGCGCGGCACCAGCTCACCACCGGCACCGGCAGCGTGCTCGCCTACCAGGTCGAAAACGAGTACTACAACGGCAACGCCGACGGCCGCGCCTACATGAAGCACCTCGAGGACAAGGCCCGCGCCGACGGCATCACCGTTCCGCTGGTGGGCAACAACAACGGCACCTTCAACGCCGGAGAGGCCGCGCTCGACGTCGACGCCGCCGACTCCTACCCGCAGGGCTTCGACTGCTCCAACCCCACGCGCTGGAACGGCGTGCCGGACATCAGCTACGACCACGTCCCCGGCAAGCCGCTGATCACCGCCGAGTTCCAGGGCGGCGCCTTCGACCCGTGGGGCGGGCCCGGCTACGAGAAGTGCGCCCAGCTGATCAACGACCAGTTCGCGAACGTCTTCTACAAGCAGAACATCGCGGTCGGCGCCACCGGCCAGAGCTTCTACATGCTGCACGGCGGCACGTCGTGGGGCTGGAGCGCGATCCCGCAGAACTACACCTCCTACGACTACGGCGCCGCGATCACCGAAGGCCGCCAGTTCGACCCGAAGTACGACGAAGACAAGCTCATCGGCTACTTCACCCAGTCCGTCGCCCCGCTGACCAAGACCGACGGCCTGGCCGGCGCGCCGCTCACCGACCCGGCGCTCACCGACACCGCCCGGATCAACCCGGACACCCGCACGCAGTTCCACACCCTGCGCCACACCGATTCGACGTCGACCGCGACGAACACGACCACGATGGCGCTCGACCTCGCCGCGCACGCCGGCTACACCTACGACGACCGCGCGGCCGAGCTCGGCTACACCGGCACCTGGAGCCACCCCGGGTCCGAAGTGGACTACACCGGCGGCGACTACCAGCACACGGAGTCGTTCTCCGAGGTCACCGGCGACAGCGTGAGCATCCCGTTCACCGGCACCGGGATCCGGTGGGTGACGTCGAAGGACCCGAGCCACGGCATCGCCGACGTCTACCTCGACGACGCGAAGGTCAGCACGGTCGACCTCTACGGGACGAGCAAGCAGAACCAGGTCACCGGCTACGAGGTCCGCGGCCTGCCCGCGGGGGCGCACACGCTCAAGATCGTCGTCACCGGGCAGAAGAACGCCAAGGCGACCGGGCCGTTCGTCGTGGTCGACGCCGTCGACCTGCTGTCGGGCAGCACCGACTACTACCCGGTCGTGCCGCAGCAGCCCGGCACCGGTCTCACCCTGAACGGCCGTCAGTCGAAGATCGTCGTCGCCGGGTACGACCTCGGGCGGACGCGGCTGCAGTACTCGACGTCGGAGGTCATGACGAGCGCGGCCATCGGCGGCCGGGACGTCGCGGTCCTCTACGGCGACCAGGGCGGTCCCGGCGAGACCGTGCTGCGGTTCGCGAACCAGCCGTCCGTGCAGGTCCTCGCCGGTGCCGCGACGTCCACCTGGGACGCCACCCGCGGCGACCTGCGGCTGAACTACACCCACGACGGCCTGACGCGCGTGCTCGTCACCGCACCCGGGCAGCGGCCCCTGCTCCTGCTGCTCGCGGACAAGGCGACGGCGAAGACGTTCTGGCGCCAGGACACCGCGGCGGGCCCGGTGCTGGTCCGCGGCACCCACCTGGTGCGGACCGCGGCCGACGACCACGGCACCCTGAACCTCACCGGCGACACCGGCACCGACGGCGCGTTCGAGGTCTTCGGTACCGAGAAGTCGGTGACGTGGAACGGATCGCGGGTCGCGGCCCAGCCGACGGCCAGTGGCAGCCTCACCGCCACCGCACCGGCCGCGACGCCGGTGACGCTGCCCGCGCTCACCGGCTGGAAGCACCAGCAGGAGTCACCGGAGAGCCAGCCCGGCTTCGACGACTCGGCGTGGCCGGTGGCCGACAAGGACACCAGCAACAGCTCGACGACGCTCGGCACGAAACCGGTGCTCTTCGCCGACGACTACGGCTTCCACACCGGCAACACCTGGTACCGCGGCCGGTTCACCGGCGACGGGAAGCAGACCGGCATCACGCTGTCGAGCCAGAGCGGCGGCCCGGCGGGCGCGTTCTCGGCGTGGCTCAACGGCGTCTTCCTCGGCAGCTCGAAGGACCCGCAGCACACGTTCCCCTTCCCGGCGGGCACCTTGCGCGCCGGCGAGAACGAGATCTCCGTGCTGACCGTGAACATGGGCCACGAGGAGGACTACGGCGCGGCCAACGGCAACAAGGCCGCGCGCGGGCTCACCTCCGCGCGGCTGACCGGGGCCCCGCTGACGTCGGTGACGTGGCGGCTGCAGGGCGTCCGCGGCGGCGAAACCGGGCTCGACCCGACGCGCGGCCCGCTCAACACCGGCGGGCTGTACGGCGAGCGCGCGGGCTGGTCGCTGCCCGGCTTCCCGGACGGGCGCTGGACGCCGGCGTCGCTGCCCGCGAAGGACACGACGCCGGGCGTCTCCTGGTACCGGACGACGGCGGACCTGGACCTGCCGCGCGGCCAGGACACCTCGCTCGGCCTGACGATCACCGACGACCCCGGGCGGCAGTACCGCGCACTGCTGTTCGTCAACGGCTGGCAGCTCGGCCAGTACGTCAACTACCTCGGACCGCAGCACAGCTTCCCGGTCCCGGCCGGGATCCTGAACCCGAACGGCCACAACACCCTCGCGATCGCCGTGTGGAACCTCGACGGCAGCACCGGCGGGCTCGGCAAGGTCGCGTGGACGAACTACGGCAGCTACCGCTCACCGCTGGCCGTGGCGCAGAACGCCTCGCCCGGCTACGACCCCGGGCGGTACGCGATGCCGGCCGCGCCGACGGCCGGGGTGTCGCTGACCGCACCGGACACGGCGTCGGGCGGGCAGCGGTTCACCGCGTCGGCGACGGTGCGGGTGCCCGCGGGCGCGCCGACGGCGTTCGACGTGCGGCCGGTGCTCACCGCCCCGGCCGGGTGGACGGTCGGCACGGCGTCCCCGCCGTCGGTGGCGAAGATCGACAGCGGCAGGTCGGCGACGTTCACCTGGCCCGTCACCGCACCCTCCACAGTGGACACGGCGGCGCTGAAGGTCGCGGTGGCGTACCGGCAGGCCGGTCGGCCGGGCACGGCGAGCGACGAGCGGATCGTCGGCGCGGTACCGCCGGCGCCTCCCGCCGGACAGGTCGCCGTCAGCTCACTGCCGTTCCTCACCGCGACGAACGGCTGGGGCCCGGTCGAGCGCGACACGAGCAACGGCGAGGCGGCCGCGGGCGACGGCAGGCCGATGACGATCGGCGGCGTGTCCTACGCGAAGGGCCTCGGCGTCCACGCGCCCGGCGACGTCCAGCTGTACCTGGCCGGTGCGTGCTCGCGGCTGACGGCTTCGGTCGGCGTCGACGGTGAAACCGGCACCGGCGGCAGCGTCAGCTTCAGCGTCGCGGTGGACGGCGCGACCAAGGTGACGACGCCGGTGGTGCGCGGCGGCCAGGCGGCCGTGCCGATCGACGTCGACGTCACCGGGGCCCAGGTCCTGGACCTGCTGGTGGCCGACGGCGGCGACGGCAACGGCAACGACCACGCGGACTGGGCGCTGCCCACGCTGACCTGCGCTACGCCGCCCGCCGGGTGAGGTCCGGGACGGGCCGGGCGGTGAACGTCGCCCGCACCTCCCGGCGCTCCTTCCCCAGGTGGTACAGCGCCAGCCCGAAGATGATCGAGCCCACCACGTTCGCGACGAAGTGCCACCAGACGCGGTAGGTGGTCAGGCCCGGACCCGGGTCGATCAGGCCGAAGAACGTGGACAGGCCGATCGCGCGGGAGCCGAACGCCACCGACAGCGTCAGGACGAGGTGCTCGAGCCCGTGCAGGCCCTGCATCCACACGCCCATCTTCGCCCAGCGGCGGGCGCGGGTCTTGAGCGCCCGCCGCGTGATCACCATGACGCCGGCCAGCCCGGCCAGGAAGATGAAGTTGCCGGTGAGGTGCAGCAGTTCCATCCCGAACGTCGGCCGGCCGGGCAGCAGCATCTGCAGGCCGTTCGCCAGGCCGGTGCCCCACGGCGTCATCCACGCCGGGGAGTTCGGGTGCCCGAGCCAGTAGCCGACCTGCGCGATGTGCTCCTGGACGTGGCCGAGCTGGCCGAGCACGCCGAGGCCGATCACCGCGACCGAGCCGCGGTACACCCACGGCCGCACCGGCCCGCGGTTCGCGTAGGCGAGGATCCCGACCGCCGCCCACATCGCCAGCGCCCAGAGCACGAGCAGCGTCGCCCCCGCGACGTCCCAGCCGGACATCGCACCCATCGGCATGGTCATGGCCGTCTCCCGTCGTCTCCTGCCGAGACTAACCGGGAAAGCGGCTCGCGACGTCTTCCGGCGTGCGCCCGGCAACGGGACAAACCGTTACACCGCAACGCTTTTCCGGTCAGGCGAGGACAAGTCGGACGGCGAGCGCGGTGATCACCGCACTCGACACCAGCGCCGTCACGAGCCGGCCGCGCGGTCCGGTGAGGACCCGCCCGAGCAGGGCCCCGCCACCGGCGAGCAGGGCTTGCCAGCTCGCCGAGGCGGCGAAGGCGGCGAGCACGAACACGGCTTGGCCGGGCACCGGCACGGCGGTGCCGGCGCGGCCGCCGACGACCAGGGCGGTGAAGTAGACGACCGTCGTCGGGTTCACCAGCGTGATGCCGAGCAGGCTGACGTAGGCGCGTCCGGGGCCGAGCGGCGTGACCGGCCCGGTGGCGGCGTCGCGGTGGGACCGCAGTGCCGAGACGGCCCCGCGGACCGCCAGCACGACCAGGATCCCGGCCGAGACCAGCCGCAACGGCCCGGCGACCGGGGTGATGACGCCCGCGACCGCGGCCCCGCCGAGCACCGCCACCAGCGCGTACACGCCGTCGGCGGTGGCGACGCCGAGGGCGGCGGCCAAGCCGGTGCGCAGGGACGTGCGGGCGGTGAGCGCGACCAGGTAGGTCGCGACGGCGCCGACCGGGATCGCGATGCCGTAGCCGGCCAGCAGGCCGGCGAGCAGCGCGGCGGTCACGGCTTCGCGGCGATCGACCCCCGCGGACGGCACGGCTGCTGCCGGACCGGCGCGGCGGTCGCGGCGACGGTCGGCAGGAGGGACGTGCGGTGCGTGGTCATGGCGCAGATCGTGGCGGCCGGGGATGCGCGGCGGCAACCGGTTTTCCCAGCCGGTGCGCTCCGGCGAGCTGTGCTTGAATCGCTCGGAACGCACGGCCGAGGCGAGAAAGGGCTTTCACGATGCGGGTCGACCTGAGCGGGAAGACGGCGCTGGTCACCGGGTCCACGCAGGGCATCGGCGCGGCGATCGCGGCGGGCCTCGCGGCCGCGGGTGCGCGCGTCGCGATCAACGGGCGGAGCGAGACGGGGGTCCTGAAGGCGATCGCGCGCCTGAAGGAGGAGGTGCTGGACGCGGACCTGGTGCCCGCCCCGGGCGACGTCTCGGACGAGGCCGGCGCGGCCCAGGTCGTCGAGGAGGTGCCCGACGCCGACATCCTGGTCAACAACCTCGGCATCTTCGGCGCGCAGGAACCGCTCGAGATCACCGACGCCGACTGGCGGCGCTACTTCGAGGTCAACGTGCTGGCCGCGGTGCGGCTCACCCGCGCCTACCTGCCGGGGATGACCGGGCGCGGCTGGGGCCGGATCCAGTACATCGCCAGCGATTCGGCCGTCGTGATCCCGGCCGAGATGATCCACTATGGAGTGTCGAAGACGGCGCTGCTCGGCGTCTCGCGCGGGTTCGCCAAGCACGCGGCCGGCACCGGCGTCACGGTGAACGCGGTGATCGCGGGCCCGACGCACACCGGTGGCGTCGAGGACTTCGTCTACGAGCTGGTCGACAGGGATCTGCCGTGGGACGAGGCCCAGCGAGAGTTCATGAAGAAGCACCGGCCGCAGTCGTTGCTGCAACGCCTGATCGAGCCCGAGGAGATCGCGAACCTGGTGGTGTACCTGAGTTCGCCGTTCGCCTCGGCCACCACGGGTGCCGCGGTGCGCGCCGACGGCGGGTACGTCGACGCGATCCTGCCGTAGGACCCGCTCCCGCCCGGGCGCACGGGGGAGGCCCGGGAGGGAGCGGGAGTGGGTGGCCGGGGTTTCACCGCACCGGCACCCCGTTCAACGACTCGCCCGGCCGGGAGTTCCCCCGACGCGGAGTGACGTGCGTCGCGGCCGTTCGGGGTACCCCGCGCAGGGGTCGCCCGGACGAGCACGGGGGCTGTACCGATCGGGCTCCGTCGTTCATGATCGACTTCATGGACCACATCGAGACACCGGTCAAACCCGGGCGGGGCCTGCGCCGGGTCCTCCTCGCGGCGGCGGCGGGCGCCGTGCTCGCCGCCGCCGCGTGGGTGGCCCTCTGGCTGGCCATGCACCTGTGACCTACGGCGTGACCGGGATGTTCGTCAGACCGGACCTGGCGTTCGTCACCGTGTTGGAGGCGTACACGACGTTCGGGTCGGCCGAGCACTTCGACACCGAACTGATCTTGATCGCGTAGTCGCCGACGCCGCCGAGATCGGACTTGTTGCCCCGCCAGACGTTGCCGCAGCCGTTGTCGAACGACGGGCTCGTGCTCGGGTTGTGGTTCTCGTAGCCGTTGGCGAACGTGCCGGGCGGGGCGAACGTGCCCGTGTTGTTCTCGATCGTGTAGCCGATGCCCTTGACGTCGATCCAGGAGTCGGCCGAGTTCTCGCCGGAGATGCCGCGTCCGTCGAAGGTGTTGCCCCGGATCACGCCGTCGAACGTGCCTTCCTTGACGTCGATCGGCTCGGCCGCGACGAACGGGCCGATGTGGTTGTCCAGCACCTGGATCCGGTCGCCGCGGTCGACGCCGCCGGAGTTGCCGTGGCAGCCCCAGTTCGAGTTCGCCGAACCGAGGTAGACGCCTTCGCCGTACCCCGGCTGGACGAGTCCGGTGTAGGTGATCGTCGAGTTCTTCAGCACGCTGTCGGCCGAGGAGCGGCGGAAGTGGATCGCCTCCTCGTCGATGTGGTTGACGTTCACGCCGTCGATCGTCGTGTGCGGGGAGTTGTCGGCGACGATGCCCTTCTTGGACTCCTGCACGGTGAACCCGGTCAGGGTCCAGTAGGGCGCGCCGGAGAGCCACAGGCCGTAACCCGAGTCCCAGCCGGGCGTCGGCGCCGGGCAGTCGGGAGCGGCACCGGACGGGCCGTCGTTGACCAGGACGGCGTTCGCCGGGCCCGACAGGGTGATCGGTTCCGCCGCCGTGCCGGGCCTGGTCGTGACGAACGAGCCGTGGTAGGTCCCGGCGGCGAGCTTGATCGTCTGGCCCGGTGCCGCGTTCGCCAGCGCCGCCTGCAGCTGGGCGGCGGTCGAGACGTTCACGGTGTCCCCGGCGGGCGGGGTGGTGGTCGTGGTGGGCGGCGGTGTGGCCGGGGTCGTCGGCGTGGTCGTGACCTGGCCGCCCGCACACGGGGTGCCGTTGACCGTGCAGCCGGCGGGCAGGCCGCCGCCGGCGACGGTGAAGCCGAAGTTCGCGCTGCCACCGGGCTTGACCGTGCCGTTGAACCCGGCGTTCGTGAACTTGTAGTGCTGCCCGGTCTGCGTCTTCGCCGAGCTCCACGAACTGGTCACCGCCGAGCCCGCGGGCAGGTCGAACTCGACGGCCCAGCCGGCGGCGGGCGCGTCGCCGTGGTTGGCGATCGTGTAGCCGCCGCCGTAGCCGCCGGTCCAGACCGACGTCTGCGCGAAGGTGGCGGACAGGTTCGCCGCGGCGGCCCCCGCGCTGACACCGCCGGTCAGCGCGAGGGCGACCGCCGCGGCGGAAACGGTTGCGGTACCGAGGAAAACGGCACGTCGTGGGGACACCAAGGGCCTCCGGAAAGGGGAACTGCGGAGGTGTTGCGGCGTACACCCGGACGTTCCCTTTATAGGTCACCCATGTGACGTGCGTCAATGAGCTGAACAACCGTCATGGATGTGAACGGATCAGCCGGTGACGCTCGCCGCGCCCGTCTCGACGTGACCGCTGAACCGGCGCAGGAACTTCGGGTCCGCGTCGAGCGTCGCCGACAGGTCGTACCAGCCGGAGCCGTAGGCGACCGGGTTCCAGTCGTCGGTCACGGTCTGACCCGCGGTCAGGGTGTAGGTCCACGGCCCGTCGGTGCGGTAGTGGTTCGCGGTCACCGTGATCTTGACCGTCGTCTGCCCGCCGTTGCGCAGGGTCAGCCGCAGCTTGTTGTCCGCGGTGTAGCTCCCGAGGACGTCGACGCCCGCGCCGGCGCTGTTCGCGTCCCCGGCGAGGACCCAGCGGAACCGGTTGGGCCCGTGCACGGCGACGCCGTACTTGCCGCCGCCGTAGAGCTGGATCCGCCAGGTGTCGCTGACCTGGGCGCCGGGCGCGAGGTCGTAGGGCCACGGGCCGTCGGTCTGACCGTCGTTGCGGTAGGCCATCAGCTGCAGGGCCGCGGTGCCCTGGTTGGCGAACGTCGTGGTGAGGATCTGGTGGTCGGCGCTCAGCGACGTCGTCACCAGGGGCTTGTAGGGGAGTGCCCGGGCCGGGCGGGTGCCGGTCTCCTGCACCGGGGCCTGCTGCTTGCCCGTCGCCGGGGGCGCCGGCTTCGGCAGGTTCTTCTGGGTGTCGTCGGCCTGCTTGCGCAGGGCCGCGGTGTCGGGCAGCAGCGGGATCTGGACGTTCTGCGTGCCGAAGTCGAAGCACGTCATCAGGTCGCCGCAGATCGCCCGGCGCCACGCGCTGATGTTCGGCTCGGCGACACCGGTCCAGCGCTCGAGGAAGCGGATCACCGACGTGTGGTCGGTGACCTCCGAGCTGACCCAGCCGCCGCGGCTCCACGGCGAGATCACGGTCATCGGCACGCGCGCGCCGAGCCCGATCGGCTGGCCGCCGATGTACTCGCCGGCCGTCCCGGACGGCGCGACCGGCGGGGCGACGTGGTCGAAGAAGCCGTCGTTCTCGTCGTAGTTGATGAGCACCACGGTGGACTCCCAGAGCTTGGGGTTGTTCCACAGGGCGTTGAGGACGGTCTGGGTGTAGGCGGCGCCGTCGACCGGACGGGCTTCGGGGTGCTCGCAGTAGCCGTAGGGCGCGACGATCCACGAGACGCGGGGGAGCGACCCGCTCGCGCAGTCGGCCTTGAACTCGGCGAGCACGTGGTCGACGTCCTTGCCCTGGCCGGAATCCGGGCCCCAGGTCTTGAACACACTGGCCCGTTTGGACAGATCGGAGGTGTAGTCCTGGTGGTAGGCCTTGAACAGCCACAACGGGTTGTCGCCGTAGTCGCCGACGAAGGAACCGCCGGCGTCGCCGACCTCCTTGTTGGCGTACACCTTCCACGAAACCCCGTGCTGCTGCAGGCGTTCCGGGTAGGTCGTCCAGCTGAAGACCGGCTTGTAGTCGGCGGGGTTGTAGTTCGCCGGCCCGCCCGCCTGGCCGGCGGCGTCGATCGTGCCGGTGAACAGGTAGAGCCGGTTGGGCGTGGTCGGGCCCTGCACCGAGCAGAAGTAGTGGTCGCAGACGGTGAACGCGTCGGCGAGCGCGCGGTGGAACGGGATGTCGCCCTGCGCGAAGTACCCCATGGTCATCTCGCCCTTGGCGGGGATCCACGCGTTGTTCGCGCCACCGGCGATGGCCTGGTGCTGGTCGGTCCAGCCGTGGCCGAGGTCGCCGAGGTCCTGACCGTCCACTTTGGTCGTGTCCACCCGGAACGGCAGCAGGTACTTCCCGTCGCTGCGCCCGGAATCCGGCTGGTGGAAGACGTCCTGGCCGTTCGGCAGCACGATCGCCGAGCGGTCGCCGTAGCCGCGGACGCCCTTCATCGTGCCGTAGTAGTGGTCGAACGACCGGTTCTCCTGCATCAGCACCACGACGTGCTCGACGTCGGAGAGGCTGCCGGAGACGCGGGGTTCGGCGAGCGCCTCGGCCATGCCGGGCGGCAGGGCGCCGAGGGCGCCGGCGGCGGCGACTCCGCCGAGGAAGCTGCGTCGGGTGAACTCGTGCGGGTCGGCCATCACGGGAGCCTCCAGGGGGACCTCGGCAGGGCGACGCCAGCGTAGATGATCGAAGCTGCTCGCAACTACCGACGTTCGGACGTAATCGAGCACCGAGTGTTCATGCATTGTTCGGTTCGACGGCCGGCGGCGTGACACTTTCCGGTGACCCGGAGCTGAACCGGCGTCCGGCGGGGAATCTTTCCCAGCACAAACCCCTGGCGCACAGGGGATTCAGTGGAGGGAGAGCACGATGAAGACCCGAATCGCTTCCTGGACGGCGGCCGCCGCACTCACGGTTTCCGCGGTGGTCGCCGCGGCCGGCCCGGCGTCGGCCGACCCGGTGCCGGGCAACCCGAACCAGTTCTACGCCTACTGCTCGGTCGACCTGCTCGGGGTGCCGCTGGCGTGCACCGAGACCGACGCCGCCCACGCGTCGCACATCTGCCAGTACGTCGCCACCGGCGTCGGCCTCGGGCTCGACTGCATCCTGCGCTGAGGCCCGGGTTGCCCGAAAGTACCCGGTGGTCCGGACCATCGGGTACTCGTCGGAAAATGTCCGACCGGATAGCCTTGTTCTTCGCCACCGTCCCGGCCATACTTTGTTGCCATCCACAACAAATAGGGTGCCGGTGAGCCGCCAGCCGTCGCCCGCGGAACGGAAGGGGCGACGACGATGTCGACCAGGATCTCCGCCCGATGGCGGCGGACCGCCCGCCTGCTGGTGGTGCCCGCGGCGCTGCTCGCAGCCGGCGCCGTGGTGGCCGCACCGCAGAGCCAGGCCGCGCCCGCTTCACCGCTGGCTTCCTTCAGCGACGACTTCGACGGCCCGGCGGGCAGCGGCGTCGACGGCTCGAAGTGGGTCCACGAAACCGGCGACAACGTGAACAACCACGAGCGCCAGTGGTACACCGACGGCACCGCCAACGCGGCGCTCGACGGCCAGGGCCACCTCGTGATCACCGCCAAGAAGGAGAACAGCGGGAACAACTGCTGGTACGGCGCCTGCGAGTACACCTCGGCGCGCCTCAACACCTCCGGCAAGTTCACCGCGTCGTCCGGGCACGTCGAGGCCCGGATGAAACTGCCGCGCGGGCAGGGCATGTGGCCCGCGTTCTGGATGCTCGGCTCCGACATCGGCAACGTCGGCTGGCCGCAGTGCGGCGAGATCGACATCATGGAGAACGTCGGCTTCGAGCCGAACACGGTGCACGGCACCATCCACGGCCCGGGCTACTCCGGTTCCGGCGGCATCGGCGCGCCGTACAACGGCCCGAACTTCTCCGACGACTTCCACACGTACGCGATCGACTGGTCGCAGGACAAGATCGTGTGGTCGGTGGACGGCAACGCCTACCAGACCCGCACGCCGGCCGACGTCAACGGCAACCAGTGGGTGTTCAACCACGACTTCTTCGTGATCCTGAACCTCGCGGTCGGCGGCTACTGGCCCGGCGACCCCGACGGCAGCACCCAGTTCCCGCAGCAGCTGGTGGTCGACTACGTCCACGTGAGCTGAGCGGTTCCCGACCAGCGGGACCGGCTGTCCTCCGCGCGCGGCGGAGGGGGGCCGGTCCCGCGCCACGCCGGCCGGTCTTCCGGCGTCGTAACCCGGTACGGCGACTTCGGCGGGCCGGCTTTGGTACAGAACCGCGACATTTCTGGTTCAGACCTGTCGACCAACCCCGACGGCCCGGCGATCTTCCCCGGACACAGTGATCGGGGTGTGCCTCCGCGGCACACCCCGGCACCCGGAGGAGACCCATGGCCCGTACCCGCATCCCACCCGTCGCCGGCGGGTTCGCCGCCGCCGCGCTGGTGGCCGTCGCCGCGACGTGCTGGGTGCTCTTCCCGCCCACCGTCGACGGGCGGCCGAGCGCCGCGCGGCCGGCCGTCGACCTGCCGCTGCCGTGGCCGGCCGAAGGACAGGCCAGTGCCGAGGTCCAGGGCCTCGGCTCGCTCGGCAGCCGCGGCGAGCGGCGGCCGGTGCCGATCGCGAGCGTCACCAAGGTGATGACCGCGCACGTCGTGCTGAAGGACCACCCGCTCGGCGCGGGCGAACCCGGCCCGCTCGTCACCGTCGACGACCAGGCCGCCGCCGAGTCGGCGTCGTCCGAAGAGTCGACCGCGCCCGTGCGCGCCGGCCGCCAGATCGGCGAACGGGACCTGCTGGCGTTGATGCTCGTGCCGTCCGGGAACAACGTCGCCCGCCTGCTCGCCCGCTGGGACGCGGGCAGCCAGGAAGCGTTCGTCGAGAAGATGAACCGCGAGGCCGCCGCGCTCGGCATGACCGACACGACCTACACCGGCGCGAGCGGCATCGAGGACTCGACCACGAGCACGGCCGCCGACCAGCTGCTGCTGGCGCGCGAAGTGATGCGGAACCCGGTGATCCGCGCGATCGTCGCGACGCCGAGCCTGCGCGTCGACGGCGTGCCCGGCGACGTCGTCAACACCAACACCCTCCTGGGCCGCGACGGCGTCATCGGGCTGAAGACCGGCTCGTCCACGGCGGCCGGCGGCGCGCTGATGTGGGCGGCGAAAGCCCGTGACGGCGCGCTCATCCTCGGCGTCGTGCTCCACCAGAGCCCCGGCGGCAGCCCGGCGCAGGGGTTGCAGGCGGCGTTGGACGCCAGCGAGAAGCTGATCGCCGGGATCCGGCGGGAACTCCCGGCGGCGCCCCGGTGACGACGACCCTCGAACCGAAAGCGCCGCCGGAGCGGGGAACCTGGCGTCGCGGCCGCGTCATCGCCGGGTTTTCCGCCCTGACCGCGCTGCTCCTGCTCGGCCACTCGCTGGTGCCCAACGCCGTGGGCAACGCGGGCAGCCTGCTGGAGACGTTCCTGCCGTGGACCGGCCTGCTCGTCGTGCCGCTGCTCGTGGCGGCCCTGATCCGGCGCTCCGCGCTGGCCCTCGTGTCACTGCTGCTGCCGGCCGTGGTCTGGGGCGGGTTCTTCGGCGGCAGGCTGTCCGACAAGACGGCGGCCGGCGGCGACCTCACGATCGTGTCGCACAACGTCAACGACGAGAACCCGGACCCGGCCGGCACCGCGCGTGCCCTGGCCGCCTCCGGTGCGCGGGTCATCGCGCTGGAGGAACTGAAGAGATCCGAGGTGCCGAAGTACGAGGAGGCGCTGGCCGCCGCGTACCCGCACCACTCCGTGCAAGGGACCGTCGGGATCTGGAGCACGCTCCCGCTCGGGACCACCCACCCCGTCGCGATCATGCCGTGGACGCGGGCGCTGCGGACCACAGTGGACACTCCGAAGGGCCCGGTGGCGGTGTTCGTGGCGCACCTGCCGTCGGTGCGGGTCCGGGTCGACTCGGGCTTCACGGCGAACGGCCGTGACGAGGCGATCGGCCTCCTCGCCGGCGCGGTCGCCGCGGACCCGTCGCCGCGCAAGGTGCTCGTCGGGGACTTCAACGGCACGACCGACGATCGCGGGCTCGCGCCGATCACCGCCCGGATGCGGTCCGCGCAGGACGAGGCGGGCGACGGCTTCGGGCTCAGCTGGCCGGCGTCCTTGCCGCTGGCCCGGATCGACCAGGTCTTCGTCGACGGGGTGCGCCCGGTCGCGGCCTGGACGTTGCCCGCGACGGGCAGCGACCACCTCCCGGTGGCGGCCTCGGTGGCGCTCGGCTGAAGCTCGTGAGTGAGCAACAGTGTTCCGGCACTGTTGCTCACTCACGACCTTCGGTGCGGAAGACCGGTGGTCGGGGGCGTGACTGGACCGTTACGCGACCCGGGCTTGACCGCGTGGGTGTTATCGCTAACACTGACTCCTCGCCGTCACCGGAACGGGTGACGCAGACCAGTGCCGGTCCGCACGGAAGGGGATGCCGGTGGCCGAACGACCTCGCTCCGGCGGCCCGGTCCGGGTGACCGCCGCCGGTACGCGGCAGCCGAGCCTGACCGACGTCGCGGGCGTGGCGGGCGTGTCCCACATGACCGTGTCCCGGGTGATCAACGGAACCGGTCCCGTGCGGCCCGAGACGCGCGCCCGGGTGCTCGCCGCCATCGAGGAACTGGGCTACCGCCCGAACTCCGCGGCCCGCGCGCTCGTCACCGGGCGCACCGGCACCCTCGGCGTTGTCGCGCTCGAGTCCAACTTGTACGGTCCGGCCAGCACGCTCTACGGCATCGAGAACGCCGCCCGGGAAGCCGGGTACGCGATCACGATCTCCAGTGTCAGCCGGCCCGGCCGGTCGTCGATCGCCGACGCGGTGGAGAACCTCCGCCGCCAAGCCGTCGAGGGCGTCATCGTCATCGCCCCGCACGTCACCGCGGGCAAGGCCCTCGAAGCCGCGCCCGCGGACTTCCCGGTCGTCGCGGTCGGGGGCGGGGAGGCCGCGCCGGTCCCGGTCATCTCCGTCGACCAGCGCGACGGCGCCCGCCGCGCCACCGAACACCTCCTGGCGCTGGGGCACCGCACGGTCTGGCACATCGCCGGGCCGGAAGACTGGCTCGAGGCCCGCGACCGCGAGCTCGGCTGGCGGGAGACCCTCGAGCGCCACGGCGCGAACGTGCCGCGGGTGATCCGCGGCGACTGGAGCTCGCGCTCCGGCTACGAGGCGGGGCGATCCCTCGCCGGGGAGCCGGACCTCGACGCTGTCTTCGCCGGCAACGACCAGATGGCCCTCGGCCTGCTGCGCGCGTTCGCCGAGGCCGGGATTTCGGTGCCCCGGGACGTGCGCGTGGCGGGCTTCGACGACGTCCCCGAGGCGGCGTACTTCACGCCGCCGCTGACCACGGTGCGCCAGGACTTCATCGAGGTCGGCCGGCGCACGTTCGGCCTGCTCACCGAGCGGCTGGGCGGGGGCGACCGGCACGCGCGCGCCCTGGTCGTGCCCGAGCTGATCGTCCGCGAGAGCACCGGGCCGCGTTAGCGCGTTCCGCGCGCCGGACCGGAGCGGACCACCTCTGAATGTTAACGCTAACAGAAATGATCACCGTCGATCGAGGAGTGAACGTGCTGAAGAAGCGATGGGCCGCCGCAGCGGCCACGGCGGCCGGACTCGTGCTGCTCACCGCCTGCGGGAGTGGTGGTTCCTCAGGCGGCTCCGGCGGGGCGATCACGCTCGGGTTCGCCCAGGTGGGCGCCGAGAGCGGGTGGCGGACGGCCAACACCAAGTCGATCCAGGACTCGGCGAAGACCGCCGGCATCGAGCTCAAGTTCTCCGACGCGCAGCAGAAGCAGGAGAACCAGATCTCCGCGATCCGCTCCTACATCCAGCAGAAGGTCAAGGTCATCGCGTTCTCGCCGGTCGTCGAATCCGGCTGGGACACCGTGCTCAAGGAGGCCAAGACGGCCAACATCCCGGTCATCCTCACCGACCGGGCCATCGACTCGCCGGACAAGTCGCTCTACAAGACCTTCCTCGGCTCCGACTTCATCGCCGAAGGCAAGAAGGCGGGGGAGTGGCTGACCAAGGAGTTCGCGAGCGCCACCGGCCAGGTCAACATCGTCGAGCTGCAGGGCACCACCGGTTCGGCCCCGGCCAACGACCGCAAGAAGGGCTTCGCGGACGTCATCGCGGCGGACCCGAAGTACAAGATCGTCGCGTCGCAGACCGGTGAGTTCACCGGCGCCAAGGGCAAGGAGGTCATGGAGGCCTTCCTCAAGTCCCAGCCCAAGATCGACGTCCTCTACGCGCACAACGACGACATGGCCCTCGGCGCCATCGAAGCGATCGAAGCCGCAGGCAAGGTGCCGGGCAAGGACATCAAGATCGTCTCGGTCGACGGCGTCAAGGACGCGCTCACCGCACTGGCCGACGGCAAGATCAACCACGTCGTCGAGTGCAACCCGCTGCTCGGCCCGCAGCTGATGGACCTGGTCAAGAAGGTCGCCGCGGGCGAGCAGGTGCCGGCGCGCATCGAAACCCAGGAGACCGAGTTCGACCAGGCGTCCGCGAAGGCCGCCCTGCCGCAGCGGCAGTACTGAGAGGTCACCGTGTCCACCGAAATCCTGACCATGACCGGGATCCGCAAGGAGTTCCCCGGCGTCCTCGCCCTCGACGACGTCGACTTCCGCCTCTTCCCGGGCGAGGTCCACGCGCTGATGGGCGAGAACGGCGCCGGCAAGTCCACCCTGATCAAGGTGCTGACCGGGGTGCACGGGGTGGACGCGGGCACGATCACCCTCGCCGGGACCGCCGTCGCCTTCGGCGGCCCCGGCGAGGCCCAGCGGGCCGGCGTCAGCACGGTCTACCAGGAGGTCAACCTCTGCCCGAACCTGTCCGTGGCCGAGAACGTCTGCCTCGGGCGGGAACCCCGCCGCTTCGGCCGCATCCAGTGGGGCCCGATGCGGCGGCGGGCCGAGGAGCTCCTGGCCCGCCTCGACGTCCACGTGGACGTCTCGGCCGAGCTGGGCACCTGCTCGATCGCCGTCCAGCAGCTGGTCGCGATCGCCCGCGCGCTCGACGTCGACGCGCGGGTGCTCGTGCTCGACGAACCGACGTCCAGTTTGGACAGCGGCGAGGTCGAGCAGCTGCTCGGGGTCGTCCGGTCGCTGCGCGAGCAGGGGATGGCGATCCTGTTCGTCTCGCACTTCATCGACCAGGTCTTCGCCGTCGCCGACCGGATGACCGTGCTGCGCAACGGGAAGCTGATCGGCGAGTACCGCACGGCCGACATCACGCCGGTCGACCTCGTCACCAGGATGATCGGCAAGGAGCTGCAGGTCCTCGAGAAGCTCGAAGACTCCGGCCCGACCCGCGCGGAGGTCGCGGACGCGCCGGTGCTCCTGTCCGCCGAAGACCTCGGCCGCAGGGGCGGCGTGGCACCGTTCAGCCTCGACATCCACGCCGGGGAAGTCGTCGGGCTCGCCGGGCTGCTCGGTTCCGGGCGCACCGAGCTGGCCCGGCTGCTCTTCGGCGCCGACCACGCCGACAGCGGAACCGTCCGCCTGGACGGGGAGGCCGCGAACCTGCGCACCCCGCGCGCCGGGCTCGACCACCGCATCGCGTTCTGCTCGGAGAACCGCAAGACCGAAGGCCTGGTCGAGGAACTGACCGTCCGCGAGAACATCGTCCTCGCGCTCCAGGCGTCGCGCGGCTGGGCGCGGCCGCTGTCGCGCCGGCGTCAGGACGAGATCGCGCGCAAGTACATCGAGACGCTCGACATCCGCCCCGCCGACCCCGAGGCGCTGGTCGGCAACCTTTCCGGCGGCAACCAGCAGAAGGTCCTGCTGGCCCGCTGGCTCATCACCGAGCCGCGGCTGCTCATCCTCGACGAGCCGACCCGCGGCATCGACATCGGCGCCAAGACGGAGATCCAGCGGCTGGTCACCCGGCTGTCGGCCGACGGCATGGCCGTGCTGTTCATCTCCGCCGAGCTCGACGAGGTGCTGCGGCTGAGCCACCGCGTCGTCGTGCTGCGCGACCGGAAGGTGGTGGCGCAGCGGGAGAACCGGGCGCTCACCGCCGACGAGATCATGGCCACGATGGCCGAGGGAGCCGTCTCATGACCAAGCACCGGTTGTTCTGGCCCGTCGTGGCGCTGCTCGCGCTGCTGGCCGGCGACCTCATCGCGCACCCGGCGTTCTTCTCGATCGAACTGCGCGACGGCCACCTCTACGGGAACCTCGTCGACATCCTCAAGAACGGCGCCCCGCTGATCCTCATCGCGATCGGCATGACGCTCGTCATCGCCACCCGCGGCATCGACCTCTCGGTCGGCGCGGTCGTCGCGATCAGCGGATCGCTGGCCTGCCTGTGGATCGCCGACCACCCCGGCGGCGTCGGCGCGACGCTCGTCGCGGTCGGGCTGGCGCTGGGGCTTTCGCTCGTGCTCGGCGGGTGGAACGGCTGGCTCGTCGCGGGGCTGGGCATCCAGCCGATCATCGCGACGCTGATCCTGATGGTCGCCGGCCGCGGGATCGCGCAGCTGATCACCGGCGGGCAGATCATCACCATCAACTCCGGCCCGTACGAGTGGATCGGCAGCGGCTTCGTGCTGACGCTCCCGAGCGCGATCCTCGTCGCCCTCGCCGTGTTCGTGCTCGCCTCGCTGCTGGTCCGCCGCTCGGCGCTCGGCCTGCTGGTGGAGTCCGTCGGCGGCAACCCGGAGGCCAGCCGGCTCGCGGGACTGCGGTCGGCGCGGCTGACCTGGCTGGTCTACGTCTTCTGCGCGCTGTGCGCGGGCATCGCCGGGCTGATGATCAGCGCCAACGTGCACAGCGCCGACGGCAACAACGCCGGTCAGTTCATCGAGCTGGACGCGATCCTCGCCGTCGTCATCGGCGGCACCCAGCTGACCGGCGGCCGGTTCTCCCTCGGCGGCTCGGTCATCGGCGCCCTGCTCATCCAGACGCTGACCACGACCGTCTACGCCCTCGGCATCCCGCCCCAGGCGATCATGCTGTTCAAGGCCGTCGTCGTGCTCGCGGTGTGCCTGCTGCAGTCGCCCGCCTTCCGCCGCAGGCTCCGGCGGCGGCGCCGGCCCCACCCCCGCACCCCGGCCACCGCGCCGGAGAAGGTCGAGGTCGCGGCATGACCACGCTCGCCCGGGTCAAGGGCTACCGGCCACGGCAACGCCACCTGCCGATCCTGGCGACGATGGCCCTGCTCATCGGCGCCTACGTCTTCGGCGCGTCGAGCTACGAGGCGTTCGGGTCCGGGCAGGTCGTCCTGGACCTGTTCATCAACAACGCCTTCCTGCTCGTCGTCGCCGTCGGCATGACGTTCGTGATCCTCACCGGCGGCATCGACCTGTCCGTCGGCTCGGTCGTCGCGCTGTCCACAGTGGTCTCCGGCGACCTGCTGCAGAACCACGGCTGGCCGGTGCCGGCCGCGGTCGCCGCGGTCCTGGCGATCGGCGCGCTGCTGGGCGCCGGCATGGGCGCGCTGATCCACGTCTTCGAGATCCAGCCGTTCATCGCCACCCTGATCGGGATGTTCTTCGCCCGCGGGCTCTGCTACACGATCACCACGCAGGCGTACTCGATCGACAACCCGACCATCGCGACCCTGGCCCAGACGCAGATCCCGCTGGGCGGCGAGCTGCACATCTCGATCAGCGTGGTCGTCGCGCTGGTGGCCGTGGCCGTCGCGGCCTACGTCCTGGCGTTCACGCGGTTCGGGCGGACGGTCTACTCGATCGGCGGCAACGCCCGGTCCGCGGTGCTGATGGGCCTCAAGGTCGGCCGCACGAAGATCGCGGTGTACACGATCAGCGGCTTCTGCTCGGCGCTCGGCGGCCTGCTCCTCGTGCTGTACAAGTCTTCCGGCGACCCGCTCAACGGCATCGGCCTGGAGCTGACGGCGATCGCGGCGGTCGTCATCGGCGGCACCCTGCTCACCGGCGGGTCCGGCTACGTGCTGGGCACCGTGCTCGGGATCATGGTGCTGGGCATCATCCAGACGCTGATCACCTTCGACGGCACCCTCAACTCCTGGTGGACGTCGATCATCACCGGCGCCCTCCTGTTCGTCTTCATCGTCCTCCAACGCCTCGTCACCCGACGGGCTCGCTGACTGTGAGCGCTCACACTCGAAGGAGAGTCATGCCCCGCAGATTCCGGCGCCCCCTGGCCGTGCTCGCGGCCCTGACCCTGTTCTCGGCCTTGCCCGTGACGGCCGCGGCGGCCGACCCCGACCCGGCGCTCGCCGGGCACTGGACGTTCGACGAAGGCAGCGGGACGACCGCCGCCGACACCGCGGGCAGCCACCCCGCGACGCTGAACTCCGGCGCGGGCTGGGGCCCGGGCCTCCGCGGCGGTGCCCTGACCACCGACGGCACCAGCGGCTTCGCCGATGCCGGAGCGCCCGTGCTCGACACGACGAAGAGCTTCTCGGTCAGCAGCTGGGTGAAGCTCGACAAGACCTCGGGTTACCAGACGTTCGTGAGTGTCGACGGCAGCCAGGTCAGCAATTTCTTCCTGCAGTTCCGCGACGACTCGCGCCGGTTCGCCTTCACCCGCCTGGCCGGGGACGCCCCGGCCGACGGCGTCGTCGCTTCGGCGAACTTCGACCCGGTGGCCGGCCAGTGGTACCAGCTCACCGGCGTGTTCGACGCGGCCGCGTCGACCCTCGCGCTCTACGTCGACGGCACCCGCCAGGCCACCGTCGCCGCGCCCGCGGGCTGGGCCGGGACCGGGCACCTGGTCATCGGCCGTGGCAAGTACGGCGGCAATCCGGTGGACTACGTCGACGGCACGATCGACGACGTCCGCGCCTACACCGGCGCGCTGACCCCGGCCGCCGCCGCCCGCCTCGCCATCGCCGGGCACTGGACCCTCGACGAGGGCACCGGCACGACCGCGGCCGACGACTCCCTCGACGCCCGCACCGCGACCCTGTCCGGCGGCGCGACCTGGGGCGACGGCGTCGTCGGCCCGCACGGCGTCGCCCTCGACGGCACCGGTTCCGCGGTCGAGGCGCCCGCGCCGGTGGTCGACACCGCGCAGAGCTTCTCGGTGTCCGCCTGGGTAAAGCCGACCGCGGCGACCGGCTTCCGGACCGCCGTCAGCGTCGACGGCTCGGCGATCAGCGGCTTCTACCTCCAGCGCGCCGCCGACGGTCGCTTCGCGTTCACGCGCCGGGCGTCCGACGGCGACAGTGCTTCGTCCTCTGCGGTCTCGACACTGCCCGCGCAGGCCGACCAGTGGCAGCACCTCGTCGGCGTCTACAACCGGGCGGCGGGGACGCTTTCGTTGTACGTCAACGGAACCCTGCAGCAGAGCGTCCCGTTCACCACGCCGTGGACCGCGGGCGGGCACCTGGTCATCGGGCGCGGCAAGTGGGCCGGCGCCCCGGCCGACTGGTTCGCCGGGGGTGTGGACGACGTCCGCGCCTACCCGACGCCGTTGACCGCGTCCGCCGTCGCCGCTCTGGCCGCGAGCGGCTCGTGGCACTTCGACGAGGGCACCGGAACGGTCGCGCGTGACTCGTCGGCCAACGCGGCCGACGGGGTTTTGAAGGGCGCGACGTGGACCGCGGGCGCGGCGGGCAAGGCCGTCCAGCTCGACGGAAATTCCACTGTGGACATGGGCACGTCGCCCGCGTTCGACACCGGCACCGGCTCGCTGTCCCTGGCGGCTTGGTTCCGGACGACGGCCGACGGCACCCTGGCCGACCACGGCGACGGCTACGCGCTCGGCGTGACCGGCGGCAAGCTCACCGCCCGCGTCGGCACGATCCAGGTGACCACCGCCGGCGGCCGGCTCGCCGATGGCAACTGGCACCACGCCGCTGTCGTCCTTGACCGCGCTTCGCAGCGGCTCACCGTCTACGCCGACGGCGACGCCTCGGCGGTCACGAGCACGTGCGGCACACCCACCGGCACCACGCTGGACGTCTCCTCCTGCCCGGCTTCCGGGACCGCTGCCGCTCCGCTGACCGTGGGTGCCGGGTTCACCGGCACGATCGACGAGCTGGAGCTGCGCCGCTTCCCGCTCACCGCGGCCCAGATCGGCACCTTGGCGGGGGCGAACCAGCTGGCGGTCGACGCCACCGTCGTCCGCGCCAACACCCGCCCGACCACCTACGGCTCGATCCTGGAGGACATCAGCCACTCCGTCGAGGGCGGCCTCTACGCCGAGCTGGTTCGCAACCGCACCTTCAAGGAGGCCTACCAGGGCGGCAGCGGCGCGGGCGACACCCCGGTCCCGTACTGGTCCCTGCTCGCCTCGGCCGGTGCCACCGGCACGTACGCGATCGACACCGCCACGCCGCTGAACACCGCTTTGGACCGTTCGCTGAAGCTGCACGCCGAGGTGGTCCCGGCCGGTGGGCGAGTAGCGGCCGCGAACGTCGGCTACTACGGCGTCGCCGCGAAGCCGTCCACGAAGTACACGGGCAGCTTCTTCGCGAAAGGCACGTGGACCGGCGCGGTCCGCGTCAGCCTGGAGAAGCCGGACGGCACCGTACTGGCGAGCAAGGACCTCGCGGCTCCGGGCGCGGCGTGGGCGCAGCAGACGTTCAGCTTCACCACGCCGTCGACGATCTCGCCGTCCACCGACAACCGGATCGTCGTCTCCCTGGTGAACACGGGGAAGAAGGTCCTCGCCGGGGACGCCTGGTTCCAGCAGGTGTCGCTGTTCCCGCCGACGTTCAAGAACCACGGCGTCCGCCTCGACCTCGGGCAGAAGCTGGCGGCGATGAAGCTCGGCCTGTTCCGCGTCCCGGGCGGCAACTACCTCGAGGGCAACACCCTCGACACCCGGTTCGCCTGGAAGAACACCATCGGCAAACCGGAGGAACGGCCGGGCCACCAGAACACCGCGTGGGGCTACTGGTCCACCGACGGCTTCGGCATCCTCGACTACCTCAAGCTGTCCGAGGACATCGGCGCCCAGCCGCTGCTGGCCCTGTTCGCCGGCTACACGTTGAACGGCCAGCACGTCAGCCAGGCCGACTACCCGCAGTACGTCCAGGAAGCCCTCGACGAGATCGAGTACGCCATCGGCGACGCCACCACGACGTGGGGCGCGAAGCGGGTCGCCGACGGGCACCCGGCGCCGTTCGACCTGCACTACGTCGAGGTCGGCAACGAGGACTGGTTCGACGGTTCCGGGTCCTACGCCTGGCGCTTCACCGACATGGACAACGCGATCAAGGCGAAATACCCGCAGCTGACGGTCATCGCGACGACCGGCGGCCTGCAGGGCGGGCCGGCGTCGAGCACGTCCACCGGGGTGCGCCCGGACGCCGCGGACGACCACTACTACCAGTCGCCGCAGTGGTTCACGGACAACTCGACGCGCTACGACACCGCGGACCGCTCGGGCCCGGAGATCCTCGTCGGCGAGTACGGCGCCCAGGACGGCCGGCCCACCGGCACCCTGGCCGCCGCCATCGGCGAGGCGGCGTTCCTGACCGGGCTCGAGCGCAACAGCGACGTCGTCATCGGCTCGATGTACGCGCCGGTGCTGGTGCAGGAGAACCAGTCGAACTGGCCGGTCAACCTGATCGGCTTCGACGCGGGGAGCAGCTACGGCTCGCCGTCGTACTGGGTGCAGCAGATGTTCTCCAGCACGCTCGGCAAGCAGATCGTCAGCAGCCGCCTCAACCAGGGCAGCCCGCTGCGGCAGGTGGTCAACGTGACCACCAAGGGCGGGAGGAAGACCTTCACGGTCAAGCTCGTCAACCCGACCGGCCAGGTGCAGACGACGCGGCTGGCGCTCACCGGCGTCACCGCGGTGGACGGCACCGGGACGCTCACCACGCTCACCGGCGACCCGGCCGCGCGCAACAGCCTCGCCGCGCCGGCCGCGATCGTGCCGCGGACCAGGGAGATCACCGGCCTGGCCGCGACTTCGAAGCTCACACTGCCGGCCGACTCCGTGACGACGCTCGTCATCACCGGCCGCTGAACACACCAGTGAGGAGAGGACACCGTGGCAGAACCACTCACCGTCGGCGTCGACTTCGGCACGCTGTCGGGCCGCGCGGTGGTCGTCCGGGTCCGTGACGGCGCCGAGCTCGGCAGCGCGGTCTTCGAGTACCCGCACGGCGTGCTCGACGAGACGCTGCCCGCCACCGGCCGCGCGCTGCCGCCGGACTGGGCGCTGCAGGTGCCCGCGGACTACGTCGGAGTGCTGCGCAACGCCGTGCCGGCGGCGGTGCGGGACGCCGGCGCCGACCCGGCCGACGTCATCGGCGTCGCCACCGACTTCACGGCGTGCACGATGATCCCGACGACCGCCGACGGCACGCCGCTGTGCGAGCTGCCGGAGTTCGAGGGCAACGCCCACGCGTACGTCAAGCTGTGGAAGCACCACTCGGCCCAGCCGCAGGCCGACCGCATCAACGAGCTGGCCCGGGCCCGCGGCGAGAAGTGGCTGCCGCGCTACGGCGGCCTGATCTCGTCGGAGTGGGAGTTCGCGAAGGCGCTCCAGGTGCTCGAAGAAGCTCCGGACGTCTACGCGGCGATGCGGCACTGGGTCGAGGCGGCCGACTGGATCGTCTGGCAGCTGACCGGCGTCTACGTCCGCAACGCGTGCACGGCCGGGTACAAGGGCATCCTGCAGGACGGCCACTACCCGAGCCGCGACTTCCTCCGCGAACTCGACCCGGGCTTCGAGTCCTTCGTCGCGGACAAGCTCGAACACCCCCTGGGCGAGCTGGGCTCGCGCGCGGGCAGCCTGACCGCCGAAGCCGCGGCGTGGACCGGGCTGCCGGAGGGCATCGCGGTCGCGGTCGGCAACGTCGACGCCCACGTCACCGCGCCCGCCGCGAACGCCGTCGAGCCCGGCCAGATGGTCGCGATCATGGGCACCTCGACGTGCCACGTGATGAACGGCGCCGAACTGCGCGAGGTCCCCGGCATGTGCGGGGTCGTCGACGGCGGGATCGTGACCGGGCTCTGGGGCTACGAAGCCGGGCAGAGCGGCGTCGGCGACATCTTCGGCTGGTTCACCGACCACTTCGCCCGCGACGGGCACGACCGGCTCACCGAGCTGGCCGCGCGGCAGGAGATCGGCGAACACGGCCTGGTCGCCCTGGACTGGCACTCCGGCAACCGCTCGGTCCTCGTCGACCACGAGCTGTCCGGCGTCATCGTCGGCCAGACCCTCGCCACCCGCGCCGAGGACGTCTACCGCGCGCTGCTGGAGGCCACCGCGTTCGGCACCCGCAAGATCATCGAGACGTTCACCGCCGCCGGCGTCCCGGTCACCGAGCTGATCATCGCGGGCGGCCTGATGAAGAACACACTGCTCATGCAGATCTACGCCGACGTCACCAACCTCCCGCTGTCGGTGATCGGCTCGGCGCAGGGCCCCGCGCTCGGCTCGGCCATCCACGCGGCCGTCGCCGCCGGCGCCTACCCGGACATCCGCGCGGCCGCCGCGGCGATGGGCTCGGTCCAGCGGGCGGTCTACCGGCCGGTGCCTGAGAACGTCGCCGCTTACGACGAGCTCTACGCGGAGTACACGACGCTGCACGACTACTTCGGCCGCGGCGGCAACGATGTCATGCACCGTCTGGCCGCCCGCCGCCGCACTGTCGCGAAAGGACGGTCCTGATGTCCCTGACCGACGAAGTCCTCGACACCGTCGCCGAACTGCGCGAAACGGTCGCGAACCTGCACGGCGAGCTGACCCGCAACGCACTCGTCATCTGGACCGCGGGCAACGTCTCCGCGCGGGTGCCCGGCCGCGACCTGATGGTCATCAAGCCGTCGGGCGTGTCCTACGACGACCTGTCGGCCGACACCATGGTGGTCACCGACCTGCACGGCGAGCTGGTCCACGGCGAACTCGCGCCGTCGTCCGACACCGCCGCGCACGCCTACGTCTACCGGCACCTGCCGGAGATCGGCGGCGTCGTCCACACCCACTCGACCTACGCCACGGCGTGGGCCGCGCGCGGCGAGCCGATCCCGTGCGTGCTCACGATGATCGCCGACGAGTTCGGCGGCGAGATCCCGGTCGGCCCGTTCGCGCTGATCGGCGACGACTCCATCGGCCGCGGCATCGTCGAAACGCTGCGCACGAGCCGCTCCAAAGCCGTGCTGATGCGCAACCACGGCCCGTTCACCGTCGGCCGCACCGCGCGCGACGCGGTCAAGGCCGCCGTGATGGTGGAGGACGTGGCCCGCACCGTGCACAAGGCCTTCGAGCTGGGCACGCCCGAACCCCTGCCGCCCGAGGACGTCGACCGGCTCTACGCCCGGTACCAGAACGTCTACGGCCAGCCCACCGTCTTTCGGGGGCCCCGGGTGGCGGAGCCCCCGGCCCCGGGGCGGAGCCCCGGATGTCACTGATTCAAGGAGAACGATGACCCGCGCGTCGAAACCCCAGCTCTGGTTCCTCACGGGGAGCCAGGCCCTCTACGGCGAGGAGACCCTCGAGCAGGTCGCCGGCCAGTCCCTGCGCATCCAGCAGCTCCTGGCCGCCGCCGGCGGGCTGCCGGCCGAGATCGTCGGCAAGCCGGTGCTGACCGAAGCGTCGTCGATCCGGCGCGTGCTGCAGGAAGCCAACGCCGACGCCGCGTGCGTCGGCGTGATCGCGTGGATGCACACCTTCTCGCCCGCGAAGATGTGGATCACCGGGCTGGACGCGCTGCGCAAGCCGCTGCTGCACCTGCACACCCAGCTCAACGAAACCCTCCCGTGGTCCACGATCGACATGGACTTCATGAACCTCAACCAGGCCGCGCACGGCGACCGCGAGTTCGGGTTCATCCAGACGCGCCTGGGCGTGCCGCGCAAGACCGTCGCCGGCCACGTCGCCGACCCGGCCGTGGTCGCGCGGATCGACGCGTGGGCGCGCGCCGCGATCGGCGCCGACCACCTCCGGAACCTCCGGCTGGCCCGGTTCGGCGACAACATGCGCGACGTCGCCGTCACCGAAGGCGACAAGGTCGAGGCCGAGCTGCGCTTCGGCGTCTCGGTCAACACCTACGGCGTCAACGACCTCGTCGAGGTCGTCGACGCGGTGTCCGATGTAGACGGTCTTGTCGCGCAGTACGCCGAGGACTACGACCTCGTCCCGGAGCTGGCGGCCGGGGGAGCGCGGCACGAATCACTCCGCTACGCGGCGAAGATCGAGGCCGGGCTGCGAAAGTTCCTCAGCGACGGCGGGTTCGGCGCGTTCACCACGAACTTCGAGGACCTCGGCGGCCTGCGTCAGCTGCCCGGCCTCGCCGTGCAGCGGCTGATGGCCGACGGCTACGGCTTCGGCGGCGAGGGCGACTGGAAGACCTCCGCGCTGCTGGCCGCGGTCAAGGCGATGGGCGTCGGCGTCGGCTGGGGCACCTCCTTCATGGAGGACTACACCTACCACTTCGGGCCGGGCACGCCGAAGATCCTCGGCGCGCACATGCTGGAGGTCTGCCCGAGCATCGCCGCCGCGAAGCCGTCCTGCGAGATCCACCCGCTCGGCATCGGCGACCGCGAGGACCCGGTGCGGCTCGTGTTCGACGCCCAGCCCGGCCCCGGCGTCACACTCGGCCTCGTCGACCTCGGCGACCGGTTCCGCCTGGTGGCCAACGAGATCGAGGTCGTCGCGCCGGACGAGCCGCTGCCCAACCTGCCCGTCGCGCGGGCGGTCTGGGAGCCGGCGCCGACGCTGGCGACGTCCGCCGAGTCGTGGATCACCGCCGGCGGCCCGCACCACACCGTGCTCACCCAGGCCGTGGGCACCGAAACCCTTCGCGACTTCGCGAACCTCCTCGGCGTCGAGCTGCTGGTGATCGACCGCGACACCACCCCGCACGACTTCGCCGACCGCATCCGCTGGAACCAGGCGTACCACCGGCTCGCTCAGGGCTTCTGAGAAAGGAAAGGGAACAATGAAGTTCATTCGAGGAATCGCGGGGATCGCCGCCGCGGGACTGGTGCTCACGCTCTCGGCGTGCGGCTCGAGCCAGAAGACGGCGGACCAGGCGGCCGCGTCGAGCGCCAGTGCGGCGGGCGGTCTGGTCGGCGTCACCATGCCGACGAAGTCGTCGGAACGCTGGATCCACGACGGCGACAACATCAAGGCCGCCCTGGAGAAGCTCGGCTACCAGGTCGACCTGCAGTACGCCGAGAACGACATCCCCACCCAGGTGAACCAGATCGAGAACCAGATCACCAAGGGCGCGAAGCTCCTGGTCATCGCCTCGATCGACGGCACCGCCATCACCACCCAGCTGCAGGAGGCGGCCGACCGCAAGATCCCGGTCATCGCCTACGACCGGCTGATCCGCAACTCGCCCAACGTCGACTACTACGCCACCTTCGACAACTTCAAGGTCGGCGTCGAGCAGGCGAACTCGCTGGTCAAGGGCCTGGGTGACGGGCCGGGACCGTTCAACGTCGAGCTGTTCGCCGGGTCGCCGGACGACAACAACGCCACGTTCTTCTTCAACGGCGCGATGTCCGTGCTCAAGCCCCTGATGGACAGCGGCAAGCTCGTCGTGAAGAGCGGCCAGACCGACTTCGCCCGCGCGGCCATCCTGCGCTGGGACCCGGCCACCGCGCAGCGGCGCATGGAGGACCTGCTCACCAAGACCTACACCGGTGGCGCCAAGGTCGCGGGCGTGCTCTCGCCGTACGACGGGCTGTCGATCGGTATCCTCTCGGCCCTGAAGAGCAACGGCTACGGCACCGCCGGCCAGCCCTACCCGGTCGTCACCGGGCAGGACGCCGAGGTCGCCTCGGTCAAGTCCATCATCGCCGGTGAGCAGTACTCGACGGTCTTCAAGGACACCCGCAAGCTCGCCGACACCACGGTCAAGATGGCCGACGCCGTCCTCAAGGGCCAGCAGCCCGAGGTCAACAACACCAAGGACTACGACAACGGCAAGAAGGTCGTCCCGTCGTACCTGCTGCAGCCGGTGACCGTGGACAAGACGAACTACCAGAAGGAGCTCGTCGACTCCGGCTACTACACGGCAGGTCAGCTGAAATGACCGAACTGCTCGGCATGCGCGGGATCACCAAGACCTTCCCCGGGGTCAAGGCGCTGTCGGACGTCACGCTTTCCGTGCGCCGCGGGGAGATCCACGCGATCTGCGGGGAGAACGGCGCCGGGAAGTCCACCCTGATGAAGGTGCTCTCCGGCGTCCACCCCCACGGGACGTACGACGGCGAGATCGTCTTCGACGGGCAGCGGTGCGAGTTCGGGTCGGTGCGCGACAGCGAACGGCGCGGGATCGTGATCATCCACCAGGAGCTCGCGCTGTGCGGCCAGCTGTCGATCGCGGAGAACATCTTCCTCGGCAACGAGCGGCGCAAGCGCGGCTGGATCGACTGGAACCGCACCAACCACGAGGCCGGCGCGCTGCTCCAGCGCGTCGGCCTCGCCGAAAACGCGACCAGGGCGGTGCAGGAGCTCGGCGTCGGCAAGCAGCAGCTGGTCGAGATCGCCAAGGCGCTGTCCAAAGAGGTCGAGCTGCTCATCCTCGACGAGCCGACCGCGGCGCTGAACGACGACGACTCGGCGCACCTGCTCGACCTCCTGCGCGGGCTGCGCGACGAGGGCGTCACGTGCGTGATCATCTCGCACAAGCTCGGCGAGGTAACCGCGATCGCGGACACCGTCACGATCCTGCGCGACGGCAAGACGATCGAGACGCTCGACGCGGCGGGCCTGACCGAGGAACGCATCATCACCGGGATGGTCGGGCGCGACCTCGAGCACCGGTTCCCGCCCCGGGAGCCGGACATCGGCGAAGAGGTGCTGCGGATCGAGGACTGGACGGTCTACAGCCCCAACCAGCCCGACTGGCTCGTCGTCGACCACGCGTCGCTCTCGCTGCGGCGCGGGGAGATCGTCGGGCTGGCCGGGCTGATGGGCGCGGGCCGGACCGAGCTCGCGATGAGCGTGTTCGGCCGGTCCTACGGCAAGAACATCACCGGGCGGATCTTCAAGCACGGCGAGGAGATCGACGTCCGGTCGGTGCGCGACGCCGTCCGCCACGGCATCGCGTACGCCACCGAAGACCGGAAGCGCTACGGGCTCAACCTGATCGAGGACATCCAGCGCAACGTGTCCGCGGCCGGGCTGGGCAAGCTGGCGAAGCGGGGGTGGGTGAACGAGCACGCCGAGCACGACACGGCCGCCCGCTACCACCGCGAGCTGCGGATCAAGGCGCCGTCCGTGCGCAGCGTGACCGGGAAGCTCTCCGGCGGCAACCAGCAGAAGGTCGTGCTGGCCAAGTGGATCTTCACCGACCCGGACGTGCTGATCCTCGACGAGCCGACCCGCGGCATCGACGTCGGCGCCAAGTTCGAGATCTACACGATCATCAACGAGCTGGCGGCGCAGGGGAAGGCGGTGCTGGTCATCTCCTCCGAGCTGCCGGAGCTGCTCGGGCTCTGCGACCGGATCTACGCGCTGTCGGCGGGGCGGATCACCGGCGAGGCGACCCGCGAGAAAGCCACCCAGGAACTGCTGATGCAGTACATGACCAAGGAACGGGAATGACCACGACCGAAGCGCGGCCCGACGCGCCCCCGGCCGAGCGCTCCGCCCGGCGGATCTCGATCAACCCGCGCCAGAGCGGCATCTACGTCGCGTTCGCGCTGATCGTGGTGCTGTTCGAGGTGCTCACCGGCGGCGCGCTGCTGGAACCGCAGAACATCTCCAACATCATCGTGCAGAACAGCTACGTGCTGATCCTCGCGATCGGGATGATCCTGGTGATCATCTCCGGGCACATCGACCTGTCCGCCGGGTCGGTCGTCGCGATGACCGGCGCGGTGTCGGCCGTGCTGATGGTGAACTGGCAGCTGCCGTGGTTCTGGGCGGTGCTGATCACCCTGGTCGTCGGCGCGGTGATCGGCGCGTGGCAGGGCTACTGGGTCGCCTACTTCGGCATCCCGGCGTTCATCGTCACCCTGGCCGGGATGCTGGCGTTCCGGGCCCTGACCCTGACGGTGCTCGGCAACCAGGGCATCGGCCCGTTCCCGGACGCGATCCGCACGCTGTCGAACGGTTTCACCGACGGCTACCTGGGCAACATCGGCCTCGGCCCGCTGGGCGGCGCCGACCTGGTGTCGCTGCTCGCGGGCGTCGCGGCGGTGGCCGGGATCGCGTTCACGCAGTGGCGCAAGCGCGCGGGCCGGCTCGGCTACGGCCAGGACGTCGACCCGTTCCCGGTGTTCGTGCTGAAGATCGCCGGGATCGCGGTACTGGTGCTGGCCCTGGTCGTGCAGCTGGCGCGGTTCAAGAACCTGCCGTGGGTGCTGATCCTGCTGGCCGCGCTGGTGCTCGGCTACTCGCTGGTGGCGGGCAAGTCGGTGTTCGGCCGGCACATCTACGCCGTGGGCGGCAACCTGCAGGCCGCGACGCTCTCGGGTGTCAAGGTCAAGTCGGTGACGTTCTGGATCTTCGTCAACATGGGTGTGCTGGCGGCGCTGGCCGGGATCATCTTCGCGGGCCGGCTCAACCAGGCGGGCCCGACGGCGGGTGTCAACTTCGAGCTGGACGCGATCGCGGCGGCCTTCATCGGCGGCGCGGCGGTCCAGGGCGGCGTCGGCAAGGTGGTCGGCGCGATCACCGGCGGCCTGATCATGGCGGTGATCAACAACGGCATGTCCCTGATCGGCGCCCCGAGCGAGCGGGTGATGCTGGTCAAGGGCGTCGTGCTGCTGGCGGCGGTCGCGTACGACATCTGGACCAAGCGCCGCGCGGCTTCCTGACCCGGCTGTCGTGAGTGGTAATTCGGGTGGGAACCCGAATTACCACTCACGACGCCTCACTGGTTGCAGCGCTTGCCGGTGTTGATGCAGTTGACGACCTGGTTCATCAGCCGCTGGCCCATGACGTTGGCGAAGTCGTCGTGGTCCGAGCGGGGGTTGTGGCTTTCCTGCGGGAAGGCGTCCACTTTGTACTGGCCCTTGACCTGGACGTCGTGCGGGATGTCGTAGACCAGCTTGATCACCAGCTGCGGCACGTTCTCGAAGCCCTGCGGGCACTTGCCCTGCTGGTCGGCGAACACGATGTGCGTGCGGTGGTTGGCGCTGTCGATGTTCTTGCCGTCCCAGCAGTTCGGGAAGGCGTGGATGCGCTCCACCCGGCTGCCCTGCGGGCAGATCGGGTAGTGGTCGGTCAGCCGGTCTTCGAAGCCCGTGCACGTCCAGCTCGGCCGGGCGTTGGCCGGGCCGTTGGTGCTCTGCTTGGCGTCGCCGTAGAGAATGCGGAGGAACTGCGGCATCGCGACGACCTTGTTCGCGCCGCCGCTGGTGAACGTGATCGTCGCCGAGCGGACGCGCTGGATCGCGCCGTCGTTGCCGGCCACTTCGTTCTTGTCGTTGACGCCGGGCAATGCCGCGGGCTTGCCGGTGCTGTTCTGGCCGCCGTTGTCGAGCCCGCCCTGGCCGTTCTGCTTGAGCACGCACGCCGCGAGCCCGCCCAGGTTCGTCGGCTTCGCCGCCCGGCGGCCGATCGCGATGGCGATCCGGTCGATCGTCGCGGCGCGCTTGTCCTTCAGCGGGCCGACGACGGCGTTCTGGATGTCCTGCGACGTCTTCAGGTCACCCTTCGCGATCCGCGCGTTCGCCTCGTCGATCTGCTTGTCGAGCAGGTCGAGGTTGCGGTTCACCTCGTCCATCGCCTGGTCGGGGACGTCGGGGAGCTTGCTCGCGACGTCCGGGCAGTCGACCTGGGTGCTCGCCTTGTCGCTCGCGCTGGCGGCGCGGTCGGGCTGGGTGGCGGGCGGGTTCTCGTCCTCGCCGCCGGTGTCGATGCGGACGACGGGCCAGAAGTAGGCGGACTTGTCGCCGTTGCGGCACGTCGTGCCGGCCTTCGCCAGGCTCTTGTTGTTGGAATCGGCGTTCGTCGAAAGGTTTCCGACGTAGTCGTGCAGGTGCTGGGCGCCGTTCTTGACGCCGGGCTGGGCGATGAAGTTGTCGGGGTTGAAGTGCTGGTTTTCGTTGCGGCCGCAGTCCACGGTGAACGTGCCGCGCGCGCCTTTGCCCTGCAGCGCTTTGTTCACGTTAACACCAGAGGGCACCTTTGCGATGTCGATGAAGAACGACGCGTCGGCGGGGTCGGCGCTCGCTTCACCGGTGCGTCCGGCCGTGGTCGCGACCACGATGCCGCCGGCGGCGAGCGCGAGGGCGAGGCCGCCCGTCGCGATCTTGGTGCGGCGGGTGATGCGATGTCTGCCCGTGGCGGGGGAGGTTTTCCGGGGCATGGTCACCTTCTTCGGTTGTTCCGGGCACGACGGGACCGGCCTGCGTGCCCGGCGGGGAAACGCGCGGAACCCGGGGGAGCGACCCGGCTTCCGGGGTCACTGGTTCCGGCACTGGCAGAAACGGGCGCGGCGCGGAGCCGGTTCAACGCCGTTATCGGTTTGTTATTTATGGAAAGTGAAAGAAGTTCACGTCCAGTCGTGTGATCGTTAACATCGGCGCATGCCCGACGACGCAGGTCCAGCCCGGCGGGGCACGCTCGGCGTGATCGCCACCGGCACCGAAGCGTCGGGCCCGGTCCTGCACGGTCTCCGCGCGGCCGCCCGCGAACACGGCTTCGCCCTCAACGTCTTCAGCGTGCCGGGGCACGGCCGCCCGGCCGTGCTCGCGGCGGTGGCGGGCCTGCGGCTGCAGGGCGTGGCGGGGATCGTCGTGCTGGACCCGCGGCTCGTCGAGGACCTGCCGCGCGCCCTCGGCGTCCCGCTGGTCGCGGCCGCGTCCGCCGACCAGTACGAGGGCGCCCGAAGAGCCACCGAGCACCTCCTCGAGCTCGGCCACCCGACGGTCTGGCACGTCGGCGGGCCCGAGAACCGCCCGGTCGCCCGCGACCGGGAGCGGGGCTGGCGCGAAACGCTGGAACGCCACGGCGCCGACGTGCCCCCGGTCGTCCGCGGCGACTGGTCGGCCCGCTCCGGCTACCGCGCCGGGCAGTCGCTCGCCGTCGAAGCCGGGGTGTGCGCGGTGTTCACGGCCAACGACCACATGGCCCTCGGCCTCCTGGCGGCGTTCGCGGAGGCGGGGATGCGGGTCCCGCGCGACGCGCACGTCGTCGGCTTCGACGACGTCCCCGAGGCGGCCTACTTCGCGCCGCCGCTGACGACGATCCGCCAGGACCGCGTCGCCGCGGGCCGGCAGACGCTGGCGGTCCTCACCGCGCTGATCGACGGCGTGGCCCCGCTGCCGCGCATCCCGGTCGAAGTGCGGCTGGTGGTCCGGGAAAGCAGCCGTCCGTCGGGGCCCTGAGCGGCTACCCTGAAACGATGGCGCGCACCTGGGGGACCTCGCCGGCGTTCGACGCGGCGCTGGCGGAGGTGGCGAGCCGGGCCGGGGAGTTCACCCGGCGGCGGCACGTGCCGCCCGACGTCGTCGGCAAGTTCCGCCTCGCCGGCTTCTACCGCGCGACCACCCCGAAGCGGTTCGGCGGCGACGCGCGACCGCCCGCGGAGTTCCTCCGCATGGTCGAGCGGATGTCCGAAGTGGACGGTTCGGCCGGCTGGGTCGCGAGCTTCGGCTCGTCGGGCGTCTACCTCGCGGCCCTCCCGCCGGAAACCCAGGCGCTGCTCTACGCCGACGGGCCCGACCTCGTCTTCGCCGGCGCGCTCTTCCCCGTGCAGCCGGCCGAAGCGGTGCCCGGCGGCTTCCGCGTGCGCGGGCAGTGGCGCCTGGCCAGCGGCTGCCTCGCCGCCGACTACCTCGGCGTCGGCATCGGGGCCGGCGAAACCGGCCGGCCGCGCACCGCGGTGCTGCCCGCCGCCGACGTCGAGGTCGTCGACACCTGGGACGCGGTCGGGATGCGCGGCACCGGCAGCCACGACCTGCGCGTGGACGGCGTCGTCGTCCCGGCGGAGTGGACGTTCGTCCGCGGCGGCGCGGCCACGATCGACGAGCCGCTCTACCGCTACCCGGCGCTCGCCTACGCCGCCCAAGTGCTCGCGGTGGTCAACCTCGGCATCGCGCGCGCCGCGCTGAACCACGTGACCGGCTTCGCCGCCGGCCGCACCGGGCTCACCGGCGGGCCCGCGCTCGCCGACCGCGCGTACGCCCGGATCGCGCTGGCGAAGGCCGAAGCGGACCTCCGTTCGGTGCGGGCGTTCTTCTACGAGGCCACTGACGAAGCCTGGGAAGCGGCGCTGGCGGGCACGCCGGAGCCGGCCCAGGCGAGCCTGCTCCGGTTGGCGGCGGCGCACGCGGCCCGCGTCGGCTTCGAGGTGGTCGAGGCGGCGTACCGCCTCGGCGGGACGGCGGCGATCGGGAGCGACCATCCGTTGCAACGTCACCTGCGCGACGCGGCGGTGGTGCCCCAGCACGCGTTCCTCACCGAAGGCGTGTACGACGCCGCGGGCGCGGTCTTCCTGGGCGCGCAACCCTTCCCGGGCTATCCCTAGAGCGTCAGCCGGTCGCCGAGGTCGCGGACGTGCGCGGCCTCGCCGCAACCGAGGCCCAGCTGGCGGCGGCGCTCCGCCACGAACGCCCGGCCGAGGCCCGTCCGGTCCGAAGTGGACATCGTGCGGCGCAGCTCGTTGAGCAGGCCGCGTTCCTCGCCGCGGACGTGCGCGTCGACGACGTTCTCCAAGCGCAGCAACGCCTTCTCGAAGTCGTCGCCCTCCAGCACGGCCAGGAGGTCGTCGGCGAACGGTGCGCCGGGGCCGGCGGGCCGGACGATCCGCTCGGTCGCCGTCGCGTGCGCGACCAGCAGCGCCGCCAGCTCCGCGACCAGCGCGGGGCGGTCGGCCTCGGTGTTGCGCAGGTCGCGGAAGAGCTGCTCGAACCGTCGGTGGTCGGCCAGCAGCACCTCGACCAGGTCCGAGCCGGGCGCGACCGCGGCCGGGCCGGGACGCATCCAGCCGAACGTCAGCTCCACCGCCTGGCGCCAGTGCGCGTACTCGGAGTCGCGGCGGGCCGGATCCATCGCGGGCAGCCACTGCCCGGCGCGGTGCCAGTTGCGCCGCAGCCCTTCGAGGTCCGGCCAGTACCCGACGGACAGCCCGGCCGCGTAAGCCGCGCCGAGCGACACCGTCTCGGCCACCATCGGGCGGACGACCGGCACGTCGAGGACGTCCGCGACGAACTGCATCAGCAGGTTGTCGGCGGTCATCCCGCCGTCGACCTTCAGGGACGAGAGCGCGAGCCCGGAGTCGGCGTTCATCGCGTCGACGACCTCGCGCGTCTGCCAGCCGGTCGCCTCCAGCACGGCCCGCGCGAGGTGGCCCTTGGTGATGTACGACGTCAAGCCGGCGATCACGCCGCGCGCTTCGCTGTGCCAGTGCGGCGCGAACAGGCCGGAGAACGCGGGCACGATGTAGCAGCCGCCGTTGTCCTCGACCGTCCGCGCGAGGGTCTCGATCTCGGGCGCGCTGCCGATCAGCTCGAGGCCGTCGCGGAACCACTGCACCAGCGACCCGGTGACGGCGATCGAGCCTTCCAGGGCGTACACCGCGGGCTCGTCGCCGATCTTGAAGCCGACCGTGGTGAGCATGCCGTGGGTGGACAGCACGGGTGTCGAACCGGTGTTGAGCAGCAGGAAGCTGCCGGTGCCGTACGTGCACTTCGCCTCGCCGGGCGCGAAGCACGTCTGGCCGAACAGCGCGGCCTGCTGGTCGCCGAGCGCCGCCGCGATCCGGATGCCCGGGACCACGCGGGACGTCGTCCCGTAGACCTCGGTCGACGAGCGGATCTCCGGCAGCATCGCGCGGGGGACGTCGAAGAAGTCGAGCAGCTCGTCGTCCCAGGACAGCGTGCGCAGGTTCATCAGCATGGTGCGCGAGGCGTTGGTGACGTCGGTGACGTGCACGCCGCCTTCGGACCCGCCGGTGAGGTTCCAGATGAGCCAGGACTCGATGGTGCCGAACAGGACGTCGCCGCGCTCGGCGCGTTCGCGCAGGCCGGGCGTGCGTTCGAGCAGCCAGCGGACGCGCGGCGCGGAGAAGTACGTCGCCAGCGGCAGGCCGCAGAGCTGCCGCACGCGGTCGGCGCCGGGTTCGCGGGCCAGCTGTTCGAGCATCGAGTCGGTGCGGGTGTCCTGCCAGACGATCGCGCGCCCGATCGGGTTGCCGGTGTGCCGGTCCCACAGCACGGTCGTCTCGCGCTGGTTGGCGATCCCGAGCCCGACGACCTGGTCCGCGGTCGCGCCGGCGTCGGCGAGGGCCTGCGGCACGATCCGGGACAGGTTCCGCCAGATCTCGACGGCGTCGTGCTCCACCCAGCCGGGCCGCGGGAAGTGCTGCTGGTGCTCCCGCTGCACGACCGAGACGAGCCGGCCGCGGGCGTCGAACAGGATGCACCGGGTGGAGGTGGTGCCCTGGTCGATGGACATCACGTACCGCTGGACCACGCCTGCACCTCCTCGGAAGCCGACCGCCCGGGATGGCCGGGTAGTGCGCGGCGGGGATCCTGCCCGGCGGCGGGCGTGCCGGGGGTGGGGGACCGGCGGGGTCGGTCGTCGGGCACGCGCACCTCCTTCACCATCGGGACGCACCCAGGTCACGGGACACCGCGCGCGCCGCGTCGCGGACGTGGCCGAGCAGCCGGGGGCTCGGGCCGCCGTCCGGCTCGCAGACGCGCTCCACCGCGCCCGTCACGCCGATCGCGCCGACCACGATGCCGCCGTGGCCGCGGATCGGCGCGGCGATCCCGGCTTCGCCGGAGATCATCTCGCCGTTCTCGACGGCCCAGCCGGCCTCGCGCACCTTGCCGCAGGCGCGCTTGATCGCCGTCTGCGTGACCAGGGTCCGGCGGGTGTAGGCCTCGGGTTCGCCGGTGCGCAACGATGCCACGAGAGTCGTGTCGTAGGCCAGCAGCACTTTGCCGAGCGCGGTCGCGTGCAGCGGCAGGAGCGTGCCGACGTCGAGGGACTGCAGGCTGTCGTCCGGGCGGAACACGTGGTGCACCACCAGCACGCGGCCCTCCAGCGGCGCCCCGATCCGGACGGCCTCGCCACTGCGCGCGGCCAGCGCGTCCGCCCAGTTGATGGCCCGCGACCGCAGTTCGTTGACGTCCAGGTAGCTCGTGCCCAGGTGCAGCAGCGCCGCGCCGAGCTGGTACTTGCCGGTGTCGCGGTCCTGCTCGACGAACCCGACGCCCTGCAGCGTGCGCAGGATCCCGTGCGCGGTGCCCTTGGCCAGTTCGAGGGATTCGGCGATCTCGCCGACACCCAGCCGGCCCGTGCCGCGCGCCAGCAACCGCAGGATCGCGGCGGCGCGTTCGATGGACTGGATCGGACCGGGCACGACCCCAACCTAACCCGACCGGCCCTGATTCGACAATGTCGAACATCCACATCGGCCGTTCGACAATGCCGACCGGCGTCCGTTGACCGCTCCGCAACCCGAACTTAACTTTCACTCACCAGGGGGAAGAACGGTCCTTTGTGGAGGAAGCAATGGTGCGAAACCTCAAGGCCCACGGGCTCGCCGGCGAGATGGCCGCCGAGTTCGTGGGGACGATGATCCTCATCCTGTTCGGGTGCGGGGTGGTGGCGCAGGTCGCCGCCGCGGGCATCGGGGACCACGACAGCATCGCCTGGGCCTGGGGACTCGGCGTCACGCTCGGTGTCTACGTCGCTTCGCGGATCAGCGGCGCACACCTGAACCCGGCCGTGACCGTCGCGCTGGCCGTGTTCAAGGGCTTCGAATGGCGCAAGGTCGCCCCCTACGCCCTGGCCCAGACCGCCGGTGCGTTCCTCGCCGCGCTGCTCGTGCGCTGGAACTACACCGAGGTGCTCCACGCCAAGGACCCCGGCCTCACGATCAAGACCCAGGGTGTCTTCTCGACCCTCCCGGGTAACGGCACGCTCCCGGTGGGTGACTGGGGCGCCTTCCGCGACCAGATCATCGGCACCGCGATCCTCGTCCTGGTGATCTTCGCCATCACCGACCTCCGCAACACCTCGCCGGGCGCGAACCTGGCGCCGGTCGTCGTCGGCTTCCTGGTCGTCGCGATCGGCATGGCCTGGGGCACCGACGCCGGCTACGCGATCAACCCGGCCCGCGACTTCGGCCCCCGCCTGGCCTCCTGGCTGACCGGCTACGACACGGCCTGGTCCGACCAATACGGCTTCCCCTACTGGTGGATCCCGATCGTGGCCCCCGTCATCGGCGCGGTCATCGGCGGCGGGATCTACAAGTTCCTCATCGAGCGCCACCTGCCCGCGGGTGAGCCGCTCGACGCCATGCCCGCCAAGGACCTCGAGCCCGCCAACTGAGTGAGGAGCACCCCCATGCCTGACTACGTCGGCGCGGTTGACCAAGGCACCACCAGCACCCGCTTCATGATCTTCGACCACGGCGGCAACGAGATCGCCCGCCACCAGCTCGAGCACGAGCAGATCCTGCCCAAGCCCGGCTGGGTCGAGCACGACGCCACCGAGATCTGGGAACGCACCCGCTCGGTCATCGCGACCGCGCTCAACAAGGCGAACCTGACCCACAGTGACCTCGCCGCGCTGGGCATCACCAACCAGCGCGAGACGACTGTCGTGTGGAACCGCCGCACCGGACGCCCGTACTACAACGCGATCGTCTGGCAGGACACCCGCACCGACCGGATCGCCTCGGCGCTGGAGCGCGAGGGCAAGGGCGACGTCATCCGCCGCAAGGCCGGCCTGCCGCCCGCGACGTACTTCTCCGGCGGCAAGCTGCAGTGGATCCTCGAAAACGTCGACGGCGTCCGCGAAGACGCCGAGAAGGGCGACGCCCTCTTCGGCACGACGGACTCGTGGCTGATCTGGAACCTCACCGGCGGCCCGAACGGCGGCGTCCACGTGACCGACCCGACCAACGCGTCGCGCACCATGCTGATGGACCTCGAGACCCTCGAATGGGACGACGAGCTCCTGTCGTTCTTCAACGTCCCGAAGCAGATGCTGCCGGCGATCCGGCCGTCGTCGAACCCCGGCTTCTTCGGCACCACCCGCGCCGACGGCCCGCTCGGCGGCGAGGTCGCGCTCACCGGCGTCCTCGGCGACCAGCAGGCCGCGACCGTCGGCCAGGTGTGCTTCCGGCCCGGCGAGGCCAAGAACACCTACGGCACCGGCAACTTCCTGCTGCTCAACACCGGCCACGAGCTGGTCCGCTCGAAGCACGGCCTGCTCACGACGCTGTGCTACCAGTTCGGCGACGACAAGCCGGTCTACGCGCTGGAAGGCTCGATCGCCGTCACCGGTTCGGCCGTGCAGTGGCTGCGCGACCAGCTGGGCATCATCAGCGGCGCGGCGCAGAGCGAGAGCCTGGCCCGCCAGGTCGAGGACAACGGCGGCGTCTACTTCGTCCCGGCGTTCTCGGGCCTGTTCGCGCCGTACTGGCGCTCGGACGCCCGCGGCGCGATCGTCGGGCTCACCCGCGCCACGACCAACGCGCACATCGCGCGGGCCACCCTGGAGGCGATCTGCTACCAGACCCGCGACGTCGTCGAGGCCATGCAGAACGACTCGGGCGTCACGCTCGACGTGCTGCGCGTGGACGGTGGCGTCACCGCCAACGAACTGTGCATGCAGCTGCAGGCGGACATCCTCGGCGTGCCGGTGTCGAAGCCGGTCGTCGCCGAGACCACCGCGCTCGGCGCCGCCTACGCGGCCGGGCTGGCCGTCGGGTTCTGGCGCTCGACCGACGAGCTCGAGCAGAACTGGAACGAGGACAAGCGCTGGGCGCCGTCGTGGACGGACGAGCAGCGCGCGGAGGGCTACGCGGGCTGGCAGAAGGCCGTCGGCCGCACGCTCGACTGGGTCGACGTGCAGTGACCACAAGGAGGAACACCGTGACACCGCTATCCCCGGCTTACCGCGCGGAGACCCTGCGCAAGCTGGCTCGTGAAGAGGTCGACGTCCTGGTCGTCGGCGGGGGAGTGACCGGCGCCGGCGTCGCGCTCGACGCGGCGTCACGGGGGCTCTCGACCGCGCTGGTCGAGGCCCGCGACTTCGCCGCCGGCACGTCCAGCCGGTCGTCGAAGCTGATCCACGGTGGCCTGCGCTACCTGGAGCAGCTGGACTTCAAGCTGGTGCGCGAAGCCCTGAAGGAGCGGGGCCTGCTGCTGCAGAAGCTGGCCCCGCACCTGGTGCGGCCGGTGAAGTTCCTGGTCCCGTTGCAGCACCGGGTGTGGGAGCGCGGCTACATCGGCGCCGGCGTCACGCTGTACGACACCCTCGGCGGCGCGCGGGCGCTGCCGAGGCACCGGCACCTGTCGAAGCGCGGCGCGTTCAAGGCCGCGCCGGGCCTGGCCGACGACGCGCTGATCGGCGCGATCCAGTACTACGACGCCCAGGTCGACGACGCCCGCCACACGATGACCATCGCGCGGACGGCGGCCGAGCAGGGTGCTTCGGTGCTGACGCGGGCCCGCGTGACGTCGCTGCTTCGCGACGGCGAGCGGGTGGTCGGCGCGAAGGTCGTGGATCGCGAAAGCGGCGTCGAGTTCGAGATCCGGGCGCGCACGGTGGTCGCCGCGACCGGCGTGTGGAGCGACGACATGGCGGAGGCGGCCGGGATCCCCGCGCCGTTCACCGTGCGCGCGTCGAAGGGCATCCACCTGGTGGTGCCGCGGGAGAAGATCGACCTCGACACCGGGCTGATCCTGCGCACCGAGAAGAGCGTGCTGTTCGTGATCCCGTGGGGCCGCCACTGGATCGTCGGCACGACGGACACCGAGTGGGACCTCGACCGCGAGCACCCGGCGGCGAGCCGCGCGGACGTCGACTACGTGCTGGACCACCTCAACGCCGTCCTGCGTACCCCCGTGACGCACGACGACATCGAGGGCGTCTACGCCGGGCTTCGGCCGTTGCTGGCGGCGAAGGCGGCCGCGACGACGAAGCTGTCGCGGGAGCACGCCGTGGCGCACCCGGTGCCGGGCCTGGTGATCGTGGCCGGCGGCAAGTACACGACGTACCGGGTGATGGCCGCGGACACCGTCGACGTCGTGGTCGAGGAGGTCGGCCGCCCGGCCCCGCCGTCGTGGACCGACCGGCTGCCGATCGTCGGCGCCGAGGGGTACCACGAGCTGTGGGAAGACCGGTACTCGGTCGCGTCGAAGACGGGACTGTCGCTGACCCGCGTCGAGCACCTGCTGCAGCGGTACGGGACGCGGATCTGGAACCTCGTCTCGCTGATGGAAGAAGACCCGTCGCTGGCTTCGCCGATCACGGAGACCTCCGAATACCTTCGCGTGGAAGCCGTGTACGCGGTTTCGCACGAAGGCGCGTTGCACCTGGAGGACGTCCTGACCCGGCGGACGCGGATCTCGATCGAGGAACGCGACCGCGGCGTCGCGGCGGCCCCGGTGGTCGCTTCGCTGATGGCACCGCTGCTGGGCTGGGATGCGCACCGCACGGACCGCGAGGTGGCGAACTACCTGGCCCGCGTCGAGGCGGAGCGCTCGGCACAGGAAGCCCCGGACGACGCGGCGGCGAACGCCACCCGCCTCGCGGCGCCGGCGCTCCTGCCGAGCTGATCCGGCGTGCTCACGGGGCGGGGCGGCAGCCCAGCTCCGTGAGCACGTACCGCGCGTTGGCCGAGATGACCGGGTTGGTGCGGCGGTAGTACGGGAGCTGGATCACGGCCATCGACAACGCCCGGCCGCGGCCGCGCGCCCAGGTGGCGTCGTCGGGGGCCACGGCGTCGCGGAAGGCGTCCCGGGTGTCCGCGGTCAGCAGGTTCCACGCGGGGATCAGGTCGATCGCCGGGTCTCCGAGGCCCGCGGTCGCCCAGTCCAGGACGCCGGTCAGCCGGCCGTCGCGCAGCAGCAGGTTGCTCGGCATCAGGTCCCCGTGCACCCAGTGCGGCGGCCCGGTCCACGGGGGAGCGCCGAGTGCTTCGTCCCACACCGCCAGCGCGGCCGCCGGGTCGAACGGCTCGCCGGTGCGGCTCAGCTCGGCGATCGCCTCCCGGGTGGCCGAATCCACTGTGGACAGCGGTCGTCCGCGACGGGCCGGCGGACCCGCTGCCCGGTTCGCCCGGACCGCCAGGACGAACTCCGCCAGGCCGCGGGCCGCGCGCCCTTCGAGCGCCGGTGAGCCGTCGAGCCAGCCGTGCACGGCCCACGGCCAGGGGTACCCCTCGGCCGGCTCGCCGACCGCGACGACGGCCGGGACCGCCACCGGCAGGTCACCCAGGGTGCCGAGGACCCGGCGTTCTCGCTCGATGTCGGCGGTGCCGCCCGGGGTGAGCGGCAGTCGCACGGTCAGTGCGCTGCCCAGGCGGTACACCGCGTTGACCGTGCCGCCGGAGGCCAGGGGAGTGACCGGCAGCTCCGCCCAGCGGGGGAACTGCCCGCGCACCAGCCGCCGGACCAGGGCGGTGTCGATGGCGTGCTCGTCGGCGTGCATCCGGCCCATGTGATCACCGAACCACGCACGTCAACGGGGTTTCCGTGACGCCGGGCACCCCGGATTGCACGACGATGCATGGCCGTGCATAATCATTCGCATGTCCAAGGTGCTCACTTCCCTGCCCGTCGGCGAGCGTGTCGGTATCGCCTTCTCCGGTGGCCTCGACACTTCCGTAGCGGTCGCGTGGATGCGCGACAAAGGCGCGGTCCCCTGCACCTACACCGCCGACATCGGCCAGTACGACGAGCCCGACATCGAGTCGGTCCCCGGCCGGGCCGGGCAGTACGGCGCCGAGATCGCCCGCCTGGTCGACTGCAAGGAAGCCCTCGTCGAGGAGGGGCTCGCGGCGCTGACCTGCGGCGCGTTCCACATCCGCACCGGCGGCCGCAACTACTTCAACACCACCCCGCTCGGCCGCGCGGTCACCGGCACGCTGCTGGTGCGCGCGATGCTCGAGGACGACGTCCAGATCTGGGGCGACGGCTCCACCTACAAGGGCAACGACATCGAGCGGTTCTACCGCTACGGCCTGCTGGCCAACCCCTCCCTGCGCGTCTACAAGCCGTGGCTCGACGCGGACTTCGTCACCGAGCTCGGTGGCCGCAAGGAGATGTCGGAGTGGCTGCTGGCCCACGACCTCCCGTACCGCGACAGCACCGAAAAGGCCTACTCGACCGACGCCAACATCTGGGGCGCCACGCACGAGGCGAAGTCCCTGGAGCACCTGGACACCGGGATCGAGATCGTCAAGCCGATCATGGGCGTGGCGTTCTGGGACCCCGAGGTCGAGATCGCGACCGAGGACGTCACGATCGGCTTCGAGCAGGGCCGGCCGGTGACGATCAACGGCAAGGAGTTCGCCACCGCCGTCGACCTGGTGCTGGAGGCCAACGCCATCGGCGGGCGGCACGGGCTGGGCATGTCCGACCAGATCGAGAACCGGATCATCGAGGCCAAGAGCCGCGGCATCTACGAGGCGCCGGGCATGGCGCTGCTGCACGCGGCCTACGAGCGGCTCGTCAACGCCATCCACAACGAGGACACCCTCGCCAGCTACCACAACGAGGGCCGCCGCCTCGGCCGGCTGATGTACGAAGGCCGCTGGCTCGACCCGCAGGCCATGATGCTGCGCGAGTCGCTGCAGCGCTGGGTCGGCACCGCGATCACCGGCGAGGTGACGCTGCGGCTGCGCCGCGGCGAGGACTACTCCATCCTGGACACCACCGGCCCGGCGTTCAGCTACCACCCGGACAAGCTGTCGATGGAGCGGACCGAGGACTCGGCGTTCGGCCCGGTCGACCGGATCGGCCAGCTGACCATGCGGAACCTCGACATCGCCGACTCGCGGGCCAAGCTCGAGCAGTACGCGAGCCTCGGCATGGTCGGCGGCACCTCGCACACGCACCCGAAGCTGATCGGCGCCGCCCAGGCCGCGTCGACCGGCCTGATCGGCGCGATGTCTGAGGGCGGCGCCCAGCAGATCGCCTCGCGCGGCAAGACCGACGACGTCGAGCTGCTCGACAGCGCCGCGATGGAGTTCGGCACGGACTGATCCGCAGGACCCGAAGGCCACCACGTCCGCCGTGGTGGCCTTCGGTGCGTTCAGGGGACGAGCACGACCTTGCCGGTGACCGTGCCGGATTCGGCCAGGGTCAACGCCTTCGCGGCTTCGGTGAGCGGGATGCGCGCGGCGACCTGGGCCTGCAGGGTGCCGGCGACGGCGAGGTCGAAGACGGCCGTCAGGTCTTCGGCGAGCTTCGCGCGGAAGCGGTCGAGGTTCCGCTTGCCGCCCCAGACGTTGAAGAAGTGCGCGTGGCGGCGGTTCGGCAGCACGTTCCACCACAGCAGCCGCGCGAACAGCTTCAGCACCGGCAGCCGCGAGTTGCCCGGGTCGTCCTTCGTGGCCGCGCTGCCGTAGGCGACCAGCGTTCCGCCGGGGGCGAGCAGCCGGAACGAGTCGACGACGCCGGGCCCGCCGACGTGGTCGAACACGGCGTCGACGCCCCGCGGCGCCAGCGCGCGGACCTGCGCCGGGATGTCGCCGCGGTAGTCGACGTGGGTCGCGCCGAGCGCGGTCACGACGTTCTCGTTGCGCGCCGACGCGGTGCCGATGACGGTGATGCCCGCGGCCCGGGCGAGCTGGACGAGCGTCGTGCCGACGCCGCCGCTCGCGCCGTGGACGAGGATCGTCGCGCCGGTCTTCACCTTCGCGATCCGGTGCAGCATCTGCCACGCCGTGATGCCGTTGACCACGAACGTCTCGGCTTCGGCGGCGTCCAGGCCGGCCGGGACCGGGACGAGGTCGGCGGCGGGCAGGACGAGATGGCTGGTCCAGCCGCCGATCTTGGTCATCGCGGCGACGCGGCGCCCGACGAGCGCGGGGTCCTCGGCTTCGAGCACCGTGCCGACCACGTCGTACCCGGGCACGAAGGGGAAGGCCGGCTGGTCGTAGTACTTGCCGCGGCGCATCTGCTGCTCGGCGAAGGAGACGCCGCTCGCCTCGACGCGGACCAGGGCCTCGCCGGCGCCGGGCCGCGGGATCTCGCGGTGCTCGACCCGCAGGCCCTCGGGCTCGACGAGGCCGGGGAGGACGATTTCGGTGGTGGTCATGACGGTTCCTTCCGGTCGTGAGTGACTGGTCAATCACTCATCGGGCGTGAAAAACGGACTTCGGGTGGGGCTCAGTTCTTGCCGGGGTGGCGGATGCCGGCCGACAGCACGGCCGCCCAGTCGCCGGCGTGGTCGTCGAGGTCGAGGGTGGCGATCAGGTGGCAGAGCTGGCCGTAGGCGATGAAGCGCTGCACCTGGTCGTCCGGCGCGCCGGAGCGGGACCGGGCGAGCTCGGTGACCTTCTCGAGGCCGCGACGCACGGCGTCGGCGATCTCGGGGGTGTCGGCCGCGGACTGGGCGTGCACCTGCAGCATGAGCAGGTTCCGGTCGGCGATCAGTTCGGCGTAGGCGCCGCCCATCTCGTAGAGGATCTTCTCGGGGGCCTCGCCGTCGGCCCGCGCGGCGCCGTTGGAGAGCGCGTGGGCCACGAGCTCGAAGCACCGGTCGAGCGCGGCGACGAACAGGGAAACCTTGCTGGGGAACAACTTGAAGACGTAGGCGGGGGAGATGTCGGCCTTCGTGGCCACCGCGCTGATCGGCGTGCTGTGGTAGCCGCCGCGGGCGAACTCGGCGATGGCCGCGTCGACCACGACGTCCCGCCGGGCGTCGGAGGTGGAGAGGGTGGCACCGCGCTTCGTCATGTGAGTGACTGTACACTCACTCTGGCCGGGAACGCAAACCCGCCGGTCAGCCGGGGGAGCCGCCCATCATCCGGAGCATCCCGGCGCCGCCGGTGCGGAAGAACCGCGTCACCAGTGCCGCCGCCAGCAGCAGGAACGCGAGGTCGAGCCACGTCGTGTAGTTCCACGAGATGCCCTCGTGCATGACCGTCGCCGACCGCGTGGCCGGGATCAGGCCCGTCGCGCCGAACAGCAGCTCGACGACGTACCCCGCGCCCACCATCGCCGCGTAGAACGTGCCGAGCAGCACCAGGGTCATGCGGGCGCCGTAGTACTTCCGGTAGATGTTCAGGATCGGGAGGATCAGCAGGTCCGCGAAGAGGAATGCGACCACACCGCCGAAGCTGATGCCACCGTTCCACAGCACCGCCGCCAGCGGCACGTTCCCGATCGAGCAGACGAACGCGAGGATCGCGACGACCGGGCCGATGAGCGGACCCCAGACCGCCGACGCCACCGGGTGGCCGGTGAAGAACAGCGCCTGCCACCACTCCCGCGGCACCCACGCGCCGACCGCGCCCGCGATCAGCAGCCCGATCACCAGGTCGCGCAGGATCGCCGCCCACTCCATGACGAACACGTGCGCCACCGCGGTGAAGCCGTCGGCGGAGAACAGCCGCCGCGTGAACGTCCCCGGGCCCTGGACGGACATGTCCATCGCCGCGTGGCCCTCCATCGAGCCCGCGACACCCTTGTCGGCCTGTTCACGGGCCTTCTCCAGCAAGTGCCGGCGGACGAAGATCCGGAACAGCACCGCGAGCAGCACGATCATGATCGGCCCGCCGACGAACTCGGCCGCGGTGAACTGCCAGCCCATCAGCAGCGCGAGGATGATCCCCAGCTCGACGACCAGGTTCGTCGAGCCGATCTCGAACGCCATCGCGGCGGTGAAGTGCGCGCCCCGCCGGAACAGCGACCGCGCCAGCGCGACCGCGGCGTACGAGCAGGACGACGACGCGGCGCCCAGCAGCGACGCCACGGCGAGGGTGCGCGGCCGGTCGTCGCCCAGCAGCCGCACGATCGTCGACTTCCGCACGACCGCCTGCACGACGGCGCTCAGCAGGAACCCGAGGATCAGCGCCCAGAGGATCTCCCAGGTCATCGACCCGGCCAGGGCCAGTGCTTCCCAGACTTCACCCACGAGTTCCGGATGCTATCCGTCCGCCGGGGCGACGGCCACGCGAGAGCGCCCGCCACGTCCACAGTGGACGCGACGGGCGCTCCCGGGTGGTGGCTCAGACACCCGCGGTGGAGGAGATCCAGTCGCGGTACTTCGTGACGTTGATGTAGGCGGTGTAGGACTGGCGGTCGCTGGTGGAGGCGACGCCGACCTGCTTGCCGTTCGCGTACATCGGGCCGCCCGAGTCGCCGCCCGCGGTGATGCCGTCGCCGCGGTTCGCGCACACCGAGGTGCCGGCCGCGCCGTCCGGGCAGTCGATCGAGGTGACGCTGACCTTGGCCACCTTGAGCAGCTGCGACTGGCACTCGATCTCCGGCTTGTCGGTGCAGGTCGCCCCCCAGCCGTAGACCTCGGCCTGGTCGCCGACCTTGACGTCGCCCTCGCTGCCCAGCGGCGCGTAGTCGGTCTGGACCTGCTGGTCGATCTGCACCAGCGAGATGTCGGCGTCCGGCGACTCGTGCACGGACGTGGCGTTGACCGTGGTGCCCTTGGTCTGGTCCAGGTCGCCGACGTGGAAGCTGATCGGCTTGCCGTCCGCGCCCTGCGTGCAGTGGCGCGCGGTGAGGATCCAGTCCGGCGCGATGATCGTCGCCGAGCAGATTTCCTGACCACCCGCGAACATCCGGGCGGCCGAGTGGAGCGAGTCCGCGGTGCTGCCGTCGATGATGGCCGGCTGGGCGGCCAGCGACGGTGCCGCGGCCGCGAGGGCCGAGAACAAAACGCCCGAGACGAGGACGCCGGTTCGCGCGATACGCACTTTGGGATCAACCTCCATCCGCGGACCGGAGCCGCGCGGTGACGTGTGGTGAAGTACGCACCCACCGTCACTGCTGTGGGTGAATCTCCGAAACCCGCCGATAGTCGGTTGATCCAAAACGCGACTTTCGTCGTGCGCTGTCCGGCCCAGCCGTGAGACCACGCGATCGCCTGCGACGAGGTCGGGGCGGCGGCGAGCGTGGCCGCTACGCGGGCCCTACACCCGCGCTCTCGTGATGCTGACGCGCGTGAGTGCCGGAACGCCGGAAACTGTCACGCGCGAACCACCGCGTGACAAAAAACAAAGCGCGTCACGTCGAGTCGCATGACAAATTCCCGGCTCACGGAAATGCGTATTGGCCGGTTGGGAACTTTCCGCCTAGCATCCGAATCGCCGTTCGACGACGAAAGGAACCGACATGACGGAAACCCTGGTGCGGAAAAGGCGATTCCTCGGAACCGGGCTCGCCGCGCTGCTGGCGGGCGTGGTGGCCGTCGTTTCCGCGGGACCGGCCGCGGCGGCCGAGAAAACGCTCACCTACAAAGGCGGCTTCCCGCTCATCGGCGACCAGCAGGTGACCGTCGTCGTGAAGGCCGACATCCCGGCGACCGCGACCGCGGGCACGCCGGTTTCGGTGCCGTTCAGCCTGGACGTCGACGCCGGGCAGGCGGCCGGGGACGGCCTGCGCCTGGTCGGCGCCACGAAGGTCTCGGGCACGATCAAGTCCGAGGTGAACGTCGCGATCGGCGGCCAGTCGGTCGCGATCCCGGTCGAGCTGCCGATCCCGGAGACGCCCGTCCCGGCCGAAGGCAGCCTGAAGTTCACCGCGCAGGGCCAGGTCGACTTCACCGTCCCGGCGGGCACCCCGGCCGGCGAAGCGACCAGCAGCGTCGGCTCCGCGGCGACCACCCACGTCGCCACCGACAGCAGTCTCGGCGAGTTCGACGTCGACCTCACACTCGACCCGCCGGGCCAGGACGCCACCCTCGGCACCACGACGATCGGCTGACCCGCCGGCGCCGGCCCGCCGGAATCCGTCCGGCGGGCCGGAGCCGATGCCGGAATCCGGCACCCGGGAAATGCCGGGATCCGCCGGAAACCGTTCCCTCCCAACGTGATCCTCCCTTAGTAGGTACCGGGACACCGGGCGTGCGCGGAGTATTTCTCGCCACCACGTCGAATCGTCACCGACTGGAGGACCACTTCGTGAAAACCACTTCAGGAGTCCTTCGTGGACTCGCCGCGGTTTCGGCCGCCGCGGCCCTCGTCGTCGCGGTGCAGGCACCCGCCGCCGCGGCCGCCGCCCGGACCGATCTCGGCATCAGCATGCAGGCCCAGCAGAAGGACCAGTGGTGCTGGGACGCCAGCGGAAACACGATCGCCGACTACTGGGGACACACGCTTTCCCAAACCCGGTTCTGCCAGATCGCGCACAACGAATCGGGCAGCGACTGCGCCGACAACCAGGGCTACCTGTCCGACCAGCAGCGGGTTTTCCGCTATCTCGGCTTCTCGAACATCGGGTCGTACAACTCGAACGGGCAGGTGCTTTCCTTCACGACCATCAAGAACCAGATCGACGCGGGGCAGCCGATCGGCACCCGCATCGGCTGGCGCTCGGGCGGCGGCCACATGCACGTCCTGTACGGGTACGACAACTCCGGCGGCGCCACCCGCGTCGAATACGGCGATCCGTGGCCGGACAACAGCCGCTACAACTCGATGAACTACGACACCTACCGCTCCAACAACCAGTTCCAGTGGACCCACACGCTGTACGGGATCGAGGGATGAGCGTGCTGAAGAAGGCGATGGGCGCGGCCGTGCTGGCCGGCGCCGCGATGCTCACCACGGCCGGCGCCGCCGGCGCGGCGACCGGGCCCGCCGGCACCCGGACCGCGGCCGACACCGCCGCGATCGGCCAGGTCGCCGGTGGTCAGGCCACCCTCGACCGCCTGACGACGACCCGGTTCCCGGGCGCCCACGCGGCGGCCGCGGCGTCGCGGGCGAACGCGGACGCGCGCACCCAGGTCGCCGTCTACGAACCGACGGCCGCCTTCGTCGCCGGGACGTCGGACGTCCCGGCCGCGCTCGCCTACGTCGCGGTGCCGGCCCGCACCGGCGACGGCACCACCGCCACGGTCTGGGCCGAGCGCCAGGGCCCGGCCTGGACCGTCGTCAACGTCGCGTCCGGCGACTACGAGCAGAAGTACGCCCAGGCCGCGGCCGGCGGCTACCTCCTGCACGAGCCGCAGGTCAACGCCTGGTACGCGGTGCACGGCGAAGCCGTCACGGTGCTGGACGGCTCGGTCACCGGCCTGGCCGCGGGCACGAAGCTGACGCTGGCGGACTACCGCGCGGCGCTGCACCAGCGGTACGCGGACAAGCTGCCGGGCTCGGCCTACGACCGCGACGGCGCGGGCGGCGGCTATGGCGGCCGCGAGCGGGCGGTCCCGGCCGCCGGCTCGGACGGCGTCCCGGTGCTGCCGTTCGTGCTCGGCGGCGCGCTCGTGCTGGTCGCGGGGGCGGTCGTGGCGCCACGGCTGCGCCGGCAGTAGGACGGCGGGGGCCGCCGGCGCGTCCGGCGGCCCCTTGGCAGGTGATCATGATCGGGGCACAATGCGCCATGCCCGAACCTTGCCCCGCGCAGCCGGAACCGGCGCGGCTGAGCGGCTCGGACCTCGCGCTGGTCGAGGCACTGCAGCGCGATCCCCGGGCGCCGTGGACGCGGATCGCCGCCGCCGTCGGCACCGACGCGACCACGGCCGCCCGCCGCTGGGACCGGCTGCAGGCCGCCGGGCTGGCCTGGCTCACCGCGTACGCCACGGCCCCGACGACCACGGTCGGCTACGTCGACCTCGCGTGCCGCCCGGACGCGCTGGCCGACCTGACGCGGGAGCTGTGCGGCTGGCCGTCGGTGTTCAGCGTCGAGCGCACGACCAGCCGGTTCTCGCTGTTCCTGAGCCTGGCCGCCCGTGACCTCGACGCCCTGGACGGGCTGGTCACCGGCCGGCTCGGCGCCCTGCCGGGGGTGCGCGAGGTCCGGTTCGCCGTCGCGACGCGGGTCTACCGCGAGGGCAGTGGCTGGCTGGTGAACGCGCTGGCCCCCGAGCAGCGCGCGGTGCTGGACGAGACGGCCGTGCAGGCCCGGCTGGTCGTCCCGCAGCAGTGGAACGACCGGGACCTGCGCGCGCTGGTCGAGTCCCTCGGCGAGGACGGGCGGCGCAGCTACGCCGAACTGGCCCGAGACTGCCGGATGAGCGAGTCGGCGGTGCGGCGCACGCTCGCGCGGATGCTGCGCAACCACGAGCTGGACTTCCGCTGCGACCTCGCGCACGTCCCGGCGGGCTGGCCGGTGATCGCGGGCTACCGCCTCGACGTCGCCGCCGGGGACCTGGACCGCGCGGGCACGGCGATCGCGCACCTGCCCGAGACCCGCCTTGCGGCCGCGGTCGTGGGGGAGGGCAACCTCGTGGTGTCGGCGTGGCTGCGGGAACCGGCCGGCTGCACGGGCTACGAGACGCGGCTGGCGGCCGTCGCGCCCGGCGCGCGGGTGCTCGACCGCGCGATCACGGTGCGGATGCCGAAGCGGATGGGCCGGCTGCTCAGCCCGCACGGCCTCGGCGGCACCCACCAGGCGATCATCCCCGCGCGCTGAGCCGGTCCCGATCGGCGGCTGGGTAGGGTCGTGGGGTGAGCGAGTCGAACTGGGCGGGCAACCACACCTACGCGGCGGACGCGGTGATCACCCCGCGGACCCTCGACGAGGTGCGCGCCGCCGTGGTCGCCGCCCCGCACGTCAAGGCGCTGGGCAGCCGGCACTGCTTCACCGACATCGCGGACGCGCCCGGCGGCGTCCTGCTGGACCTGAGCGCCCTGGACGTCCCGGTCGAGATCGGCGACGGCACCGTGACGGTGAGCGGGTCCGCGCGCTACGGCGACTTCGCCGCCCAGCTGCACGAAGCCGGGTTCGCGCTGCCGAACCTGGCTTCGCTGCCGCACATCACGGTGGCCGGCAGCGTCGCGACCGGCACCCACGGTTCCGGCCGGCGGCAGCCCGGGCTCGCCTCGGCCGTCTCGGCGGTGGAGCTGGTCACCGCGAACGGCGAGCTGCGGACGTTCACGCGCGCGCACGACGAATTCCCGGGGCTGGTCGTCGGTCTCGGCGCCTTCGGCGTCGTCACGCGCTTGACGCTCGACCTCGTGCCCACCTTCGACGTCCGCCAAGACGTCTTCGACGGCCTGCCGTGGGAGGCCGCGTTCGAGCACTTCGACGAGATCGAAAACGCCGGCTACAGCGTCAGCATGTTCACGAACTGGGTCAACGCCACGATCGACCAGGTCTGGATCAAGAGCCGGGTCTACGCCTTCACCGAACGGAGCGAGGTGTTCGGCGCGGTGCCGGCCGACGGGCCGCGGCACCCGGCCCACGCCGCCGGGATCGCGGCCGGCAACTGCACACCGCAGCAGGGCGTTCCGGGTCCGTGGCACGAGCGGCTGCCGCACTTCGCGCTCGCCTTCACCCCGAGCGTCGGCGACGAGCTGCAGTCGGAGTACTTCGTGCCGTACCGGGACGCGGTCGCCGCGCTGAAGGCGGTCCGGGAGATCGGCGACGTCCTCGCGCCGGTGCTGCTGGTGTCGGAGATCCGCGCGATCGCGGGCGACCGGTTGTGGCTGAGCCCGTGCCACGGTGGCGACCGCGTCGCGCTGCACTTCACCTGGCAGCCGCGGCAGGCCGAGGTCGAAGCCGTGCTGCCCGTTCTCGAGGAACGGCTGGCCCCGTTCGGCGCCCGCCCGCACTGGGGCAAGCTCTTCCACACGGCGGCGGGGCACTACCCGCGACAGGACGATTTCGGTGCGCTGGCGGGGAAACTCGACCCGGCGGGCAAGTTCCGGAACCCGTTCCTCACGCGCCACGTCTTCAGCGCGCGCTGAAGGTCCGGGCCTCCTCGGCCGCCGCCTCGCGCTCGCGGTGCGCGGCCACCGCGTCCCCGCTGTCGCCGCGGCGGTCCAGTGCTTCGGCGTGGCGACGGCGGGAGAACACCACGGCCGGCCAGTGGGCCAGGGCCAGGTTGTGCTGCACCGCCGCTCGCAGGTGGGCCACCGCCCGGTCGAGGTCGCCCGTGGTCAGGGCCGCCGTGCCCAGCGGGTAGTGGACCGAGCCGAAGCAGGCGATCGCGAGGCTCGCCATCGCCGGCAGGTGGCCGAACGGGCGCAGCAGCTCCGAGACCCGCGCCGCCGTCTCCGTGTCGTCCAGCAGGTAAGCGGTTTCCGCGGCGCCGCACAGGGAAATCAGCCACGTGCTCGACCGCGGCAGCGCGCCCAGGTCGCCGCCGCACAGGCGGGCCAGCGCGCCCGCCGCGGTCCGGCGGTCGCCGGCGGAGGCCGCCGCCACGGCCAGCGCCGCGTAGTACGAGTTGTCGATCGCGCTGAGCGTGGGGGAGTGCATCAGCCCGTCCAGCACCGGCACCAGGTCGCCGAGCCGGCCCTGGAACCAGCGGATCGCCACCAGCTGCGCGCCGTACCAGCCGAGCGCGTCCAGGTCGCCCGCCGCCTGCCCGAGCTCCGCGCACGCCTGCGCGCCCTCCTCGGCCTCGCGGAAGCGGCCCGCGCGGATCGCGAGCATGACCTTCACCGCGTCGGCGACGAACCCGGCCGCGAGGTGTTTTCGTTCCGCCAGCAGGTCTTCGAGTTCGCCGAGCCGCCGTTCCGCGTGCGGGTCGCCGGCCAGGAAGAGGTCGACGGTTTCCCACACCACGCCCATCACGAGGTCCGTCCGCCGCCCGGACCTGCCGCTGACCCCGACCAGTTCGGTCGCGAGCGAGTGCCGCAGCGCCGTGTGGTCCGGGCCGAGCAGGCAGTGGTGGGCCAGGCTCAGCGCTTCGGCGTGCGCGACCGGGTCGTCTTCGGCGCGGGTCCGGGCGACCACGGCGAGGATCCGGCCGGACTTCCCGTCCTGGTAGTCCTCTTCGCCCGCGAGCCGGGCCTGGAGGCGGCGGGCGAGCGGGGCCGCCGGATCCAGCCGGTCCAGGGCGAGCCGCAGCCGGGTGAGCAGCGACGCCGACGCGGCGGCCGTCCGGTGTTCGTGCACCCACACCCCGCCGAGACCGAGTGCCGCGCGGGCCATCGCGTCGACGTCCCCGGCCTGCTCGGCGCGGCGGTAGGCGGTTTCGAAGTGCTCCCGGCTGGTCCGCAGGTCGCCGTCCTCGAGCAGGGCGTGCTCCCCGGCGGCGAGGGCGTCGTCCGGGACGGTCGCCACGATCCCGGGCCGGACCGCGAGCAGCCCCGGGTCGTGGGCGAGGACCTGCCGGTGCACCTGGGTCAGCACGGGTGACGGTTCCACCCCGGACGCGGTGATCAGCCCGTGCCGGGCCCGGCGGAACGCCTCCAGCGCGTCACCCTGGCGCCCGGCGCGGTAGAGCGCCGTCATCAGCTGCGCCCACAGGCGTTCGTGCCCGGGGAACGCCGCGGTCAGCGACTCCAGCTCCGCGATCAGCCCGATGTCCTCGCCGGTCGCGAGATCGGCGTCGATCCGGTCCTGGACGGCGTTGTGGCGCAACCGTTCCAGCCGCATCCCTTCGGCACGCAGGGCTTCGACGCCGTCGAACTCCTCGTACGCGCTGCCGCGCCACAACGCCAGCGCGGCGGACAGGTGCCGGCGCGCGGCACCGGGCTCACCCGCCGCGAGCGCCCGCCGCCCCTCGACGGCGAGCTGCTCGAACCGCGCCGCGTCGAGTGCTTCCGGGGCCAGGTGCAGCACGTACCCCGGCGAGCGGGTCAGGATCAGCCGCGGGTCCACGGTGCCGCGCAGCCGCGAGAGGTACGTCCGCACGGTCCGGTCCGCGTGCTCGGGCGGCTGCTCGCCCCACAGCGCGCGGCCGAGCGCGCGAACGCTCACGACGCGGCCGGCTTCCGCGGCGAGCACCGCGAGGAGGGCGCGCAGGCGGGGCCCGCCGACGTCCCGCGGTGCTCCGCCGATCCGGACCTCGAACGGTCCCAGCACTCCGAGGTCCACTCCGTCGGTGGTGTTCCCGGCCATCCCCGCCCCTTCGCCGCGGACGCGTCCGCGCTCTGGCGTACAAGAGCCGGCCGGGGGCCGCGAGATACGTCGACAGGACGGAAAAGTGGCGTCGACGAAGTGTCGACGGTCTGTCGACGGGAGCTGCCAGGCTCGGCAGCCGCGGACCGGAGGAGTCCGCAGCCATCGGTTGTTCGGGAGGACATCCATGAAACGCACGATTCGGGGCCTGGCCGGGGTTTTCGCCGTCGCGGGGGCGGGTGCCGCGGTGCTCGCGGCCGCACCGGCGGCGGACGCCGCGGCACCGGCCGCGGTGTCGGTGAAAAGTGCTACTTGGGGCCAGCTGCACAAGGGCGACTGCGAGCAGGACAACGGCACCATGGTGATCCGGTCGGACGGCACGGGGGACTGGAGCGCGACGACGCTGACGTTCCAGACGCACTCCGGTGACGTCTGGCACGCGGACTTCGACTTCAAGACCACTGCCGGCACGAAGCTGTTCCACGAGGGCACGTTCGACAGCCCGGTGATGAACGACGGGAACCCGCCGCCGCGGTACTTCTGGACCCGGCACTTCACCTACGACCCGTCGCTGTTCGGCGCGGTCGACATCTTCAAGACGATCCAGACGTACAACTGCTGACCGGAGGGCGCCGCCCCGGGCTCACGCTTCGGCGGGGCCCAGGGCGGTGCCCGCGGCCGTCGTGCCGGGTTCCTTCAGTTCGACGAAGAACGAGTGCGTCGGCGTGGTCCCGACGTTCTCGCCCGAGTGTTCCTGCGCCGCCACCCAGCGCACCGCGCCGGCGGGCAGGTCGACGCGGACCTCATCTCCGCTGGCGGAGATGCGGCGGCTGAACGCGCTCAGCGTGACCATGACAGTGTCGGGGTGCCGGTGCGGCGCGGTCCGGTCGCCGGGGCCGTCCCGGTACTCGAGGACCCGCACCCGCTCGTTCTCCAGGACCACCCGGTACAGCTCGGGGTTGGTTTCGGCCGGATCTCCGGTCATGGCCGCCCACGACCTGCTCACGCGGGGGTGAGTCGCCGACGGTCGAGGACGCCGCGGCGGCGGCCGTGCTGGCGGGGTCGGCGCAGGCGATCCTGCGCGCGGCGGTGGAGCCGGCTAGCTGATCGGCACCGTCGCGACGCAGGACGCCGTGCCGTTGTCGAACTTCATGGACGCCGTTCCGCGGGCGGTGGCCGGGATCGCCAGGCCGTCGGGCAGGGTCTGGCTGTGCTCACCGTTCGTCGCCGGGCTGACGCGGCTGTAGATCGTGTGCGTCGTGATGCCGTCGAAGTAGGAGATCCGCAGCAGCTGGGTGCCGACGTCGCCGATGTACGGGCCCGCCGTCGTGATCGCGCTCAGCGGCCGGTGGTAGCCGCCGGAGGTTTCGTACCGCAGCGTGAACGTCCCGGCGAAGCCGCCGGAGTGGCAGGTGCTCGTCACCTGCTTGACCGTCGCCGCCTGGGCCGGGGCCGCCAGGACCGTGGCCAGCATCGCGACGAGCCCCGCCCGCACCGCAGTCTTCATCCGTTCCTCCGTCTCGGTTCCCGCCATCCTGCCGGGTCCCGCTTCCGTTCCGCTTCCCTCAGCCGGCGGTCCGCACGAGCAGGACCGGGCACGCCGCTTGGTGCAGGAGGGCCTGGCCGGTCGAGCCCAGCAGCAGCCCGGGGAAACCGCCGCGGCCGCGGTCGCCGAGGACGACCAGCTGGGCCGCGCCGCTGCGCTCGATGAGCTCGCGCCGCGGGTGGGCGTGGACGACGACCTGCTCGAGCGCGACGTCGCCGGTCTCCTGGTCGAGCAGCCGCTCGCCGAGCAGCCGCTGCCCGGCTTCGGTGACGCAGCGCGGGTCCTGCCGCGGCGGCGGGGTGTCGGCCCAGGCGTGCAGCACGACGAGCGAAGCGTGGCGCGCGCGGGCTTCGGCGAGCGCGGCGGCGAGGACCCGGGCGCCGGCTTCGCTGCCGTCGATGCCGGTGACGACCGGGCGCTCGGCGGCCCCGGGCTCGTCCCAGCTGTCCCCGCGCACGACGGCGGTGTCGCAGTGCGCGTGCGTCCCGACGGCGGCGGCCACGGACCCGGCCAGCAGGCTGGTGAGCCTGCCGTGCCCGGCCGACCCGACGACCAGCAGCGCGGCCGACCGGGACGCCTCGATCAGCGTCTGCGCGGCCCGGTCGGGGTCGAGCCGGGTCGACGCCCCGGGAACCCCTTGCGCGGCCGCGAGTTCCGCGGCCGTGCGCAGGGCTCGCCGGCCCCGCGCGCGGAGGGCGTCGACCATCTCGTCGGGTGGCGGCACGACGCCGCCGGCGAGCAGCGCCGGGATGTCGAGCGCGTGCACGATTTCGAGCGGTGCGCCCCGCAGCCCGGCGGTGCGCGCGGCCCAGCGGACGGCGTCGAGCGACTCGGCCGACCCGTCCACCCCGGTGACGATCGGCGCGGCGGTCATGCGACGACTCTAGGCCCGCCCGAGGGTCCGGCGCGCCGACCAGCCGAGCAGGGCCAGCTCCAGGACGGCGAACCCGGCCAGGACCACCGAACCGGACGCCACGAGCATCGCGAGACCGATCAGCAGCACGGGCACCACCAGACCCGCGTAGGCGGCCAGGAACAAGGCGGCCAGGACCTCGCCGCGGGTGAGGTCGTCCGCGAGGGCGGCCACCGTGCCGACCGCGGCGCGGAAACCGAGCCCGAAGCCGGCTCCGGCCAGCACGCTCGCGCCGAAGAACAGCGGCAGCGAACCCGTGAACGCCGACACCGCCAGCAGCACCAGGCCCGTGCCCATCAGCGTGTACCCGGACCGCAGCTGGGGGCGGGTGCCGAGTCGCGCGAACGCCACCTGGGCGAGCGCGGCGCTGCCGAGCATGGTGAACGGTGCGAGCCCGGCGAGCAGCCGCGACGGCTCGTGCAGCTCGTGCGCCAGCAGCGTCGGGGCGAGCGCCATGAACAGGCCGCTGAGCGCGAACGCGGCGAACACGCCGATCGCGGCGCCGGTGAACTCGGACCGGGCGGCCGCCGGCAGGGACAGCCGCTGCGGCCGGTACGCGGGCCGCTCTTCGCGGCGTTCGACGGTCTCCGGCACCAGGCTCACGGCGATCGCCTCGAGCAGCAGCACCACCAGGAACACCGCGAACGGAGTGCTCAGCGGGCGCCCGGCGAACTGCGCGAACACCGCACCCACGAGCGGGCCCAGCGCGAGACCGCCCGCGTTGACGACCGTCGCGACGAGGCCCGGGCGCGGCTGCGGGCGCAGCTCGGACAGGTGCGCGGTGGCCGTCGCGGTGATCGCGCCGATCCCGGCGCCGCTGACCAGCCGCGCGACGATCAGGCCGGGAACCTCCGGCCAGAGCAGGAACACCGCGGCGGACAACGCCTCGGCCAGCAGCCCCGCGACGAGCACGCGGCGGCGGCCCAGCCAGTCGCTGACGTGCCCCGCGAGGTACAGGCTCAGCATCACCCCGACCGCGTACGCGGCGAAGACGACCGTGACGAGGAACGCCGGAAACCCGTCCCGCTGCTGGTAAAGCGCGTAGAGCGGGGTCGGGACGGTGGAGAACGCGAGCGCTGTCGCGAACGCGACCGCGACGACGCGGAACCCGAGGCCGTGGCTCACGCGGAGCCGGGCCGGGGACAGGGTGACGGACATCGGGACCTTCCGGGGTTTCCAGGGATCTTCCGCACTCCACGATGTCCCCGCCGACTCAGCAAGTCCAACGAAAAGTCCTGGTCCTAGTTATCGCTAAGATCGATGAATGGAGACGCGCCGGCTCGAGTACTTCGTCGCCGTGGCCGAGGAGCTCAGCTTCACCCGGGCCGCCCAGCGGCTGTTCGCGGTGCAGTCGACGGTGTCCGCCGCCGTCCGGGCGCTGGAGACCGAGCTGGGGACCCGGCTGTTCGACCGGTCCACCCGCCGGGTCGCGCTTTCGGCGGCCGGCGAGGCGTTCCTGCCCGAGGCGAAGAGCGCGATCGAGGCACTGGAACGCGCCCGGGCGACCGTCCAGGAGGCGGCCGAGGGCCTGCGCGGCAGCCTGCGGATCGGCACGCTGACGTCGATCGGCGGCATCGACCTGCCCGAGCTGCTCGGGGCGTTCCACCGCCGCCACCCCCGCGTGGACATCCACGTCACGGTGTCGATCACCGGCTCGACCGGGCTCGCCGAAGAGGTCCGGCAAGGCCGCCTCGACCTCGCCGTGGTGGGCCTGCCCGAGACCGATCTCGCCGGGCTGGCCGTCCTGCGGGTCGAGACGAGGCCGTTCGTCGTGCTGCTGCCGCGGACCCATCCGCTGGCGGCGCGGAAGGCCGTGCGGCTCGCGGACCTCGCCGGCGAGTCGTTCATCGACACGCCGCGCGGGTTCGGCAACCGCGTCGCGATGGACCGCGCCTACGACGCGCTCGGGTCGCCCCGCCGGGTCACCGTCGAGGTCGCGGACCTGCGCACGGTGCCGGGCTACGTGCGCGCCGGGCTGGGCGTCGCGGTCGTCCCGGACACGCCGTCGCCGGACGAGCCGGACGTCGTCGTGCTGCCGCTCGCGGGATCCGGGCTGGACTGGCCGCTCAACGTCGTCACGTCGGGGGCGAAGCCGCCGAGCCGGGCCCTGCGGACACTGCTCGACCTCGTCGGCGCGTCCCGCCATATTTGAACGTGTTCAACTCCTTCGGTACGGTGGCCTGGGGCGGACCGTGAAGGGGGACTTCATGAAGGTCGTCATCCCCGGGGGCACCGGGCACCTCGGGCGGGTGCTGAGCCGCCGGCTGGCCGGACGCGGCGACGAGGTCGTCGTGCTCACCCGGCGGGACGTCGCACCGGAGCCGGGCGTCCGGCACGTCCGCTGGGACGGGCGCGCGGCCGGGCCGTGGACGGGCGAACTCGACGGCTGCGACGTCGTGCTCAACCTGGCCGGCCGGTCGGTGAACTGCCGCTACACCCGCGCGAACCTGCGTGAGATGTGGAACTCGCGGGTGGACTCGGCGCGCGTCGTCGGCGGCGCGATCGAGCGGGCCGCGCGGCCGCCGCGCGTCTGGCTGCAGATGAGCACGGCCACGATCTACGCGCACCGCCACGACGCGGCGAACGACGAGACCACCGGCGTCCTCGGCGGCGGCGAACCGGGCGTGCCCGGGTACTGGGCCTTCAGCGTCGACCTTGCCCGGGCGTGGGAGCGCGAGCAGGAGAAGGCGGACACCCCGCGCACCCGCAAGGTCGCGCTGCGGACGGCGATGGTGATGAGCCGGGAGCCCGGCGGCGCGTTCGAGATGCTGCTGCGGCTGACCCGGCTGGGCCTCGGCGGCCCGGTCGCGGGCGGCGGCCAGTACCTGTCGTGGATCCACGAAGCCGACCTGGTCCGCGCGCTCGACTTCCTCGTCGCGCGCGACGACCTGAGCGGGCCGGTGAACCTGGCGGCCCCGGAACCGGTGCCGTACCGGGACTTCCTGCGTGCGCTGCGGGCGGCCGCGGGGGTCCCGTTCGGGCTCCCGGCGACGAAGTGGATGGCGCGGATCGGGGCGTTCGCGCTGCGCAGCGACACCGAGCTGCTGCTGAAGAGCCGTCGCGTGGTCCCGGGACGGCTGCTGGAGGCGGGGTTCGTCTTCGCGCACCCCGAATGGCCGGCGGCGGCGCGGGACCTGCTGGGCAGTCCACAGAGGACGGTCAGCTGAGGCCGGCGTTGTCCCGCAGCCGCCGTAGCATCAGCGCGAGGTGCAGCCGGAACCGGCCCGCGGGGGAGTCGACCTCGAACCCGAGGACGGCTTCGGCGCGGGCCAGGCGGGCCGGCATCGTGCTGTGGTGGCGGTGCAGGACCGCCGCGGCCTTGCGGGCCGAGCCGGTCGCGCACAACGCGTCGAGCGCGGAAAGCGTGTCGTCGCCGTGGACTTCGGCCGCCAGCCGGTCGAGGGCCCGGACGTCGGCCAGCTCGGCGAAGTCCGCTTCGGCGAGCTTGCCGGCGAGCGGGGCGAGGCTCCCGAGCCGGTCCCACCAGACGACCGGCTCGGCCGCCGAGGTGAAGCGCAACGCCGTCCGGGCCGCGGCCCACGAGCGGGCGACGTCGAGGGCGGGCACCTCCGGGCCGATGCCCGCCCGGCCGCCGTCCGGCAGCGGCCCGGGTGCCGCGCCGGTCAGCACGGCGCGCACGCCGCCCAGCTGGGCCGACCGCCCGGCGAGCCCGTCGACACCGGTGCCCGCGAGCACGCGCAGCCGGGCCGCCGGGCCGATGCCGAGCAGGTGCAACGCCCGCGACCGCTCGGCCGTGCCGACGTCTTCGGAGAGCACCAGCTCGATCAGCGCGGGGTCGCCGAGCTCCGGCCGGGGCACGCCGGTGTGCTCCAGCAGGATCGCGGCGGCGATCGCGAACCGCTCCAGCAGCATGTCGTCGAGCGGGATCGGCGCGCCGTCCCGCGCCACCCACACCTCGACGCCGCCTTCGAGCGCACGCGTGGCGGCTCCGGGCGGCGGCGTCCCCGGCGTCGTGACGTCTCCGCTCGCGTCCGCGCGCAGCGACAGGCCCTGACCGGGGGCGTGCACGCCGACCGGGCAGCCGGCGAGCTCGGCCGTGCTGCGCACCAGCGCGTCCAGGCCGGCGCGGCCGGTGATCAGGCGGTCGAAGAACCCGATCACCCGCACGGCGTTTTCGGCGTCGGCGTCGAGCCCGGACAGCCGCAGCAGCAGCCCCTTCATGCCGTCACGATAGGCGCGCTCGCCGCCGGATGGCGAGGTCCGGCGCGGGAACACCCGCCGCGTGGCGGTGGCCCGGGCCGGGTCGAGCGGCCGAAGATCGGGGCATGACCTACGCGATCGATCCCGAGCTGCTGCCCTGGCTGGACATGCTGCCGTCCGTGACGCTGACCGACTACGACGCCCTGCTCGCCGCGCGCTCCTCGATGGGGGAGCTGGGCGACCTCTTGCCGGCGTACGAGCCGGTGAACCCGGTCGACGTCCGGGACACCGCGGTGCCCGGCCCGTCCGACGCCCCGGACGTCCCGGTGCGCGTGTACGGCCCCGCGAACCGCACCGGCGCGGTGCCCGGCCTGCTCTACATCCACGGCGGCGGGTTCGTCCTCGGCGACCTGGCCATGTTCCACGCCCAGCTGTTGCGCCTGGTCGACGAGCTCGGGATCGTGATCGTGTCGGTGGACTACCGGCTGGCGCCCGAGCACCCGTTCCCGGCGCCGGTCGAGGACTGCTACGCGGCCCTCAAGTGGGTCGAGGCCAAGGCGCCGGAGCTGGGCATCGACCCGGCCCGGCTGGCCGTCGGCGGCGAAAGCGCGGGCGGCGGGCTCTCGGCGGCGGTGGCGCTGCTGGCCCGCGACTGCGGCGGCCCGGCGCTCTGCTTCCAGTACCTCGGCATCCCGGAGCTGGACGACCGCCTGGACACCGCGTCCATGCGCGCGTACACGGACACGCCGCTGTGGAACCGGCCCAACGCGATCTACAGCTGGACCAGCTACCTCGGCGCCGAGCCGGGCGGCGAGGACGTTTCGCCCTACGCGGCCCCGGCCCGGGCCGCCGACCTGGCCGGGCTGCCGCCCGCGTTCGTGACGACGTGCCAGTTCGACCCGTTGCGGGACGAGGGAATCCGGTACGCGCAGCGCCTGGCCCACGCCGGCGTCGCGACCGAGCTGCGGCACTACCCGGGCACGTTCCACGGCTCGGGGATGGTGGAGACGGCGGCGATCTCCCGGCGGATGCTGGCCGACGAGATCGAGGCGCTGCGCCGCGGGCTGCGGATCACCGCGGCCGGCTAGTTCCCCGGCGGGACGGCGAGCACCGCCCACACCACCTTGCCGCCCGACTGCGTGTGCGTGCAGCCGCACTTCCGCGCCAGCCGGACGACGACGTCGAGGCCGTTCGCCGGGCTGTCGGGCCGCCGCGGGCGGGGCAGCCGGACGGGCCGGGGGTCGTCGTCGGCGACCGCGACCGTGAGGTTGCCGTCCCACAGCTCCAGCCGCAGCCGGGCCGGCGAGGTGGTGCGCTCGGCGGCGCTCGCGACGAGCTTCCCGGCCACGGCGACCGCGTCTGCGCCGAGCTCGCCGATCCGCCAGTTGTCGCAGGTGTCGGCGACGAACCGCTCGGCCGCGAGAACGCTCAGGCCGGACGGCGGCAGCCACAGCTCGGTGCGGTGCCGGGGCGCCGGGGTGCCGAGGTTGTCGAGTGCTTCGGCCACGCTCGGGTACAGCCGGAGGAACGGCCGGGCCGGCGTGGTCCGGAACAGGGCTTCGTGCGCCGGCCCGGGGACCACGGCCAGGGGCACCGTCGACCACTGCGAGATGCGCATCCAGGCGGCGACGAAGACGCTGACGAGGTAGTCGTCCGTGATCTCCAGGGCGTCGAGGTCGACGACGACCGCCGGTGGCTGGTCCGCCGCGCACTTCAGGAGGAAGTCCCGCAGCTGCGGGTAGGTGCGGGTGGTCAGCTTCCCGGACGGGTGGACGACCGACGCCCGGGGCAGTGCGGACAGTTCGCAAGTCAGCAGGTTGTCCGTGGTCACGGATCCGCTCGACCTCTCGTGGTGGGTTCAGGCAGGCAGGCCGACCGTAAACCGCCGGTGTCTTGATCGCCATCGGGGTTGGCGACGGTTCACTCGATTCGGCTATTCAGTCGATCTGTTCGCGGGGAAAGGTAAACGTTTGGTGAGCAGAAGTCCCTCGATAGGCGGAGAAAATGACCGTCAAGATTTCCCGGATTTTCTCTCGGAAACGCGGGGTTGGGTAATTTCCCACGACGGGGGTGCTCGGCCGCGGAGACGCTCTGCGCGATCATGGCGGTCCCCGTGAAAGGAGCCACCGTGGCCACCACTACCGGACTGCTGCACCCCGGGGCGATGGGCGCCGCGGTCGGCGCCGTCCTCACCGCCGCCGGCACCCCGACCTCCTGGGTCTGCGCCGGTCGCGGGCCCGCGACGCGACGCCGGGCGGAAGCCGCCGGGCTCGCCGAGGTCCCCGACGTCGCCGGGCTGGCCGGGTGCGACGTGATCCTGAGCGTCTGCCCGCCGGCGGCCGCGCTCGACGTCGCCCGGAGCGTCGCCGCGACCGGGTTCGCCGGCGTCTACCTCGACGCGAACGCCATCAGCCCCCGGCACGCCGGGGAGGTCGAGCGGATCCTGGCCGCGGCGACCGTCGTCGACGGCGGGATCGTCGGGCCGCCGCCGCGCTCGGCCGGGACCACCCGGCTGTACCTGTCCGGGCCCACGGCCGCCGTCGCGCATGTCGAGAGTCTCTTCGCGGCCGGCAACCTGACGCCGGTCGTGCTGGACGGTCCCGTCGGCCAGGCGTCGGCGCTCAAGCTCGCCTTCGCTTCCTACAACAAGCTGACCTTCGCGCTCGCCGCGCAGTCCCACGCGCTCGCGGAACGCCACGGCGTCGGCGGCGAGCTGCGGGAGCTCGCCGCCGACGTGCTGCCGGGCACGCCGTTCGGCGCACCCGGCGGGATCGTCTCCGCCGGGCAGCGCGCGTGGCGGTGGGAAGGCGAGATGGCGGAGATCGCCGAAGCCTGCGCCGACGCCGGGCTGTCCCCGGCCCTGCTCGTCGCCGTGCGAGAGCTGTTCGGGCGCTGGCGCGCGTACCGCGACGACGACGGCGTCGGGCTCGGCGAACTCCTTCAGGCGCTGGTCACCCCGCCGGAGTGACGTCGATCAGCACCTTCCCGGTCACGCTTTCTTCCGACGCGATGTGGGCCTTCGCGGTGTCTTCGAGGGCGAAGCGGTGGACCGGCACCCCGCGGTCTTCGCCCAGCCGCAGCGCGCCGTCGGCCATCGCCGCGGTGATGTCCTCCGCACCGGCGCGGAGCTTGTCGTCCCCGACGGTGTAGAGGACGAGGAACTGGTACCGCGCGTTGAGCCACAGGTTCGCGCCGAAGTCGAGGTTGACGGTCCCGGTGCCGCGGTCGTCGCCGTAGAGCGCGACCGTGCCGCGCGGGCGCAGGACCTCGGGGTGCAGTGCGGCGTTGACCCCGGCCGCGACCTCGACGATCACGTCGACGCCGTCCGGGGCGACCTCGCGGATCCGGGTGGCGAGCTCCGGGTCGGGATAGCGCAGCACGTGCTGGGCGCCGGCCGCCCGGGCGAGGGCCGCCTTTTCGTCGCTGCTGACGGTCGCGATCACCGTGGCACCGGCCCAGCGGCCCAGCTGGATGGTGGCGTTGCCGACCGCGCCCGCGCCGCCGCTGACCAGCACGGTCTTGCCCGCCAGCGCGCCGGCGGCGAGCCGGCCGGGCCCGTCTTCGGCGACGGTGAGGGCCCGGTGCGCGGTCAGGCCCGGGACGCCGAACCCGGCGCCGTCGTCGAACCCGACGGCGCCGGGCAGGCGGACCAGCTTCCCGGCCGGCAGCACGGTGAACTCCTGCGCGGTGCCGGCCGCGGGCGCGTGGGTGCCGGCGAGGACCAGCCACACGCGGTCGCCGGGGGAGAAGCCGGTGACGTCCGGGCCCACGGCGTCGACGACACCCGCGCCGTCCTGGTTGGGCACGGTGTCGGGCGCCTCGGTGCCGGCCGCGACGCCGCGGCCGCGCCGCGCTTTCCAGTCGGTGGGGTTGACCGCGGACACGACGACGCGGACGCGGACTTCGCCGGGTCCGGGGTCCGCGGCGGCCCGCTCGGACAGGGTCAGCACCTCGGGGCCGCCGTGGCGGCGGTAGACGACTGCTTTCATGTCCGGTGCAATCCCGCGTCACCCCCGGGTTATTCCCGCCACCGGAAATGAGCAGAGGGTAAATCCGCAGCGTGTGCGGGTCGCATATTCGGATGTGGGGGAAACGGCGGAAAACGCGCGCCGCGCGGGTGATCCCCCGGCCGGGCGATTTTCCGTGTTGCCCGAGCGAAAACGGCCGCCGTCGCAGAAACTGGGCGCGTGGGAGAGGAAAAGCGCGGCCAGGGGGACGAGCCGAGGCGCGACGACGGGGAACCGACACCGATCTTCGACGCGGTGTTCAGTGCGGCGCGCGCCCGGTCGAATACGCAGAATCCGCCGAAGGAGCCGGACAAATCAGGGCGGTGAATCGTTTTGGGCGCCCCGGGCGGGCGTGGCGCGGCCTGGCCGTGACGTATGCGCTGGTCTCGGTGGTCCAGGCGTACCTCGCGGCCACGATGGACGTGCTGTGGGCGGCGGCTCTGGCGGTGGTGTTCCTGGCGGCGGCGGTCGCGTGCGGGTTCGCGGCCTGGGGCCTGCACCGCTGACGTGTGGCACTTTGTTCGACGTTCGCGTGGAACCTGTAGCATCTCGGGTGCACGTGCATCTGCGGGTGAGGAGTGGAACGTGGCCGGGGTCGTGAACAGCATGATCGCCGCCGAGTACGCGGCGGGAGCCACGATCTCGGAGCTGGCCGAGCGCTGGGGCATCGACCCGCGCCAGGTCGTCGAGCGCATCTCCGCCGCCACCCGCTCCTGACACCCGCCACCGCTGTGGTGAGCGGGCCGGTCAGATCGCGCGTTCGCCCTTGCCGAGCACCACGATCCCGCCCTCGCTGACGTGGTAGTGCCCGCGGTCGCGGGCCAGGTCGACGCCGATGTGCGCCCCCGGCGGCACGACGACGTTCTTGTCCAGGATGGCCCGCCGCACGACCGCGCCGCGGCCGACCCGGGCGCCGTCCAGCAGCACCGAGCCCTGGACCACCGCGCCCTGCTCGACGAGCACGTCCGGCGACAGCACCGAGTCGACCACCTGCGCGCCCGAGATGATGCAGCCGTTGCTGACGATCGACTGGTTCGCCGAGCCGCCCTCGACGAACTTCGCCGCCGCGCGCTGGCCCGGGTGGGCCAGGATCGGCCACTTGCGGTTGTAGAGGTTGAAGATCGGGTGCGTCGAGATGAGGTCGGTGTGCGCGTCGTAGTAGCTGTCGATCGTCCCGACGTCGCGCCAGTAGCCGTGGTCGCGTTCGGTCTCGCCGGGCACGACGTTGCCGTTGAAGTCGTAGACCGCGGCCTTGCCCGACTTGACGAGGGCCGGGATGATGTCCCGGCCCATGTCGTGGTGGGACGCGGCGTTCTCGGCGTCGGCGTGCAGCGCCTCCAGCATCACCTTGGTGGTGAAGATGTAGTTGCCCATCGACACGTACGACTCTTCGGGGGAGTCCGGCAGGCCCGGCGGGTCGTCGGGCTTCTCCATGAACGCGTCGATCATCAGGCCGTCGGTGGTCCGGATGACGCCGAACGAGCTCGCCTCGGCCCGCGGCACCCGGATCCCCGCGACCGTGACGCCGGCGCCGGAGGCGACGTGCGCCTCCAGCATCTGGCGCGGGTCCATCCGGTAGATGTTGTCGGCGCCGAACACCGCGATGTACTCGGGGTCCTCGTCGTAGACCAGGTTGAGGCTCTGGTGGATCGCGTCGGCGCTGCCCTGGTACCAGCGCGGGCCCAGCCGCTGCTGCGCCGGCACCGGCGTGACGTACTCGCCGGTCAGCGACGACAGCCGCCAGGTGGTCGAGATGTGCCGGTCGAGCGAGTGCGACTTGTACTGCGTCAGCACGCACAGCCGCCGGAACCCGCCGTGCACCATGTTCGACAGCACGAAGTCGACCAGCCGGTGCACGCCGCCGAACGGCACCGCGGGCTTGGCCCGGTCGGCGGTGAGCGGCATCAGGCGCTTGCCCTCGCCGCCCGCGAGCACGATGCCCAGGACGTCGGCTCCACTGTTCACGAAGACCTCCCGCACGCTTCGTAGAGGGCGACCGTCCGCTCGGCGATCGCCTTCCAGCCGAACTCGCCGACCGCGCGCTCGCGGCCGGCCCTACCCATCGCGGCGGCCCGGTCCGGGTCGCCCACCAGCTCGTTCAGCGCCGCGCCCAGTGCCGCTTCGTACCCCGCGGGATCCGCTTCGTCGTAGTGCACCAGCAGGCCGGTCCGGCCGTCGTCGACGACTTCGGGGATCCCGCCGACGTCGCTGGCGACCACGGCCGTGCCGCACGCCGCGGCCTCCAGGTTGACGATCCCGAGCGGCTCGTAGACCGACGGGCAGGCGAACACCGCGGCGTGGGTGAGCAGCTGGACGACCTCGCCGCGCGGCAGCATCTCCGGGATCCAGCGGACGCCGGTGCGCGTCTTCTCGAGGTCGGCGACCAGCCCGCGGAACTCCGCGTCGAGCTCGGGGGTGTCGGCGCCGCCCGCGCACAGCACCAGCTGGGTGCCGGGGTCGAGCGCCGCGCCGGCCCGCACCAGGTGCGGCACGCCCTTCTGGCGCGTGATCCGGCCGACGAACAGCACGTACGGCCGGTCGGGGTCGATGCCGTGCTTCGCCAGCGCTTCGGTGCCGGGGTCGGGGCGGTAGAGCGTGGTGTCGATGCCGTTGTGGATCACGTGAACGCGCTCGGGCGGCACGGCCGGGTAGGCGTCGAGCACGTCCCGGCGCATGCCGCCGCTGACGGCGACGATCGCGTCCGCACTTTCGTAGGCCTCGCGTTCGATCCACGACGAGACGCGGTAGCCGCCGCCGAGCTGTTCGGCCTTCCACGGCCGCAGCGGTTCCAGCGAGTGCGCGGTGACGACGTGCGGGATGCCGTGCGTCATCTTCGCCAGGTGCCCGGCCAGGTTCGCGTACCAGGTGTGGCTGTGCGCGAGGTCGTGGCCTTCGAGCGCGTTCGCCATGGACACGGCGATGTCCATGGTCGTGAACGCGGGCTGCCGGTAACCGTGCGGATCGGTGTGCCCGGTGGCGCCGGGGCGGTCCGCGCCCCAGCAGTGCACGTCGAGATCGACCAGCGGCCGCAACTCCCGGGCGAGGAACTCCACGTGAACCCCGGCCCCGCCGTAGACCTCCGGCGGGTACTCCCGGGTGAGCAGGCCGACCTTCATGACCGAACCCTATGGCCTTTCCGGCCCGTGGCGCAGTCTGGCGTCCAGGGGAACTTCGGCGAGTTTCCGGGTGATTGCTCACATGAGCGCGAAGATCAGGCCCCGTTGCCCCGGACGAGGTAGAGCCGCTGGGTTCCCGCCCACGGGGACGTCAGCGTCCAGTGGGCGAGAGCTCCGGGCGGCGGGTCGCCGTGGACCAGTGCGAAGTCGGTGACGATCGGGCGTTCGCCGTAGTCGAAGAACCGGAAGTTCTCGTCGACGAGCTTGCGCCCGAGCAGCCCCAGCTGCTCCTTCCGCGCGGCGATCGCCGGGCCGACCGCGCCGCGGTCGTCGAAGAGGTCGACGATCGCGCAGCCGCAGCGGTAGGCCAGCACACCGATCTCGCCGCCGCTGCGCACGGTGCCGCCACCGACCAGCGCACCCAGCTGCTGGCCCATGCGTTCGTAGGCCGCGGTCGCGTCGTGGTTGGACATCAGCGGCGCGAACCGCCGCGGCAGGCCGTCCGAAACGTAGGTGACGACGCTGAGCGCGAGCACCCCGGCGACCGCCGCCGTGGCCCCGACGCGCACCGGCACCCGCACCACGGCCGCCGTCGCGGCGGCGAGGAAGACGGTCAGCACGACCAGGCTCGGGCCGTAGTACCAGTGGTACGGCGGGACGTGCAGCCGCGTGTAGGCCAGGTAGTGGGCGATCCCGGCGGGCACGAGCGGGGCGAACGGCCGCACCCGCGCCCACAGCGGGCCTCGCCGGAGGGCGTCCGCCGCGCAGAGCGCGAACGCGAGCAGGGCGAGCCCGGCCGGGAGGAAGGCCGCGAGGGTCGCCCACGGGAAGTTCTTCGCGTACAGCCCCGGCCCGTTTCCGAAGTCCCATTCGCCCCACGACTTCTGGAGCGTTTTGATGATCACCGTGTCCGGCACCGCCGAGCCGAGCACCACCCAGCTGAAGGCGAACCAGGGGAGCGCGACGGCCGCGGCCGCCAGGACCGACTGCCAGGCCTTCTCCCAGAACCGGGCCCGCAGCACGAAGATCACCAGGGCGATCACGACCAGGTCGAGCCGGACGAGGGCGAGCAGGCCGGTCAGGACGCCGACGGCGACCGGCCGCCGTTCCCCGGCGTACACCAGCAGCCAGGCGACGCCGGCCGCGCCGAGCTCGACCTCGAGCCCGATCGACGACAACAGCAGCGGGTTCACCGTGAGCAGCGCGACGGCGGCCGGCGCGAACCACGCCGGGAGCCCCGCCCGGTCGCCGGCCCGGCGCAGCGCGAGCACCAGCGCGACCTGGCAGAGGACGAACAGCGCCCCGGCGGCCAGTACCGCGTCGCGCAGGACCAGCGTCAGAGCCGCGAGCAGCAGCACGTTCAGCGGCGAGGTCGCGGTGTTCGACGTCTCCTCCGGGATGAGGCCCCAGTGCGCGTGGAAGGCGAGGTTGCGGGCGTAGGACAGCGTGATGAAGGTGTCGTCGACCAGGTGCGGGCGGACCAGCGCGAAGACGAGGGCGGACAGCGCGGCCACGACGCCGGGCAGCACCCAGAGCCGTGCCGGGGCGGTGAGTTCCCGCTGTTCGGTGGCCGTCACGGTTCGCGGACCAGGGTGAAGTGGCCGACGCCTTTCGCCGCCGAGTACACCTCCCAGCTGTCCGGGCCGGTCGCCGGGCCCGCGCCGTAGAGCAGCCGGTAGTCGGGCTTGCGCGGGGTGATCGAGCGGTCCAGCCAGTGGTAGTTCACCCGCAACGCGAGGCTCGTCAGCGGGCCCGCCGCCGCGATCCGCTGCCGGACCAGCTCCTTCGCGTGGCCGCGGTCGGAGAACTCGTCGATGATGGCGCACTCGCAGTAGTACGCGAGGGTGCCGATCTCACCCGGGCTGGCGACGCTCGCGCCGTCGAGCCGCGCGCCGAGCGCCTTGCCCACGCGCGCGTAGTCCTGCGCACTGGCCCAGTTCCCGAAGATCACCGGCGACGGCCACGGCACGCCCTGCGCGACGTCGATCGCCGCCGCGCCCAGCACCAGCAGCCCGGTGAGGCCGAGGGACAGCAGCGGCGGACCGGGGCGCAGGGCCGGCCGCCGGCGCGTCTGGGCGTACCAGGTGCCGAAGGCGGCGACGGCGAACGTGCCCGTCGCGGTCACCGGAGCCACGTAGTACCAGTGGAACGGGCCGACGTCGAGGAACGAGTACACGACGAAGTAGAGGACGCCGCCGGCGCCCAGGGCCGCGACCGGGCCGAGCGCGGGGAACTCCGGCCACCGCACGGCGAACCGCGCCGCGGCCCACGCGCCGAGCGCGACCACGCCCAGGACCGCCGGAACGAACGTGACCAGCACGGTGACCGGCTGCCCGAGGTAGTACATGACCGGCCCGGTGGTGTAGGTCCACGGCGCGAACACCCCCACCTGCGTCTGCTTGATCGCGAGCGTGTCCGGCACGAACGAGCCGAAGACGACCCAGCTCACGACGAACCACGGCGCGGCGGTCAGCACGGCGACGCCGGCGGCGGGCAACAGCCGGCGCCGGATCGCGGGCGCCATCACCACGACGAACACGACGAGGTCGAGCCGGGTGAGAACGGCCAGCCCGGCGGCGACGCCGAACGGGAGGGGCCGTCCTTCGAGCGCGAAGACCGTGAGCACCAGCAGGACGGCCGGGATCAGGAGGACTTCGAGACCGATGGCGGACAGCACGAACGGGTTGAGCAGCACGAGCGCTACGCCGAGCACCCCGGCCGCGGGCGGCAGCGCGAGCTTCCGGCCGATGCGCTGCCACGCCCAGCCGAGCACGCCGCCGCAGAGGACGGTCAGGATCCCGAGCGCGACGACGGGGTGCGGGCCGCCCGCCACCCGCGTGCAGAAGGTCAGCGCGCCGAGGAGCAGGACGTTCAGCGGCGACGTGGCGGAGTTCGCGGGCGCGCCGGGGATGAGGCCCCATTCGCCGTGCACCGCGAGGTTCTTCGCGTAGGCGAGGGTGATGTAGGCGTCGTCGGTGAGGCTTTCGCGTACCAGCAGGAAAGCGGCGGCGCCGAGCACGGCCCCGAGCACCGGCAGCGCCGTTGCCCTGGTTTTCGATTCCGCCGGCACCTGATCACCTCGCGGGAGCGCCCGCTGCACAGCCACCATAGCCCGGGAAGGTAACGACGGTTCATTACCGCGGTGCTACGGCGCGGTTATGTCCGTTCGTAACCCGCCGTGTGCGTCCACTATGGACGACATCAGGTCCGCCGGCGCCGCACGAGGAGCAGGAGGGCCGTGCCGCCGGTCAGCAGGAGCGCGCCGAGGCCGAGGACCGGGCCGACGTCGGTGCCGGTGTCCGGCAGGCCGCCGGTGCCGCCCGGGGTGGTCGGCGCGGGGCCGGGAGCCGGTGTCGACGTGGTCGTGGAGGACGCCGTCGAGGTCGACGTGGTCGTGCTCGCCGGAGTGGTCGTGGCGCCGGTGGTGGTTCCGGTGGTCGAGGTGGGGCTGGTCGGCGCGGTCGTGGAGGTGGTCGGGGTCGTGGTGGCGGTCGGGCCGGTGCTCGTGGTCGGCGTAGTGCTCGTGGTCGGCGTGGTGGTCGTCGTGGTCGGGGTGGTCGTGGGCGGCTCGGGCCTCTCCCGGCACGAGGGCAGCTCGCCGACGAACGGGTACGCGTGGAATTCCTGGCCGCTGCCCTGGCCGGCGCTCGAGCCGTGGACCAGGCTGCCCGCGGTGAAGAAGCGGCCGTTGGTGCCCGGCAGCGTCACGGTCGTCGTGCCGGCCGCGTTGCCCGCGAGCACGCTGCCCTGGAACATGCCGCTGCCGATGAGGTGGACCGCCGTCGCGTCGGGGAAGTTCCACAGCAGCCGGGGGCGCAGGCGGTTGAGCGGGTCGCGGTCGTCGAGGGTGCCGCTGTAGGTGTTGATCGTCCGGGTCGCGCCGGTGAGGTTGACCAGCACCGTCGCGCCGTCGGGGATGCCGGTGAACGCGATGCCCTGCGTGCTGCCGCCGGGTCCGGCGATGTCCTGGTCGAGGGTGAAGACCTGCAGGGCCGACTTGCCGTCGCCGGTGAAGAGCGTCTGGTAGCCCTGGTTGCGCACGGTCCCGGTCGCCGGTCGCGGCGCGCCGTCGGTCCGGGCGTAGCACTGGCTCGCGGCGGTGAGCTGCGCGCGCAGGTCCGCGTACGGCCGCATCGCCGCCGGGTCGTGGACGAGCTTGCCGATGACGGTGCCGGTGACCGTCCCGACGTGGCGGACCACGCCGCCGGCCGAGTCGCCGACGGCGTCGAGGCGCTGGCCGTCGGCGACCGCCAGGTCCCCGCCGACGGTCAGGAAGTCGGCGCCGTCCGGGGGCGGCACGCGGGAGCCGACCCCGGCGACGCCGACGTTGTAGATCGAGGACCCGGACGTCTTCCGCAGCGTGAAGTCCCCGCCGACGACCACCCGGCCCTCGGCTTCGGCGGCGCTGCCGGTGACGCGCATGCCGCCGCCGACGAAGACGTTGATGCCGTTGTCGCGCCCGGCGAACGAGCCGTTGCCGACCGGTGGGTAGGGGTCCGGGCACGTCCCGGGCACGCACGGCCCCAGGCCGCCGGGCAGCGGATCGGCGTGCGCGGACCGCACGACGGGCACCGAAAGGACCACGAGCCCGCAGGCCGCCAGCGCCGCCAGCGCGGCATGGGTCACGCGCACGGGACCTCCCCTGTCCACTGTGGACTCTCCGGGCGGGACGATAGCGGCAGGTCAGGCCCGGCGCTCGGTGATCCACTCGATCGTGCGGGGCACCTGCGGGGGACCGACCTGGGCCGATGAAATCCGGGTGAACGTCATCTTCCTCCCCGGGCGGGATGCGCCCGCGCGGCGCGCTTCCTAGGCTGGACGTCGTGAGGGGGAGGGTGGTGAGCGCGGTCCGGGCCCGCCTGGAGGCGAGCCTCGGGCAGGCCGGGATCGCGCTCCCGTGGTGGGTTCCGGTGGGCGTCACCGCCTTCGGCACGATCCTGTCCGTGGCCGCCGTCGCGCAGCGCGGTGCCCTGGTGCCACCCCAGCCGATCGCGCTCGCCGGGCTCCTCGCGGTCGTGACGGCGGTCGTCTGGGCGGTCACCGGCGCCATCGTGCCGCCGTGGCTCAAGGCCCTCACCGTGCTCGCGGCCGTCGCGATCCTGCTGTCCGACCCGGCCGTCCCCGACTTCGCGCCGGTCGTGCTCGTCGTCCTCGCGGCCGAGACGGCGTCGATCGCCCGGCCGGTGGTCGCGTTCTCGGTCGCCGCGGCGAGCGTCGCCACGCTGGCCGTGGCCGCCGCGTGGGTCGGGCTGGTCGGGTTCCCCGTCTACGTCGCGGCGGTGCTGCTGGGCACCGGCGGCGGGTTCATGATGCGCTGGTACGTGCGGGCGCTGGACGCCGAGCGCGCCGCGCGGGACGCCGTCCGCGACCAGGCCGTCCTCGCCGAACGCCAGCGCATCGCCCGCGAGGTGCACGACGTCGTCGCCCATTCGCTGAGCATCACGCTGCTGCACCTGACCGGCACCCGGCACGCCCTGCAGCAGGACCGCGACGTCGAGGAGGCCCTCGAAGGGCTCGCGGAGGCCGAACGCGTCGGACGGACCGCGATGGCCGACATCCGCCGGACCGTCGGGCTGCTCGCCGAATCGCCGTCCGGCACCCGCCCGCTGCCGGACGTCCGCGACATCGCCGCGCTGGTCGACCGCACGCGCGCCGCCGGGCTTGAGGTCCACTACGAACAGGCCGGCGACCTCGCCGCGGTGCCGGACCTGGCCGGGCTCGGCCTCTACCGCATCGCCCAGGAGTCGCTGGCCAACATCGCCAAGCACGGCGCCGGCGCGCCGGCCCGGATGCGGCTCGACGTCGGCCTGGCCGGGGCCCGCCTGGTCGTCCGCAACCGGCTCCCCGCCGGCGGGCCGGCCGGCCCGGGCGGCTCGGGCCTCAAGGGGATGTCCGCGCGGGCGGGCCAGCTGGGGGCCGAGCTGAGCGCGGGTCCGGACGGGACGGACTGGGTGGTGGCCGTCAGCCTGCCCGCGGGGGCCGCGCCGTGACGGCCGGCGAAGTCAAGGACCTGCTCGTCGACGACCAGGAGCTGGTGCGGTCCGGGCTGCGGCGGATCCTGCGCCCGCGCGACGGGTTCGTCATCGCGGGGGAGTGCGGCGACGGCTCGGAAGTCCCCGCCGCACTGGCCGCCGCCGACGTCGACGTCGTCGTGATGGACCTGCGGATGAAGCACGTCGACGGGATCGAGGCGACCCGGCGGATCGGCGGCCGGACGCCCGTGCTGGCCCTGACCACCTTCGACGACGACGAGCTGCTCGCCGGCGTCCTGCGCGCGGGCGCGGTCGGCTACATCCTCAAGGACTCGCCCGCCGAGGACCTCATCCGCGCCGTGCGCGCGGTCGCCGCGGGCGACGCCTGGCTCGACGCGGCGGTGACCGCGCGCGTCCTCACGACCTTCCGCCGCGCGCCCGCCGACGAACCCGCCGGCCCGCCGCCGGGCCTGCTGACCCCGCGCGAGCTGGACGTCCTGCGGGCGGCCGGGCGCGGGGCTGACGAACGCCGAGATCGCCGCGTCCCTGATCGTCTCCGAGCTGACCGTGAAGAGCCACCTGAGCCGGATCTTCGCCAAGCTGGGCCTGCGCGACCGGGCCGCGGCCGTCGTGTACGCGTTCGACCACGGCATCGTCACCCCGCGGACGTCCATTGTGGACGACGCGCCGGTGCCGCCGGTCGTCGTGGAGCCGGCTCGGGGGCCGGGGCTGCGGTTCTCGGTGCTGGGCCCGTTGCGGGCGTGGCGCGGCGGCACGCCGCTGGACCTCGGCCCGGTGCGCCAGCAGGCACTGCTGGCGGCGCTGGTGCTGCGCTGCGGCGTCACGGTGAGCCAGACCGAGCTGCTCGACGGCGTCTGGGGGCTGGAGCCGCCGGGCACCGGCGGCCGGGTGCTGCCGGTGTACGTGCACCGGCTGCGGAAGTGCCTGCGCGGGCCCGGCGAACGGACCCCGGACTCGGTGATCGGCCACGCGCGCGGCGGTTACCGGTTCGACGGCGACGGCGTCCGGCTCGACACGGCCCGGCTGACGGAACTGGACGCGGACGCCGGTGCCGCCGAGGCGGCCGGAGACCTCGCGGCGGCCGTCACGTCGTGTTCCGCGGCGCTCGGGCTGTTCCACGGCGAGCCGCTGTCCGGGCTGCCGGGGCCGTTCGCGGAGGGCCAGCGGCTGCGGCTGACCGAGCGCCGGGGCGCGTTGTGGACCCGCAAAGCGCGGTTGCAGCTGCGGCTGGGCCGGTACGCCGAAACGGCGGACGAGCTGTCGGCCGTCCTCGCCCTGGAACCGCTGCGTGAGCCCTGGGCGGCGCTGCTGATGCGGGCGTTGCAGGCGACCGGCCGCCGCGCGGAGGCGATCGCCGTCTACGGCCGGACCCGCGACCGGCTGGCGGCGGAGCTGGGTGTCGAGCCGGGAGAAGAACTGCGGCGCACGCATCGGGCCGTGCTGGACGACGAGCTCCCGCCGGGCTAGGACGCGATGCGGGTCCCGGCGACGGCCGCCCGGGCGGCGGCGAGGTCGGTGTGCAGCGGCAGCACGGTGGCCAGCCCGAGCAGCGTCAGTGGCCGGAGCACGGCCACCTCGGCCGCCGCGATGGCGTACGGAATTTCCTGGTCCAGGGCGTCGCGGTGAGCCTCGACGAGGACGCTGAAGACCGTCGAGTCGCAGAACGTCGTCGCGGTGAGGTCGGCGACGACCGCCTTCGCGCCGACGCGGAACGGCGTCAGCAGCGCGTCGCGGAGCCGAGGCGTCGTGGCCAGGTCGAGGTCGCCGGTGCAGCGGACGGTCACGAGCCCGTCGTCGGTCGTCGTGGCGAAGCTCGGCGGGGTGCGGTGCTCGGTCATCGGAATGCCTCCAGATCAGTCCTCGACACCAGTGGTACCCACGACGCCCCGGGCTGACTCCTTCGGCCGGGTGGTTGTGTGCGGCATCCGGGGGACAACGATGCACAACCGTTGCGATCGGGGTTAGGTTAGCCGGGAACGTCGCCGGCCGTGGCGGGACGCCACACCCCGCGGCCGTCCGGATCCGGCTGACGCGGGCCGGATCCCGGCGCCGGGCGGCGCCGAGGGGACGCGGCAGGCCGACGCCCCGCCGCCGCGTCCCCCGTGCCGCCCGGCGCTTCCCTCTCACCCGGTGATCACCGGGTGGACGCGCGATCATCGTGTCGTGGCCCGTCGGGCGGCGTGGCCGTCGCTAGGCTGCGACCAGTCCGCGACGCGAAAGGAAGCGGTGGAACCGACGAACCCCGACGTGCCGCCCGGGGCGGGTGCCTGGGCGCCGGGCAAGGTCGCCGAGCTGCTCGGCGTCTCGCCGGTGACCCTGCGCAGCTGGAGCGCGCGGTACGGGATCGGGCCGTCGGGCGGGGGTGCCGGGCGCCACCGCCGCTACTCCGACGCCGACGTCCGGCGCCTGCAGAACATGCAACGGCTCGTCGCCCGCGGGATGCCCGTGCGGGAAGCCGCCGCCGCGGCGTTCGAGGGTGCGCCGTCCGGAGCGCCCGCGGTGCCCGCCGCCCGCCGCGTCCGCGAGCTCGCCGACGCCGCCGAGGAGCTGCGGTCCGCGTCGGTCGCCGGGCTGCTCGACGAAACCCTCGCCACGCTCGGCCCGGCCGCCACCTGGACCGACGTCCTGGCCCCGGTCCTGCGCGGCCTGGGCGACCGGTGGCAGAGCGGCGATTTCTGCTTCGCCTCGGAATGGACGTTGTCGACCGAGATCTCGCTGGCGTTCGAGCGGTTCAGCCGCCGCTTCCCGGCGGCGGTGCCGGGCCGCCCGGTGCTGCTGGCGTGCTGTCCCGCCGAGCGGCACTCGCTGCCGATGGAGGCGTTGCGCGCGACGCTCGCCGAAGCCGGCGTCCCGGTGGTCTACCTCGGCCAGCTCGTCCCGGCCGAGACGGTCGCGGACCTGGCGGCCCGCCTCGACCCGGTGCTGGTGCTGCTGTGGTCCCTCGCCGCGCCGACGGCCGACGACCTGCTCGCAACCCGAGTCCGCGACCTCGGCCGCGCGGTCGGCACGGCGGGACCGGGCTGGGCCCACCTGGGCGACCGCGGCTTCCCGCGCGCGAACGACCTGGCCACGGCGGTCGAGCTGGCGGTCGGGCACGCGGAGGGGTGAGCCCGGGCGTTGCGGCCGCCCGCAGGCTTTCGGGCGCGCGGTGGTTTGGGCCGGGTGGTCGCCTGTTGGTGGTGGGGCGCGCGGCGGGTTCGAGGGCGGGCGTTCCGGTCTCCCGCTGGCGTTCGGGCGCGCGGAAGGTCGCGGCCGGGCACTTCGGTCGCGCCCGCGGACGGTCAGTCCAGGTTCTCGAGCGCCCGGGTCAGCTCCGGCACCAGCGCGTCCCCCAGCCGCTCGAACTCGCCCCTGAACAGCAGGCCCGCCGGCTTCGCCCAGCCGTGGAACACGATCGTCGCGCGGTAGCGGACCGTCGTTCCGTCCGGGCCCGCCGTCAGGCCGAAGTCGTCCGTCGAGGTCGCCGTCTTGTTCTCGCCGACGAAGGTCACGCGGCTCGCCGCGCGCCGGGTCAGGCGGTAGTCCAGTTCCGTGCGGCGGCCGCGGAACTCCGAGACGTTGTGCCACTCCGCACCGACGACGATCGGGCCGTCGCCGGTGCGGGTGCACGAGACCGTGCCCGGGTCCCACTCCTCCGTGTGCGCGAAGTCCGCGAGGTACGCCGCGACGCGCTCGACGGGCGTGCGCACGGTGATGGTGCGTTCGACCTGGACCATCGGACCTCCCGGACCGGTTCGCTGCAGAGTCGATGCAAACTTAACCAGCACCGGTGAGTGGTGCACGCCGGAACCGGCGGCAGACATCGATGTCATTATTCCGAATTCTTGTCCTCCTTGTCTTCTTGACGCTCCCGGCGCGCACGGCGGAAGCTTCCTGGCAACGTTGTCATCCCTCCAGCGGCGCCCCTCGGCCGTCGCGTCGAGAACGGAGTCCGCATGGCGGAGGAGTACGGCATCACCGCGGATGTCGAGCCCGCGGAGGTGGCCGCCGTTTCGCGCCGGCACGTCCTGGCCGCCGGGAGCGGGCTGCTGGCCGGGTTCGGCCTCGCCGCCCTCCTGCCCGGCGTCGCCTCCGCGGCTCCCGCCGCCGCCGACGCGCAGGCGCCGAAGACCGACCTCGCCCTGTTCCGGCCCGTGCAGGTGTCCTCGACCGACTACGCCGCGACCCCGGCCGAGTTCGCCGTCGACGGCCTCGCCCAGGTCGGCGTCAAGGGCTCCGGCTGGCGCGCGGCGCCGGGCGACGGCCAGTGGATCGTGGTCGACCTGCAGGGGCAGTGCCGGATCGACTCGGTCGTGCTGACCTTCGAGGCCCAGCCCGGCGATCCCGCGTTCGACGCCACCGCGTCGCGCAGTCACACCAGCGGCGCCGAAATCCTGTCCAGCTACGCGACGGCGTTCGACCTCGACGTCTCGGGCGACGGCAAGGCCTGGCGCACCGTGCACCACACCGACACGGGCACCGGCGGCGTCGTGACGATCCCGCTGCCGGCCGTCACGGCACGCTGGGTCCGTTTCACCGCATCGCGCCGTTCCACGACCAACCCGCTGGGCCTCAACGGGTTCCAGGTCTTCGGCACCGGCCCGCAGAACCGGCCGGCGGTGCACGGCTGGACCAGCTTCCCGGTGCGCCCGCACGACGACCCGCCCGCGCTCGCCGTCGCACCCGACGGCACGGTGCCGCTCGAGTCCGGCTGGGTCCTCACCATGGACGACTGGGCGCCGTCCGGGGACGGCCAGGCGCTGTCGGCATCCACTGTGGACACCCGCGGCTGGCTGCCGGCGACCGTCCCGGGCACGGTCCTGGCGTCGCTGGTCGAGCAGGGGCAGCTGCCGGACCCGGTGTCCGGCATGAACCAGCTCCACGTCCCGGAAGCGCTGTCGCGCCACGCCTGGTGGTACCGCCGCCGCTTCTCGCTCCCGCGCGGCCTCGACACCTCGGCGGGCCGGCACGTCTGGCTCGAGTTCGACGGCGTCAACCACGAAGCGCAGATCTGGCTCAACGGCGCGGAGATCGGCACGCAGAGCCACCCGTTCGGCCGCGGCGCCTACGACGTCACGGCCGCCCTGCGCCGCACCGGCGACCAGGCGCTCGCCGTGAAGATCTCGCCGATGCCGCGGCCCGGCAGCCCCGGCGACAAGGGCTCGAACGGCAGCTCGTGGGTCGACGCGGGCAGCACGATGTTCGACAACTCGCCGACCTACCTCGCGGTGTCGGGCTGGGACTGGATGCCCGCGGTCCGCGACCGCGCGTCGGGCATCTGGGACCACGTGCGCCTGCGCTCGACCGGCGCCGCCGTGCTCGGCGACGTCCGGGTCGACACGACGGTCCCCGACGCGAACACGGCTGTGGTGACGCTGACCGTCCCGGTCCGCAACGCCGCCGCGACGGCCCAGCGCGTCAAGGTCACCGCCGCGTTCGGGCCGGTCACCGTCACCAGCACGGTCACCGTCCCGGCCGGCCAGAGCACCGACGTCGTGTTCCCGGCGCAGCAGGTGAAGAACCCGAAGCTGTGGTGGCCCAACGGCTACGGCGACCCGAACCTGTACGACCTGACCCTCACCGCGGCGATCGGTGCCGCGACGAGCGACCGCCGGACCGTCAAGATCGGCCTGCGCCAGGTCACCTACCAGTACGACCAGCCGATCGTCATCTCCGACGGCCGCGCCACCCAGACCGTGGACCTCGCGCCGCAGACCGCCCGGTACGTCCGGATGCAGGGGCTGAAGCGCGCCACCGGCTGGGGTTTCTCGCTCTGGACGATGTCCGTGGTGGACAGCAGGAACGCCGGCACCGACCTCGCGCAGGGAAAGCCGGGGACCTCGTCGTCGGTGGCCGACGGCAACCCGCCGGAGCGCGCGTTCGACGGCGACCCGAACACGCGCTGGACGTCGAGCTACGACGACAACCAGTGGCTGCAGGTCGACCTCGGTGCCGCGACGGCGTTCGACCGCGTGGTCCTGACCTGGGAGACCGCCTACGCGGCGACGTTCAAGATCCAGGTCTCGGCCGACGGCGGCACCTGGACCGACGCCGCTTCGGTCGACAACAGCGCGAAGCCGCTGACGTTCCTCGTCAACGGCGTCAAGATCTTCGCCCGCGGCGGCAGCTGGGGCTGGGACGAGCTGCTGCGCCGGATGCCGGCCGAGCGGGCCGACGCCGTCGTCGCGATGCACCGCGACATGAACTTCACGCTGATCCGCAACTGGGTCGGCTCGTCCTACCGGCCGGAGCTGTTCGACGCCTGCGACAAGTACGGCATCCTGCTGTGGAACGAGTTCTGGGACGGCTGGTCGACCGACCCGGCCAACCACGACATCTTCCTCGCGCAGGCGAAGGACACCGTGCTGCGCTACCGCCACCACGCGTGCGCGACGGTCTGGTTCGGCTGCAACGAGGGCACCCCGCCGGCGGTGATCGACACCGCGCTGCGCGACCTCGTCCACACGAACACCGACCTGCTCTACCAGGGCAACTCGGCGGGCGGCGTGATCACCGGCGACGGGCCCTACTACTGGCAGGACCCGAAACGGTACTTCACCGGCGAAGCGACCGGCGGGAAGTACGGGTTCTGGAGCGAGATCGGCCTGCCGACGGTGTCGGTCGTCGAGAGCATGCGCACCCTCGTCGGTCCCGGCGACGAGGGCTGGCCGATCGGCGCGCCCTGGTTCCTGCACGACTGGTCGACCGCCGGCAACCAGTCGCCGCAGAGCTACCTCGCGGCGATCGACGCGCGGCTCGCGCCGTCGACGAGCCTGGCGGAGTTCTGCCGCAAGGCCCAGTTCGTCAACTACGAAAGCATGCGCGCGATCTTCGAGGCGTGGAACACGAAGCTGTGGGCCGACGCCACCGGCGTGCTGCTGTGGATGTCGCACCCGGCCTGGCACAGCACGGTCTGGCAGACCTACGACTACGACCTCGACGTCAACGGCAGCTACTACGGCGCGCGGAAGGGCTGCGAGGCCCGGCACGTCCAGGCCGACCTGACGACGTGGGAAGTCCGGGTCGTCAACCACACGCCGGCGGCGTTGAGCGGCGTGACGGTCACCGCGCGCCTGTTCTCCCTGGACGGCACCGGCCTCGGTACGCCTCGGCAGCAGAAGCTCGACGTCGCCGCGAACGTGGGCGCTCCGGCGTTCACCGTGCCGTTCGACGCGGGGCACCCGGACCTGCACCTGCTGCGGCTGACCCTGACCGACGCCCGCGGCGCGGTGCTGTCGGAGAACACGTACTGGCGCTACCGGAGCGACACGGCGATGCGCGCGCTCAACCAGCTCCCGGGCGCGCGGCTGACGTCGTCGGTGAAGGCCGACGGCGACGCGTACACGGCGGCGGTCCGCAACGACGGCAAGACGGTCGCGGCGATGATCCGGCTGTCGCTGCGCGAGCGCAACGGCACCGACCGCGTCCTGCCGACCCGCTACGAAGACAACTACTTCTGGCTGCTGCCGGGGGAGAGCCGCACGGTCCGCGTCGAGCCGCGACGGCGGGTGCCGGGCGCGCGGCTGCAGGTGGAGGCCTACAACGTGGCCGCGAAACTGATCTAGTCACGGGGTTGTGGCGGGAGGAGTTCGTCGCGAACGACAAATCCCGATGCTGAATTCGTGGCCTCCGACGAACTAGGCTGGCGGCGTCCGGCCTAGCTTCGGGAGGTGCTCGTTTCGGTGAACCTGCGCCCGCACGCCGGCCTCGGCCGCGTCCTCGACGACCTGGGCGGCACGCTCCTGGACCTCGTGCTCGGGGACGCCGACCGCCCCGGCGGCATCGGCGGCGTCGCCATCCACGACCCGCTGGACGAGCCCGCCCTCCCGCAGCACGCCCTCGTGCTGGGCGTCGGCCTCGCCGAACCGGACGAGATCGTGCGGCAGCTGCGGACCCTGGCCCGCCACGACGCGGCCGGGCTCGTGCTGCGCGCGCCGGTCACCGTGACCGCGTCGATCACCGCCGCCGTCGAGGAATCCGGCGTCGCGCTGCTGAGCCTCGCCCGCGGCGCGTCGTGGGCGCAGCTCGCCGCGATGCTGCGGTCGCTGCTGGCCGAGGGCGACGTCGGCGACGCCGAACCGCAGACCCTCGCCGGGCTGCCGTCGGGTGACCTGTTCGCCGTGGCCAACGCGATCGCGGCGCTCATCGACGCGCCGGTGACCATCGAGGACCGCCGCTCGCGGGTGCTGGCCTTCTCGGGACGGCAGGACGAAGCCGACCCGTCACGCGTCGAGACCGTTCTCGGGCGGCAGGTGCCGGAGCGGTTCTCGCGCAGCCTGGCCGAGCGGGGGATTTTCCGCGAGCTCTACCGCAGCGACGACCCGGTCTTCGTCTCGGTGCCGGACGAGGGCATGGAGGGGATGACGCTGCCCCGTGTCGCCGTCGCGGTCCGCGCGGGCGACGAGCTGCTCGGCTCGATCTGGGCCGCCGTGCGCGAGCCGCTGAACGAGGACCGGACGCGGGCCCTGCGCGACGCCGCGCGGCTGGCGGCGTTGCACCTGCTGCGCGTCCGGGCGGGCGCGGACGTCGAACGGCGGCTGCGTGCCGACCTGCTCGGCACGGCCCTCGAAGGCGGCGCGGCCGCGCGGGAGGCGCTGAGCCGCCTGGGCCTGGCCGACCAGCCCGTGATGGTGCTGGCCCTGGCCGTGCTCGACCACGGCGCGACGAGTCTGGCCGACGCCGAGCTGGCCACCGAGCGGCAACGGCTGGCCGACGGCTTGGCGATGCACCTGAGCGCGGTCCACCCGCGGTGCGCGGCGGCGCTCGTCGGCGACACGGCGTACGGGCTGGTGCCGGTGAGCCGCGACGCCGACGGCGAGCGTCGTGCCCTGCGGATCGCGAAGGACTTCCTGGACCGGGTGGGCGACCGCGTCCGGGCCGTCGTCGGCATCGGGCCGGTGGCGCGCAGCGCGGCCGAGCTGCCCGAAGCCCGCGACAGCGCGGACCGCGCGGTGCGGGTGCTGCGGTCGGGCACCGGCGCGGGCCGCCGCGTCGCGCTGCTCGCCGACGTCCACGTCGAGGCCCTGCTGCTGGAGCTGCAGGACCTGGTCGCCGCGCGCGGCGACCAGCCGACGGGCCCGGTCGCGCGCCTGCTCGACTACGACGAGCAGCACCACGCTCACCTCGTCGAGACGCTCCGGGCCTGGCTCGACGCCTTCGGCGACGTCATCGCCGCCTCGGCCGCGGTCCACGTGCACCCCAACACCTTCCGCTACCGCCTCCGCCGGCTCGCCGAGGTCGGCGGCTTCGACATGACCGACCCGGAAGCGCGGTTCGCCGCGATGCTCCAGCTCCGCGTGGTGGCCCCACCCGCCACCTGACCCGTGCGCCAAGAGGCATCACGCGTGATTCACGGGGCATCACCCGTGATTCACGGGGCATCACCGCGATGCCCGTCCGATCACGCGTGATGCCTCTTCGGACACGGGTGATGCCCGTCCGATCACGGCTGCGTCCGAAATGTCGGTGATTAACTACCGACGTCGGGACTGCATGTGGTCAGTTACCTACTTTCAGCCGGTGTGCGACACCTTCGGGGCATGTGAACCTGCACGGACTTCACGTCAGGTAGTCAACCTTCCACGGAGGTGTACCGGGTGTCACGCAAACGGGTCATCGTTGGGGTCTCGACGGTGAGCGCTGCTGTCGTCGCGGTCTCGCTGGTAACGATCAGTTCGCCCGCCGAGGCGACGATCTCGCAGCCGTCGATGCGCGCGCTGAACTCCCTCGCGATGCCGTTCGGCAGCGTGCAGCGGTCGCAGCAGGAGATCGGCGGGGTGCCGGTGTTCGGCGGCCAGCTGATCCAGCTCCGCGACAAGGCGGGCGCGGTGCTCGCGACGCACGGCCGCACCGCGAAGAAGACCGCCGGCGCGTTCCCGGCGAGCGACGCGGGGGCGGCGGACGTCGCCGTCGCGGACGTCGCGAAGCGCACCGGCCTGGCCGCGAACACGCTGAGGGCCGACGCGCCCCGCGCGTACTGGTACGACGCCGCCCTCGGCGGCGGGAAGAGCGACGGCACCGCCGTGCCGACCTACCAGGTCACCGTGCACGGCAAGAAGCTCGACGACAAGTGGACCGAGGTCGTCCAGGCCGGCACGCAGGACGTCCTGACGTCCTGGTCGGAGGTCCGCGAGGCCAACCGCGACGTCTGCGACGCCAACCACAAGGTGGTCAGCGGCAGCACCGAGTCGGTCCGCTGCGGCACCGCCTTCGACATCACCCGCAAGGAGGGCGGCGCCGAGTCGAGCGTCGCCGACGTCAACAACGTCTACACCTTCTTCGGCCAGGCTTCGGACTTCTACAAGAAGTACGTCAACGTCGACCTGACGAGCCTGATCGGCGCGGACTTCTCCGACGGCACCGGCAAGGCGCTGCGCGGCACGGTCCGGATCTGCGTCGACGGCGAGTGCCCGTTCGCCAACGCCTTCTGGGACGGCGAGCAGATGGCCTTCGGCGAGGGCGTCACCACCGACGACATCACCGGTCACGAGCTCACCCACGGCGTCACCCAGCACACCTCCGGGCTGAGCGGCGGCCAGGCCGACTCGATCAACGAAGGCCTCTCGGACGTCTTCGGCAAGTTCATCGGCATCACGTCGAACGACCCCAACGACACCGGGGACAACCGCTGGCTGCTCGGCGCGGGCTCCTCGCTCGGCGCGATCCGCAACATGAAGGACCCGCGTTCGTCGCTGACCCCGCAGCCCGACATGGTCAACGGCCCCGGCTGGCAGACGAACAACCCGGACGTCCACATCAACGACGGCGTCGTCAACAAGGCCGACTACCTGATCACCGACGGCGACACGTTCAACAACCAGACGGTGCGCGGGATCGGCCTCGACAAGGCCGTCCAGGTCTGGTGGGGCGTGGAGAACACGCTCACCCAGAGCGCGACGTTCAAGGACGTCGGCGACGCCCTGAACTCCTCCTGCGCGGCGCTCGCCAAGGCGGGCACCGCGGGCATCACCGCCGACGACTGCACCCAGGTCGGCAACGCGGTGAAGGCCACCCAGCTCGACCAGGACCCCAGCTGAGCGAATCCCGACGTCGAAGGCCGCTCCGGGCAACCGGGGCGGCCTTCGGCGTAAATCCGGTTGGCGGCCCGGAAAGCCGCCGTTACGCTCTTCCGGAGTCCAAGACCGAAGGGAGCCGGCCGTGCGCGTCGCCGTCGTCTCCCGTCCGCGGTCCGAGGTGATCCTCGTGTCTTCGCGCCCCGGGTGTCCGCCGCGCGGCTGACACCGTCTCCGTGACGTGGTCCGTCGCGGCGAATCGCGCTGCCCCGACCGGATCGTCCACAAAGGACCGCGCCATGCGCACGCACGACCTGACCACCGTCCGCAACCTCGGCATCCTCGCCCACGTCGACGCGGGCAAGACCACCGTCACCGAACGGGTCCTCCACCGCACCGGAGCCACCCACAAGACGGGCGAAGTCGACGACGGCACCACCGTCACCGACTTCGACCCGCAGGAACGCGACCGCGGCATCACCATCTTCTCCGCGGCCGTCACCTGCACGTGGGCCGGCCACCGGCTCACCCTCATCGACACGCCCGGCCACGTCGACTTCACCGCCGAGGTCGAGCGGGCGCTGCGCGTCCTCGACGGCGCGGTCGCGGTGTTCGACGCCGTCGCCGGGGTCGAACCGCAGAGCGAAACCGTGTGGCGCCAGGCCGACCGGCACGGCGTCCCGCGGATCGCGTTCGTCAACAAGATGGACCGGGCGGGTGCCGACCTCGACGCGGCCGTCGCGTCGATCCGGGCGCGGCTGCACCCGGCGCCGCTGGTCGTGCAGCTGCCGGTCGGGCGCGAGGGCGGCTTCACCGGCGTCGTCGACCTGGTGCGCCTGCCGGCGGACGCGCCGGCCGAGGCGCGACAGCGCCGCCGCGTGCTGGAGGAGGCCGTCGCCGAGCTGCATCCCCTGGCGCTGGAGGAGTTCTGCGCCGCCGGGACGGTCTCGGCGGAGACGCTGGAGAAGGCCTTGCGGGAGCTGACGCTCTGCGGTGCCGGGCTCGTCGTGCTGTGCGGCGCGGCCTACCGGGACCGCGGGATCGAGCCGCTGCTCGACGCCGTGGTCGCGTACCTGCCGTCGCCGTCGGACGTCCCGGCGGTGCGGGCCGACCGGCCCGCCGACCCGGCGGCGCCGCCGGCCGCCCTGGTGTTCAAGGTCGTCGCCACGGCTACGGGGCGGCTGACGTACTTGCGGGTCTACTCGGGAACGCTGCGGAAGGGGGACCAGGTGCGCGACGGCGGGCGCGTCGAACGGATCGCGCGGGTGCTACGGGTGCAGGCCGACCGGCTGTCCGAAGTGGACTGCGCAGTGGCCGGCGACATCGTCGCGGTGGCCGGGCCCAAGGCCGCTCGCGTCGGGGCGACCTTCAGCGCGCCGGGTGACGTGCTGCAGCTCGAGCCGCCGGTGACGGCGGAGCCGGTGGTCTCGGTGGCGGTCGAGGCCCGCCGGGCGGGCGAGGGCGAACGGCTGACGGCGGCGTTGGCCCGGCTGGCCGAGGAGGACCCGTCGCTGGTCGTGCGGACCGACCCGGAGACCGGCCAGACCGTGCTGTCCGGGCTGGGTGAGCTGCACCTGGAGGTGGCGGTGACGAAGCTGCGTCGCGAGCGCGGTCTCGACGTCGCGGTCGGCCGTCCGTCGGTGGCGCATCGGGAGAAGGTCGTGCGCGGCGTGTCCGGGCTGGTCTGCCGGCACGTCAAGCAGGACGGCGGGGCGGGGCAGTTCGCCCACGTCGTCCTGGACGTCTCCCCGGCTCCGGAGGGCTTCGAGTTCGCCTCCGCGGTGGTCGGCGGCCGGGTGCCGCGCGAGTACGTCCGCGCGGTCGAGGCCGGCTGCCGGGACGCGCTGGCCGAGGGGCCGCTGGGCGGGCACCCGGTGACGGGCCTGCGGGTGGTGCTGACCGACGGCGCGACGCACCCGAAGGACTCGTCGGACCTGGCGTTCCGCACGGCGGGCCGGCTCGGCCTGCGGGAGGCGCTGCGCGCGTGCGTCCTGCAGCTGCTCGAACCGGTGGCCGAGGTCGTGGTGACGGTCCCGGCCGACGCGGTCGGCGGTGTCCTCGGCGACCTCGCCGCCCGGCGCGGCCGGGTCGCCGGCTCGACGGTCCGCGCGACCACGGCGGTCGTCACGGCGACGGTCCCGGTGGCGGAGCTGTTCGGTTATGCGACCCGGCTGCGGAGCCGGTCGCAGGGCCGCGGCACCTTCACCGCCCGGCCGTCGGGCTTCGCGCCGGTGCCGTAAGCGGTCGTGCGTGGTCAGGGCGGTGAGAACCCGCCCTGACCACGCACGACTCAGCCGCGGGGGACCGACTCGACGCCGGCCAGCAGGCGGTCGACGTCGGCCTCCGTGGTGTACGGCGCGATGCCCGCGCGCACCGCGCCCGTGTCGCCGAGCCCGAGGTGCCGCGAGCACTCGATCGCGTAGAAGCTCCCGGCCGGCGCGTTGACCCCGTACGCCCCGAGATGCTCGTATACCGCCTGCGACGCGACGCCGTCGACCGAGAACAGGACCGTCGGGGTGCGGTGGCGGGCGGGCCGGCCGTAGCGCGTCACCCCGGGCAGGGCGGCGAGACCAGCGTCGAGGCGCGCGAGCAGGGCGTCCTCGTGCCCGGAAAGCGCGGTCAACGACTCGACGAGCCGGGCGCGGCGGGATCCCGAGCCGGGCACGAGACCCGCGAGGAAGTCGATCGCCGCGGTCGTCCCGGCCAGCAGCTCGTACGGCAGCGTGCCCAGCTCGAAGCGTTCCGGGACGGCGTCGGTCGAAGGCAGCAGCTTGTCCGGGCGCAAGGTCTCCAGCAACGCAGGCGCGGCGACGACCAGCCCGTGGTGCGGGCCGAGGAACTTGTACGGCGAGCACGCGTAGAAGTCCGCACCCAGCGCCGTGACGTCGACCGGCGCGTGCGGCGTGAGGTGCACGCCGTCCACGTACAGCAGTGCGCCGGCATCGTGGACGGCGGCGGCGATCGCCGGGATGTCCGGCCGGGTGCCGAGCAGGTTGGACGCCGCCGTCACCGCGACCAGCCGCGTCCGCGGGGACAACAGCCCGGTGACCGCGGAGGGCGCCAGCTCGCCCGTCGCCGGGTCGAACGGGGCCCAGCGCACGGTGGCCCCGGCCGCCTCCGCCGCGTGGACCCACGGCCGGATGTTCGCGTCGTGGTCGAGCCGGGTGACGACGACTTCGTCACCCGGGCGCCAGTCCTTGGCCAGCGTGCGCGAGAAGTCGTAGGTCAGCTGCGTCATGCTGCGCCCGAAGACGACGCCGGCCGGGTCGGCGGCCAGCAGGTCGGCGACCGCCTGCCGGGCCTCGGCGACCACGGCGCCGGCCTTGCGCTCGGCCGCGGTGACGACACCGCGGTTCGAGATCCCGCCGCAGAGCGTCCCGGCCACGGCTTCGCCGACGACGCCAGGAACCTGCGAGCCGCCGGGTCCGTCGAAGTGGGCGGCTCCCTCGGCGAGGGCGGGGAAGTGCTTGCGGACCGTCTGCACGTCGTAGGTCATGGCGCCAGGGTGCCAGTCATCGGCCGCGGTTGCGCGCGTGGTCGCGGGCTTGCCGCTCGTTGCCGTGCTTGTAGTTCCCGGTGGCCCGGGCCATCAGCAGCTGCGGGTCGTCGCCCCGGTCGGCCGCGGCGAGGAAGCGGGCGGCGGCGGCCGAGCGCAGTGTCCCGGCGGGACGGCCGTGGTGGGTGATCGTCACGGTGCCGTGGTCGTCGACGCGGTAGGCGAAGCCGGAAGGTGTCCCCATCCGCCCAGGCTGGCATGGTGGGCAACCGGTTTTCCCGGGGACGAACCGGGGATTTCCCGGATGGCGGCCCCGCGAGGACCCGACAGAATGCGTGAGATGACCGGAGGGGGACGAAGGGTGCGGGCGAAGCTCACGGCCAAGTACGCGCTGGCGGGTGCCCACCTGCTCGTGCTGGTGGCGTTGCTCGTGTCCTACACCGGCGGGCACCTGCGCTTCCCGGCGTACCGCGTGGACCTGGACGTCTACCGGCTGGGTTCGGCGGCGCTGCTGCGCGGCGACGCGCTGTACGGCACGCTCCCGCCCACCGGCGACGGCCAGCTCCTGCTCTTCACCTACCCGCCGTTCGCCGCGATCGTGCTGGCGCCGCTGGCCGTGCTGCCGTACTGGATGGCGTGCCTGCTGCTCACCCTGGCCACGCTCGGCGTGCTGGCCCTGGTGATCGCGACGGTGCTCCGCGTTCTCGGCAAGCGGTGCGACTGGCAGCGCGTGGCGATGGTGCTGCTGGCGGCCGAGGTCCTCGAGCCCGTGCTGCGGACGGTCTACGCGGGCCAGCTCGACCTGCTGCTGCTCGCGCTCGTCGTGCTCGACGTCCTGGTCGACACGCCGAAGTGGCCACGCGGCCTGCTCGTCGGTGTCGCCGCCGCGATCAAGCTGACCCCGGCGGTGTTCCTGCTGTACTTCCTGCTCCGCCGCGACACCCGGGCGGCGCTCACGACCGCCGTGACGTTCCTGGCCGCGACGGCACTGGGCTTCCTGCTCACCGGCGCGGATTCGGTGCGGTACTGGACGGGTGCGCTCTGGGACACCGGCCGCGTCGGCGAGCCGACCTACGCCGGCAACCAGTCACTCCTCGGGCTCCTGGCGAAGCTCGGCGTGGCCGACCGGACCGCGTGGTGGCTGCCACTGGTGGCCGTCGTCCTCGTGCTGACCGCGCTCGGCGTGCGGCGCGCGCTGGCCGCGGGGGAGAAGACCGTGGCGCTCGGCCTGAACGCCGTCGGCGGGCTGCTGATCTCGCCGATCTCCTGGACGCACCACTGGGTCTGGGCCGTGGTGGTCCTGCTGGGCTGGGCCGAGCTGGCGCGCCGCACGCGGCACCGCGGGTTCGCGGCCCTGGCCGCGGTCGGCGCGGTCCTGTTCGTCGGCGGGCCGCAGTGGTGGTGGCCGCGCGGCGGCGAGGTGGAGCGGAACTGGACGTTCTTCCAGCAGCTCACCGGCAACGGCTATGTCCTCTTCGGACTCGCGGTACTGCTCACGGGAGCGCTGGTGCGGTTGCCGAAACCGGCCGACGTCCTCAGCGGCGCTGTTCCGGCCCACGCCGGAGCCAGCCCGCGCCGAGGATGAGCATGGCGGTGCCGAGCGCGAGGGCCAGGCAGGTCCCGGCGGTGTTCATCGGCAGCAGGTCGTCGAACGCCTGCGGCAGCGGCAGCAGCCCGGCGATGCCCAGAACGGCGTAACCGGCACCGGCCACGAGGAGGAACCGGCTCGCCAGCCCGGGCGAGCGGGTGCAGAACACCGCGGCGGCGCCGGTGATCAGGTGCACGAGCGTCCACGCGCCGGACACCGCGAACACGCCGAACAGGGCGCGTGCGGGACCGTCGCCCACCGTGACCCCGGGGATCAGCTCGAACGCGCCCAGCACCAGGAACAACAGGCCGATCAGCATGCCCATGCCCTGCACGGGGGCGGGCCCCCGCGTCGGCACCCGGGCCCCGGGTTCGGTGGTCGTCATGCTTTCCGGATTCCCCGCGCGCGGCCTTTTAATGCACCCCTTGCGGGGTAACCGGGACGCGACATGCCCGTGGACGAGGAGTGAGACGATGACCCAGTACCACCACACCGCGACCGCCGACATCCCCGCCGACGAGCTGTTCGCGTTCCTGAGCCACCCGGAGAACCTGCCGCGCTACTTCCCGGAGATGAAGGTCGCCCAGCCGCGGGGCGGCGAGAGCGTGCACGTCGAGGCCGAGGTCCACGGCGAGCGCGTCGCGGGGGAGGCGTGGCTGCACACGGACGCGGCGAACCGCACGCTGTCCTGGGGTGCGGAAGGTCCCGACGACTACCACGGCGAGCTGCGGATCGCGGACAAGGGCCCGGCGACTTCGGAGATCACGGTGGCCCTGCACAGCGTCCGCGAAGCCGACGGCGACGAGGTGCAGCAGGGCCTGGAGCGCACGGTCGCCGCGATGACCCACGCCGCGACGGCCGACGCCGACGTCGAGGCCGCCGAAGGCCAGGGCGGCTGGAGCTCCTACGACGACAAGAGCGCTTCGTCGAGCTGAGGCGGGAACGGGCCGTAGGCGTTGCTGCGCGCTCCGCGGGTCCGCAGCGCGGGAATCGCGAAGAGCAGCTTGAGGAACCCCGGTGGTGCCGTGCCGCGGCCGCGCGCCCGCGCCGCGGCGGCCCGTCGTTCGACGCGCACCTGGTCGGCTTGGACGCGTTCGATGGCGCGGATCCGGTCGGCCTGCACGGCGGCGAGGTCGCCGGCCGTCGCCCCGCCGTCGCGCAGCGCGGGAACCAGCCGGTTCGCGGCCGCGACGGCGTCCTGGACCGCCATCAGGATCCCGTTGCCGCCGACGGGGGAGATGACGTGCGCGGCGTCGCCGAGCAGCAGCAGGCCCGGCCGGTGCCAGCGTTCGACGCGCGAGATGTCCACGGACAGCAGGGTGGTCTGCGCGAAGTCCGTGAGCAGGTGCGCGCGGTCGGCGAGCCACGGCACGCGCTCGCGGAGGAACGCGCGGATCGGTTCGACGCCGCGCTCGCGCAGGTCCGGGTAGGCGCCCTTCTCGATGCTGTAGCCGACCTGCCAGTCGCGCACGCCGCCGAGGACGCCCACGTAGGCGTCGCGGCCGAAGTACAGGTCGAGGTCGGCGTCCTGCGGGTCGCCGGGGGAGCGGGGGAGCCGGAACCAGAGCAGGTCGGTCGTCGCGCCGAGCGGCCGCGCGTCGAGACCGGCGAGCCGGCGCACGGTGGAGAAGCGCCCGTCCGCGCCGATGACCAGGGACGCTGTCAGTTCGCCGCCGCGATGGCGGACGCCGGTGACGACGCCGTCCTCCTCCAGGAGCCCGGTGACCTTGGCGTTCATCCGCAGCGTGAACGTCGGGAGGGCGCTCGCGCGCTCGGCGAGGAAGTCGAGGAACCGCACCTGGGGCATCAGGGCCACGTAGCCGAACGGCGTGTCGAGGCGGTCGTAGTCGGCGCAGCTGTAGGCGCCGGACGGGGTGTGGAAGCGGAACGACTTCGCCTTGAAGTGGTCCAGCTCCAGGAGGTCTCCGGCCAGGCCGAGCCGGTCGAGCAGCTCCAGGGTGTAGGGGTGCAGCGAATCGCCGCGGAAGTCGCGGTCGAAGTCCGAGCGCGACTCGAGCACGGTGACGTCGATCCCGGCGCGGGCGAGCAGGTAGCCGAGCAGCAGCCCGCCGGGCCCGCCACCCGCGATCGCGACGGTCACTTCGGGTCCACGGTGGACAGGCGGAACACCGCCATCCCCGGCAGCTCGGCCCGGATCTGCCCGGCAGTGGCGTCCTGCGGGACCGGGAACGCCTTCACCGCCCACGGCACCGACATCGCGGCCAGGTACGCGGCCACGACCGCGACCGCCTCGCCGCCGCCGATCTCCTCGGCGCGGCAGTCCTCGCGCAGGTTTTGGCCGAGCAGCGCGCACTCCGGCGCGGCCAGGAGGTTCGCCACCCAGTCGCGGTCGCGGACGGGCGAGACGAGGTAGCGGCCGCCGTCGACCGCGACGACGGCCAGCGGCACCTTCCGCGGCTCGCCGGTGCTGCGGCCGCGGGTTTCGACCACGCGCAGCGCGTAGCCGCCGTCGGGCGGGGGTGCGGCCGGGGTGTCAAGGAGCTTCGCGGTCATTTCGGCGTTGACGGCTCGGATGTCCACCCGGCCCACCGTAGCAAAACTAGCTAGATTGTCTAGCTACCTTAGAATGGCCGGGTGGAACACGGTCCGGTGGCGCTCCGGGTGAACTTCGCGCTGCGCGAGCTGCTCGCGCTCGCCCGCGACGTCGAGCTCGCGCTCGCCCGCCGGCTCGGCCTCGGGCCGACCGACGTGCAGGCCCTCCAGCACCTGGCGTTCGGCGAGCCGATGGGCACGGTCGGCCTCGCGGACGCGCTGAAGATCCGCTCCGCCTCGGCGACCGTGCTGGTCGACCGCCTGGAGGCGGCGGGCCACGTCCGCCGCGGCCCGCACCCCAGCGACGGGCGGCGGGTCACGCTCGTCGTCAGTGACGCGGCCCGCGCCGAGGTCCGGGCCGCGCTGGCGCCACTGGTGGACGCGATCACCCGGCTGACCGACGGCCTCGACCCCGGGCGCGCGGAGACGGTCGCGCGCTTCCTCGGCGACACCACGGCGATCCTGCGGGCATACGCTGCGGAGCCGCCGGATCCGGGTTAGCGTTCGCCCCATGGCACACGAGCCCGCGCTCTGGCTGTTCGCCGACCAGCTCGGGCCCCACTTCCACGGCACACCCGAGCACCGCCGCCGCGACGTCCTGGTGGTCCGGTCGGCCGCCGCGTTCGCCGCCAAGCCGTTCCACCGGCAGAAGCTGCACCTCGTGCAGGCCGCGCTGTACCGGCTGGCCGAGGACCTCGGTGACCGCGTCACGCTGATCGACGCCCCGGACTACCGCACCGGGCTGAAGCGCTTCGGGCGGAAGGTCGTCGTCCACGAACCGACTTCGCACGCGGCCGACGCCTTCGTGCGCCGGCTGCGCGACGAAGGCCTCGTCGAGGAGATCCTGGAGACGCCGGGGTTCGTGCTGTCCAAAAAGGACTTCGCCGGGTGGGTGGCCGGGCGCACGAGGTTCGTGATGGAGGACTTCTACCGCGACCAGCGCCGGAAGTTCGGCGTGCTGCTGGAGCCCGACGGCGAGCCCGTCGGTGGCAAGTGGAACTTCGACCACGACAACCGCGAACCGCCGCCGAAGACCACCCGGCTCGACGTCCCCGCGCCGTGGCACCCGCGGGAGAACGAGATCGACGACCGCGTCCGCGCGGAGCTCGACGAAGCCGAGCGCGCCGGGAAGATCCAGCCGGTCGGCGCCGACGGGCCGCGGCAGTTCGCCGTCGGGCACGACGAGGCCGGCCGTGCCCTGCGGCGGTTCCTCGAGCACCGGCTGGCGGAGTTCGGCCCGCACCAGGACGCCATGCTGACCCACGACTGGGCGATGGCGCACGCGCTGCTGTCCGTGCCGCTCAACCTCGGGCTGCTCGACCCCCGCGACGTCGTCCGGCGGGCCGAGGAGCGGTACCGGGCCGGCGACGCGCCGCTGAGCAGCGTCGAAGGCTTCGTCCGCCAAGTGCTCGGCTGGCGCGAGTGGGTGTGGCACCTGTACTGGCACCAGGGACCGGAGTACGTGCGCAGCAACGCTTTGCAGGCGCGGCGGAAGCTGCCGGAGTGGTGGCGGACGCTGGACGCCGACGCCGTCGAAGCGGCCTGCCTGCGCACCGCGCTCGCCGGCGTCCGCGACCGCGGCTACGCCCACCACATCGAGCGGCTGATGGTGCTCGGCAACCACGGGCTGCAGCGCGGGTACGACCCGGCCGAACTGACCCGCTGGTTCGCCACGGCGTTCGTCGACGGCTTCCCGTGGGTGATGCCGGCGAACGTGATCGGCATGAGCCAGTACGCCGACGGCGGTGTCGTCGCGACGAAGCCGTACGCGGCCGGGGGCGCCTACATCAACCGGATGAGTGACCACTGCGGTGGCTGCGTCTACGACCCGAAGAAGCGGACCGGGCCGGACGCGTGCCCGTTCACCGCCGGGTACTGGGCGTTCCTCGATCGCAATGCCGACCGGTTGCGCGGCAACCACCGGATGCGGCAACCGTTGAGCGGCCTGGCCAGGCTCGCGGACCGTGACGAGGTCGTCGCCCGGGAGGCGGACCGCCGCCACTTCTGAGTTCACCGCATCGTGTGGCTAGCCGGGGCGCGGGAGCTCTCTTACGGTTGTTGTCTCCCTTTCCCCGGCGAAGGCGACCTTCCATGCCCGACGCAGACCAGCGCGCTGGCGTGCTGTCCAAGCGCGCCCTGGTGACCGCGTCCCACGCGGTGGAGCGCGCGGCCCTCGCCGACGGCGCCGGTGCCGACACCGTCGTGTTCGCGCTGTTCCAGCGGCTGCCGTACTTCGAGCGCGAGCGCGAGGTCTACGCCCGCATCGCGCGCAAGGCCGCGGCGACGGTCGTCGGCATGGTCGACTCGGGCCGGCCCGACCTGCCGCACGGCGTCACCCCGGTGCTGCTGCGCCCCGACGAGCCGATGGCGCGCGAGTGGTCGGTCGCGGTATTGTCGCCGACCTTCGGCGCGTCGGTGGTCGCGCAGGACCTCGACGAGGTCGACCCGCAGGCGTCCACGGTGGAGCGCGCGCGGCTGTTCCGCGGCCGCTGGGGCATGCGCCGCGACGAGGCGTACGCCGAGGTCGTCCGCCTCCGCGACGCGATGGGCGACCGGCTGCCCCCGGCGGTGCGGCGGACGGTCGGCGAGGTGCTGGCGTCGGTCGAGACGCCCGCGGAGCTCGACATCGAAAGCCGCGCCGAGGCGGCGTTGCGGCACGTCGCGGGCAAGCTCGACGAGGCCCGCGCGAAGGTGGACCCGCCGCCGGCCACCGGCCCGGCCGTCGACCCGGAAACCGGCCTCGACACCTTGGCGGGCCTGGCTCCCTGGCTCGGCGACGCGACGGACACGGTGCCGCTCGGCCTGGTCCTGGTCGCGATCGACGACCTCGGCGCGGTCGAACGCCGCCACGGCGTCCGCGTCCGGATGCACACCGAGCAGAACGTCGCCGACCTCCTGCGCGGCGGGCTGCGGCCACTCGACCGCGCGGTCCGCCTCGGACCGGGCGAGTTCCTGGTGGTCCAGCCGGCGGTCCAGGCGGCCGAGCTGACGGCGCGCAGCCGCCACCTCGAGCACCGCCTGGCGGCGCTGCACGCGACTTACCCGTTCGTGGACCTCCACCCCCGCACGACGACGATGCTGACCCGCCGCCGCCCGCTGCCCCTGCACCAGCTGCGCGCCCAGCTACGCCAGGTCCCGGCGGTGACGCTGTGGCCGCCGAGCCAGGGATCCCTGCCGCTGACACCGGGAACACCGCCGGTGGCGATGCGCTCGGGCGCGGGCGGCTGGTTCCGCTGAGCCAGGTGTATAACGACCTATTCGGCGGGCCGTGAGCCGGATTTGTTTCGCCGTCGTCCAGTCGACAGCGCCGTCTCGATGGCACCGGCCATGACGCGCGCGTGCTCGGGACTCGTGGCGAGCGCACGAGCGAGGCAGCGAAGGACGACGATGCGGTAGATCAGCCAACAAGCCGCGGGTACGACGACGGTCACCCAGTCTGGCAACGAAACGTTCATGCTCTGGCACACCTCCGGTCGGGTTACCCGGAGGTCTCTTCCGTCGTGAAAAGGGCCTTGATGACCGAGCCGCGAAATCCCGGCGCGATCGGCCAGCGTCCCATCAGGGCCCTGACCTGGGAGCTTGGCAACCTCGCCGAGATGAGATTTGCTCCGAACTCGTAGAAGAGTCGCACGAACTACACCGCCGTGTCTGCGATCATGACGGCGTGAAACCGCGCCGCTGGAACCCCGACACCGTCGCCACGCCGCGAGGGCGGTACAGCCACCTCGCCGACGTGCCCGCGGGGCATCGCCTGGTCTTCATCGCCGGGCAGCTCGGTGTCCACCGGGACGGCAGCCTCGCCGGTGCGGACGCCGAGGCGCAGGCGCGGCAGATCTTCGCCAACCTCGAGGCGCTCCTCGCCGCCGAAGGGGCGCGTCCGGAGCACCTCGTCAAGCTGCTCGCCCTGATCTCGGGCACCGAGCACCTCGCCGGTTACCGGGCCGCGCAAGGGGAGGCGTTCGCACGGTGGTTCCCGGACGGGGACTTCCCGGCTCAGTCGCTCGCCGTCGTGGCCGGGCTCGCGGCGCCCGAGTACGTCGCCGAAGTCGAGGCCGTGGCCGCCGTGCCCGGGAGCTGAGTCGTCACCAGCACACCCGCCGCCGCGATCAGCACGCACGCCGCGATCGTCGTGCGCCGGTAGTGCAGGACCAGTGCGGCGAACTCGCGCAGCAGCGCGCTCGGCAGGAAGTAGCCGGCCGTCGGGGAACCCGTCGCGTGGTAGGGCAGGTGCAGGCGGCGGCACTGCACCGCGGTGCGGAACACGTGGTAGTCGCTGGTCACCGCCACCACCCGCCGGGCGTCGGCGGGCAGCAGCGCCGCCGAGAACCGGAGGTTCTCTTCCGTGGTGCCGGCGCGGGTTTCGCGGCGGACGCGGTCCTCGGGGATGCCCCGCTCCACCAGGTAGGCGTGCATCGCCTCGGCTTCGGTGACCGTCTCGTCCGGGCCGCACCCGCCGGAGACCACGACCAGCGGCGCCGCCTTTTGCCGCGTGTACAGCCGGATCGCGCGGTCGAGGCGCCCGGCGAGCAGCGGCGGCACCCGGTCGCCGGCCAGGCCGCAGCCGAGCACGATGATCGCGTCGACCCCGCCGCGGCGGCCGATCCGGCTGTACAGCACCGAATAGACCAGCAGCGACAGGAACAGGAACCCGAAGTAGCCCGCGAGCAGCGCGGCGGTCGTCACCAGCGCCGAGCCCCACCGGCCCAGCGGCACGAAGAACAGCGCCTCGAGGACGACCAGCCCCACCCCGACGGCGAGCGACAGCAGGTTCCCGGGACTGCGCCCCTCGCGGCGCCACATCCCGACCCCGTTGACGATCAGCGCGACCGGCACGACCAAGGCGGCCAGCAGGCCCGCGCCGCCGAGCAACGCCGCCAAGAACGGCGTCGCCCCTTCGAGGTGCAGCAGCGACAACACCGTCAGCAGCACGGCCAAGCCCAGCCACACGGCGTTCCCGAGCCGCCGCGGTTCGTGCGAGACCCGCACGGCGAAAACGACCAGCGCCACCGCGGCCGCGATCGGCAGCGCGCCGTCGGCGACGTCCACCCGGCCTCCTAGGTTGCCCGTGAAGAGGCCAACCTAGCCGAGTGGACGCGCCACGACGGAGTCAGGCCTTGCGCTGCATGCTCGACCGCGCCGGGTTGCCCTGGTCGGCGGCCTTCGGGTCCTTCTCGTCCTGCTTGGCCCGGACGCCGGCTTCGATCCGGTCGCCGATGTCCTTGTCGACGTTGCGCCAGTAGTCGAACGCGCGCGCCAGCACCGGCTCGGACACGCCGTTGAGCAGGTGCCCGACGACGTTGTCGACGAACCGCGCGCGGGCGTCGTCGTCGAACACCTCGCGGACCATGGTGCCGGCCTGGCCCCAGTCGTCGTCCTCTTCGCGCAGCGTGTACGCGGTGCGGACCATGTCACCGTCGGCCTGCCAGCCGGCCGGGGTGCCGTAGCGCTCGACGTCGGCGTGCGGCCCGCCCTTCGAGTTCGGCGCGTACACCGGGTCCGAGACCTTCTGGTACCGCATCGCGCCGTCCTTGCTGTAGCTGTGGACGGGTGCGACCGGCGCGTTGACCGGCAGCTGCTTGTAGTTCGCGCCGATCCGGTACCGGTGCGCGTCGGGGTAGGAGAACAGCCGCCCGAGCAGCATCTTGTCCGGGCTGACGCCGATGCCCGGGACCAGGTTGCTCGGCTCGAACGCGGCCTGCTCGATCTCGGTGTGGTGGTCGGTGGGGTTGCGGTCGAGGGTCATCCGGCCGACCTCGATCAGCGGGTAGTCGCCGTGCGGCCACACCTTCGTCAGGTCGAAGGGGTTGAAGCGGTACGTCTTCGCGTCCTCGAACGGCATGACCTGGACCTTGAGCGTCCAGCTCGGGTGGTCGCCGCGCTCGATCGCCTCGTAGAGGTCCCGCGTGTGGTAGTCGGTGTCGGCCGACGCCATCTGGTCGCCCTCGTCCTGGGTGAAGCACTCGACGCCCTGGTCGGTCTTGAAGTGGTACTTCACCCAGAAGCGTTCGCCCGCCTGGTTGACCCACATGTAGGTGTGCGAGCTGTAGCCGTTCATGTGGCGCCAGGTCCGCGGCAGCCCGCGGTCGCCCATCAGCCACGTCACCTGGTGCGCCGACTCCGGCGACAGCGTCCAGAAGTCCCACTGCATGTCGTGGTCGCGGAGGTTGTTGTCCGCACGGCGTTTCTGCGACCGGATGAAGTGCTGGAACTTCAACGGGTCGCGGATGAAGAAGACCGGGGTGTTGTTCCCGACCATGTCGTAGTTGCCTTCGCTGGTGTAGAACTTCACCGCGAAGCCGCGCGGGTCGCGCCAGGTGTCCGGGCTGCCGCGCTCGCCGGCGACGGTGGAGAACCGCACCAGCAGGTCGGTCTTCACACCGGGCTGGAACACCGCGGCCTTGGTGTACGCGCTGACGTCGCCGGTCACCTCGAACCGGCCGAACGCGCCGCTGCCCTTCGCGTGCGGCTGGCGCTCGGGCACGCGCTCGCGGTTGAACTGCGCCATCTGCTCGATGAGGTAGTTGTCCTGCAACAGGATCGGGCCGTCCGGGCCGATCGTGAGGGAGTGCTCGTCGCTTTCGACGGGGATGCCGGCGTCGGTGGTGGTCGGTTCGGGTCGGGTCTGCGTCACAACGTTCCTCTTTCCGCGGGGCGGGAAGCGGTGCAGCCGGGGCACACGCCCCAGAACACCACTTCCGCCTCGTCGATGGTGAAACCGTGCGAAGTGCCGGGGGCCAGGCAGGGCGCGGCGCCGACCGCGCAGTCGACGTCCTCCGTCCGCCCGCACCGACGGCACACGACGTGGTGGTGGTTGTCCCCGGCCCGGCGCTCGAACCGCGCCGGGTGCCCCGGCAGCTCGATCCGCCGGACCAGGCCGGCCTCCGTGCACGCGCTGAGCACGTCGTAGATGGCCTGGGTGGACACGGACGCCAGCTCGGCGCGCACGCCGGCGCCGATCGCGTCCACAGTGGAATGAGGATGCCCCGCGAGCCACGTGAGCACCGCGCGCCGGGGCGCGGTGATCCGCAGGCCCGCCGCCCGCAACGTGGTTGCCGCATCGCTCATGACACCCCACCGTGCGCCACGATCTGGAACGGGTCAAGTCCTCGGATGGACGGTTTGGGCGGCGCGAAATCGGGTAGGAGCGCGGGATCTGGCAGGGTGGAGGGGTGACCGACCGACCGGCGTTCGTGCTGCACGAGCACTGGCGCCCGCGGCACCACTTCGACCTCCGGCTCGAGGAGGACGGCGTGCTGCGGTCGTGGGCAGTGCCGCGCGGTCTCCCGCCGGACTCCGCCGGGAACCGGCTCGCGGTGGCCGTGCCCGACCACGACCTCGACCACCTCGGCTACGAGGACGAGACCAAGAAGGTCGCCGACACCGGGTGGTGGGAAGAGCACGACCGGACGCCGAAGCGGATCCTGTTCACGCTGCACGGCCGGACGGGCTCGGTGCGCTACGCGCTGATCCGCACCGACCGCGACTGGCTCCTGCACCGCACCCGAGAGCAGCCGGGAGACGCCGATGCCGCGCGTTGAGGTCCTGTCCGCCACGCCGACGCTCTTCCGCGAGGACGGCGAACTCGACACCCACGGCAACGCCGCGTTGCTGACCTGGCTGCGCGACCGGGTCGACGGTGTCTTCGTCGCCGGGACGACCGGCGAGTTCCCCGCGCTGGAGCGGGGTGAACGCCGGACACTGGCCGAGCTCGCGCTGGCAGCGTTCGGTCCGGCCCGCACGATCGTGCACGTCGGCGCGGCGAGCACGCGCGAAGCCGTCGCGCTGACGGCCGACGCCCTCGCCGCCGGGGCCACGCGCCTGGCCGTGCTCACGCCCTACTACCTGCCCGCGGACGCCGAAGCGGTGCAACGCCACTTCGCCGCGGTGGCCGCCGCGGCCGGGGACGCCGACGTCTACGGCTACCTCTTCCCGGACCTCACCGGCGTCACGCTCACCCCGGAGGAGTTCGCCGCGACGGGCCTGCGCGGCGGGAAGCTGTCGGGTGCGGCGGCGGCCGGGCTCGCCGGTTTCCGGGCGGCGCTGCCGGACGCGCGGTTCTGGTCGGGCGCCGACACGCAGGTGGCCGCCGTGGCCCGGGCCGGCGGGGCGGGCGTGGTCTCGGGTCTGTCCTCGGCGTACCCGGACCCGTTCGTGGCCCTGGCGGCCGCGGTGGCGGCCGGGGACGAAGCCGCCGAGCGTGCCGCTCAGGCGCGCGCCGACGCGGTGCTCGCCGCGCTGGGCGGGACCGTCGCCGGGATCAAGGAAGCGCTGCGGCGGCGGGGGATCGGCACCGGCGTGCTGCGGATGCCCGCGGCCGCGCCGGACGTCGACCGGATCGCCGCCTACGCCGGGAGCTGAAGCCGGGCCGGGCGCATCGCCCGGTGCGCCCAGCGGCCGAGCACGACGAGCAGCGCGATCTCCAGCACCATCATCAGGCGCTCGACCAGGCCGGTCGCGATCGTCGGGAGGTGGCCGCCGAGGACGACGTTCACCGCGAACGGGACGATGAACGGCAGGTAGAACGGGATCGCGGCGAGCGCGAGGCGCCGCGACCAGGTCGCGAACCGCCGCCAGCGCGGGTCGTCGCGGTGCCGCCGGCCCAGCGCCCAGCCGACCACCGGCAGGCTGAGGCACGTGACGGCCGAGGCGTAGAGGTGGATCTTCCCGGTCGCGGTGATCGCGCCGCCCTGCGGGTCCTTCGCGAAGAGCGCGACCGCGAGCAGGCTGACGCACCACAGCACCTTCGCGCCCACCAGCGCCGGGTTGGCCAGCAGGCCCCGGCGGTAGAGCGCGACCAGCAGCAGGGCCGAGCCGGTGCTGGTGAGGACCAGCGCGACGTCCCACATCCACCGGCCGGGGCTCAGCGCGTAGTCGCTGAGCATCGAGCTGACCGGGTCCAGGGGCGCGAGCCGCCGGTCGAGGTGCAGGACGACGAGCAGGACCATCGCGGTGGCGAGGGTGGTCAGCGCGCCGGGCACGAGCAGCCGGGCGCGCAGGCGGGGACGGGCGGGCGACGACAACAGCATGTAGAGGGACACTCCCGGACGGGTCGGCTGGTTCAGGCGCAAGTCGCGGACGCTACCCGTGACCATTCCGTGATCATCGCGCGACACGCCCGCGATGTGACCCAGCCCACTCCGGCACGTTCCCGTGAGAGCGACCACCTGGGGCGTCGCTTTCCCGGGAAGGTGCCGGTCAGTGGTCGCCGTCCTGGGGGATCTCCGCCGAGTCGGTGAGCCGCAGCTTGCGCCGGGCCCGCTGGTAGAACGTCGTCATCCCCAGCCGGACGACCCGGGCCGCGCTCGGCCGGGCTTTCAGGTCGAGGCGGTCGCCGGGGCGGATGTACCCCTCGACCTGCCCGTCGACTTCCACGGCCAGCCGGCCGCTGGTGGGCAGCAGCTCGAGCGTCACCTCGTCGTGCACCGACAGCACCACGCCGCGGCTGTACGCGGAGTGCGGCGCCGCGGGCGTGACCAGCAACGCCTCCACCGACGGGCTGGTGATCGGCCCGCCGGCGGAGAAGCTGTACGCCGTCGAGCCGGTCGGGGTGGCGACGACCACCGCGTCGGCCGAGTAGCTCACGAACGGCTGGCCGCCGACGCGGACCGCGACGACCGCGCTGCCGTCGCCGGGCACCCGCACCACGGCGATGTCGTTGAACGCCGTGATCCGGCGGCCGTCGAGCAGCCCGTCCACGGCCAGCCGCGGCTCGACCGTGAACTGGTGGTCGTCGATCGCCGAGAGCGCGCCCGGCAGGTCGGGGACGTCGACCTCGGCGAGGAACCCGAGCTTGCCGAGATTGACCCCGAGCACCGGCGCGCGCTGCCCGTCGGCCAGCCGCATCGCGCGCAGCATCGTGCCGTCGCCGCCCAGGCTGACCACCAGGTCGGAGCGCCGGCCGAGCTCCTCGGCCGTCACCCCGACCGCCGCGCAGTTCAGGCGGACGATCTCGTCGGCGATGCCGAGGATCTCGATGTTCCGGTGGCCGGCCCAGCCGAGCACGGCCTCGACGGCGGCCGCGGAGTCGCGGCGGGGGTGCAGCACGAGTCCCGCGGAGTGCATGTCAGCGGACCCGGGCGGAAGGGAGCGTCATGCGCTCAGTCTGCCCGCTCCCGCCTCCCGTCGCGAGAACCGCAGGGCGCCGTCGTCGATCCGGCCGTGCCGGAGCTTGACGACGTCGTGCGCGTAGCTCATGCCGAGCGTCCACGGCGCCCGCGAACCCGCCTTGGGGAACTCGTCGATCGACCGCAGGACGTACCCGGCGTCGAAGTCGAGCAACGGCCGTTCGGTGACCGCCGGGTCGTCGTTGACCGGCACGGCCTGGTCGTACCCATACCGGTCGAGGTGGCGCAGCAGCCGCACGACGTACTCGCCGACGAGGTCGGCCTTGAGCGTCCACGACGCGTTCGTGTAGCCGATCGTGAACGCGAAGTTCGGCACGCCGCTGAGCATCATGCCCTTGTAGGCCATGGTTTCCGGCAGCTTGACCGGGTCGCCGTCGACGACGAGCTCGATGCCGCCGAAGGCCAGCAGCCGCAGCTCGGTCGCGGTGACGACGACGTCCGCCTCGAGCTCGTCGCCCGATTCGAGCCGGATGCCGGTCTCGGTGAAGGTGGCGATCCGGTCGGTGACCACCGAAGCGTGGCCGTGGCGGATCGAGCGGAACAGGTCGCCGTCCGGCACCAGGCAGAGCCGCTGGTCCCAGGGCTGGTAACGCGGCTTGAAGTGGGTGTCGACGGCATAGCCGGGCGGCAGCTGCTTCACCGCGGCCTTGCGGATCATCGCCTTGACCACGCCGGGACGACGCCGGCTGAGCTGGTAGATCAGCGTGCTCACCGCGACGTTCTTCCAGCGCGCGATCGGGTACGCCAGCCGCGCGCCGAGCAGCCCGCGCAGCCGGTTGGCCAGCGCGTCTTCCGACGGCAGCGACAGGATGTAGGTGGGGGAGCGCTGGAGCATCGTGACGTGCGCGGCGCGGTCGGCCATCGCCGGCACGAGCGTCACGGCCGTCGCGCCGCTGCCGATCACGACGACCTTCTTGCCCGTGTAGTCGAGGTCCTCGGGCCAGCGCTGCGGGTGCACGACCGTGCCGCCGAAGTTCTCGATGCCGGGGAACTCCGGCGTGTGGCCGCCGGCGTAGTCGTAGTAGCCGCTGCACAGGTAGAGGAACTTCGCGGTGAACCGGACGGGCTCGCCGTCGTGGGCCGCCTCGACCGTCCACAGTGCGTCCTCTGTGGACCATTCGGCGCGGAGGACCTTGTGCCCGAAGCGGATGTGCCGGTCGATCCCGGCGTCGGCCGCCGTTTCCCGGACGTAGTTCAGGATCGACGGCCCGTCCGCGATGGCCTTCTCGCTGGTCCACGGCCGGAACCGGTAGCCGAGGGTCTGCATGTCCGAATCGGACCGGACGCCCGGGTAGCGGAACAGGTCCCACGTGCCGCCGATGGCGTCGCGGGCTTCGAGGATCGCGTAGGTCTTGCGCGGGAACGCCGTCCGCAGGTGGTGCGCCGCGCCGACGCCGGACAACCCGGCGCCGACGATCAGCACGTCGACGTGCTCGGTCATCGCACGGCCTCCGTTCGCCGCGGGCGCCTCATCAGGCGCGTGAGCACGGCGTTGTAGTGGGTGGGGGTGACGCGGGCGAGCGCGTCGAACAGGTACGCGTCGGGTCCGACGAGGATACGGGCCTTGCCGCGGTCGACGCCGGTGTGGATGATCGCCGCCGCCTTGTCCGGCGAGGTCATCGTCATGGCCTCGAACTGCGCGGCCATCTCCTCGCGGCTGCGGCCCAGCCCGGTCGGGTCGCGGCGGACCCGGGCGTTGCGCGCGATGTTCGTCGTGATGCCGCCCGGGTGCACGGTGACCGCGCGGACCGCGCTGCCGGCCAGCTCCTGCCGCAATGACTCGGTGAAGCCGCGGACGGCGAACTTCGCGGCGCAGTACGCGCTCTGGTAGGGCATCCCGAGCAGGCCGAACACGCTGGACGTGTTCACGATCGCGCCTTCGCCCTGCTCGACGAGGATCGGCAGGAACGCCCGCGTCCCGTGCACGACGCCGCGGAAGTTGATGTCGTGCAGCCAGTCGTCGTCCTCGGGCACGGCGTCCAGGACGCTCGACGTCACGGCGACCCCGGCGTTGTTGAACACCGCGGCCAGCGGAGCGGGCAGCCAGTCCTTCACTTCGGCGGCGAACTTCAGCTGGTCTTCGGCGTCGCGGACGTCGAGCACACGCGTCAGCACCCGGCCGTGCAGGGCAGCGGCGGTGGCCTTCAGGCCGTCTTCGTCGACGTCGGCCAGCGCGACCGGCGAGCCGAGGCGGGAGAGCCGGGTGGCCAGCGCGCGGCCGATCCCGGAGGCCGCCCCGGTGATGACCACCGGGCGGCCGGTGATGCTACGGGGCCGTGACATCGCTGCTCCTCGTGTGCTTGCCGATGAGGTCGAGCAGGACCGGCCACGCGCCTTCGGGCAGGTCGTGGCCCATGCCGGGGACGGTTTCGAGGCGGGCGCCGGGGATCGCGCGCGCGGTGGCGCCGCCGCCGGTCGGGTGGACCATCCGGTCGCGGTCGCCGTGGACGACCAGCGTCGGCGCGGTGATCTTCCGCAGCCACGCCGTCCGGTTGCCGGACTTGAGGATCGCGCCGAGCTGACGGCCGACGCCGCCGGTCGACGGGTCGCGGTCCCAGCCCGTCCCGGCCGTCTCGCGCACCCAGGCCTCGTCGAACGGGAAGCCGTGCGAGCCGATGTGCCGGAACATCGCCACCGCGCTTTCGACGGCCTCTTCGCGGGACTTCGGCGGCTTCGCGCCCATCAGCCGCAACGTCGAGAACGCCGGCCGGCCGAGCAGGCGCGACCCGGTCGTCGACATGATCGACGTCAGGGTCGTCACGCGCGCCGGGTGCAGCGCCGCGACGGTCTGGGAGATCATGCCGCCCATGGAGACGCCGGCGATGTGCACGCGGTCCAGGCCGAGGGCGTCGAGCAGGCCGACCGTGTCGGCGGCCATGTCCTTCAGGTCGTACTGCTCCGGCGGGAAGCGGCCGGCGAGCATCGCGGGCAGGCCGGCCGGCCGGAACCGCGGGTGCGTCGAACGGCCGGCGTCGCGGTTGTCGAACCGGATCACCTCGAAGCCGCGCCCGGCGAGCTGCGCGCAGAACCCGTCGGGCCAGCTGTGCAGCTGCTGGCCCAGCCCGGCGACGAGTACCAGCGGCTCGGCGCCGCGGTCCCCGATCCGTTCGTACGCCAGGGAAATCCCCCGGCCGGCGTCGGCGATCTCTTCGGTCACGAATCTCCTCCGGTGCTCCGGCGGCGCACGACCGCGCGGCCGCCCTTGGCGGGGGCGTAGGCCACGCCCCGCGAGTGCCAGCGTTCGTCGGGCTCGGTCGTCGGCACGAGCGTGAAGTCCCGCAGCAGCGTGCGCAGCACGACGGACATCTCCATGGTCGCGAACGCGGCGCCGAGGCAGCGGCGGGTGCCGCCGCCGAACGGGATCCACTGGTAGAGGTCCGGCCGCGCGCCTTCGAAGCGGTGCGGGTCGAACCTGCGCGCGTGCGGGAAGACGGCGTCGTCGTCGTGGATCAGGGCGATGCTGACGAGCACGGCGTACCCCTTCGGCAGCGTCCAGCGGCCCAGCCGGAAGCCGTCCTGCTTGACCTGCCGCGCGGTGAGGTCGATGACCGGGCGCGTGCGCTGGACCTCGAGGAGGGTGGCGTCGAGCAGCTTCCCGTCGTCTTCGCGCAGCTCGTCCAGCAGCGCGGGGTGGCGGCGGAGGCGCTCGACGGCCCAGGCCAGGGTCGTCGCGGTGGTCTCGTGCCCGGCGGTGAGCAGGGTGAGCAGCTGGTCGGCGATCTCGTCGCGACCGAGCCCGGAGCCGTCGTCGTAGCGGGTCTGCAGCATCATCGCGAGGACGTCGTCGCCGTCGGGGCGGGCCTTGGCGATCAGCCGGTCGACGATGGCGTCGTACTCGCGGCGCATCCGTTCGAAGCGGCGCCACGGGTTGAAACGCCCCTTCTTCGGGATCGGCGCGACGGCCAGGCGCGAGCCGAGGGTGACGAACGGCGGAAGCAGCTCGCGCAGCTCGGCGAATTCCGCCCCCTCGGCGCCGAACACCGCGCGGAGGATGGCGTTGAGCGTGATCCGCATCATCGACGGCAGCGTGGCGAACGGTTTTCCGTCCGGCCAGCTCGCGAGTTCACGCACGGTTTCTTCTTCGACGATCTTTTCGTACGCCGCGAGCCGCCGGCCGTGGAAGGGCGGGACCAGCAGCTTGCGCTGCCTTTTGTGCTCTTCGCCGGAGAGCGCGAACATCGACCGCGGCCCGAGGACCCGGCCGAGGTTGACCTCGAGGTTGTCGACGACGTCGGGGCCGGTGGTGAAGAGCTGCTTGATCTCGGCGGGGTCGCTGATCACGACCGCGTTGCCGAAGACCGGCACGTTCACCGTGAAGGCGTCTCCGTAGCGGTCCTTGAGCCGGCGCATGCCCCGCAGCGGTTGCGTGAGCGCGTAGGCGCCTTGGACGGCGCGGGACGCGGATGGTCCGGGCGGCAGCGTCACCGCGGTTGTCATGGTCGTCATCGACCCTCCCGAAGCGTGGTACGCGAGCGTACCGTCGGTACGGTACGCCGGTGTACCATCGGATTTCAAGGAGGAGGGCCTGTACCGTGACTTCCGTGGACGTCGACACCCGCCGGCACCGGGAGCGGCTGCTGGACGGGCTGGCGGCGTCGATCACCGAGGACGGCTTCCGCGAGACGACGGTGGCCGACATCGTCCGCCGCGCCCGCACGTCGCGCCGGACGTTCTACGAACACTTCTCCGGCAAGGAAGAATGCTTCATCGCGCTGCTGGCGGAAGCGAACCGCGCGATGATCCAGCAGATCTCGGAAGCGGTCGACCCGCGCGCGCCGTGGGCCGACCAGGTGCGCCAGGCGATCGAAACGTGGATCGCCTGTTCGGAGTCGGAACCGGCGATCACCCTGAGCTGGATCCGCGACGTCCCGGCCCTGGGCGCCCCGGCCCGCGAGCTGCAGCGCGAAGCGATGGAGGGCTTCATCGCCCTGACCCAGCGCCTGACCGACACGGCGGAGATGCGCGCGGTGGGGATCAGCCCGCCGTCCCGCCAGCTGTCGATCATGCTGCTGGGCGGCCTGCGCGAGCTGATCGCCACCACGGTGGAGGACGGTGGCCGGGCCGGCGACGTCACGGAGGTCGCGGTGCGGGCGTCGATCGCCCTGCTCGGCCCGGCCTGACGCGTCAGGCGTCCAGATCCCGCGCGATGAGCTCGGCCAGCGCGTCCACGGACGCCTGCGCATGCTCACCGTCGGCGGTCAGCTCGACCTCGTCCCCGAAAGCCGCGCCCAGGGTCATCAGCCCGAGGACGCTGGCGGCGTCGACCGGGTCGCCGGGGACCCCGCCCGTGATCTTGGCGATCTTCACCTTCGCCTGCTGACCGGCGGCCGTCTTGGCGACCAGGCCCGCGGGCCGGGCGTGGAGCCCGACCGCGCTGGCGACGAGCGTGCGGCGGTGGTACACAGTGGACTCCTTCACGCGTTGACGGGCTGACCGGAAACAGCGGCGGACCGTTCGGCCGCGCGGAAGCGGACCTGCTTGAGCAGGATCACCGAGACCGACGCGACCGCGGTGCCGGCGACCAGCGCCAGCAGGAACAGCAGCGGGCTGCCGATCAGCGGGAGCACGAAGATGCCGCCGTGCGGGGCGCGCAGCGTCGCACCGAACGCCATCGACAGCGCGCCCGTCACCGCCGAGCCGAGCATGATCGACGGGATCACGCGGAACGGGTCCGCCGCGGCGAACGGGATCGCGCCCTCGGTGATGAACGACGCGCCCAGCAGCCAGGCCGCGCGGCCGTTCTCGCGCTCGGCCTCGGTGAACAGCTTCTTCCGCACGGTCGAGGCGAGCGCCAGCGCCAGCGGCGGCACCATCCCGGCGGCCATCACCGCGGCCATGATCTGCAGCGACGCCGTCGCGCCGGTCGTCAGGCCGCCGACCGCGAACGCGTACGCGGCCTTGTTGACCGGCCCGCCCATGTCGAAGGCCATCATCAGCCCGAGCAACGCGCCCAGCAGCACCGCGCTGACGCCGCTCAGGCTGTTGAGCCAGTGCGTCAGACCCGAGGTCGCGGCGGCGATGGGCTTGCCGACCACGACGTACATCAGCACGCCGACCACGATGGACCCGAGCAGCGGGTAGACGACCACCGGCATGATCCCGCGCATCGCCTTCGGCACCTGGATCTTCTTCAGCGCCATCACGACGCCACCGGCGAGCAGGCCGGCGACGAGGCCGCCGAGGAACCCGGCCCCGACCGTGACGGCGATGGCGCCGCCGACGAACCCGGGCGCGATGGCCGGCCGGTCGGCCATCGCGAAGGCGATGAACCCGGCCAGCACCGGCACCAGGAAGTCGAAGGCGGCACTGCCGATCTGGAACATCAGCGCGGCCCAGCCGGCGACCGAGCCCGAGTCGAAGTGCTGGGTGACCTTCGGCGCGTCGACGATCTTGTAGCCGCCCAACGCGAAGCTCAACGCGATCAGCAGCCCGCCGGCGGCGACGAACGGGATCAGGTAGCTGACCCCGGTCATCAGCCACTGGCGGACCTTCGTCCCGGCGTTGTCGTTGGCGCCGACCTTCGAGGTCAGTTCCGGGGCAGCGGGCGCGACGGGCTCGCGAGCGGCGGCCTTCGCGCGTTCGAACAGCCCGGCGGCGTCGTTGATCGCCGCCTTCACGGGAGCCTCGACGATCGGCTTGCCGGCGAAGCGTTCCCGGCCCTGAACGGTGAGGTCCGCGGCGAAGATGACGGCGTCCGCGCTCGCGATGTCCTCGGCGGACAGCGGCTCGGACCCGGCCGAGCCCTGGGTTTCGACGACGATCGTGTCGCCGTTGGCCTGGGCGGTCTGCTCCAGCGACTCGGCGGCCATGTAGGTGTGGGCGATCCCGGTGGGGCACGCGGTGATGGCGACGAACTTCATGGTCAGGACACCTCCTGGCGGATGTACTCGGCGACGGCGGCGGCATCGGTGGCGTCCAGCAGGTGCTGCTTGAACTCCGCACGCACGAGCCGGCGGGCGAGGGCGGCCAGCACCTTGAGGTGGTCGCTGCCGCCGCCTTCGGGCGCGGCGATGAGGAAGATCAGCTTCGCCGGGCCGTCCGGCGCGCCGAAGTCGACGCCCGCGGCGCTGCGGCCGAACGCCAGCGTCGGCGTGGTGACCGCGGCCGAGCGGCAGTGGGGGATGCCGATGCCGCCTTCGAGCCCGGTGGCCATCTGCTCCTCGCGCGCGGCGACGTCCTTGAGGAACAGGTCGAGGTCGGTCACCCGCCCGGCGTCGACGAGCCGCTGCGCGAGCGCACGGGTGGCCCCGTGCTTGTCGGCGGCGTCGAGGCCGAGGTCGACCAGGTCGGCGGTGATCAGGTCTGGGGTGGTCATGCGGCGGCTCCGCTGAGGGTGAAGGTGGGGTCGGCGTCGAGCACGCGCACCTGGTCCGCGTGCACGTCTTCGGGGGTGGGCATGCGGCTGCCCTCCTGCGTGACCGCGGCGGTGCCGTAGGCGACCGCGGTCCGCAGGGCTCGGGGGCCGGATCCTCCCGCGTGGAGGAACCCGGCGAGTGCGGCGTCTCCGGCGCCGACGGTGCTGCGCACGGCGACCAGCGGGCCGACCGCGTGGCGGGTTTCGTGCTCTTCGACGAGGACCGCACCCCGCGCGCCCAGGCTGACGAGCACGCGGCCGACGCCACCGCCGATCAGCTCGCGGCAGAACGCGACGACGTCGCCGAGCAGCGGCAGCGGGCGCCCGGCGAGCTCGGTCAGCTCGTCGAGGTTCGGCTTGAGCACGTCGGGCCCGCTCGCGCAGGCGGCGGCGAGCGGCGCCCCGGAGGTGTCCACGGCGACCTTCGCGCCCGCCTGGCGGGCCAGCCCGGTCAGCCGCGCGTAGAAGTCCTCGGGCACGCCGGCGGGGAGACTTCCGCAGCACACCAGCCATTCCGCGCGCGCGGCCAGTTCGACGGCCCGCCGTTCGAGGGTGGCGAGCTCGGCGGACGAGATCTCCGGCCCCGGCTCGTTGATCTTCGTCGTGGTCCCGTCGGCTTCGACGAGCGTGATGTTGCTGCGGGTCGTCCCGGCGATCGGCACGGCGACGACCGGGACGCCTTCCGGCGCGAGCAGGTCGGCCAGCCGGTCGCCGACCATGCCGCCCGCGGGCAGCAGGGCGACGGTCGGGGTGCCGGCCGCGGCCAGCGCGCGGGCCACGTTGACGCCCTTGCCGCCGGGGTCGAGCCGGACGCCTTCGGCGCGGATCACCTCGCCGCGGCGCAGCTCGGAAAGCCGGGCGGTGCGGTCCAGGCTCGGGTTGGGGGTGACGGTGACGATCACGCCAGCACCACCTCCGGGCCGGCTTCTTCGAGCTCGGCGACCGCGCCCGCGTCGATGCCGCTGTCGGTGACCAGCACGTCGATCTCCGCGAGCGTCGCGAACCGGCTGAGCTGGTCGGTGCCGTACTTGCTGTGGTCGGCCAGCAGCACCCGCTTGCGGGCGGCGGCGACCACCGCGGCCTTCACCGCGGACTCGGCCATGTCCGGCGTCGTGCAGCCGTGGTCGGCGGAAAAGCCGTTGGCGCCGAGGAAAGCGACGTCGACGAGCAGCCCGTCGAGCGCGTGCAGCGTCCACGCCTCGACGGCGGCGAGCGTCGTCCCGCGCACCCGGCCGCCCAGGATGTGCAGCGTGATGCCGGGGCGGGTGGCCAGGATCGACGCGACCGGGATCGAGTTGGTGATCACCGTCAGCTCGCGGTCGGCGGGCAGGAGCGTCGCGAGCCTGCTGGTGGTGGTGCCCGCGTCGAGCAGGATCGAGCCGCGGTCGGGCACGAGGTCGAGCGCGGCCCGGGCGATCGCGTCCTTCTCGGCGGCGTTGGTCCGGTCCCGCTGCGCGACCTCGGGTTCGAAGTCGAGCCGCTCGACGGCGACGGCGCCGCCGTAGACGCGGCGGACGACGCCCTGGCGTTCGAGGACGCCGAGGTCGCGGCGGATGGTCTCGGGGGCGACACCGAGTTCGGTGGCGACGTCGTTGACGTCGACCCGGCCGTCGCGACGTGCGCGTTGCGCCAGGAGCTGGTGCCGTTCGGCGGCGTACATGCCCGTTCCTCTCCGATGTTTGCCCGTTGCTGTTTGATTGTGCCCGTTGTTACCGTAGTGTCAATCCCCAGTTTCGCGATCCGTTGCCCCCGGAGGTCCCGCCATGCAGTTGTCCGGAGTCGGAGTCAGCCCCGGCCGGGTCGCCGGTCCGCGCGTCGTCGTGGCCGCTGACCTGCCCGAACCCGCTTCCACGCCGATCTCGGGCGAGCTCGGGGCGGAAGCGGGCAGGATCGGGCCGTCGGCCGCCGCGGTTGCGGCGAGGTTGTCCGATCGTGCCCGTTCTGTGTCCGGAGATGCCCGGTCGGTCCTGGAGACGACCGCGGCGATGGCGTCGGACCCGGCGCTGCTCGCCTCCGCCGAGACGCTCGTGCGGGAGCGTTCGCTGCCCGCGCCGCGCGCGGTGTGGGAGGCGGCGGGCGAGTTCATGACCGCGCTGCAAGCCGCCGGCGGCTACATGGCCGAGCGCGCCCGGGACGTCGCGGACGTCCGCGACCGGATCGTCGCCGACCAGCTGGGCGTCACCCCGCCCGGCGTCCCCGACCTGACGGAACCGAGCGTGCTGGTGGCGCGCGACCTCGCGCCGGC